>JBPBQZ010000014.1:0-84389 GCA_050955105.1 Janthinobacterium lividum | reverse complement strand
TACCTGGCCTTGTGCTGCGTCGCAATTCATCACGGCTTCGAATGCGCGCACGGTGTCGGTGACGTAGTTGAAGTCGCGCGTTGGATGCAGCGAGCCGAGCTTCAGCGAGCGCTTGCCGTTGGCGATTTGCGTGATGGTGCTTGGAATCACGGCGCGTGCCGATTGGCGCGGGCCATAGGTATTGAACGGCCGCAACACGGTGACCGGCGTACCGAACGACGCATAGAACGAAAGCGCAATCTGGTCCGCGCCGATCTTCGATGCAGAGTAGGGCGATTGACCCTGTAGCGGATGCGCCTCCGAAATCGGCACCGTCAACGCCGTACCATACACCTCGCTCGTGGAGGTGTGGACGACGCGCGCGCCCAGATCGCGCGCGGCCTGCACGACGTTGAGCGTGCCCTTGACGTTGGTGTCGACATAGGTATCCGGCGAGTGATACGAGTAGGGAATCGCGATCAATGCGGCAAGGTGCAGCACCACGTCGCAGCCTTCGACGGCTTTGCGCACGCCGTTCGGATCGCGGATGTCGCCCGCGAAGATGTCGAGGGCGGACTTGATATCGGCGGGTGCCTGGTCGAGCCAGCCCCAGGAATTAAAGGAGTTATACATGACGAAGGCGCGCACGTCGTGGCCGGCACGCACCAGATGTTCGGTCAGATGCGATCCAATGAAGCCGTCCGCGCCGGTGACCAGGATTTTTGTCTTGGAATACATTGCGTTCCTTCCGCGAATTTTGGAAATAGGCAAGATCGCTGACCGACGAGCGGCGCGCTTGGTGACTGCTCGCTCATGCCCGGCGGCGGTCCAGACGAACGTGGCCGCTGGTCATTCTTGCTATCTTTCGTTTAGTCGTTGTCGAACATCGTCATGTTGCGTTCCATCTCTTCACGCGGCAGCAACGGATCCATGTCTTCCATCGGGCGTGAGCCAATCGTGCCATCTGGTTTTCGATACGAGCTTGCGCGGAAGCGTTGCTGCGCCTGCGACACCCGCATCTCGACGATCCACGGGCCATCGTCGGCAAACACTCTCGCAATCGATCCCTTGAGCTGGTCGTTGGTGTCTATGCGTATGTACTTCAGATGGAACGCTGCGGCCAGTTGTTCGAAATTCGGATTGCCCACGCCGGAATGCCTGTCCGTCCCGACCTGCCGACCGTCGAAGAAGCGCGTCTGCGTATTCCGAATACTTTGATAGCCGTCGTTATTGCTGATAAACAGCTTTGCGTTGAGATGGTTGTGCCCTAGGAACATCAATTCTTGGATGTTGAATAAGACGCTGCCATCACCGGTAACAAGTACACCGCGACGCTTGCGGTTGTCGGCGATGCACGCGCCTATCAGCGCAGGAAGATCCCACCCCATCGCGCCCATGCAGGCGCTCGTAAACGCCACCTGACCGTGTTTTACACGGTGGTTCTGATACGCGATGATGCAACCGTCAAGAGAGTTGCCGCTCACGACAATGTCCGTGTCGCCAAGCTGGCGGGACAGTTCGTCGTAGGCACTGTAGATGTCGACGTGGTCTTTTTGCAGATATTCCGCTGAAGGCATCGGCGGGTATTCGCATTTCCATCTGGCACAGGCGTCGAGCCAGCGCTGCGGCGCGTGCTGCGCCCGCGATTCGAACTTCGCGCTGAGTGCGCCGATGAATTCCTTCACGTCGGCGAGCACCGGCATGTCGATCTCGATATTCTTCTTTTCGAGATCGCCCGCATCGATGTTCACCATGATCTTCTTCGCCTTCGGCGCGAACCTGTCGCTGAAGCCGATTGCCGAGATCGACAGACTCGTGCCGAGTGCGAGTACCAGGTCGGCATTCTGCAGCGCGAAGTTCGCGCGGCGCTGTCCGCCCGGACCGATGCGGCCTTGGAACAACGGGTGATCCTCCGCGAGCACGTCCATTGCGCTGATGGTGGACATCGCCGGAACTTGCAGCCGTTCGACCAACTCGCGGAACGACTGTCTCGCACCACCCAGCACCACCCCATTGCCGCAGATGATGACCGGGCGCTTCGACGCTGTGAGCATATCGGCGATCTGCGCAACGAGAGCTTGGCTGAGATCCGGGGTAGCCTTCCCCTCGGGGATGTACGGGCGCTGCTTGTCCGGCTCGATCATCGCCGACTGGATGTCTAGCGGCAGATTGAGCCATACCGGACCAGGACGGCCGGCGCGCGCCAGGTACAGGCACTTTTCCAGTTCGTAGCGCAGGTTTTCAGGATGCGCCACGGTGACGGAATGCTTCGTAACCGGTTCGGTCATCGGCGTGATGTTGATTTCCTGGGGGCCGACCTGACGCTGACGGGTGTAGTCGGCCATGATGCCCGTACGAACCTGGCCCGAGATTACCAACACCGGAATCGAATCGACCCATGCACCGGCGACGCCGCCCAAGGCATTGGTACTGCCCGGTCCGGTCGTCACCAGGCAGACGCCAAGGCCTTCGGTGACGCGAGCGTAGCCTTCCGCCGCGATCGCGCACGCCTGCTCGTGGTAGTTACACCAGTACTGCAAGTCCGGCGACCTGCCCAAGGCATCGCACAGGTACATGATGCCCCCACCAGACACCATGAATACGTCTTTGACACCCTGTTCGGCGACGCGCTGGAAAACATAGTCTGCGATACTGATTGCCATCTAAATCTATCCGTCTGAACGTTACCGTCGTTGATTCGCTTTGATCGCCTGGTATGGCTTGTTCGGTTACTGCGCGCTGGCGCCGATGTACGCTTGCAAGACTTTTTGCATCACTGCGCTCCACTCATTCCTCGCTGTTTCCTATGCCAGGCCAAGGTCCGCAAAATCGCTTCTTCCATGGGAATTGCAACGCGTAGACCTAGGTCTTTCTCGGCGCGTGCGAGCGACGGCAGATACGCGGACGGAATCGCACCTGGAACAGGTGTGTCCCTGATCGTCACCGCACTTTCCGGACGGCCAGCCATCGCCGCGACGGTGCGAGCCAAATCACCGATCGATATCGGCTGATGGCCGCCCACGTTGTACGGCCGGCCAGAGCGCCCGCGTACCAAAATTGTCAGCAGCCACACCACGAGATCCGCTGCGTAAAGATAGGAGCGCAACGGCGTGCCGTCGCCGCCGACGACAATCTCCCGCTCGCGCAGCGCGTCGCGCATGAAATTACCGATTGCGTAGTTGCCGTCGAGTGATAAATAAGGGCCGACAAAGGCGAAGCAGCGGGCAATCAGCGCGTTGAAGCCATGCTTTTGCGCAGCGATCGCGGTCATGATCTCCATCGTGCGCTTCGCCTGACTGTAGACACTGCGCTCAGATACGAAGTCGGCAACGCCCATTGGACCCTCGACACGATGCTGGCCGACGATCGAGTCCGCCTGCGAATACACGGCGCCCGAGGTCGTCACCAGCATCGACTTGCACTGGTGCTCAACAGCCATCTCTAACACGCGCCGCGTTCCGTCGATCGCAGAAGTCAGATGCCGTTCTGCCCAGTCGCCGGTTTTTTCGAGATTGGTTTCCGAAGCGGCATGCAGGATGTGCGTGCACGGTTCAGCCGGAATATCAAAGTCTGTCAGTCGGCCCGCGACGAAACTCAATCCCTGCCGCCTGCGCAAATGCGGCGCGCGTTCGTTCAGGAAGCGTTCGGGCGCGCGGCTGAGCACGGCTAGATGTATGCCGAGTTCGCGCGTCTGGTTCACCCAAAGTAGCGATTCGAGAAGCCAAATACCAAAAAAACCAGTGCCTCCCGTGATGAATATGCGGGCGCCACGAAGGTTTGGCCAGACAGCGTCGAGTTGCTTGGAAACGTGTTCGAGGTCTTCACGAAAGATCGTGAAGCCTTGCGGAATGTCGTGCATCGCTACTCTAGAAATTGATACGTTCTTGCTCGACGACCATCGGGCGCCGCACCGTTTGGGTGACCAGCAAGCCGATATATTCGCCAAGCAACCCCAAGAGCAGAAACAGCATGCCCATGAAGAACAAGAGGCTGATAGCAAGCGGCGCGAGGCCCATCTGGAATTCGTTCCATGCGAACAGCTTTCGAACCAGATAGTAGATGCCCATGAAGAAACTTATGCCGCTCATGCCGATTCCCATGACGGTCGCGAGCCGGAGGGGTGCTTTCGAGTGATTCACGATGCCGAGCAGGGCGCTATCGAGATACACGAAGAAGTTTCCCTTCGATGTGCCGCGCTTCCTCAACGGCTTGTCGAACAAGATTTCCGCTCGCGGATAGCCTATCTCGCAAATGAGGCCGCGAAAATACGGATAAGGGTCATCGATGCGGCGCAGGATGTCGATCACCGCGCGGTCGTATAAGCCAAAGCCAGTAAAATTTCGCACTTGCTCCACTTCCGAGATGCGCGTGATGAGCGAGTAATACGCTTTGCGCATCAGCGCCATCAGGCCACGCTCTTCGTGCTTGCGACGTACGCCAATAGCGATCTTGAAGCCTGCTTCCCACTTCCGGATGAATTCAGGCAGTAGTTCGGGTGGATCTTCAAGGTCGGAGGCCATGCCAATCACGGCGTCGCCGTTCGCGAGCAATAGTGCGTGATAGGGCGAACGGATGTGTCCGAAATTGCGTACGTTGACGATTGCCTTCATGCGCTCGTCTTGACTGGCGATTTCGCGGATGACGTCGACCGTGCCGTCAGTCGACGCATTGTCGATGAGGATAATCTCGTAGTCGTGCTGCGGCATCTGCAGCATGGCTGCTGTGATGCGTGCATGCAATTCCGCGATGTTGTCGCGTTCGTTGAAGCAACCTGCAACGATGCTGATTAGTTTTCTGTCGCTCATCCGTGCTGTGCTTTGTTGAAGGTGAAGCGGTCGTGCCCTGTGTATGAGATCACGACGCTAACGATCACCAGAGCACCCTGCGCAATCCAGAACGAGATGCCGATCACATTGACTAGCAGCCACAGTCCAGCGATGCCGATCAACGCGCTGCCCCCATACACGACGTAACATCTCAAATATTCTCTGAGCCAGCTTCCGCGAGACGTGAACACGAATAGCTTGTAGGCAATAAACGACTCGCTGATACACACCACGTTCGCAAGCAGACCGATAACAACAATATGCAGGCGGTGGCTCAACAGGTAATAGAGACCGATTGAGACGACGTAACCGAAGCAAGTGTTGAAGCCGCCGACCAGCAAATATCGAATCATTTTGCTGCGCGTATCCGGGTCCGCCGCGACCACGGCCTTCAGCTTGTTCAACATACTTGGGTTCGCTGCTCGATAAAATTGGCACGTGCAAAACGCTTAGAAATTGATGCCAAGAAACGTCTCGATCTTGTCCGCAACGTAGTCGAGGTGCGGCTTCCCAAGGCCGGGGAATGTGCCGACCCAGAACGTATCGTTCATGATGACGTCGGTATTCGTCAGGTCACCACTTATGCGATAGTTGCGCCCGAGCATGTACGGCTGGCGGGTCAGATTGCCGGCGAACAGAAGGCGTGTGCCGACCTTTTCCTGGTCGAGATAGGTGAGCAGGTCGAGACGGCGCAGTCCGGCATCCGGCTTGATGGTGATTGGATAGCCAAACCACGACGGATCGGAATTTGGCGTCGCCCTGGGAAGAATCAGTTGCTCTTCGCACGTCTTGAGGCGCTCGGCAAGGTAGGCGAAGTTACGCCGGCGCGACTCGATGAAATACTGTGCGCGTTCAAGCTGAGCGAGACCGCAGGCGGCCTGCACATCGGTGATCTTGAGGTTGTAGCCTAGGTGCGAATACGTGTACTTGTGGTCATAGCCTTCCGGTAGCTCGCCAAGCTTGCGGCAAAAGCGCTTACCGCAGGTATTGTCTTTGCCCGGAGCGCAGTAGCAGTCGCGACCCCAGTCGCGGAAAGATTCGGCGATCTGCTTGAGTTCGTAGTGGTTCGTGAAGACAGCGCCGCCTTCGCCCATCGTGATGTGGTGCGCAGGGTAGAAGCTCAATGTGCCGATGTCGCCGAACGTGCCAACGAGCTTACCCTGATACGTCGAGCCGAGCGCGTCGCAGCAGTCCTCGATCAGCCAGAGCTTGTGCTTCTTGCAAAGCGCGACGATTACGTCGAGGTTGTACGGGTTGCCGAGGGTATGCGCCAACATGATGGCCTTTGTCTTCTGGCTGATTGCCGCCTCCACCTTCGATGCATCGATGTTGTAATTGCCGATTTCGATATCTACGAATACAGGCACGGCGCCGAATTGAAGGATCGGATTCACGGTGGTCGGAAAGCCTGCCGCGACGCCAATCACTTCGTCGCCCGGTTTGATCGCTCGCTCGCCAAGCTTCGGCGACGTCAGCGTCGAGAACGCGATCAGGTTCGCGGAAGAGCCGGAGTTCACGGTGATCAGATGATCGACGCCGATGAACGCCGCCAGGCGCTTCTCAAATTCGTCATTGAAGCGGCCGGTCGTAAGCCAGCCGTCGAGTGATGCATCGACCATCATTTCCAGTTCGCGCGCACCGATCACCTTGCCTGACGGTGGCACAATTGACGTGCCTTGCACGAAGGGATCCGGCCTGGTAGCCAGAGAGCCATACTCATGAACCAATTGCAGAATCTGCACGCGGAGTTGTTCTTTGATGGAAGTCATGAGTATCGATACGCTTCGATTTGGGAATGGGTCGGCACGCGCATGTCGGCGTTGCGTACGAACGCCTTGTGCCATTCGACCGTATTGTCGATCGCCTGAGAGAGCTGCCAACGCGGCGTCCAGCCTAGTAATTCTCGGGCCTTCGAGCAGTCGAGCTTCAATACGCCGGCCTCGTGCGGTTGGAATGTGTCGTCATGCTGCCACTTCGCGCCGCCGCCCCATCGCGAGATGAAACGCTCGACGATCCAGCGCACCGGCTGTGTATCCGCGTCTTCAGGGCCGAAATTCCAGCCGCCAATATACTTGGGCCCTTCTGTGACGAGCCCTTCGGCCAACTTCAGATAACCGCTGAGCGGTTCGAGCACGTGCTGCCAGGGACGAATCGATGCGGGATTGCGAATCACGACTGGCTTATTGGTCGACAGCGCGCGAACCATGTCGGGCATCAGCCGGTCGCGCGCCCAGTCGCCGCCGCCGATGACATTCCCGGCGCGGCCGCTGGCAACGGCGACGCCGTGCCTGGCATATGCAGTCGGATTGAAGAATGAATGACGATACGCCTCGGTGACCAGTTCGGCGCAGCCTTTGCTGTTGCTGTATGGGTCATAGCCGCCCATCGGGTCATTTTCGCGATAGCCTCGCATCGACTCGCGGTTCTCGTAGCACTTATCGCTGGTCACGTTGACAATGGCGCGCACGCTTTCTGTATGCCGCGCTGCCTCGAGCAGATTCACCGTGCCCACGACATTCGTCGAGTAGGTCTCGACCGGCTCGCGGTATGAAAGACGCACCAGCGGTTGTGCCGCCATGTGAATTACGATTTCAGGACGGTTCTCGCGCAATACCTGCGTCAGACGATCGAGGTCCCGAACATCACCCATTATCGAGTTCATTGAATCGCCGACACGAGCGGTTTCGAATAGGCTTGGCGTCGTCGGCGGGGCCAACGCATACCCGGTAAGCTCGGCGCCGAGTTGTTGAAGCCACAGACACAGCCAGCCTCCCTTGAACCCTGTATGCCCAGTAATCAGTACCCGCTTGCCGCGCCAAAAATGTTGGCTCATACCCATGTCTTCCAAGGCGCCTTGCCGGCCGACCAAAGGTCTTCGAGATAGGTTTTGTCGCGCAGCGTGTCCATTGGCTGCCAGAAATCGCGGTGAAACCATGCCTGCAGTTGTCCTTCCGCCGCCAACTTTTCCATTGGGTCACGCTCCCAGACGGTATGGTCGCCGAGGATGTAGTCGATGACCTTCGGCTTCAATACAAAGAAGCCGCCGTTAATCCAGGAACCATCGCCATGCGGCTTTTCTTGAACGCTGCGAATCGCATTCCGCTCCACATCGAGCGCGCCGAAGCGTCCCGGCGGTTGCGTTGCGGTGAGCGTCGCAAGCTTGCCGCTCGACCGATGAAACTTGATGGCTGCGGTGACATCGATATTGCCCACGCCGTCGCCGTAGGTGAAGCAAAAATCGTCTTCGCCGAGATAGTCGCGGACGCGTTTCAAACGTCCGCCCGTCATCGTCTGTTCGCCGGTATCGACCAGTGTGACTCGCCATGATTCGGCGCTGTTCTGATGAACTTCCATCTTGTTATTGCGCATGTCCAATGTGATATCCGACATGTGGAGAAAGTAATTGGCGAAGTATTCTTTGATTACGTATCCCTTGTAGCCGCAGCAGACGATGAAGTCTCGAACGCCATGTTGGGAATAGATCTTCATGATGTGCCACAGGATCGGTCTGCCGCCGATCTCGATCATCGGTTTGGGTTTGAGACAAGTTTCTTCCGATATCCGGGTGCCCAAACCCCCTGCAAGTAGCACTGCTTTCATGTTTCTTGGCGTCCTCAAATTTCCAGAATCGCTTCGTTAGCCTCCGGTAGCGGCCACAAGCCCAGCGGCGCGGCGAGCGACATCGGTCGTTCGCGACATGGGGCTTGATTGGAGATGCCACCCTTGTTGTCGAAGTGACCGCCGCTCAAATAGATAGCTCTCGGCCTGCGTGGATTAGAGTCTAAAAATGAATCAATGTCAGTACGCATGTCGTAAAAGTTAAGAAACCAGAATTAACCTGTAATCCTAAACAAATTAACAGTGTAAATAGGAGTTCGGGTGGGTATCTTCGTCAGCAATGAGATTCCTCTTGCTATACCCGCGTGTCGCGTTTCGTCTATTGATCTGCTGGTGATAAGGCCCGGGAATGAGCAATTCATAGACGGAATTTTCTCATTGAGGTCTCGGTGCAAAGAATGGTATTGCTGAATAAATCAAATTTGAAGGCAAAGGTCGTGTCGCCTTGCATTTGTCCTTGTGCATCCTCCGCAAAATTTCCGTGACATAGGTAGTCCGAAACGAATTTGAGATAGGTATTGGACGGTCTGTTGCGTGTGAAAGTCAGCTAGACGCGCAGATTCCTGATTTTTGCAACAACGTCGTTGAAATACTGTGCATGTAGTTTGAAGCGCGGATAGTCTGGGTCAAATCGTCAGGCAACAATCCATTCTTCAATAATCAGAATATTGCGAGAGATCACCATGAAACAAATTACCGACTCAGGATCGGGATTCTTCGGCCGGTTGCTTCGCAGGGCGCGGCCGAATGCAACCCTCGTTCAGCAAGCAATGGGCGCCGACCGAGCGGATGCCAAAAACAACAGATTCATCGCCAATCCTCACGCAAAAGGCACGATCGATATAAATCGTGGAAGGAGGGTTACAAGAAAACAGACGACTCGATATACGTCTGGTAGAAGTCCGCATGAATAAAGCAGAAATTACAGCGCTCACGGGCCTGCGAGGCTTGGCAGCTATACTGATCGTCGTTCATCACATGTTTTTACTTATGCTGCCGATGCGCGGCCATTGGCTAGCGCCGGCATTCGCAAAGTTCGGCTTGCTTGGGATGAGCATCTTCTTCGTGCTGAGCGGGTTTGTCATTCACTATAACTACGCGGCCAAGATAGCCAGCGGCGGCCGTCGCATGCTGGATTTCATGGTCTCGCGCTTCGCTCGACTTTATCCGCTCTATCTGATTTTCGTGCTCGGCAACTTCGCTTTCAACTACACCATCTACCCGTCCTATCAGATGTTCTTGCCTTACAACGTGCTTGGCATCCAGTCATGGATGTACAAGGTAGTGGAGGGCGTCAACATCACTGAATCGCAAACCTATGCGAATAACGCGTGGTCAATCAGCACGGAAATGATGCTTTACCTGCTGTTTATCCCGCTGGCGTTCTTTGGCCGGTTCAAGACGCCGACGCTGCGCCGCGGCGTTGCGTTATTTCTGGCCGCCATAATCGGGCGCCTGTTGGTCGTGCATTACGCTGGCGATATCGGGCATGCTCTCTCGAAACGGTTCGGTGAGACGGCAAATATGCCGCCCGATCAGTGGCTGATCTACTTCTCGCCGTACGGACGATTCTTCGAATTCCTCGCAGGCGCTGCGCTGGCCGAAATCTGGATGGTCGGCCCGCTTACGGTGAAGATGCGCCGCACTATGGGTGTTCTCGGATGCCTCGGTTTTGCTTACATCGTGGCATCGTTCTTCGACAACATTTCGTTCTCTGAGCCTTACTGGTTCGAGGGCGACCATCTTCACATCGGATACGCGATCGCAGTGCCGCTCACGGTGTTTGGCCTCTGCATGGGCCGCAATCTGTTGTCAAGCTTCGTGGCGATGGCGGTCGGTGAGGCGAGCTATTCCATCTACTTGTTGCACAGCGATCTGTTTCCGCTGTATCAGCTCGGCCAGGATTCTACTTTGACGCAGCGCGTTGTAAATGCGGCGTCGTTCCTCGCGGTTCTGGGGATCGCTTCCTGGGCTACTCATCGCTACGTCGAGATGCCGGCCAAACGGCTCATCACAAACGCTTATCGTCGCGCCAAATCGTGCGGCATGGCCAAGCCGGCGTGACACAATTTCGGCGATACAATGATTTCTATCATTCAAGGCATCATCAACTGGCGGAGTAGTCTGGAACACACATCAGCGCCGAACTCCGAAAAAGACGCTGTCGAGATTGATGTCCCGGAAGAACTGGCATGGGTATCGCAGGTGGCCTATCTGCGCGGTTGCGTAGAAGGTCTGCCGAGGGTGGAAATCCTACAGAACCGGTACGATCGAGGCCTACTCATGAAAGCTCGCCGCTCTCCGCGCGAGGAAGCCTTCGTGAGAGTTCAGCCAACTCACTCTTATCCAGATCCCGCGCGATGCGGAATCCCACGACGTACATCCTGTAGTCTGCCGCGTGCATGTTGCGCTGGCCTGTGCGGAGGACGTCCCAATCGTCATTCCACGAGCCGCCGCGCATTTCCTTGCGGCCATCCGTCCTTTCCGTTACTTCCATGGTTCTCTCGGCCGTCGTTGTAATTGGTTGCGCATGAAATCATCCGCGAATAGTCTCTAAGGCAGACGGCTATTCCTTGAAAATCTAATTGCATTCGTAGATGACGACTCGGGCACTATTGCGGTAACGGCTAGCGTGCCGCGTCGGTCGCGCTGATAGGCGAACCGAACAGCACCCAGCTCTGGCCGTCGTAGCGCGCCAACTGAAACTGCTTGACCGGATTACGCGCTTGCGGCGAATTATTCAGCGTGACACCCGGCAGCAGCATCGGCAAGGCAACGGCATGTAGCGACGTTGCTTGCCGCATCAGATTGTCCCGCGTCAGGTCATCCCCGCAGCGCTCGAGCATAAGCGCCGTCAACTGCGCAATCGTATAGCCGAATACCGAATACAGATCGTTCGGATTGGCGCTCGGCACATAGCGCTTCATAAACGTAAGATAGTCTTTGGTGGCGCGGTCATTCGCCCATTGCGGGTCGGTCGGTGATTTCATCCAGATGGTCGTAAGCGCGCCCAGCGCATGGCCCGATCCCGCTGCTTCCATGGTGTTTTTAAGCGAATTCGATGAACTGTAGACGAAGCTCACCGGCTTCCAGCCGATTTCGAATTCCTTGCGAAACGCGAGTGCCGGGAATTTGCCCAGGGCGCCGTTCAGGAACACATTGGCACCAGATGCTTGCAGTGCGACGATCTGCGAGTCGACGCTGGTATCGGTAATGTCGTAGCCCGCTTCTTTGACCACCACCTTGTCGTACTTGTCGCCCAGCGCTGCGTGCAAACCCGCGAGCTCTTCCTTACCCACGTCGTCGTTCTGATACAGAATGCCGATCTTCGCGTCCGGCTTTTGATCGAGGATGTACTTGACGAAGATGCGCGTCTCGGCCGCATACGACGGCATGATATTCATCGACCACGGCAGGGATGGATCCCGATCCCACTTATCGAGGCCGCTCAAGATCAGCAACTGCGGTACCTTTTTGGCATTCAGATACTTGGCGATTGACGAATTGGTCGGCGTGCCGACGGTGCTGACGATGGCCAGCACGTTCTCCTCTTCGACCAGTCGACGCGTGACCTCGACGGTCTTGGGCGGACTATAGCCATCGTCCAGTGACAGCAGCTTGATCTTGCGACCGTTGACGCCGCCCGCCTGATTCAGCATCTGATAGTAGGCCGTCTGTATGCGTCCTTCCTCGCTGGTAGCGGACAAGGCGCCGCTATACGGCATAGTCTGGCCAAGCTTGATTTCACTATCCGTGACGCCTGGGCCATATTGTTTCTGCGCCAACGCTGCGCCGCTGCCAAGCAGCGACGCGACCGTCAGCGCGGCAATCATTGCCTTTCTCGAACACATTTTGTCTCCTGCTTGCTGTGTTGACCTACTTGCTGGCCGGGCTGTTATGACAGCCTCGGCCGCCTGGTCCGCGATCGCTTGCTTACGGCGACTGTGCGGATAAATAACGACGCATTAATTTCGTATACCTAATTTATGTCTTCGGCGGGCCTCGCAGGCGATGGCTCAAGACTTACTTGGAAAGCGGGGCGACAGGATTACCGACCCGTGCCCACCGCCGGCAGCCTCTACGAATGCATGGGACTGCCTGCGCCCGCTGTATAGGCTTCGGTCGCCATGATCGACAGGGCCTTCTTGTCGATCTTGCCGCCCGCATTTCGGGGCAGTTCATCGAGCAGCAACAAGCACTCGGGTTGATGCCAGGCCGCCATGCCAAGATCCAGGATGAGTGCCTTGAGCGAGTCGAGCGAAGGCACAACACCTTGCCGCCTGGCAACCGCACAGGCGGCGATACGTTCTCCCAACACCTCATCGACGATCGCCACGATGGCTATTTCCGAGATATTCGGATGGCCTAGCAAGGCCTCTTCGATGGCACCCGGATTAATGTTCTGGCCACCGCGAATGATCATGTCTTTCTTACGGCCGGCGATATTGAGATAGCCGGCGGCGTCGATAAAGCCCAGGTCGCCACTATGCAGCCAGCCATGCGTGCCCCATACCCTCAAGGTGTTTTCCGCGTCGTTCAAGAAGCCGTAGCTCTTGTTCGAACCGCGCCAGCACACTTCGCCGATCTCGCCAATTCTTAAGGCTGTTCCCGCGTCATCGATGATCTTGACTTCCTGGCCGGCCAAGGGCTGTCCGACCGTGCCGCGGCGCTTCGAGTCGGCGTCGTCGACACGTGTCATGGCCGTGGCGCCCGCTTCGGAGGTGCCGTAGATGCTTTGAACCTTGCAGCCGAACACCTGCTCGGCCGCCTCGGCCACGCTCGCCGGCAGTTTGGCCCCGGCGTTCGTGATAACGCGCAGCGTGGTAATGCCATAGTCGTGCCGCGTGGCTTCCTGCACCAGCTTGGCCAACTGCGCCGGCACGACTACCGCCACTGTGCAGCCGTAGCGTTTGATCAATTCCAATGGCTCCGACATCTGCGCGGCGCTCCAGTGTTCAAGCATCACGGACGTGCCGCCCACCAACAGCATGGTGAGGATCGGATAGTTGTATCCGGTGGAGCCGGTGCCGGCCGGGGCGAGGGCGGCCGCCACATCCGCGCCGTCGACGCGCGCTGCCGGCAGGTATTGCTGCAGCAGTTTCACCAGGGTGTTGTTGTCGCTGAACATACTGCAGCGTGGCAGCCCGGTGGTGCCGGACGAGACCATCACGTGCGACGGAGCGTCCGCGTCGGCGCGCTGGCCGCTCAGCCAGTCCGGCGCCTCGTCGACTCGCCAGGCATCGTACGCCGCCATCTCGTCGAAGCTCGGCCCTCGTGTCGAGGCGTCGCGCATCGTCACCACGTGCTGCAGATCGGGGAGCAGATCGCGCATCTGCTCGATCTCGTCCGCATGCCGGGTGCCACGCAATTCACGCGGGCAGAACACCACCTTGGCACGCGACTGGGCCAGCAGGTGCGATATTTCGCGGCTGCGAAAACCTTCCGAAAGCGGTACGAAGATGGCGCCGATGCGGTTTGCCGCGAAGTGGATGATCGGCAGTTCCGCCCAGTTGGGTGCCTTCACGGCAACCACGTCACCTTGTCCGACGCCTAATTTCAGCAGGGAAGCAGCAACGTTTTCGCTCCAGGCCGCGACCTCGCGATAGCTGAGCTGCCGATGCGCTTCGATAATGGCGATCTTGTCAGGCCGCTCGCGCGCGTGAGCGTCCAGATAGTCCACCAGCAATTGGTCGCCATACATGCCGCTGTCGTGAAATTGCCGCACTTGCCCGTCCGAGTGAATTCTCGGTTGGCCGATTTTCTGATGCATGAAAGCGTCTCCTCCCTAGCCCGGTGCCGGTGTTACGCGCGGTTCCTGCGTGTATCGAGCGGATAGACAATCTCCAGCTCAACGGGCGCGAGGCCCGCTGCGCCGATTTCGTCGCTCACCATCTGGCGGAACAGCGACTTCGGCACCAGGCAGTCTTCGCAGGCCGCTGTGCCGGCGATTACCGTCAATCGCAGATGGTTGCCTTGCTCTTCGAGCGATAAGGCGAAGCCGGCGGCGTCCAGACCGTTGCGCGTGGGCGTTAAAGCTTCACGCATGGCGTCGAGATCTATCATTGCCGGTTCACAGCGGCGGCTGGCTTTTGCACGTGCAACAACATCTCGACCACCTGCGGCGCGATCAACTCGGCACGCTGTTGCAGCAATTCGTCAGGCAGATTGGCGATCGGATGTTCCATCACCAGGAATTGATAGTCCGGAATACCCCATTGCTTGGTCATTGCCTGGCCGGTATTGATGAACAGATGCGTAATGATGCTGGCGGAAGGAATATTCCGCATCTCCAGCAAGATGCCGTCGAGCACCGAGCCAGACGAGCACGATCCGCAATCCCCTACGCCCGCGACCATGACGTCGCATTCTTCGAGCAGTTGCCGAATGATCTCGTCGTGCGCCGGCACGCTCGAATAGCGTTTGCGATAGATCTTGTACGAAGCGGCGCCGTAGTCCCTGATGAGGATTTCACCGATACGCTTGAGGATATTGTCCGAGTTGTATTTGGTGTTTTCGATCAGCCCGACGCGCTTGCCTGCGAGCGATGCGGGGCGTTCCGCATAGATGGCATCGGCGTTCGATGCCTCCCGAGTGGGATCCAATAATTGCATCATTGCTTGATCTCCTTGGTAACGGCACGTGACCATCCAGCCTTGGCCCAACCGGGAATAAAGGCGGAAAAGGCGCCGACGGTACCGCCGGCTGACAGCACAAAAAACATTTCTGGCGAGGTCACCAGCGGGCGCATCCGATACTCGTCGCCAGGCTTGATCGGGAAGGGAAAGCGCCCGGTGCGACGCAAGTGCGCGTAGTTGTTGTACGTGTGCTCGAACAAGAACTTCTGTACCTGCGCCTTGCTCCAGCCGGCATCGGCAATGATCTTCAAATGCTCGCCGGGCAAGATCACCACGTAGTAAGTCTGGCCGACCACGCCACCCGAAATGCGCATGTTGTCCGCCATCGTCAGCAGCAATTGCTCTGGCGTGTCCGACAGTTGATTGAAGATCTGGCAAGGACCATCGGCCGCCATCACCGTGACGGTGCTCTGTTGCGCGCGGAAGCCGCGATCGACGTGGAACGGCAGCCACGGGCTGTCTTCCTCGTTCTCGGCAATCACGTACGAAAGCTTGCCTGGATTGCCGATGGTAGCCATATCAAGCGTGCCGGGAATCGTTCCGCAAACATTGCGCATGACCAGGCGCAGCGCGCGGCCGATTGTCAGATTGGCGCGCCAGCCCGGTCCGAACAGGCTTTCCTTGGAATTGATGTTGAGTTTTCGCGCGATGGGTCCGTTCACGATCAGCAGCACCGCGGGCCCGGAAGTCGTGGTACTGGGGCCGTGATAGGCCCATAGCGGATCGCAGATGCCCTCTACCGCGGCGACCACCACCGGCATGTACTCCGGCAGACAGCCCGCTAATACCGCATTGATCGCGACTTTTTCCGCGGTAATCGAAATGCGGCGTTCGGGGATGTAGCCGATCTGCTGTTCCGGACGTAAGCCTGCCGCTTCGAGCATGGCTCGGACTTTGTCCGCAGTCGGAGGTACCACCGGCAGACCGTCGCTCCAACCCTTCTCGTAACAGAATTCGATTGCGTCGACTGACGATGAAACCTCGTGTTGCAAGGCCGTGAGCTCCGCCATGTCTATCTCCATTAATTGGTAGCTCCATTATGGGAAGAAGTTTTGGCATGGTCAATTGATACGCGGCATAAAAGCCAGAAATGGCGTGCACGTAAACCCTAGAATATGCGTAAATAAAGCGTTTAAATTTCGTTTGGCTCACGACGTTTACATATATGAGGGACGCGGCATAAGTACTGAAATGGCCTTTCAAAGCTCAATGAAAATTGGTGGCGCCAATGGATATCATGGCGCTGTTATCGAGCTGTACCGGCAGCGTCGCATGCTATATTGGTAGCACCAATAACCCCTATATCCGGGATCACAATGGACTTGAATTTCCCCGCCGAGGTAGAGCAACTTCGCGTCGCGACCAGCAAACTCGTCGACGATTTGCTGACATATGAGCCGGCTTTTCATCGGACCAATCAGGTGCCCGCGGAGGTCGATGCGAAATTTAGAGAGCTCGGCTATTACGGCTTGAGAATTCCGGAAGCATTCGGCGGTTCGGCACTTGGCATGCTGCCCACGATTGCCGTGGTAAGCGAGTTAGGTCGTCTGCCACCTCAGTTCTGGCCGTTCCTGCGCGTTGCGCTCGGACCCAGCAGCAAGACCTTGGTCAAGCACGGCTCCAGCGAACAGCGCGCGCGTTGGCTGCCGGCCATGGCGAAGGGGCAATGCGGCGTTGCCTTTGTATTGACAGAGGCAGGTGCCGGTTCCGATCTCTCGGCAATGCGCATGCGTGCCGAGCGCGTCGACGGGGGCTATGTGCTCAACGGCACTAAGACCTACATATCGAACGCCAACCGTGCCGATCTATTCGTGCTGTTTGCGCGCACCAGCACCAGCGCGCGATTGAAAGGGGGAATCTCAGCGTTCTTGATCGAGCCCGGCCAAGCCGGCATGCAAGTCGGACCGGCGATGCCGACCATGGGCACGACCCTGGATGGCCTCTTCGAGCTGTCGTTTACCGATTGCCGAATTCCCGCCACCCAGCTATTGGGCGAAGAGGGCAAGGGCTTTGATTATGCGATGGAGAGCCTGAACGAAGGCCGGCTGAACGTGGGTGCCATCGCGATCGGCATGGGGCGCTTCGCACTCAAACTGGCAATCGAGCACGTCAAGACCCGCATCGCCTTCGGCCAGCCGCTGTCGGCCAATCAGGCGGTGCAGCACAAATTGGCCGATGCCGGCATGGAGCTCCATGCGGCGTGGCTGATGCTGGTGGATACTGCATGGCGCGTCGATGCGGGCGCGGACGCCTCGGCCACATCCGCCATGGTCAAGGTATATTGTGCGGAAGTCGCTGGTCGGGCGATCGATACCGCCGTACAACTCCTGGGCGCCGCCGGCTACTCACGCGGTGTGCCCGTGGAGCGTTTATACCGGGACGTCCGCGTCTTGCGCATTTACGAAGGCGCCTCGGAGATTCTCCGTAATGCCATTGCCAGAAAACTATTATCTGATTGATGCCCGAGAATTCAGTATTCACCAAGTTGCGCGACGCGCGGATGTCGGACGAGGTCGAAGCCCAGATCCGTGCCGCCGTGGCGTCAGGAAAATTACCTATCGGGACCAAACTGCCCGCCGAGCGAATCCTCGCGGAACAGCTCGGCGTGTCGCGCAACACGCTGCGATTGGCGTTGCGCGCGCTCGAACATGCTGGGCTGATCCGGCGCCAGATGGGTGCCAGTGGTGGCGCCTTCATCCAGGATCGCAGCGGCGCCGCCATCATGGCTGGCCTGGTCGATATGTATTCGCTCGGCGGCATCTTGCCCCAGGATCTGACCCAGGCCAGGATCATGTACGAATCGATCATCATCCGGCTGGCTTGCGAAAAAGCGTCAGCCGCCGACATCGATGCCTTGAACGACAATATCGCCGCCGCGGAAGAGGCGCGCAAATCGAACGACTTCGATGCGCGCATCGCCCTGCATATCGAATTTCATCGCATGCTGGCGCGAATTGCCGGAAATTCCATCATGGTGGTGGTCATGAACGGCGTGCTGGATATCATGATCCGATTCCTGCAGACAATTGGTCCGTACAGCAACACCTTCGTCACACCCTCGCGGCGCCGTTTCATGAAACATTTCGCGGCCCGCGACGCCGACGCCGCAGTCGAAGAGATGGAAACCCTGCTGAAGCGGCTGGAACGCACCTATCTTTCGCGGGTGCCCGCTGCTATGCCGGCCGCCAAGAAGGCCTAGCTATCGGCCTACGGACGGTGGCGCAATTTGGCCAGATCGTCCCAGACCGGCACGATCGCCAACAAGACGAGCAGCGCGGCCAGGGGTACTGTGACGATGAATCCGGCATGTTTGAAACCGAAAGCACCGGCCAGGCCGCCCAGCAAGAACATGGCCAATAGCGAACCCAACAGACGCAGCTTGGCATGATCGGCGCCGACGGCTTCCATGACGGAGCCCGCCGGCTTGCGATTCCAGTAGACCAATTTGCCGAGCTCGATGCCGATATCGGTGACCATACCCGTGACATGCGTGGTGCGGATTTCCGCTTTGGAAATCTTGGTGATCATGGCGTTTTGCAAACCCATCACAAAGCACAGCAGGCCGACGGTCGCGGGCACGTAGAGCAAGCGGTGGTGCGCCAGATTGGTTCCGAGAAAGCCGAAACACAACAGCAGCACCGCCTCGACCATCAACGGCGTCGCATATTTGCTCTGCGCCTCGCGCCGCCGGCCCCAGTTGATCAATATCGCCGACGTCGCCGCGCCCAATACGAACATGAACAGCGACGCCAGTCCGGCGGCCAACAGCGCGAGGTTGCCGATTACAGCGTTGTCGGCGAGGGACGACACGATACCAGTCATGTGCGACGTGTATTGCCCGACCGCCAGGAAGCCACCCGCATTCGCCGCGCCTGCGACGAATGCCAAAGAGCGACCGAGTCGGCGATTGCTGATATCGCTGCGCTCGGGGCTGGTCAACTTGCGGAGGTACTGAATGGGCATCGCAGTCCACCTCTCGGGAAACTGAATTTGGGGAATAGGTGAGAGCGTACGCTTAAGCGAGCGGAAGTGGCTCACGCTTCGCCATTTGGCCGACTGCCGAGATGCCGGCACGCTCAATACACTGCGTCTCTTGCTCCAGTGTCGGTTTTTTGCCATGCGCTTGCGGTATCCACATGCTGTTGCCTGCTCACGCCAGCATGCAGTCTCGCTGTTCGAATTGATGATTGTCGTCGCCCTGTGCGCCGCGCTGGGCGTCGCGGCGTTGCCGGCCTTGTGCCGGCAGCTGGCGGGTGTGCGTGTCGATAGTGCGACGCGCAGCCTATTGGCCTATCTTGAAATGGCGCGAGCCGAGTCGTCGCGTCGGCAAAAAACCGTCGGCGTGTGTCGCAGCGACGCCAGCGGGCGATGCGCGGCGGGAGTATTGCGATGCGGCGCTATCGTTTCGAGCGTCGGCGACTGGAATTGCGGATGGAGCCTGGTCATCGGCACCGGCACACGCGGCGCCAATGTCCTACGCAGGCATCCACCGGTGTCGTCTGTTGCCATTGCATTCGCGCTAGCGGAGGTTCGCTTTGCACCACCGCTCGGTCAGTTCGCGAATCGCCGAGGTTCCATCTCTGTCAGTGCGCTGTCCAATCGGCAGAGCATGCCGCAAGTGGCCCGGTGCATTCGGCTGAATCAGGTCGGTCGGCCCAAAGTCGACCGGGGGCAATGCAGATGAGCGGGCGGTGTGAGGGAGCCGATGGTGCTCTGCCGACATCGCGTTGCGCGTTGCCGATCAGTCCCAGCCGTCGCCGGCGAGCGGCCGGCGATAGTTTGCTGGAAGTGTTGCTGGCCGCCTGCGTGGGTGCCGGCGCCACGCTGATGCTCGCCAGCGTGCAAATGCAAAGCATGCGTGTTAGCCAAGACCTTCGAGATCTGGAGCAAGCCGCGCATGTGGCCGATTGGGCGGCCGAGAGTTTGCGTATGGGACATTCGGTGCAGACGGTCACACAGGGCGCCTCGGAAAGGGCTGGTGCCGTGCTTAGGGAGGGGCGGTTCGAAGTCCACGGCCCCGCAAGCGGTGTTCAGAGGCTGGTCGTCAGTTGGCTTGGTACAGGCGCCGGCGATGCGCGACAGTACTCAGGTGAAGAAGGGAGCAATCGGTCAAGCCGAGGTGCTCATGGAAGCCCGGATGGTCTGCAGGTATATCCCGGCCCATCGCAGCACGGCTGTGCGTCATCGCAAAGGCCAACGCAACGGCGATGCATCGAGATCGCGGTGTTTTATCCATGACCGACGGAGTCGACTCAAGCGTGCGCGCGCGCTTCGCAGCCGCTCGCTCCAGGATTGGCAGCGTCGCGCTGGTCGAGCGGCACAGCCGTGGACATACGCTGCTCGAATTTTCCCTGGCAAGCGCTTTAGGGGCGATGCTGACCGGCGCGATGTTAATGTCCTACACGACCAACCTGGCTATGTTCAGACTACAGGCGCACGCTGAACAGCGTGTTGCCGCGGCCCGCGCTGCAGCGGCGGTGCTGACGACGTCACTGGCGCAGACGGCATATCGGGGGCCTGATGCGACGCCACACACGGGCGTCCCGTTGTTCGGCTGCGAGGGCCATCGCATCGCGCTCCGCAATGGGACGGATTGCGGTGCGAGATCGCTCGGCGGCGACTCATTGCGCATCGATTACGTGGCGGACGCGGTATCAGCCTGGCAGAGCCGCAACGGCAAGCCGAAAGACTGCTCCGGGAATGTCGTGGAGCCGACGCTGGAGCAGTGGAATTGGCAGCGCAGCCAGTTCTACATCGGTCGGGAGGGCGCGGCGCGTCAGTATCTGACATGTCGCAATACCTTGGCGCAGCAGAATAAAGGCACTCCCCAAGCGCAAGTCGAAGGCATCGAGCGCCTCGAGTTCTCATACTTGCTTGCCGGTTCGGTGGTGCCGGTCAGCGCGGCCGCAATGCGACCAGGCGACTGGGCCGCGGTGGTTGGTATCGACTACAAGGTTACCGCGCGCGATACGCTGCGGCGTGAAGCGGTGGTCGCTGGCCGCGTCGCGCTGCGAAATAGCGAAGGACTCGCGCAAACGGAGCGATTCCGATGAAGCGAGAGATATCTGCGCGTGTCGCGCGAATCGCTTCTCGGC
Source organism: Janthinobacterium lividum (assembly GCA_050955105.1). GTDB lineage: Bacteria > Pseudomonadota > Gammaproteobacteria > Burkholderiales > Burkholderiaceae > JBPBQZ01. The sequence continues at coordinate 63,236 of JBPBQZ010000014.1, read as the reverse complement.
GCCGTCCGCGCGGCATCGTCTTGCTGCTGGCCCTGCTGATGGTGGCACTGGCCAGCCTTGCCGCGACCGCGACGCTCGAACGCTTGCTGATGCAGACCCGCATCGCCGCCGGTGAGGTCGATCGAATTCGCGCGTTCCACGCGGCCGACGCCGGGCTGCAAATGTGCGAACGGCGCTATCTGTTGCATCCCCTCGATGTGGCCGAATGGCGCGAGCCCGATGAACCGGTCGGCTGGCGGCGGCCGGCGGCGTTCAACGATGTGTCATCCACGGGCGCTGCTGTCGCCCGCGCGCTGGTTGCCGAATGGCCGGGCGCGGCTGAGCCGCCCCGCTGCCTGATCGAACTCTGGCTTCGCGAGGGCGAGACGCAGCAGACCGTGCTTTTCACCAGCAAAAGCGTAGGCGCAGACCGGGCGACCGAGCGTTGGGTGCAAGCCTGGTGGTTTCCGGAAGGGAGTCGCCTACATCACGCATGGCGGCTGGTTGCCGATCCGCCATGACCCGCTATGCCCGCGGCTTCAGTTTGATCGAGCTGATGATCTGCCTGGCGATCAGCGCGGCGATCGGCGCCTACGCGTGGCCGACCTATCAGGAATACTCGCGGCGCGGCCACCGCGCGACCTTGGTAGCGACACTGCTTCAGGCCGCCAATTACCTCGAGCAGGCATCACGTGAGACGGGGCGCGGGCCCAACGAGGGCGCGTGTCCGACCTTGCCGGCCGGGCTTGCACGATCACCGCCGCATGGGGCGATCGATTACCGCATCACCGTCAACTGTGAGCGGTCGTCGCGCGGTGGCGACTACGTGCTACAGGCTCACCCGGTTGCGGGGGCGCGGATGGCCGGCGATACGCGGTGCGGGATCTTTGAATTGGACGCGCGCGGGCGGCGGCGGAATCTCCTCGGTGCCCGGCGCGATCAGCAAGGTGCGCAAGATAAGCGCGACGATCGAGACATCGCGTATTGCTGGGAGGGTCGCTGACCGGCCTTGGCCCGTTCGGCACGAGCGCGGTCGCTAGCTAGTCGTCGTGTGTCTCGGGTGCCGCGATCAACTCAGGCTTTTGCCGCTGGCGCCGCGGGCGCACGCGCCGCCACAATTTCCAAGCCTCGAGGCCGCTTACCGCTACCGCCGAGGCACGGGCGACGTGGCCGGCCTGCTTCAGGCGCTGACCGCCGGCGACACTTTTCGTGGCCAGCGATGTCAAGGCGCGCAGCGCAGTGTAGAGGCGTACCGCGTTTCTTCCGGAGCGCGTGGTCGAGCGCTTCGACCAGAGGCCACGCCATGCCTGCCAGCCCTGCGATCGTTGGGGCTCCGCCGACGTGCGAGCCGATTCCAGCATTGACCTGACCAGCGCCGCACGATCCACCGCGGCGCGACGCATCAGCGATTGTTTGCGAAATGCTCGCTGCAGACGACGGGAGCCTGCCGACAATGGCGCTGGCTCGCCGTCGCGCTGATCTGAGCTACGTTGTCGCATGATTGGGCATCAATGGCTATCCAGCGAATTCGCATCCTTTTGCAATTCGGCCAGCGTGGCGCCGAACGGCTCGGGGGTGCGTTGCAATCGATGCCGGGCGCGCACCACGCAGGCCACCGACAGCAAGGCGTAGACAACACCCAGCGCCAGCAGCGACTGCCACCGATACGATTGCCAGCATGCCGCAACCAGCAGCACTGAGAATGCCGACAGCGACAGCAACGCGAAGAGCAGGGCGGCAAAGCCTGAAAACATCACCGCAAGAACAAACTCGAGTTCTTCGCGCAATTCGATGCTGGCGATTTCCAGTCGCGTGCCGGCCAGTGACAGCAAGGAACGCGACAATCTCAGCAGCGCGCTGTCTTCGGCGGCACCACCACCACGGTCAGCGGCCATAACGTTCCTCTGCCGATGCCGGCACCGTCAGGCGCGCAGCGCGTTCGGCCGTAGCGCCGCGTCGGTGCCGCTGGCAAGGCCACGCCACGGTACCGCGGCAACAACGCCGCATGCCGGCATCAATTCCGGTTGATGAGGAGACCGAGCGCTACCCCTGCTGCGACGGCAATGCCAATTGAACGCCACGGCTTTTCGTGAACATAATCGTCGGTAGCACGCGCGGCTTTGCGACCTTTCTCAACGACCACGACTTGCACGTCGGCGGCTTTTTCGCGAGCCTGGCGCAAACGCGCCAACGCGGTTTCACGCAGCTCGGCAGCCTTTTCACCCGTGGTACCGGCTGCTTGTTTGAGAAGATCTTCTGCGTCCGTGAGAACGGTTTTTATATCCGACATCAGTTTCTCCTTGTTGATATTCGACATGATGACTATGTCGCGCAGCAAGTTCTAGCGGGTAATCGTAACAAATTGAATGCAAGATCTGGCTGCGGCAAGGGCCGTCCAGGCGGCGCGGGTGTTCAAGCGCACCATACTTACCACGCGGATCGACACAAAAAGCGCTAATCTGGAGCGCTTGCGTTGCGAAACCACGGCGGCGCATCTACCGGAGAAGGTTATGTCGGAACAAACCGAGACAGCAACGTTGGGCGGCGGCTGCTTTTGGTGCGTGGAAGCGGTGTTTCTGGACGTGAAGGGCGTGCTGGCGGTCGAGTCCGGTTACGCTGCGGGCACCGTTCCGAACCCCAGCTACGAGCAGGTATGTTCGGGCCGCACTGGCCACGCCGAGGTAGTCAAGCTCGACTTCGACCCGTCGATCATCAGTTACCGCGACGTGCTGCGTATCTTTTTTGCAGTGCACGATCCCACAACGCTGAACCGTCAGGGTAATGACGTCGGCACTCAGTATCGCTCGGCGATCTTCACGCATTCGCCGGCGCAGCTCGAAACCGCGCGCGAGCTGATCGAAGAACTGGCACAGCAGCGCCTTTACGACGCGCCGATCGTCACCGAGGTTCGTCCGCTGGAAGGCGGCAACTACTGGCCGGCCGAAAAATATCATCAGAACTACTTTGCGCAGCATCCTGAGCAAGGCTACTGCGCATTCGTGGTCGCACCCAAAGTCGCGAAATTCCGCAAGCAATTCGCCGATCGGCTACGTAGCCGAGGCGGCTAGCAAGGCACAAGAACGGCACGAGCCGGGCTAGACCGCAGCCCGGCTCGTGCTATTTCAAGCGCCGTTCAAGCTCAGTCGCCGCGCTTGCCTTCATAGATATAACGGCGTGACCACGGCAGCGTGCTGGCTTTGCGGCCGGCCTTGCGCCCAACGATCTGATAGATCGACACGTCGTCGTTTTCGAAGGCATAGGCGCAGCCTGCCAGATAGACACGCCAGATGCGGAACTTCTCATCGTCTACCAGGGTGCGCGCCTTGTCGGCATTCTTCTCGAAGCTCTCGGCCCAGAAATTGAGCGTTTGCGCATAGTGCCGGCGCAGGCATTCGATATCGAATGCTTCGAGGCCGCCGCGCTGCATGGCCCCGATCGCCAGGCTAACGTGCGGCAGTTCGCCGTCGGGAAACACATACTTGTCGATAAATTCGCCGCCGCCGTGTGACGTCTCACCACTGTCGGCATCGCTTGAGGTAATGCCGTGGTTCATGACGATACCGTCTTCCACCAACAGCGAATTCACTTTGGCGAAGTAAGTCGGCAGGTTCTTCTTGCCCACGTGTTCGAACATGCCGACGCTGGTGATGCGGTCGAACTGCCCTTGCACATCTCGATAATCCTGCAGCCGAATTTCGATCTTGTCCGACAGCCCGGCCGCCTTGACGCGCTCGGTCGCCAGATCGAATTGATTTTGCGACAGCGTGACGCCGACGCAACGCGCGCCGAACTTCTGCGCGGCGCGAATCACCAATGCGCCCCAGCCGCAGCCGATATCCAGCAGCGTCTGGCCTTCGCGCAATTCGATCTTCGTGAGAATGTGATCGATTTTCTTCAGTTGCGCGGTCGCCAGGTCTTCATCGCCGTTCTCGAAATAAGCGCAGGAATAGACCATCCGCTCGTCGAGCCACAACTGATAAAACTCGTTGGAAACGTCGTAGTGATACTGGATGGCTTTTTTATCCGACGCCTTCGAATGCGTGAAGTAGCGCGTTACGCGCGCCAGCTTGTTCGGCGCGGTGATGGTCGTATTGGCCAAGGAATAGCCGATGCGAATGATCTCGTTGAGATCGCCCAGCAAATCGATTTTGCCCTGAACGTATGCTTCACCGAGATTATCGAGACTCGGCTCCAGCAAATACGGTAGCGCCGCGGCGCCATTGACGCGCACGGTTACCCGCGGCGTTTCGAACGAACCAAAGTCATACTTCTGACCATCCCACAACTCCAGACGCGCCGGCAGATCCGCTTTTTTACGTACGTCCCCGACCCACTGCGCCAGCTTCTTCTCCCAAAACATTTTGGTTCTCCGTACTCGACTGTATCGTTGCAACACGCATCTGCCGGAGGGGCAAATCGGGCGGCCGGATCGCTCGATCAACGGGAGGCACCGGCTTTACGCCCGTACGCCTCCAACCGGCTCGCTCTGAGACGGCTCCGGCCGGGCCGTCTCGATTATTATTCTCAGGGGAACAGGCGCTCGATGCGCCATACTTCGTCCGCCTCGCGGACATAACGGATGCGGTCATGCAGTCGGGACGGACGTCCCTGCCAGAATTCAAATACGTCCGGCCTCAAGCGGTAGCCTCCCCAGTGCGGCGGCCGCGGCGGACTGTCTCCAAATTTCTGACGGAATTGCGCCTCGCGGCGTTCCATCTCACGTCGATCCGGCACTACTGCGCTTTGGTCTGAAGCCCAGGCACCGAGCCGCGAATCGAGCGGCCGAGAGGCGTAATACGCATCACTTTCCAGCGCGTCGACTTTCGAGATAACGCCCTCGATACGCACTTGCCGTTCGAGTTCGGTCCACCAGAACAGCAGGCTCGCGGCAGGATTTTCGGCCAGCTCGCGACCTTTTCGACTTTGATAGTTGGTGAAAAACGTAAACCCCCGTGCATCCACGCCCTTGACCAATACAATTCGTGCCGACGGCTTGTTGTCAGCGTCGACGGTCGCGAGCGTCATTGCGTTCGGCTCGGCAACTTGCGATGCGATGGCTTGGTCGAACCACGCGACAAATTGTCTGACCGGATCATGATCGACATCTTCTTCGATCAGCGCGCTCAGCGAGTACGTCTTGCGGAGGTCGGCAAATTCAGTCACGACTTAGGTCTCGGGCAGCGGATCAACGCCCGCAAGTATAGCCCTAATGACAAAATCGGGCCGCGCCGGGAGCGCGCCCGCGCGTCCCAAAAACCACAATGCGCGTGCCTTTTTACCAAAAATCGGCTACGTGTTTCGTGCAAAATAGTGGGGGGCGACATCCGGCTGGGCCGCAAATCGTCGATTCCTACAAAACGCTTACGCTTTCACGCGCTTCTTTTTCTTGCTGCACCAACCGAAACCATCCATGGCCGACCTATTGTTTGACGATTCTCTGACGGCCGACCGAGCGCGACGTTTCGGCGGTGTGGCGCGACTTTACGGCGATCAGGCCCTGAGCCGTTTCGAACGCTCGCACGTGGCGATTGTCGGCCTGGGCGGAGTCGGTTCCTGGGCCGCCGAAGCGCTCGCCCGCAGTGCCATCGGTGCGCTCACACTGATCGATCTTGATCATGTCGCCGAGAGCAATACCAATCGGCAATTGCATGCGCTGGATGGCAATTACGGCAAGTCCAAGGCACAGGCGATGGCCGAGCGCATCGTCTTGATCGATCCGGCTTGCCGAGTCACGGTAGTGGAAGATTTTCTGGAGGCGCACAACGTCGAACAGTTGCTGGGCGGCGGTTTCGACTTCGTGATCGATGCGATCGACGCGGCGCGCCATAAAACCGCGTTGATCGCCTGGTGCGTGGCGCATAGGCAGCCGGTTATTACGGTCGGTGCCGCCGGCGGACAGACTGATCCGACGCGTGTGACGCGCGAAGACCTGGCGTTGACGGTGCAAGATCCGTTGTTGGCCAAGGTTCGCAACCAATTGCGCCGTGAGCATCACTTCGCGCGGGGCAAGAAGGCGCGCTTTCGCGTGCCGGCTGTCTATTCGAGCGAGCCGGTGCGTTATCCGATTACTAGCTCGTCCGATGACGCGGCGTTCGACGCAGCGCTCGCGGCGCCGGCGGAGCCATCGAATCTGTCAGTGCCGACGCCGCTCGACACCGGCGCGGTGCCATCGGCCAGCGGCCCTGCCGGACTGAGTTGTGCGGGTTTCGGCTCGAGCGTTTGCGTCACCGCGGTATTCGGCTTCGCGGCGGCCGCGCATGTACTCAATACCTTGGCCGCCGTTTAGCCCATCAATACAGCGCGCTGCTGAGCTTCTTGCGCCAGCGCGCGACCAGCGCCGCATCCTCCGCCGCCAGGTCGAATACCGAGAGCATGGTCTTGCGTCCAATGTCGTCGCGGAACTTGCGATCTCGGACGACGATTTGCAGCAGATGCTCAAGCGCCGACTCGTAGCGCCGTTCCGCGATGTAGCGACTGGCCAGGTCGAAACGCGCCTCCAGATCGGCGGGATTCTGCTCGACGCGGTCGGCAAGGGCGTCGGCCGCCGGCAGTTGCGCCGCCGCGTGCGCCGCATCGAGGCGCGTTTTCAGCGCGTTATAGCGCGCGTCGATGCCTTGCGTGGTTTTCGGCGATAGCCGTTCCACCTGCGTCAATGCATCATCGATGCGCGCCTCATCTATCAATAGCTCGATCAGGTCGAGGCGCGCTTCGTCGAAGCCTGGATCAAGTGCCAGCGCCGCATGCAGGGCATCGTAGGCTGCGGCGCGGTCGCCGGCCTCGATCGCCTGCAATGCGATGCGACGTTGCTGGGCCTGCGGATTCGGAATCAGTCGATCGATGAAGCGCCGCAATTCACCTTCCGGCAGCGCGCCCGTGAAGTGGTCGACTGGCGCGCCGTCGGCGAAGGCCACCACATAGGGAATGCTGCGGATCTTGAAATGCGCTGAAAGCTCCGGATTTTCGTCGGAATTGATCTTCACCAGGCGAAACCGGCCGGCGTAGTCATCTTCCAGTTTCTCCAGCAACGGCCCCAGGCTGCGGCAAGGGCCGCACCACGGCGCCCAGAAGTCGACCAGCACGGGCACGAGTTTCGATGCTTCGATGACGTCTTTTTCAAATGTTGCGAGCGTGGTTTCCATTTTCGTATCTCTCCAGCAGACGAATCGACCGGCCACCGCCGATGATTGCGCGTGATCAGCTTACAACGGCAAATTGGGGCGGCCAGGACGCAATTCAATGGCGCGTCGCCGCGTTCAAGCGGCGTGAGCCGTTTATCGGATCGGCCGCGTCGGCACGCCAAAAAAATTTCGAAAACACGTCAACGGCCACCGCGCGGGCATCGTTAATGCCGGTAACGCGAACGTCCGCGTGACAAATCCCTAGGAGTTATTCAAATGAACAAGCTGCTCATCGCCTTGACCGCTGCCCTCTTCGCCACCGGCGCTTTCGCCCAAACCGCTAGCGACACCACCGCTACGACGGCTCCGGCTGCCAGCTCGGCCAAGAAGACCACGCACAAGGCGAAGAAGGCTAAGAAGGCGAAGAAGGCTGCCGCTGCTAGCGCCGCGTCGACCGACACCGCTTCGGCTGCCAAGTAATAGCGATTCGACGGTACACCGTTGTCGCGCGGTCCGCCCGCGCAGCGACGGTTCAGCGTCAAACGTAAAAAGCAGAAAGGATGTGAGTCCCTTCTGCTTTTTTTCGTTGCAGGCCTTATTTCCCCCAGCTGTCCCTGAGGCTGACGATGCGATTGAACACCGGTTTCCCCGGCGCCGAGTCGACCCGGTCGGCGACGAAATAACCATGTCGTTCGAATTGCAGACGGGTATCGGGCGCGACCTGGTGCGCGCTGGGTTCCACGAAGGCGTGGATTACCCGTTTCGAATCCGGATTGATGGCTTCGAGAAAATTGCGGCCGCCGGCATCGGGTTGCGCTTCGCGGAACAGCCGGTCGTACAGTCGAACTTCGGCGGGCCGCGCGCTGGCGGCGTCCAGCCAATGGATATTGCCCTTCACCTTATATAGATTCGCGCCTTCGGTGCCTGATTTGCTGTCGGCGAAGTAGTTGCAATGGACGGCGTTGACGTTGCCGTCGGCATCGCGGCTCACCCCCGTGCACTCGATCACGAAACCATAGCGCAGCCGCACGCGATTGCCCGGGAACAAGCGGAAGAATCCTTTCGGCGGCGTCTCGGAGAAGTCTTCGCGTTCGATCCACAGCTCGCGTGACAAGCTGAAGTGGCGGCTGCCCATTTCCGGGTGATGCGGATGCACCGGGGCACTGCAAGGTTCCGATACGCCTTCCGGGAAATTATCGATAATCAATTTCAACGGGTCGAACACGGCGATGGCGCGCGGCGCGATCGGATCGAGATCGTCGCGCAGCGACTGTTCGAGCAAGCTCATGTCGATCCATGAATCGGATTTCGACACACCGAGCCGTTCGCAGAACAACTGGATACTGGACGCGGTAAAGCCACGACGGCGCAGCCCTACCAAGGTCGGCAGGCGCGGATCGTCCCAGCCCTCGACATGCTTATCGAGCACCAGCTGCAGCAGCTTGCGCTTGCTGGTGATGGTAAAGCTCAGGTTCAGGCGCGAGAATTCGATCTGCTGCGGCAAAGGCCGCGTGAACTTGCCCGCCTGCGCCAGCTTCTCGAGGAACCAGTCGTATAGCGGCCGGTGGTCTTCGAACTCGAGCGTGCACAGCGAATGCGTGATGCCTTCGATCGCGTCCGACACGCAATGCGCGTAGTCATAGAGCGGATAGACGCACCAGGCGTCACCGGTGCGATGGTGGTGCGAGCGCCGAATCCGATAGATGACCGGATCGCGCATATTCACATTCGCCGACGCCATGTCGATCTTGGCACGCAGCACGTGCTCGCCATCGGCGAATTCGCCCGCGCGCATGCGGCTGAACAAATCGCGGTTTTCGGCTGGCGTGCGATCGCGAAACGGCGAGGGCGTGCCCGGCTCGGTCAGGCTGCCGCGCGCGGCGCGCATCGCCTCGGCGCTTTGGCTGTCGACATAGGCATCGCCCTGATCGATCAGGGTTTCGGCCAGCGCGAACAGTTGCGCGAAATAATCGCTGGCGTAATAGCGATGCGATACGCCGTCCTTGTTCCAGGAAAAGCCCAACCAGGTCACCATGTCGACGATCGCGTCGACATATTCGGTGCTTTCCTTGTCAGGATTGGTATCGTCGAAACGCAGATGGCAAACACCGCCGTAGTCGCGGGCGATGCCGAAGTTCACACAGATGCTCTTGGCATGACCGATATGCAGATAGCCATTCGGCTCGGGCGGGAAGCGCGTCTCGACGCGACCTTGCCATTTGCCCGAGCGCTGGTCGTCGTCGATGATATTTCGAATGAAATTCGTAGCGGGGGTTGAGGCGGTGCGTTCAGTGCTCATGCTTATGGAATCCCGCGGTCCGAAGGGCGCTGCGGCTCAGAAGGTCGAAGCGCATTTTACCGCAGCGCCCCGGGCGCGGGCGTGGTGGCCGCACGTCATGCGCTCGATATCGATGATTTCTTGGCAATAGTCTTCAAAACCTAGGCCGTTTAGCCTGTTCGGTTGCGCGGCGCCCGCCGCCGGGGCAAGATTGCGGCTTCCGTATCAGCAGGGAGAACAGCATGTCTTGTCCGTCGAGCGCGCCGAGCAAAGCGTTTTTCAATCATTTGCGGCGCACGGCAAGCAAGCTTATTGCCGTGTTATGCGTCACGGTCGTCGGGGTCACGCCCGTTCTCGCCAAAACGGCGCCCAAAACGCCGCCACTGCTGCAGTCCGCCGCGGTCGCGGTGGCCGACTCCTACAGCGCCGACGCCGCGCAAGAAATCCTGCAGAAAGGCGGCAATGCGGTTGATGCGGCGGTTGCCATCGCCTTTACGCTCGCAGTGACCTATCCAGAGGCCGGCAATATCGGTGGCGGCGGCTTCATGACACTGTACGTCGACAACAAACCCTATTTCCTCGATTACCGCGAACGTGCGCCGCGCGCCGCCACGCGCGATATGTATCTGGACGACAAAGGCGCGGTCATCAAGGGCATGAGCCTGGTAGGCGCGCGCGCGGTCGGCGTGCCGGGTACCGTCGCCGGCATGTGGCAGGCGCAAAAGCGCTTCGGCAAGCTCAAATGGGAGCAAGTGCTCGCGCCGGCGATTCACTATGCGACCGACGGCTTCAAAGTCAGCGAACAATTGCAGCAACGGCGGGAAGCGGCCTCCAAGGACTTCGCCGGCAAAACCAATTTCGACGATTACTTTGGTGGTCTGAAGCAGGGCGTGCTGTACAAGCAGCCGGAATTGGCCGAAACCCTCAAGCGCATTGCCAGCGACGGCGCCGACGAGTTCTATCGCGGCCGCACCGCCGATCTGCTGGCCGCGACGATGCGTGGCCATGGCCTGATCACAGTCGACGACTTACGCGACTATCGCGCCGTCTGGCGGGATCCGGTGGTCGGCGAGTGGAATGGCTACCAGGTCATTACCGCGCCGCCGCCCAGCTCCGGCGGCATCGGTCTGCTGCAGATGTTGAAGATGAAAGCGATGTTGCCCGCCCAGTTCGAAGCGGTGCCGCTGAATACCTCGCAATATGTCCACCTGGTCGCCGAAATCGAGAAGCGTGTGTTCGCCGATCGCGCCCAGTATCTGGGGGACCCAGACTTCTACAAGGTACCCACGGCCCAGTTGATCGCCGACGACTATCTGAAGAAGCGCGCGGCCGAAGTCAATCCGGATACCCCGTCCGATACCAAGTCGGTATTGCCGGGGCTGGGCAGCGCCATGCCGGAGAAAGCTGAAACTACCCACTATTCGGTGGTCGACAAATGGGGCAATGCGGTATCGAACACCTACACCATCAACGGCTACTTCGGCTCGGGTGTGGTGGTTTCGGGCGCGGGTTTCCTGTTGAACGACGAAATGGATGACTTCTCGGCCAAGGTGGGGGCGGCCAATATGTTCGGTGTGGTCGGCAGCGACGCCAACGCAATCGAATCGGGCAAGCGGCCGCTGTCCTCGATGACGCCGACGATTCTCACCAAGGATGGCAAGGTCGCGCTGGTCATCGGCACGCCGGGCGGCTCGCGCATTTTCACGTCTATCTTCCAGGTCATCAGCAACATCTATGATTTCAAGATGCCCCTGCCGGCGGCGGTGGCGGCAATGCGCTTCCATCATCAATTGCTGCCGCCCAACGTCATCTACTCGGAACCTTATATGCCGATCAGCGGCGATCTTGCCGAGCAACTGACGCTGCGCGGCTACAAGCTCGACACGCAAGCGTTCAGCGGCGACATCCAGGCGATCGAAGTGCAAGGCAATACGCCCGAGGCGGCTGCTGATCCGCGCGGCCGCGGCGTGGCACGCATCATTCGGTAGCGTTGAAAGGGGCTGTCGCGGCCCGTGCGCAAGCAGTGTCCGGCCGCGACAACAGTGAATCGCCGCGCCGGCGTTCCTTTATAATCAGCGGTTTGCGATCGGCGCCCTTTTGCTGCGCCGACGCTGCCGTCAGGCTGAACTGACCGTCAGGCCCCGCCCATGAAAGCCGCTGAAATCCGCGATAAGTTTCTCCAGTTTTTTGCATCGAACGGACACACGATCGTGCGTTCGTCGAGCCTCGTGCCGTCGAACGATCCGACGCTGCTGTTCACCAATTCCGGCATGGTGCAATTCAAGGACGTATTCCTTGGCACCGATCCGCGGCCTTATGTGCGAGCCACCAGTTCACAGCGCAGCGTGCGCGCCGGCGGCAAGCACAACGACCTCGAAAATGTCGGCTACACCGCGCGTCACCATACGTTCTTCGAGATGCTCGGCAATTTCTCGTTCGGTGACTATTTCAAGCGCGAAGCGATCCACTATGCGTGGCGGCTGCTGACGGAGGTCTATGGACTGCCGGCCGAGAAGCTTTGGGTCACTGTCTACCAGGATGATGACGAGGCCTATGCGCTGTGGGCCAATGAAATCGGCGTGCCCAAAGAACGCATCATCCGCATCGGCGACAACAAGGGCGCGCGCTTCGCGTCCGATAATTTCTGGCAGATGGCCGACACCGGCCCGTGCGGCCCGTGCTCGGAAATCTTCTTCGATCACGGTCCCGAGGTATGGGGTGGACCGCCCGGATCGCCCGAAGAAGACGGCGACCGCTACATAGAGATCTGGAACCTGGTTTTCATGCAGTTCAACCGCGACGAGCAGGGCGTGATGACGCCGCTGCCCCGGCCGTGCGTCGATACTGGCATGGGCCTGGAACGTATCGCCGCGGTGCTGCAGGGTGTGCACAGCAATTACGATATCGATCTGTTCCAGCGTCTGATCGCGGCCGCCGCGCGCGAAACCGAAACGGCCGATCTGGCGAACAATTCGCTCAAGGTCATCGCCGATCACATTCGCGCCTGCTCGTTCCTGATTGTCGACGGCGTGATTCCAGGCAACGAAGGGCGCGGCTATGTGCTGCGCCGCATCGTGCGCCGGGCGATTCGTCATGGCTACAAGCTGGGCCGCCGCCAACCGTTCTTTTACCGTCTGGTGCATGACCTGGCGCTAGAAATGGGCGCCGCCTATCCCGAGTTGGTGGAGGCGGAAAGCCGGGTCGCGCAAGTGCTGCAGCAGGAAGAAACGCGCTTCTTCGAAACCATCGAGCACGGCATGGAGATTCTCGACGCGGCCATCGCCGATATCGAAATCGTGTCGCGCAACGAAGAAGTTGACGCCGGCATCGCCGCCGGGGTGCCCACCACGCCGGTACCGCGCGCGCTGACATTGCCGGGCGAAGTGGCGTTCAAGCTGCACGACACTTACGGCTTTCCGCTCGATCTGACGGCCGATGTCTGCCGCGAACGCGGGCTCTCCGTCGACGAGGCCGGGTTCGACGCCGCGATGGCGCGGCAACGCGACCAGGCACGTGCCGCTGGCAAATTCAAGATGGCGCGGGGCCTCGACTACAGCGGCGACAAGACTTCCTTCACCGGTTATACGTCGCTCGCAAGCCAGGATGCACGCATCGTCGCGCTCTATGCGGACGGCGCGGCGGTCTCGAGTGTGCGCGCGGGCACCGACGCCATCGTTGTGCTCGATCGCACGCCGTTCTATGCCGAATCGGGCGGCCAGGCGGGCGATCAAGGCCTGCTCACTACCGACCGCGCGCGTTTCGCCGTCAGCGACACCTTGAAGATCCAGGCCGACGTCTACGGTCATCACGGTCGTCTGGAAAGTGGCGAGTTGGGCGTCGGGCAGACCGTGCTGGCGGAAGTCGACACAGTGCGGCGTGCCCGCACCGCGCGCAATCACTCCGCCACGCATCTGATGCACAAGGCCTTGCGTGATGTGCTGGGTGCGCACGTGCAGCAAAAGGGCTCGCTGGTCGATGCGGACAAAACCCGTTTCGATTTCGCGCATCACGGTCCGTTGACCGACGCGCAGATCAAGCAGGTCGAAGCGTTGGTGAATGCCGAGGTCTTGCACAACACTGCTGCCCAGGTACGGAACATGTCGTACGACGAGGCCGTCAAGGGCGGGGCGATGGCCTTGTTCGGCGAGAAATACGGCGACGAAGTGCGTGTGCTCGATCTCGGATCTTCACGCGAGCTATGCGGCGGCACGCACGTGGCGCGCACCGGCGACATCGGCTTGTTCAAGATCGTCGGCGAGAGCGGCGTCGCGGCGGGCATTCGCCGCGTCGAGGCGATCACCGGCGACAACGCCGTGCGCTTCGTCCAGGATCTGGACGAGCAACTGAAGGTGGCCGCGGCCGCGCTCAAGGTGCAGCCGGCCGAACTGACGCAGCGTATTGCACAGGTCCAGGAACAGACGCGTTCGCTCGAACGTGAATTGGCGCGCCTGAAATCACGCGCCGCGGCCGCCAGCGGCGACGAATTGCTGGCGCATGCGATCGATGTGCGCGGGCTGGCGGTGGTTGCGGCGGAACTGGAAGGCGCCGACGTCAAGACGTTGCGCGAAACCGTCGACAAGTTGAAAGACAAGCTCAAGACCGGTGCGGTAGTGCTCGCCAGCGTGGTGGACGGCAAGGTCAGCCTGATCGCCGGCGTAACGCCCGATGCCACCGATCGCGTCAAGGCCGGCGCGCTGGTCAACTTCGTGGCCCAGCAGGTGGGCGGCAAGGGCGGCGGCAAGGCCGAGATGGCGCAGGCCGGCGGTAACGAGCCGGCGGGTCTGGCAGCGGCGCTGCGCGCGGTGCCCGAGTGGATTCAAAGCCAGTAAGGTGACGGTGCGCACCGCGCCCGCCGCGGTGCCGTTTTTCAGAGTGGCCTGCGTGCCCGCCGCGGGCTCGGCCGCCAAGGGCAGTTCTGAGCCGATAGAATAGGCGGGCTGCCTGCGCGACGGCCCGCGCGGGATCCTCAGCTTGCGCCCGCACCACAATTTCGGCCCTTTCCGGTTTGCCGTATGTCACAGCCACCCGTCCCACCATCGCTCGCCCCGCAGCCGGGCGCTTCACAGTCAGCCGCTTCACAGTCACCTGCTGCAGAATCCCCCGCTTCCCGGCCACCCGTTCAGCAGCATTTTGCCTCCGACAATTACGCCGGGATCTGCCCCGAAGCGTTCAAGTACTTCGCCGAATGCAACGCCAGCGGACATGAAGTCGCCTATGGCGACGACTCCTGGACGCAACGGGTGTGCGATCATTTTCGCGACTTGTTCGAGACCGACTGCGAAATCTTCTTCGTCTTCAATGGCACCGCCGCGAACTCGCTGGCGTTAGCGTCGCTGTGCCAGTCTTATCAATCCGTCATCTGTCATGAGCTCTCACACGTCGAGACCGACGAATGCGGCGGCCCGGAATTTTTCTCGAATGGTTCAAAGCTGCTGACCGCCAAAGGGCCGCTGGGAAAGCTCACCGCCGAGGCGGTGGATGCCGTGGTGCAGCGGCGCTCGGACATCCATTTCCCCAAGCCGAAAGTGGTGACGGTCACGCAGGCGACCGAAGTCGGCACGGTCTATACTGTCGCGGAAATTGCGGCGATCGGCGAGGTAGCGCGGCGCCACAATTTGCGCTTGCATATGGATGGCGCACGCTTCGCGAACGCGGTTGCAACGCTGGGAGTGCGGCCCGCCGAGCTGACTTGGCGGGCGGGCGTGGACGTGCTGTGTTTCGGCGGCACCAAAAACGGCTTGCCGGTGGGCGAGGCGGTGATCTTCTTCAACCGCGCGCTTGCCGAGGATTTCGCCTATCGGGTCAAGCAGGCTGGCCAATTGGCGTCGAAAATGCGTTTTATCTCGGCACCATGGCTCGGACTACTGGAAAACGACGTGTGGTTGAGCAACGCGCGCCATGCAAACGCCATGGCCGAGCGGCTCGCTCAGCGCCTGGCCCTGATTCCTGGCGTAAAGTTGCTTTTCCCGCGCCAGGCGAATTCGGTGTTCGCCGAGTTGCCCGTAGGCCGCGCCGAGCAGATGCATGGGCTGGGCTGGAAGTTTTACGAGTTCATCGGCGCGGGTGGTTGTCGCCTGATGTGCGCCTGGGATACGACGTCCGAAACAGTCGACCGTTTTGCCGATGCGCTGCAGTCTTTGACGGACGCGGCAGCCAAATAAAAAGGGGACAAAGAAATTGGCGACTTATAAATTCTGCCCGGTCTGCGCAAGCGGCCTCGTCGAGCGGCCCGACAACGAAGGACGCGTGCGCGTGGGCTGTGCCGACGACACCTGCGGCTTCATGCATTGGGACAATCCCTTGCCGGTGGTGGCCGCCATCGTTGAATATGAGGGGCGCATTTTGCTGGCGCGCAATGCCGCCTGGCCGAATGGCCGATTTGCATTGATCGCGGGCTTCATGGAACGCGGCGAAGCGCCGGAAAGCGCGGTGGCGCGCGAGATCAAGGAAGAGACTTCGCTCGATGCCGAGGCGGTAACGCTGGTTGGCGTCTACGATTTTTCGCGGCGCAACGAGGTATTGATGATTTATCACGTGCGCGCAAGCGGCGAGATCAAGTTGTCGCCCGAATTGGCCGAATACCAACTGGTCGAACCGGCCGAGTTGCGTCCGTGGAAAGCCGGCACCGGGCCTGGCCTGGCTGACTGGATGCGCTCGCAGTCGCTGCCTGTGACCTTCGCCGACTGGTAGCCCGCTTCATCAGGATAACGTATGGAAGTTGATAAAGAAGTCGATGCACGCGGCCTGCACTGTCCATTGCCGATTCTGCGGGCAAAAAAGGCATTGGCCGACATGCAAAGCGGCCAGATCTTGAAAGTCTCGGCCACCGACCCGGGTTCGCAGCGCGATTTTGCCGCCTTCGCCAAGCAAACCGGCAACGCGATGGTCGAAGCCACGCACACCGACGATGTTTTTGTATTCTTGATGCGGCGCCGCTAGTCGGCGCAGTGAAGCGGCGGTGGAAAAGAAAACGGCGCCGGCTGCATCGCAGCGCGGCGCCGAAGCATTTTCAGCGTGTGGCTATCAGCCGGCCAGCACCGGCGAACGGTTACGCAGATACGCTTCGAATTCCTCTTTCACTTCAGGGTGCCGCAGCGCGAATTCCACGGTGGCCTTCAAGTAGCCGATCTTGCTGCCGCAGTCGAAGCGCGTGCCGTGGTAGCGATAGGCGATAACCTGTTCGTCACCCAGCAGCGATTGAATCGCGTCGGTCAACTGGATTTCGTTGCCCGCACCCGGCTTGATCGAGCGCAAGTGATCGAAAATGCGTGGCTTCAAAATATAGCGACCCACCACGCCCAGCGTCGACGGTGCAGTCTCGGGCGACGGTTTTTCGACAATGCCGGACAACTTGATAATGTTGTCTTCCCATTCCTTGCCGTCGACGATACCGTAGGAGGCCGTATTCTCGCGCGGCACTTCCTCGACGCCCAGCACCGAGCTATGGTAGTGGTCGAACACGTCGACCATCTGCTGCAGCACCGGCGGCTTGCCATATAGCAAATCGTCGGCGAGGATCACCGCGAACGGATTGTCGCCTACCAGCTTTTCAGCGCACAGCACCGCATGGCCGAGTCCTAACGCCTCGGGTTGGCGCACGTAAAAGCAATCGACATTTGCCGGCTTGATGCTGCGCACCAGGTCGAGCAGCTTGGCTTTGCCGCGGGCTTCCAATTCGGCTTCAATCTCGTATGACTTGTCGAAATGATCTTCAATGGCGCGCTTGCTGCGGCCAGTCACGAAAATCATTTCGGTGATGCCCGCTGCAATCGCTTCTTCCACCGCGTATTGAATCAGCGGCTTGTCCACGACGGGCAGCATTTCTTTGGGGCTCGCCTTGGTGGCCGGTAGGAATCGTGTACCGAGACCAGCGACGGGGAAGACCGCTTTGGTGACTTTTAACATTGCGAAAAACCTCGAGACCCGTTTTTAGAAATCGTTCAGGCGCGCAGGCGCAAGAGCTGAGCGCGCATCTTTTCCAGCATCGTCTCATATTCTGCCAGTCTTTTAATTTCCTGTTCTACCACTGCGGCTGGCGCCCGCGCGACGAAACTTTCATTCGCAAGCTTACTCTGACATTTTGAAATTTCATTTTCAAAACGACTAATTTCTTTGGCCAGGCGCGCCTGTTCGGCGGCAACATCCACTTCGACAGCCAGCGCGAGCTTTTGCGCGCCGACTACCGCGATCGGCGCGCCAGCGGCGCGTGCATCGAGCGCCGCTTCGTCCGTCAGGATTTCCACATTCGAAAGCTTCGCCAGGGCCTGTACGTAAGGCGCGAACGCCTGCAACTGTAAGGCGTCGCCGCTCGCCAGCAACGGCACCCGTGTCGACGGTGACAAATTCATTTCACCACGCAGATTGCGACAAGCGTCGACCACGGCTTTCAAAGCGGCGATGTGTTGTTCGGCGGCGGCATCGATTTTCGAGGGCAGCGCAACCGGATAAGCCTGCGTCGTCAGAGAAGCCGATGGGTGCGCCGTCGCGTTGCCCGCGGCGGCAGCCGCTGCCGGCGGATAACGTCCAGCCAGCGGTGCCACCTGTTGCCACAACGCCTCGGTAATAAACGGAATCACCGGGTGCGCCAGTCGCAGCGTGGTTTCCAGCACGCGCAGCAACGTGCGTCGCGTCGCGCGTTGCTGCGCCGCACTGCCGCTCTGCAATTGCACCTTGGCCAGTTCCAGATACCAGTCGCAGTATTCGTCCCAGACAAAGTGATAGAGCGCGGCGGCCACCTGGTCCAGACGGTAGTCGGCGAAACCCTTCGCCACGTCGGTCTCGACGCGCTGCAGCAGCGACACGATCCATCGATCGGCCTGAGAGAAATCGAGCGCGCCGTCGGGACCGCACTCGGCCAGGCCGCAATCCTTGCCTTCGCAGTTCATCAGCACGAAGCGCGTGGCATTCCACAGCTTGTTGCAAAAGTTGCGATAACCCTCGCAGCGCGCCAGATCGAAATTGATGTTGCGGCCCAGCGTGGCCATCGACGCGAAGGTGAAGCGCAGTGCGTCGGTGCCGGCGGGCGCGATGCCCTCCGGGAATTCCTTGCGGGTTTTCTTTTCGATGCTGGCGGCCTGCTTGGGATTCATCAGCCCGACGGTACGCTTGGCGACCAGCGCGTCGAGGCCGATGCCATCGACGATGTCGATCGGATCAAGCGTATTGCCCTTCGATTTCGACATCTTCTGGCCTTCTGCATCGCGTACCAGACCATGTACGTACACCGTATGA
Source organism: Janthinobacterium lividum (assembly GCA_050955105.1). Classification (GTDB taxonomy): domain Bacteria; phylum Pseudomonadota; class Gammaproteobacteria; order Burkholderiales; family Burkholderiaceae; genus JBPBQZ01. The sequence goes on along the minus strand of JBPBQZ010000014.1, from coordinate 44,630 downwards.
AACGGCACGCGGCCAGTAAAGTGCATCGTCATCATCACCATCCGCGCGACCCAGAAGAAAATGATGTCGAAGCCGGTCACCAATACTGACGAGGGCAGGAAGTGCTGCAGCTCAGGCGTTTGTTCCGGCCAACCCAGCGAGGAAAAGGGCACCAGTGCCGATGAGAACCAGGTATCGAGCACGTCTTCATCGCGACGCAGCGCGCCGGTGTAGCCGTCGGCTGCTGCCTGTTGGCGCGCTGCCTCCTCGTCGCGCGCGACATAGATCTGGCCATCGTCGCCGTACCAGGCCGGAATCTGGTGACCCCACCAAAGCTGCCGCGAGATGCACCAGTCCTGGATATTCTCCAGCCACTGGTAGTAAGTACTGTTCCAATTTTCCGGCACCAGGCGCACGCCGCCATCACGCACCGCATCCAGCGCCACCTCGGCGATCGAGCGGCCCGGATGCAGCGTATCGGCGGGTGCCGGCTTGCTCATCGCCACGAACCACTGGTTGGTGAGCATCGGCTCGATCACCGCGCCTGTGCGGTCGCCGCGCGGCACCATCAGCTTGTGCGGCTTGACCTCCGCCAGCAGCCCCTGCGCCTCGAGGTCTTGCACGATGCGCTCGCGCGCCACATAGCGGTCGAGGCCCCGATAGGCGAGCGGCGCGTTGTCGTTGATATGCGCGTCGAGCGTGAGGATTTCGATGGGCGCCAGATGGTGTCGCAGGCCCACCTGGTAATCGTTGAAATCGTGCGCCGGCGTTACCTTCACCACGCCGGTGCCGAACGTGCGGTCGACATAGTCGTCGGCGATGATCGGAATCTCGCGCCCGCACAAGGGCAGCGTCACAGACTTGCCGATCAGCGCGCTGTAGCGCTCGTCTTCCGGATGCACCATCACGGCGACGTCGCCCAGCAAGGTTTCGGGCCGCGTGGTGGCAACGGTCAGATGGCCGTCGGCGCCGACGATCGGATAACGGATATGCCACAGATGTCCGGCCTCCTCTTCGCTCACCACTTCCAGATCGGACACCGCGGTCAGCAACTTCGGATCCCAGTTGACCAGGCGCTTGCCGCGATAGATTAGCCCCTGCTCATGCAGCCGCACGAAGACCTCGCGCACCGCGCGCGACATCTTCTCGTCCATCGTGAAATACTCGCGCGACCAGTCGATCGATGCGCCCAGCCGGCGCACCTGACGTGTAATCGTCGAGCCCGACTCCTCCTTCCACTCACGCACGCGTTCGACGAAGCGTTCGCGTCCCAGATCGTGGCGCGACACGCCTTGCTGGTCGAGTTGCCGTTCGACGACGATCTGCGTGGCGATGCCGGCATGATCGGTGCCGGGCACCCACAGCGTGTTGAAGCCGGACATCCGGTGATAGCGCGTGAGCGCGTCCATGATCGTCTGATTGAACGCATGGCCCATGTGCAGCGTGCCCGTAACATTGGGCGGCGGCAGCTGTATTGAAAAATCGGGGCGCGCTGGGTCGAAGGTGGGCTGCGCATAGCCGCGCCGCTCCCATTCCGGGCCCCAGTAAGATTCGATTTGCTGCGGGTCGAAGCTTTTCGCAAGCGTGGCGTCGCTCTCGCTCATGACGGATTCGGGCATTGGAAAGGAAACCGCCGATTATACGGGTCGCCTACGCGGCCGGCCTATAATGATCGGCCCACGCCATGCGCTTGAGGCGCATGCTTCGAGCGTCCGACTTCGACCGCGCCACCGTGATATGCCCGATCTGCTTGCCCACCTGAATCCTGAACAACTCGCCGCAGTCACCTTGCCGGCCGAGCCTGCGCTGATCCTGGCCGGCGCGGGCAGCGGCAAGACCCGCGTGCTGACCACCCGCATCGCCTGGCTGATCCAGCAAAGGCTGGCGAGCCCATCCAGCATTCTCGCCGTAACCTTCACCAACAAGGCGGCGCGTGAGATGGTCGGGCGTTTGACGGCCTTGCTGCCGATCAATACGCGCGGCATGTGGATCGGCACCTTCCACGGCCTGTGCAATCGCATGCTGCGCACGCATCACCGCGCAGCCGGCTTGCCGCAGGCGTTCCAGATTCTCGACAGCGCCGACCAGTTGTCGACCATCAAGCGCCTGCTCAAGGGCCTGAATGTCGACGAGGAACGCTATCCGCCGAAGGCGCTGCAGCAGTTCATCAACCAGGCCAAAGACGAGGCACTGCGGCCCGCGCAGGTCGACGTCAACGATGCCTTCAACCGCAAGTTCGTCGATCTGTATGCCGCCTACGACGAGCAGTGCCGCCGCGAAGGCGTGGTCGATTTCGCGGAACTGCTGCTGCGCTCGTTCGAGCTGCTACGTGATTCACCGGACTTGCGCGCGCACTATCAGTCGCGCTTCGGCCATATCCTGGTCGACGAATTTCAGGATACGAATCGGCTGCAGTACCAGTGGCTGAAACTGCTGGCCGGCAGCGAGGGTGCGATTTTCGCGGTCGGCGACGACGATCAGAGCATCTATGCATTTCGCGGCGCGAATGTCGGCAATATGCTCGACTTCGAGCGCGAGTTCCACGTGCAGCATCTGATCAAGCTCGAACAGAACTACCGCTCGCATGGCCACATTCTCGACACCGCGAACTTGCTGATCGCCAACAATTCGCGGCGTCTCGGCAAGAACCTGCGCACCGACGCGGGCGAGGGCGAGCCGGTGCGTGTGTACGAAGCGGCCACCGATACGCAGGAAGCCAACTGGATCGTCGAAGAAATTCGCGGCCTGCTCGACCAGGGCCTGGCGCGCGACGAAGTGGCGGTGCTGTATCGAAGCAATGCGCAATCGCGCGTGGTCGAACACGTGCTGGTGGCGGCGGGCCTGCCTTATCGGGTGTATGGCGGTCTGCGCTTCTTCGAGCGCCAGGAAATCAAGCATGCGCTGGCTTACTTGCGGCTGATCGACAATCCCGACGACGATACGGCGTTCATGCGCGTGGTCAACTTTCCCACACGCGGTATCGGCGCACGCTCGATCGAGCAATTGGCGGATGCGGCGCGCACGGCAGGCACCTCCTTGATCAGCGCCATCCCTTATCTGACGGGCAAGGCCGGCACCACGCTCGGTGGCTTCGTCGGGTTGATCCAGAAAATTCGCGACGACACGCGCGAGATGAACCTGCCCGACACGGTGGCGCACGTGGTGCGCGCCAGTGGACTCGAAGCTTTTTACGAGAAGGAGCGGGAAGGGCAGGACCGATTGGAAAACCTGGAAGAGCTGGTAAACGCCGCCAATGCCTTTATCGCCGAGGAAGGTTACGGCGTGCAGGCGCCGGCGCGCGTCATTGCCCAAGCCACACACCCAAGCAGTTGGGCGGCGCTCGATCCGCAGGCCGACGGTTCTGACGACGTGCCCACTGCCGATGTGTTGCCCGATCCGATGACACCGCTGGCCGGCTTTCTCTCGCATGCCTCGCTCGAGGCGGGCGACAATCAGGCGCAGGCTGGTCAGGCGGCGATACAACTGATGACCGTGCATGCGGCCAAGGGGCTGGAATTCACGGCGGTCTTCATCACCGGGCTCGAAGAGGGGCTGTTCCCGCATGAGAACAGCGCGATGGAAACCGATGGCCTGGAAGAAGAGCGGCGCTTGATGTATGTAGCCATCACGCGCGCGCGCGAACGGCTGTATATGTCGTTCGCGCAAACGCGCATGCTGCATGGCCAGACCCGCTACAACATCCGCTCACGTTTCTTCGACGAATTACCCGCGAATTCGCTGAAATGGCTGACACCGCCGAGCCAGCCCGGCGCACGCTGGAGCGGCGGCCGCTCGGATAACGCGGGCTGGGGGCGCGATTGGTTTGGGCGACCAGGCGGCAATGGCGGCAACGGCGATAGTCGAAGCGGCGAGCGCGAAGGCGGCGCGCCGCTGCCGGCCTATGTCGACCGGCAGCGTGCGGCGGAAAGCGGCTTCCGCATCGGACAATCGGTATTCCATACGAAGTTCGGCGAAGGCACGGTGACCGCGCTCGAAGGCAGCGGTGCGGATGCCCGCGCGCAGATCAAATTCCGACGCGACGGCAGCAAATGGCTGGCGCTGGCCGTCGCGAAGCTGCAGGCGATCGAATAGCTAATCAGGCAATCGGCTCGACTTCTTCCGTGTTGATGCCGAAGCAGCCGCGATAGGTCGCATAAAACGAGCAGTACAGCATGGTCGTGACCACCAGCGAAACGGGCATCAAGATGGCGATGCCCGCCGCGCCCGCGCCGAGAACGTGCAGCAGGCTGGTGAGCACGAAAGACACCAGCATGATCACCGCGACCCAGATGGCTCCATAAATCAGGAAGGCGCCGCGGTTGCGCCAGCAGGCCACCAGACTGAAGAACACGGCCTTTTGCGGCGGTACGTCATGCCAGGCGATCAGCACTGGCGCGAACCAGAAAATCATTGCCACTGGGATATAGGCGATGACGGCCAGCAGCACGGCCATCGGCAGATTGCCGGTGGCGACCGCGGCGTCGGTCGGCTGACTGCCCAGCAGCATCATCTTCATCAACATGCCACCGTCGGCCAGCGCCGAAACGGCAAAGACCAGAACGATGCATACCGCGTAGACGATGCCGATCAGCAACAGGCGGCGTGCAGCCACGGGCCCACAGCGGCGAAATCCGGAAATCAGGATGTTTGGAAAGAAAGGCTTGCGCTGTACGCCCTCGCGGCAGGCGGCCATGAAGCCGACCGAGACGCCGGGAATGAGAATCAGTGGCAGCACGCTGCCGGCCACCGGCACCAGCGAAACAATCATCATTGCAAACGCGTAAGCGAAGAACAACGTGAGGAAGCCGAGCGGGTTGCGCCGGAACAGCCAGATTCCCTGGCGGAACCAGACATAGCCTGTCTTGGCGGTTACTTCGTTCAATTGCATGGCGGTCGGGCGGTGAATACTAGGTTATGGCGGGCAGGGTTCGACGCCGTTCCGCCCGGCGCGTTTACGCGTGGCCCGTTGCCGGCGGCCCGACGCGGGTCGCGCCGTCTACACCAACGTGCGGGGCGGCGATGCGGTCGCGCAGAACCCGTTCGAAATGCCCGGGATCATGCGGTGTCAGCATCTGTGCGGCGCGCGGCAAATGGAAGTCGTAAAGGCGCGAAACCCAGAATCGCAGCGCCGCGGCGCGCAGCATGTCGCGCCAATGCGCGATTTCAGGCTGCGTGAACGGCCGGACCGTATTGTAGGCCCGCAGCATGGCGGCGAGGCGTTCGGCGTCGAGCCGGCCGTCGCGCAAGTCGATGCACCAATCGTTGACACAGACCGCCAGATCGAACAGCCATTTATCGCAACCGGCGAAATAGAAGTCGAAAAAGCCGCCCAGCCGAACCTCCGACGCGCCGCCCTCGGGGTGATTCTCGACGAACAGCACGTTGTCGCGAAATAGGTCGCAATGACAAGCGCCTGCGGGCAGCGATGCATACGAAGCCGACGCAAAAAACTGTTGCTGGTGCGTAAGTTCGTTGTTGAACAGCGCCCGCTGCGCATCGGACAAGAAAGGCCGCAACGCCGGCGCTACTTCTTGCCACCAGCTCAGACTGCGCAGATTCGGCTGCGCCAGCGGGAAATCGCGCGCGGCCAAATGTGCTCGCGCCAGCATCTGACCCACTTCCGTGCAGTGTTTGATGCCGGGCGCCATCTGCGCCGCGCCATCGAGGCGCGTGACGATGGCAGCCGGCTTGCCGCATAGTTCACCGAAAAGCTTGCCGTCGTCGCGCACGATCGGATCCGGCACGGGCACTTCGTGCGCTGCCAGGTGTTTCATCAGGTGTAGGTAAAACGGCAAGGCATGGGCGTCGAGCTTTTCGAAAATCGTCAGCACGTATTCGCCGCCTGTCGTCGACAAGAAGAAATTGCTGTTTTCGATGCCTGAGGCAATGCCACGGAAGGCAGTGGGTTCGCCTAGCGAATAGTGTGTCAACCAGTCTTGCAGGTCGGCGTCGGCGACTGCGGTGAATACGGCCATGCGGGGAATCGCGAAAGTGCGTGAAACACAGTTAAGTGGACCGGCGCCAGGCAGATGTGACGCGGTCGGTTTCAAACCGGCGAGCACCGGAAAGGCGCGGCCGGTTCATGCAATGTCGTTCAGTAGCTAAGGTGCACGGAGGGTACGCGACCCGCGGGCGGTCCGCTATTTTGAATTTGCGGCGAGGTATCGGTAGGCGTTGTCATCCGATAGCGTGTGCCGAAATTGGAATGCACGTCGATCTCGGTGGCTTTGCCGCGATCACGGAATTCCTGTACTTCGGTGCCATTCTTGTCGCGCAGATAAAAACTCGGTTCGCGCGGCGAATTCACGTCGACGGTCGCGGTGGCGGTGCTACCCACCACTGGCGAACGATTCACAGCTTGCAGGTCGGGCAGGCCGGCGGCCGCGTTTTCTTCTGCGGTGGGCGCGGTCGAGGCGCCTTGCGGCAGGGCCTGGGCGCCCGCGGACCCCGTGGCCGCCAAAGCGATGCAAAACATTAAGCGGGCAGCGAGCGGTTTCATATTCTTCTCCGATGGTAGGAAATTCTAACAAACTGGCAACACTCCGACGCGGCTAAATGTCTGGATAGCCGCGCGACACGCGCGCCGCGCCCTGGCCGAACGACATAGTTGCTCGTCGCCGCCAGGCTTCGGGATAATGTGCAGGCCTGCTATCCGGCCCTGCCACGCAAAGGGAAGTACGATGAATTCAAGTTTTCACGCCGCCGACGCATTGGGCGACCCAACCGTCGAGTCGTTCGACGATCCGGCCTTGGCCGTCGCGCGCTTGCGCGATCTTTACGACGAAGCGGTGCAAGCCTTGCGCCAATCTTTCGACGATTATCGCCGTGGCGAGAACTTCACCGCACCGGTGCGCGCCTGTTATCCATTCGTGCGGATCGTCACCGAGCTCAATACCCACGTCGACTCGCGCCGCTCATACGGTTTTGTCTCCGGGCCGGGTTGTTTTGAAACCACGGTAACCCGTCCGGACCTGTTCGAGCGCTATTACCGGCAGCAACTCGACTTGCTGAAGCGGAACCACGACGTGGCGATCCAGGTCGGTCGATCGAACCAGCCGATTCCGATTCATTTTGCCTTTCCCGAAGGCATCCATCTGGAAGGCGATCTCGACGCCGACCGACTGCGCCGTCTGCGCGACCTGTTCGACGTGCCCGATCTGGAGGCGCTTGACGACCGCATCGCCAATGGCACCTATGAGGCGCCAGCGGGCGCGCCGCGTCCGCTGGCGCTTTTCACGGCACCGCGCGTCGACTTCTCATTGCATCGGCTGCGGCACTACACGGCGACGTCGCCCGCGCATTTCCAGAATTACGTGCTCTATACGAATTACCAGTTCTACATCGACGAGTTCGTCCGACTCGGTCGCGAACTGATGAGCAAGAGTGATGATCCGGAAGTGACCGCCTATCGGCAGCAATACGTGGAATTCGTCGAGCCGGGCAACGCCGTTACCAGCAGTGCCTATCATGGCGACGGTTTGCGCACCGGCGAAGAGCCGCCGCGCCTGCCGCAAATGCCCGCCTATCACCTGAAGCGGGCTGATGGCAATGGCATCACCATGGTGAACATCGGCGTCGGGCCATCAAACGCCAAGACCATCACCGACCACATCGCGGTGTTGCGGCCGCATGCGTGGGTCATGCTGGGTCATTGCGCGGGGCTGCGCAATACGCAACGTCTGGGCGATTACGTGCTGGCGCACGGCTATGTCCGAGAAGATCACGTGCTCGACGACGATTTGCCATTGTGGGTGCCGGTGCCGGCCTTGGCCGAGGTGCAGGTGGCGCTCGAACGTGCGGTCGCCGATATCACGCGACTCGAAGGCGCCGAGCTCAAGCGCGTCATGCGTACCGGCACGGTGGCGAGTGTCGACAATCGTAATTGGGAGTTGAGCGAGCATCGTGAGCCGGTGCGCCGCCTGTCACAAAGCCGCGCCATTGCGCTCGATATGGAAAGCGCGACGATTGCCGCCAATGGTTTTCGCTTTCGCGTGCCGTACGGCACCTTGCTGTGCGTATCCGACAAGCCGCTGCATGGCGAACTGAAACTGCCGGGCATGGCGGATCAATTCTATCGAGCGCAGGTCGACCAGCATCTGAAGATCGGCGTGCGGACCATGGAGCTATTGCGCGAGAAAGGGCTGGAAAGGCTGCACAGTCGCAAGTTGCGCAGCTTTGCGGAGGCGGCGTTTCAGTAGCCGCCGCCCGCTGCCGATATCAAGCGCCTTGCCGCGAGTCGATCGCGTCGCAATACATTGGTGGTCGCGATCGCTGCCGACGCTTACAGATAGAACATCTGATCTTCGTCGGAATGTTCGGCCGCGCTCTTGGGTTCTTCGCCCTTGTCTTCGTAGAACTGCAAGACAGCCTCGAGAATCTTGTCCGGGTCATCGATGAGCTGCATCAAGTCGAGGTCTTCGAGGCTGATGACCTTCATTTCGAGCAGCGAGGTCTTGAACCAGTCGAGCAAGCCGTTCCAGAACTCGCTGCCCACCAGAATGATCGGCACGCGGCGTGATTTCTTGGTCTGAATCAAGGTCAGCACTTCCGCGAGCTCGTCCAGCGTGCCAAAGCCGCCCGGCATCACGATCACTGCGTCGGAATTCTTGACGAAGGTGACTTTGCGCGTGAAGAAATGACGGAAGCGCAGCGAGATATCCTGGTACTGATTACCTGACTGTTCGTGCGGCAATTCGATATTCAGGCCCACTGAAGGTGCCTTGCCCGCGTGGGCGCCGCGGTTGGCCGCTTCCATGATGCCCGGACCGCCGCCAGAAATGACTGCCAGTCCCGCATCCGAAAATTTGCGGGCGATCTGCATCGTCAATTCGTAGTATTTCGATTCGGGCTTGAGACGCGCCGAACCATAGATGCTGATGGCCGGCCGGATCTCCGAAAGGTACTCGGTGGCCTCGATAAACTCTGCCATAATCGTGAACATCTGCCACGATGCGCGGGCCTTCTTGGCCGTCGCGCGTTCTTGATCCGCGAGGGACCTCAAACTCGGGATGACTTTTCTTTTGTCCATATGTCGGAACTACCAAACCTGGAAGGCAAGACCCTGCTTCTTGTAGACGGATCGAGCTATTTATACCGGGCCTACCATGCCATGCCGGATCTGCGCGGTCCCGACAACGAACCGACGGGCGCGCTGTACGGAATGATCAATATGCTGCGCAGGCTGCGAAAGGAATTTCCAGCAGAGTATAGCGCCTGTGTATTCGATGCCAAAGGCAAGACCTTCCGTGACGACTGGTATCCGGATTACAAGGCGCATCGCCCGTCGATGCCCGACGATCTGAGCCGGCAGATCGAGCCTATCCACCTCGCGGTGCGCGCGCTCGGCTGGCCGCTGGTGATGATCGACGGTGTCGAAGCCGACGATGTGATCGCCACGCTTTGTGAACAGGCTACGCATGCGGGGATGCGCGCGGTGGTTTCCACTGGCGACAAAGATCTCGCCCAACTGGTCAGTGAGCAGGTCTCACTGGTCAATACCATGTCGAACGAACGTCTCGACCCGCCCGCGGTGCTGGCCAAGTTCGGTGTGTCCCCTGCCTTGATCGTCGATTACCTATCGCTGATCGGCGATCAGGTCGACAACGTTCCGGGGGTCGAGAAAGTCGGTCCGAAGACGGCTGTCAAATGGCTGACACAGTTCGGCGATCTGGATGGTGTGATTACGCACGCGGCCGAGATAAAGGGTGCGGTCGGCGACAATCTGCGCCGCGCGCTGGAATGGCTGCCGACGGCGCGCAAGCTGGTGACTGTGCGTCGCGACTGCGATCTGGTGCCGCAGGTCGCATCGATTGGCGCGTCATTGGTCACCGGCGCCGAGGCGCGCGAGGAGTTGCGCGACATCTTCACGCGTCACGGCTTCAAGACCTGGCTCAGTGAGTTGCAGCATGCCGAGCTGGAAGACCACGGTGCACTATCCGGCGACAACGCGCCGCCGCCCGCCGCGGCGACCGATCTGGTTCGACACTATGAAGTCATCGATAGCTGGGAAGTCTTCGACGCCTGGTTCGCTCGCATCGATGCCGCCGAGCTGACCGCATTCGATACCGAGACCACCTCGCTCGACCCTATGCGCGCGCGGCTGGTCGGCATGTCGTTCGCGGTCGAGGCCGGCCATGCCGCTTATCTGCCGCTCGCGCATCGCGGCCCGGACACACCTGCACAACTGCCGTTCGACGAAGTACTGGCAAGGCTGCGCGACTGGCTGGAAAGCGACGCACGCAAGAAGGTCGGCCAGCACATGAAGTATGACGAGCAGGTACTCGCCAACTACGGCATCAAAATGGCTGGCATCGAGCACGACACCTTGCTCGAATCGTATGTGCTCGAGTCGCATCGAACCCACGATATGGACAGCCTCGCCACCCGTCACCTAGGCGTGAAGACCATCAAGTACGAGGAAGTCTGCGGCAAGGGCGTTAGCCAGATCGGCTTCGACGAGGTGCCGGTCGCAGCAGCTACCCAGTACGCGGCCGAGGATGCAGACATTACCTTGCGCCTGCATCAAAACCTTTATCCGCAGATGCTCGAGGAAGCGGGACTGCAGTCGATCTATCGCGAAATCGAAATGCCGGTATCGCGGGTATTGCGCGTGATGGAGCGTAATGGCGTACTGATCGACAGCGATTTGCTCGGACGCCAAAGCAATGAAATCGGCTTACGCCTGGTCGAGCTCGAACAGCAGGCCTATGCGCTGGCCGGCGGTCCGTTCAACTTGAATTCGCCGAAGCAGATTGGTGAAATCTTCTTTACCCGGCTTGGCTTGCCGGTAGTTAAGAAAACCCCTAGCGGGACGCCGTCGACCGACGAAGACGTGTTGCAAAAGCTGGCCGAAGATTTTCCGCTGCCGAAGGTACTGCTCGACTATCGCGGCTTGTCCAAGCTGAAGTCGACTTATACCGACAAGCTGCCGCGCATGATCAATCCCGACACCGGTCGCGTGCATACCAACTATGCGCAAGCGGTGGCGGTAACCGGACGCCTGGCGTCGAACGACCCGAATCTGCAGAACATTCCCGTGCGCACTGGAGAGGGCCGTCGCATACGCGAGGCCTTCATCGCGCCACCGGGTGCTGTGCTGGTATCTGCCGACTATTCGCAGATCGAGCTGCGCATCATGGCGCATATTTCGGGCGACGAAAGCCTGGTTGCGGCATTCGCGCGCGGCGACGACATTCACCGCGCCACCGCCGCGGAGATATTCGGCGTGGCAGGCAACGCGGTGTCGAACGATCAGCGGCGCGTTGCCAAGGTCATCAATTTCGGCTTGATTTATGGCATGAGTGCGTTCGGCCTGGCCTCGAATCTCGGTATCACGCGTGATGCGGCCAAGCTCTACATCGACCGCTACTTCGTTCGCTATCCAGGCGTTGCTCACTATATGGAGCAGACGCGCACGAGCGCGCGCCAGCGCGGCTATGTCGAAACCGCATTCGGGCGGCGGCTGTGGCTGCCCGAGATCAACGGCGGCAGCGGCCCGCGTCGTCAGGCCGCCGAGCGTGCGGCGATCAATGCGCCGATGCAGGGTACCGCGGCCGATCTGATCAAGCTGTCGATGATTGCGGTGCAGCGTTGGCTGGAAAGCTCTGGCTTGTCGAGTCGCATGATCATGCAGGTACATGACGAACTCGTGCTGGAAGTGCCCGAGGCCGAACTCGAGGAAGTGCGCCAGACCTTGCCCGCATTGATGTGCGCGGTGAAGTCCCTGCGCGTGCCACTGGTGGCCGACGTGGGCTTTGGCCTCAATTGGGAAGAGGCGCACTGACGCGCGATGCGGCGCGCGCTGCGCCTATAGCCAGGGAGCAGACGCAGCTGCAGCCGCGCGGGCTCGAGGCTTTCCTAGCTTGCGGCGCCGCGTGCTACCGGCCGCTTGGCGTCGGCGCTCCATTCGCTCCAAGATCCGGGATACAGCGCCGCGCCTGGCAAGCCCGCGACTTCGAGAGCCAGCAGGTTGTGGCAGGCGGTAACGCCCGACCCGCATTGCTGGATGGTCTCGGCGGCCGGATGGCCGGCCAGCAAGGCCTCGAATTCCGCGCGTAGTGTTTGCGGCGCCTTGAAGCGACCCTGTGCGTCGAGGTTTTGCTTGAAAGGACGATTTATCGCGCCGGGAATGTGGCCGCCGACCGGGTCCATCGTCTCGTTTTCGCCGCGAAAGCGATCGGGCGCCCGCGCGTCGACGATTAACCGCGCTTTCGAACCCGTGGTAATCAGCGTCTCGAGCTGGGCCACATCGACCGCTTCTACCAACGCTGGCCGATCGCTGAAATTGCCCGTCACTCGGTCGGGACTCGGCGGCAGTTCGCTAGTGACCTCGAAGCCGGCGCCTTGCCAGGCTTGCAGGCCGCCATCGAGTACCTGCACTTGCGCATGTCCAAGCCAGCGCAACAACCACCACAGGCGTGCCGCATACATGCCGTCTTGCGCATCGTAGCCAACCACGAGGGTGTCGTCGTTCACGCCTAGCGCTGCCATCCGTTGCTGCAATGCCGCGCGGGACGGCAACGGATGCCGACCATTGGCGCCAGTTTTGCTGCCCGCCAGGTCGCGGTCCAGGTGAAGATACAACGCGCCTGGCACATGCGCGGTCGCGTAGGCACGCTCGGCCGTATCGGGAGCGGCCAGATCGAAGCGGCAGTCGAAAACGATCGTGTGATCCTCAGCCTGGCGCAAGCGCATGGCTAACGCTTCGGCTGTAATCAACGGTGACGCGACCAGCGTCTCGTCCGCTGTGCTGGTCGAGCCGGTCAGGAGTGAGCCGCCCGCGGGCGGCGTCGAAAAATCATCCATACTCATGTTCGGTCCTTCAAGCGTTGGCGCTGCTGCGAGCGCGCTTCGATGATCGGCCATCGGCGCGGCCCCGTGCATGGCAACCTGGGTCCGCGCGCCACCTCTAGATATCGCCCAGTTCCCGGCGCAAGAATTCGTGGAAGTGCTGCATGCCGGATTCCATCGGACTCTGATAGGGTCCGACCTCCGAAACGCCGCGTTGCATCAGTGCGCGCCGCCCGGCATCCATGCGTTCAGCGATTTCGTCGTCCTCCGCCACCGTCTCCATATAAGCCGCGCGTTCCGCTTCCACATACTCACGCTCGAACAGCGCGATCTCTTCCGGATAGTAGAACTCGACGACGTTGGTCGTATGCGTCGGACTGCGTGGGATCAACCACGACACGACCAGCACGTTCGGATAGCTCTCGATCATCAAGTAGGGGTAATACAGCATCCAGATCGCGCCGAATTCGGGCGTCTTTCCCTGATTGAACGACAGTATCGCGTCATGCCACGCGCGGTAGGTTTGCGTGCCCGGTTTTTGCAGCGCCTTGTGCACGCCAACCGTCTGTACGCTGTGCCAGTCGCTGAACTCCCACTGCAGGTCTTCGCAAGACACGAATTTGCCGAGCCCCGGATGAAACGGCTCGACGTGGTAGTCCTCCAGATAAACCTCGACGAAGGTCTTCCAGTTGTAATTGCATTCGTGAATTTCGACGTGATCGAACACATAGCCGGAAAAATCGAGCCGCCGCGCCGGACCGAGCCCGGCGAGTTCGCGTTCCATATTGCGCGGCAAGCCGCCCGGCCGCGGTTGACGCGGTGGTTCGAGCAGCAGCCCCTGCCAGTTGTCGAGCGCAAAGCGCGACAGATTCAGACAGGGATTGTCGGGGAAATGCGGCGCGCCCAATAGCTGGCCGTTCAGGTCATAGGTCCAGCGATGCAGCGGGCAGACGATATGCGAGCCTTGGCCGCGCCCCTCCAGCATGATGGCTTGCCGATGCCGGCAGACGTTGGACAGCAGTTCGATGCGGCTGTCGCCGTCGCGCACGAGCGCGCGGCCGCTACCCTCGCCGGGTAACGCGAAATAATCGCCCGGTGCGGGCACCATCAATTCATGCCCGACATAACGCGGGCTACGCGCGAACAAGACATCGAGTTCGCGTTGGAACAGGGCCTGGTCGAAATAAGCGGTGACTGGAAGTTGGCTGGACACCGACTTCGCTTGCAACGCGTGGCTCAGATTGGACATCCCCACTCCCGGAACGCGTGAAAGTAGCGAACAACGCAATCAGCGGCGTCGATTGAGAACCCGAGATTATACCTGCCGCTTCTCGACTCCTTGCCATGCTATGCTTGCGTCCGTTATCGCAAAAAGTTAAAAAACGATGCGCGCGGTTCGTTTCCATCGCCTCGGCGGTCCCGAGGTTTTGCAGCTCGACCGCATTCCCCGCCCGCAGCCTGGCGCCGGTGCCGTACTCGTCCACAACGAGTTCATGGGCCTGAATTTCGGCGACCTGCTGTTCATCCGCGGCGAATACTTCGTCAAGCCCACGCTGCCCGACATTCCCGGCATGGAAGCCGCCGGCACCATCGTCGAGGTGGGCGAGGGCGTATCCGATTTCCAGCCGGGCATGCGGGTCGCCTACATCGGCCTGGGCGCGTTCGCCGAATATTCAGTGGTGCGTCAAGGTCGGCTGTTGCCGCTGACCGATGCCATCAGCCTGGAACAAGGCGCGGCGTTTCCCATCGCCAGTCTCACCGCCTATCACCTGCTGCATACCATGCATCGACTGGTCGCCGGCCAGACGGTGGTGGTGCATTCGGCCGCCGGCGGGGTGGGGCTTGCCGCCGTGCAGATCGCCAAAGCCGGCGGTGCGCGCGTGATCGGCACGGTGTCTTCCGAAGCCAAGGCGCAGGCGGCCCGCGCGGCCGGTGCCGACGACATCATCAATTACGCGACGGAAGATTTCGGACCGCGACTGCGCGAACTCACCGCCGGGCGCGGTGCTGACTTGATACTCGACGGGGTCGGCAAGCCAACCTTCGACGCCGGACTGCGCAATCTGGCGCGTTTCGGCCACATCATTCTTTTCGGCCGAGCCGGTGGCCGTCCCGACCCGATCGATCCAGGTTTTCTGGCTGCGCATTCGTTGTCGGTGAGCGGCTTCGCGGTGCCGCAGCTGTACGCAAATCGCCCGGTCATGATGGCCAGCCTCACAGCAATTTTCGACATGATCGGCGATGGGCGCTTGCGTTTGCCGATCGATCGTATCCTGCCGATCGAGGACGCCGCCGCTGCCTTGCAGGCGCTGGCCTCGCGCGCCAGCATCGGTAAGATATTGTTGCAATATCGCTGAATTTTCCGCGTTGCCAGGGGCTCGCTGGCGGCCTTATCCGCCCGGCGGCAATTCCACTGCGCGCAGATTGCCGTAAAATGCCGGATTTGCCTGACGCCACCTATATATGGGAACACCGGTCGGAACCCCTGGCGGCACGCTGCCGCCAGATGAAACTCCACAGACGTACGAAGCGGCTCTCGCGGAGTTGGAGGCCTTGGTGTCGCGCATGGAAGGCGGCAGTTTGAGTCTCGAAGATTCGCTGGCGGCATACCGCCGCGGCTCGACGCTGGTGACGTTTTGCCAGCAACAATTGGAAAAAGCCGAGCAGCAGGTGCGTGTACTCGACGGTGAAGTACTGCGGCCGCTGCCCGGTGCGGCAGCTGGCGAGCGCCCCGGCGCCGGCAGTGAGGGCGACGAAAATGAGTGAGGCTGAGCGGGCCATGCCCTTTGACCAATGGATGCGCAGCATTGCCGCACGCACTGAAGCCGCCCTCGACCACTATCTGCCGGCCGTCTCGCTGGCACCGACGCGCTTGCACGAAGCCATGCGCTACACAGCGCTCGGCGGAGGCAAACGCGTCCGTCCGCTGCTTTGTCATGCCGCGGGCGCGGCGTTCGGCGCCTCGGCGCAGCAACTCGATGTGGCGGCTGCCTCGGTCGAAATGATTCATGTGTATTCGCTGGTGCACGACGATATGCCGGTTATGGACGATGACGCCCTGCGCCGCGGCAAGCCGACCGTGCATATTCAGTACGACGAGCCGACCGCGCTGCTGGTGGGCGACGCGCTGCAATCGCAAGCTTTCATCACCTTGTGCGCCGACGCCTTGTCGCCCGCACTGCGCGCGCCGCTGGTTGCCGAACTGGCTCGCGCCAGCGGTTCACTGGGCATGGCGGGCGGTCAGGCGATCGATCTGGAGAGCGTGGGTACGTCGCTCAGCCGCGAGGCGCTCGAGACGATGCATCGGATGAAAACCGGCGCGTTGTTGCGCGCGGCCGTGCGCATGGGTGCGCTGTGCGCCGGATCAGTCGCCAATGCGGCGGTGCTGGCTCGGCTGGATGCCTATTCAGCGGCAATCGGCTTGGCATTCCAGGTGGTCGACGACGTGCTGGACGTAACCGCCGACTCGACAACTTTGGGAAAAACAGCAGGTAAAGACGCAAAAGACAACAAACCGACTTATGTCTCGGTGCTCGGCCTCGACGCGTCGCGTAAGCTAGCGACGACGCTGTGCGCCGAGGCGCACGCGGCGCTCGACGGGCTGGCGGCGCTGGGCGGCAGTACCGAGCGGCTGGCGCAGATGGCGGATTTGGTGGTCGAGCGGGCCAATTGACGTAAATACAACATCAAGACGTTGGGAAGCGCCGCGCAGGAGCGGCGTTTATGCGAGGGTCGGCGTCCTGGCGGCGTGGCCTTACCTTCGGTTTGAGACAATAAGCCGGGCAGTTGCCAAGGCGAGGGCGCCGGAGAGTAACGATGCGCACGCGAAAGTTTCCTAAAATGGATATCAATGTACGAGCTGCTGACAACCATCAATGAGCCCGCCGCACTGCGGCGACTCGATCGCGAAACGCTTCGGCCACTGGCCGACGAGCTGCGCGCGTTCGTACTCGATAGCGTTTCTCAGACGGGCGGTCATCTGTCTTCCAATCTCGGCACCGTCGAGTTGACGATTGCGCTGCACTATGTGTTCAACACGCCCTACGACCGCATTGTCTGGGATGTGGGCCATCAGACTTACCCGCACAAGATTCTTACCGGACGTCGCGAAGCGATGGCTTCGTTGCGTCAGCTCGATGGCATTTCCGGTTTCCCGCGCCGCAGCGAGTCGATTTTCGATACCTTCGGCACGGCGCACTCCAGCACCTCGATATCGGCCGCGCTGGGCATGGCGTTGGCAAGTCGGCTGAAAGGCGAGGACCGCACCGCCATCGCCGTGATCGGTGACGGCGCGATGTCGGCTGGCATGGCGTTCGAGGCGTTGAACAACGCCGGCGTTTACGATGAGTTACCCCTCATCGTCGTACTGAACGACAACGATATGTCGATTTCGCCGCCGGTCGGCGCGCTCAATCGCTATCTGGCGCGGCTGATGTCCGGCAAGTTCTATGCGGCGGCCAAGAAAGGGATGGAACGGGTGCTGCGCGTAGCGCCGCCCATGCTCGAATTCGCACGCAAATTCGAAGAGCATGCGAAGGGCATGGTAGTGCCGGCGACCTTGTTCGAAGAGTTCGGCTTCAACTACATCGGGCCCATCGACGGCCATGATCTCGATTCACTGATTCCCACGCTGCAGAATCTCAAGGACCTGAAGGGACCGCAATTCCTGCACGTCGTCACGCGCAAGGGACAGGGCTACAAGCTGGCCGAATCCGATCCGGTGCTGTATCACGGTCCTGGCAAATTCGACCCGGCCGAAGGAATCAAGCCGGCCAAAGCCGGCAAGAAAACCTACACGCAGATTTTCGGTGACTGGCTCTGCGACGCGGCGGAGCTTGATTCGCGGGTGGTCGGCATTACGCCGGCGATGCGCGAGGGCTCCGGGCTGGTGGAATTCGAGAAGAGATTCCCGGACCGCTATTTCGACGTCGGCATTGCCGAGCAGCACGCGGTGACGTTCGCCGGTGGCCTGGCAACCGAAGGCCTGCGGCCCGTGGTGGCGATCTATTCGACCTTCTTGCAGCGCGGCTACGATCAACTGATTCACGATGTGGCCTTGCAGAACCTGCCGGTCACGTTCGCGATCGATCGCGCCGGGCTGGTCGGGTCCGACGGCGCCACGCATGCCGGCGCCTATGACATCGTCTATATGCGTTGCGTGCCGAATATGACCATCATGGCGGCGTCCGACGAAAACGAATGCCGGCAGATGCTGTTCACGGCCTTGCAAGTCGAAGGGCCGGCGGCCGTGCGTTATCCGCGTGGCGCCGGGCCGGGTGTGCCGATCGTCACGGCCATGCAGGCGTTGCCGCTGGGGGTGGGTGAAGTACGCCGGCGTTCGATGCAGGCTGCTGGCCGGCGCGTGGCGATCCTTGCTTTCGGCAGCATGGTGGCGCCCAGCCTGGAAGCCGCCGCCGCGCTCGATGCGACGGTGGCGAACATGCGTTTCGTCAAGCCGATCGACGCGGCGCTGGTGCGCGAACTGGCGGCCACGCACGACGCATTGGTGACTGTGGAAGAAGGCGCGATCATGGGCGGCGCAGGCTCCGCTTGCCTGGAAGTGCTGGCCGCGCACGGTTTGAGTTGCCCGGTGCTGCAATTGGGGCTGCCCGACCGTTTCATCGACCACGGAGATCCTGCGAAATTGCTGTCGCTGTGCGGACTCGACGCGACCGGCATCGAGCAATCGATTCGCCAACGCTTTTTTGCCGACATTGCGGGCGCAAAGCCGGGCAGCCTGACTGCCCTGGTTGCCTGATCACCGATTGTCTGCACGGTGGCGCCGGGCGTTACCGCCGGGATAGTCAGCGTTACTGGGGTTGCGGCTGTCCCAGTTCCCAGCGCGGACTTACTCCGAAGCCGTATTCAGTGCGCGCCTGGTCGGGCCAGCGCGCCAGCCGCAGAGCGCCCGCCAACGCGATCATCGCGCCGTTGTCGGTGCAAAGTGCCAATTCCGGATAGTGCACACTGAAGCCGCGGCGCTCGGCGGCTGCGTCGAGCGACTGGCGCAATTGGCGATTCGCGCCGACACCGCCCGCCACCACCAGGCGCCGCAAGCCGGTTTGTTTCAGTGCCGCCAGGGCCTTGGCCACCAGCACTTCGACCACCGCATCGACGAAAGCACGCGCTAGATCTGCCTTGAAGCGTTCGTCGAAACGGCTCGCCGCCTCGGCGCGCCGCACTTGCGTGAGCACCGCGGTTTTCAATCCGCTGAAGCTGAAATCGAGGTCGCCCGAATGCAGCATCGGGCGCGGC
The DNA here is from genome assembly GCA_050955105.1 of Janthinobacterium lividum. Lineage (GTDB taxonomy): Bacteria > Pseudomonadota > Gammaproteobacteria > Burkholderiales > Burkholderiaceae > JBPBQZ01. The sequence goes on along the minus strand of JBPBQZ010000014.1, from coordinate 25,607 downwards.
AAGGTTATCGCCTGAGGCACGCCTTGTTCGGCCAAACGTGATACTTCAGGACCGCCCGGATAGGGCAGTCCGAGCAATTTGCCGGTTTTGTCGAAGGCTTCGCCGGCCGCGTCATCGAGGGTTTCGCCAAGCAGCGTATAGCTGCCCACGCCGTCGACACGCATCAGTTGCGTATGGCCGCCCGACACGAGCAAGGCCGCGAACGGGAACGTTGGGGCGTTGCTCGAAAGCAACGGCGACAATAGGTGGCCTTCGAGATGATGAATGCCGATGACCGGAACGTTCCAGGCAAAGGCCAGGCCATTGCCGATCGACGCACCCGCCAGCAGCGCGCCCGCGAGACCCGGGCCTGCGGTATAGGCGATGGCGTCGATGCGCGGCGCTGCGATGCGCGCCTCGGTCATCACCTGCTGCAGCAAAGGCAGTGCGCGCCGGATGTGGTCGCGCGAGGCCAACTCGGGCACCACGCCGCCGTATTCGCGGTGCATGGCGATCTGCGAGTGCAATGCGTGCGCGAGCAGGCCGCGCTCGGAATCATAGAGAGCGATGCCCGTTTCATCGCAGGAGCTTTCGACGCCAAGTACGATCATAGCGGCCGAGTATATCAGCGCCCCGGACAGCCGCACTGCTGTGCTATACTCCGCGAATTCGGCTGCCGCTCAAGGCGGGTGCCGCCCAGGTAACCGCGGGCCGTGGTTTCCGCGGGCGCCTTCAAATCGCGGCTTTGAACATTCTCACAAGCTTCTTAATACATGACGACCATTCGCGTTAAAGAAAACGAACCCTTCGAAGTAGCGATGCGGCGCTTCAAGCGCACGATCGAAAAGAACGGTCTGCTGACCGAACTCCGTGCGCGTGAATTCTACGAAAAGCCGACGGCCGAACGCAAACGTAAGAAAGCGGCGGCACAAAAGCGCCACTACAAGCGCGTGCGCAGCCAAATGCTGCCGAAGAAGCTGTACTGAGTTTTTCTGTTTTTGGCTTGTCGCAATAGCGGCGAGCCGCAGGATCCGACCCGCTTGTGTATATTCCAGGCGGGTTTTTCTGTTTGACTTCGCATCGCAGCCAGCGATGCGAACGCTCCTCCTTACCGACCGGTTGCCCTGATGACGCTCAAGGAACGAATCACTGAAGACATGAAGGTGGCGATGCGTGCGCGCGAAAGTGAACGCCTGAGTACCATCCGTATGCTGCTGGCGGCGATCAAGCAGCGCGAAGTGGACGACCGTATCGTGCTGGACGACAGCGCCGTAGTGGCCATTGTCGAAAAATCGATCAAGCAGCGCCGCGAATCTATCGCACAATTTACGGCCGGCGGCCGCGAGGATATGGCGGCCCGTGAAGCCGCCGAGGTCGAGGTGCTAAATGCGTATCTGCCACCGCGTTTGGGCGATGCTGAAATCGACGCCGCGGTAGCCGACGCGGTGCGGTCCGTCGGCGCTTCCGGTCCGCAGGATATGGGCAAGGTGATGGCGGTACTCAAGACGCAATTGGCCGGACAAGCCGATATGACGACGATATCGGCGAAGGTGAAGGCGCTGCTGGCGCCGGCGGCACGCGCCTAGTTCTGTCACACGCTTCGCCAGGCTTTTTTCGGGAAAGACGCCGGTCGGGTCGGCCCGCTTCAACAATCGTTCGCGCGAGATGAGCAGGTGATTCCCCACGCTTTTTTGCAGGATCTTCTCAATCGCGTCGATATCGTCGACGTGGTGGGAAATTATGTCCAGTTGAAGAAGGGCGGTGCGAATTTCCTCGGACTTTGCCCGTTTCACAGCGAAAAGCATCCATCCTTCACGGTCAGCGCGACCAAGCAGTTCTATCACTGCTTCGGTTGTGGGGCGCACGGATCGGCCATCAATTTCATGATGGAGCATGGCGGCCTGACGTTTCCTGAGGCGGTGGAGAATCTGGCGCAGTCAGTAGGGTTGGCGGTGCCGCGCGAGCCCTCGCAGAACGGCCAGGGCCAAGGCGATCAGGGCGCGCTGCGACAGCGCGCCGAACGCAGCACCGGCGACACGATGCAGCTGGCCTGCGATTATTACCGCCGGCAACTGCGCGGCGCGGCGCGGCCGATCGACTACTTGAAACAGCGCGGGCTGACGGGTGAAATCGCCGCACGTTTCCTGATTGGCTATGCGCCGCCCGATTGGCAGAATCTGGCCGCGGCCTTCGACGACTACCGGGCACCGGCGCTGCTGGAAGCCGGCCTGGTGATCGACAGCGAGAAAACCGGTGCGGACGGCGAGCGGCGGCGTTATGACCGCTTCCGCGACCGCATCATGTTTCCGATCCGCAATGCGCGCGGTCAGGTGATCGCTTTCGGTGCCCGCATCATCGATAGCGGCGAGCCCAAATACTTGAATTCGCCGGAGACGCCGCTATTTAGCAAAGGCAGCGAACTTTATGGACTTTTTGAAGCGCGAGCCATAATCCGCGAAAAGGGCTTCGCGCTGGTAACCGAAGGGTATATGGACGTGGTGGCGCTGGCGCAGCTAGGCTTCGGAAACGCAGTCGCGACGCTTGGTACGGCATGTACACCGATGCACGTGCAAAAATTACTGCGTCAGACCGATCGGGTCGTGTTCAGCTTCGATGGTGATGCCGCCGGGCGGCGCGCGGCGCGGCGTGCGTTGGAGGCGGCCCTGCCGCACGCCGCGGACAACCGTGAAATCCGTTTCCTGTTCCTGCCCGCCGAGCATGACCCGGATAGTTTTTTGCGCAGTGAGGGCGCCGAGGCGTTCGAAGCCGAGATCAAGCGCGCACTGCCCTTGTCGCAGTTTTTGCTGAATGAGATTCTTGCCGGTAATGAGATGGGTACGCCGGAAGGGCGTGCGAAAGCGATGTTCGACGCCAAGCCTTTGCTGGGCGCGCTGCCGGCCAATGCCTTGCGCGCGCAGATCATCGCGGCGCTGGGTGAACGCACGGGCATGTCGAGCGCGGAAGTCACGCAGCTTTGCGGGGTGGGAGAGGCGGAACAACGTGGCGGCATGCGCCGGCCGCCGCCGGTTACGGCGCGGCGCGCGGTAACCGGGGCGGAACGCAAGGCTTTGCGCACGCTCATCATGTTTCCGCGGGTGGCTGGGCACCTGGAATTGACGTCCGCCGACGATCTGATACGGCTTGCCCGACATGGCGAATTGTTCGACGACGTTTTCACGCACGCCCGCGCGTTGGGCGAGGCCGCGGAGTTCCGGCTGCTGTCAGACGTACTGCGAAACGGCCCGCACGCAGCTATTTACGAGGAAATCTTCCGCGAAATACTGTTTTATGATGAAAATGTTCGAGACCTGATGCATGCCGGTCCGGATGGCGCACCCGACGACGCGCGCCGCACCGAGGCCGAACGCATTGCGCTCGACGAAGTGGAAGCAACGGTGGCGCGCGTGCGGTACGACGCCTGGTGTGCGCGTCTTGACGAACTGGCGAGATCACCTGCCCTCAGTACCGAGGAAACCGCTGAATTCATGTCGCTGTCGCGGCAAACGGCGGAACTCAAGAAGCGTCTGTTTTCGGCTGACGCTTCCTGAGCCGGTGCTATAATTGAGGGTTTTCGGCAGGTGTTTTCGGGTATCCGAAAAGCGAGATTGGGATGGCAAAGATTCCGAGCGGAAGATCGGGCACGAAGCCGGCAGCGACCCAGACGGCCGGCAGCCAAACGAAAGTGGCCTTGAAAGCCGCGGCGACGGCGGTTGCAAAACCGGTCCGGCGCGCAGCGGCTTCAAGTACCCCGCCGATTGTGGCCCCGCTTGCAAAGCCGCCTCGGAAACCCAATCATGATGCCGGAAAAAGCGCGACAGCGCCGGGCAAAGGGCATTCGCCTGCCGCTGCCCGAAAAAGCGAGCAGGCCGAAGAGCCCGCAGCGGCAACCGATGCCGCCCTCGAACGTGCACCGGGCCGGCGCAAGCAAATACCGGTCGAGGCTGAACGTTCTTCAGACAAGGAAGGCAAGCAGGCAAGCGCTGCGCGGCGATCCGCTGCCCGCGCCGATCAGGAATCCCCCGACTCGTCCTCCGTCGATCTCGCGCCAAGCGAAATTGACAGTGAAACAGTCGCTTTGGCGAACCCCATGAAAAAACCGTTGAACGAAGTTTCCATCGAAGAAGTGACACCTCCGCCGGCTGAACCGGTCAAGGTGGAGAAGCTGAAGGCGCGTGATCGTCGCGCCAAGGAAAAGGCGTTGCTGAAGGATGCCTTCGCTTCTCACCAGCCCGGCACCGCCGAGGAACTCGAGGAACGGCGTTCCAAGCTGCGTGCGTTGATCAAGCTCGGGAAGGAACGCGGTTTCCTGACCCATGCCGAGATCAACGATCACATGCCCGACGATCTGGTCGAGCCCGAGGCAATCGAAAGCATCGTCAGCACCTTTAATGACATGGGCGTGGCGGTCTACGAGCAGGCGCCCGATGCCGAGACGCTGCTTTTGAACGACAACGCGCCGGCTGCCACCTCCGACGAGGAAGTGGAGGAAGAGGCCGAAGTCGCGCTGTCGACCGTCGATTCGGAATTTGGCCGCACCACCGATCCCGTGCGCATGTATATGCGCGAGATGGGCACCGTTGAACTGTTGACGCGTGAAGGCGAAATCGAGATTGCCAAGCGCATCGAAGATGGCCTCAAGCATATGGTGCAGGCGATTTCCGCGTGCCCGACGACCATCGCCGACATTCTCGGCATGGCCGAACGCGTGGCTAACGAAGAGATCCGCATCGACGAGCTGGTCGACGGCCTGCTCGATGAAAATGCCGAAGATATCGACGGTTTCTCGGCGACTGCCGCCGAAGAAATCGAAGAGGCCGACGACGGTATCGGCGAGGGCGAGGAAGACGACAGCGAGGAAGCCACCGCCAACGCGGCAGCGACGGCGAATGCCGCGCAACTCGAGCATCTGCGGCGTAGCTCCCTCGAAAAGTTCACGAACATCAGTGAACTGTTCGATCAGATGCGGCTTGCCTATGAAAAGGAAGGCTACAAGTCGAAAGCCTATCTGAAGGCACAGGAATCGATTCAAAACGAATTGATGACGATTCGCTTCACTGCTCGCACCGTCGAGCGCCTGTGCGATACCTTGCGCGGTCAGGTCGACGAAGTGCGCGGCGTCGAGCGGCAAATTCTGCATACGATGGTCGACAAGTGCGGCATGCCGCGTAGCGAATTCATTGCGCGCTTTCCGGGCAACGAAGTGAACCTCAGCTGGGTTGCCGACGTGGTTGGCGAAAAGCACAGCTACAGCACCGTGCTCGAGCGCAATGTGCCGGCGATCCGTGAGCAGCAGCAAAAGCTCATCGACTTGCAGGCGCGCGTGGTGTTGCCGCTGCCCGATCTGAAGGAAACCAATCGCCAGATGGCGGCTGGCGAACTGCGCGCACGCCAGGCCAAGCGCGAAATGACCGAGGCGAATCTGCGCCTGGTGATCTCGATTGCCAAGAAGTATACGAACCGGGGGCTGCAGTTCCTCGACCTGATTCAGGAAGGCAATATCGGTTTGATGAAGGCCGTCGACAAATTTGAATATCGTCGCGGCTATAAATTCTCGACCTATGCGACCTGGTGGATTCGTCAGGCCATTACGCGTTCGATTGCCGACCAGGCACGCACCATCCGGATTCCGGTTCACATGATCGAAACGATCAACAAGATGAACCGTATCTCGCGTCAGATCTTGCAGGAAACCGGTCTCGAGCCGGATCCGGCGACTTTGGCAGAAAAGATGGAGATGCCGGAAGACAAGGTCCGCAAGATCATGAAGATCGCGAAAGAGCCGATCTCGATGGAAACGCCGATCGGTGACGACGACGATTCACATCTGGGCGACTTCATCGAAGATCTGAACACGGTCGCGCCTTCGGATGCCGCGCTGCATGCGAGCATGCGCGACGTGGTCAAGGACGTGCTCGACTCGCTAACGCCGCGCGAAGCCAAGGTATTGCGGATGCGTTTTGGGATCGAGATGAGCACCGATCACACGCTCGAGGAAGTGGGCAAGCAGTTTGACGTTACGCGCGAGCGGATTCGTCAGATCGAGGCCAAGGCCCTGCGCAAGCTGCGTCACCCGAGCCGTTCCGACAAGCTGAAGTCCTTCCTCGAAGGCAATTAAGGTACTTTGCGATGGCGGTATGCATCGTTCGAAAGCCGCCGCGCTGATCCCGCGGCGGTTTTTTTATGGCGCCATGCGCCTTTACGCGAGTTGGCGCCGCGTGCGAGAATGCGCGGCTGCGGGCCGTTAGCTCAGTTGGTTAGAGCAGAGGACTCGAAGAAAGCGCCTAAACGTTGGGAAGGTATCCAACGCATGGCTGCTTTCGAGCGGGTTGCGCGAGGTAAGTTTGCTCTGCTTCGACGTAGAACTTCTCAAAGTCGGTGAACGCTACCGCGGCAATGCCGCCACGCCAACGCCGAGCGAAGCTCCTGATGGAGAACGTGTAGAGACTCGACGGGAAGGCCGAAAGGCAAGACAGAGTCCAGCCCACGAACCGGAAACGGGCGGCGAAAGCCGAAGTGGGATGCATAATCCTTTGGTCGCTGGTTCGAGCCCAGCACGGCCCACCCTCATTACGGCTTTCCGCTTGAAATCGGAAAGCCGTTTTCACATCGGCTATCGGCTGTCCGACAAGCCTTGAATCAGGCCACGGCTCGGTCTGCCAGCGCCACGCGCTGTGCGTAGCAGGCGGATTGGTAATATTCGGCTTGGATCATCATAGGATCGCCGTGCAAGGCACCTGCCACAAACTGGCAACGGCGGCCGCGGCGGGACGGGGCAGACGAAGCATTGAACGATATCGAAGCCATCGCGACGGATGCCGCGTCAAAGCTCGCGGATTTGCACGACTTTGTCGAACGCCATCCCCGGCTATTCGTATTGTCGGGAGCCGGTTGCAGCACCGCGTCCGGCATCCCTGACTACCGTGACTCGACGGGGGCCTGGAAGCGCGCGGCACCTATGGATTTTCAGACCTTCATGGGCGATCCGGTGAAGCGCGCCCGATATTGGGCGCGCAGCATGATTGGCTGGCGAAACTTCGGCCGCGCGCAGCCGAACGCGGCACACACGGCGTTGGCCCTGCTCGAAGCCATGGGCCGTGTCGAGACCTTGGTGACACAGAACGTCGACGGTCTGCATCAGGCCGCTGGCAGCCAGCAGGTCATTGATCTGCATGGTCGGCTCGACCGCGTGCGATGCATGCACTGCGGCGCGCTGTTGCCGCGCGCATTGTTTCAGCAAGAATTGGCAGCGCTCAATCCCGCGTGGCTGGCGCTGCAGGCGATGGATGCGCCGGATGGCGACGCCGACCTCGAAGGGCTCGATTTCAGTGCGTTTCAGGTGCCGGCACACGTGGCGTGCGGCGGGATATTAAAGCCAGACGTGGTGTTTTTTGGCGAAGCCGTGCCACGCGACCGTGTCGAGCAGGCGTTCGCGCATCTTGCGCGCGCCGATGCCGTGCTGGTGGTCGGTTCATCGTTGATGGTGTATTCGGGGTTTCGCTTTCCGCAGGCTGCGGCGCGCCAGGGTTTGCCAATCGCCGCCCTCAATATCGGCCGTACGCGCGCAGACGACTTGCTGTCGCTGAAGGTCGAACAAGCATGCGGAGCGGCATTGACGCAGGTGGTACAGCGTTTGTCGGCGAGCGATAGGGATGTATGGGAGAAAGTCTGATGGTCGCTTCAATTGATAGCCTGAAATTCGGCGCGCCCTTGAGCGCCTCGGCGACACGCGTGATGCTGCTCGGTGCGGGCGAGCTGGGTAAGGAAATTATCATTGCCTTGCAGCGCCTGGGCGTGGAGACCATCGCGGTCGATCGCTATGAAAACGCTCCCGGCCATGCGCTCGCCCACCGCGCGCACGTTATCGACATGACTGACGCCCGCGCCCTACGAGCCTTGATCGAGCTCGAACAGCCGCATCTGATCGTGCCGGAAATCGAGGCGCTGGCCACCGACGTGTTGGCGGAAGTCGAACGCGCGGGGCTGGCGGCGGTGGTGCCGAATGCGCGCGCGGTGCAATTGACCATGAACCGCGAAGGCATCCGGCGTCTGGCGGCCGAAAGCCTGGGCCTGCCGACGTCGCCCTATGCGTTCGCAGGATCGCTGGAGGAACTGCAGGCGGCGATGACGACCGGCATCGGCTATCCATGCGTGATCAAACCTGTGATGTCGTCGTCGGGCAAGGGACAGTCGGTGGTACGTCACCCAGCTGAGTTGGCGGCGGCTTGGGAACATGCGCGCAGTGCCGGGCGGGTGGCCGGGTCCAGAGTGATTGTCGAAGGCTTCGTGCGCTTTGATTATGAGATCACGCTGCTGACGGTGCGCGCCAATAAGGCGCGGCGGCCGAATGCAGCGCGGGCGACGGGCGGCGCGGGCGCCTTGGATACCGAAGACCAGCAGTCCGACCCGATCGAAACGCTGTTTTGTAAGCCGATTGGCCACCGACAGGTGGACGGAGACTACGTCGAGTCATGGCAACCGCAGCCGATGAGCGAGCGCGCGCTCGCCTTATCGCGGGGAATCGCAGGAAAGGTGACGGCGGCGCTGGGTGGGCGGGGTGTATTTGGCGTGGAGTTGTTCGTACGGGGCGACGAAGTCTGGTTCTCCGAAGTGAGCCCGCGTCCGCACGACACTGGCCTCGTGACTTTGTGTACCCAGCGTTTTTCTGAATTTGACCTGCACGCGCGAGCTATCTTGGGCCTGCCGGTCGACGTGCAGTTGAGCAGCACGGGCGCCTCGGCCGTGATCTACGGCGCCCGCGAAGGCAAGGGCATCGCATTCGACGGTGCGGCGCAGGCCCTGGCGGTGCCGCAGGCCGATTTGCGCTGGTTCGGCAAGCCGGAAAGCTTTCAGCGGCGGCGCATGGGCGTGGCGCTGGCTTGTGGCGAGAGCGTCGAACAGGCCCGTGCACGCGCGACCGAGGCAGCCGGCTGCGTGCGTCCCACGCAGAGTTGACGAAGCCGCGCCAGCCGCGCCGCCGCGGAACCATTGTGCGCTTGCCGCAGCTTCTGTCAGTGCGAGAGCGTTGCCGGTGGTAAAATCGCGCATCGCGTTGGCCGGACTGTCAGCGCGGCCCGCTGGCGCGCATGCACGAATCGTCTGCATCAGAGCCCGCCGCGTCGACGATTGCGCTTGGCTGGCAATGGTCGATCAGTGTTCTCGCCCTATCTTCCGCTCGTCCGAAGCTCGAGGCCGTCGCTTATCGACCCGCCAATGGCTTGGGCGCACGTCCGTTCAGGGCGAAGCGTGCACAAGTTCCATGAGTAACGACCTTGCCGCCGGGCTTTGCCGAATGCGCCGTTTCAGCGCCCAACACCAGACCGAATCCGCTCTAATGCCAGAAAATTCCGTATCGATCGCCGCTATTCCCGCTGTGCCGGAAACGCCATCCGCCGCGTCGTTCGATTCGTTCGGATTCGACGCGAACATTCTGCGAGCCATCAAGGAGCAGGGATACAGCACGCCGACGCCGATCCAGTCGCAGGCGATTCCCGTGGCGCTGGCCGGCCGCGACATGATGGGGGCCGCGCAGACCGGCACTGGCAAGACGGCCGGTTTTGCGCTGCCGATCATCCAGCGGCTGCTGCCGCTCGCCAGCAGCAGTGCGTCGCCGGCGCGGCATCCGGTGCGTGCGCTGATCCTCACCCCCACGCGCGAGCTGGCTGATCAAGTGGCCGACAATGTGCGCGCCTATGCGCGTTATACGCCGCTGCGCAGCTTGGTGGTATTCGGCGGCGTCGACATGAAAGCGCAGTCGGCGGAACTCAAGCGCGGCGTGGAAATCCTGGTTGCCACACCAGGGCGCCTGCTCGATCACGTGCAGCAGGGCAACGTACAGTTGAACCAGGTAGGCATGCTGGTGCTCGACGAAGCGGACCGCATGCTGGACATGGGCTTTTTGCCCGATTTGCAGCGCATTCTCGATCTGTTGCCCGCCCAGCGGCAAACTCTGTTGTTTTCCGCGACATTTTCGAACGAAATCAAGAAACTGGCGGCCAGCTATCTGCGCGATCCGCAGACCATCGAGGTCGCGCAGCGCAATTCCACCGCGGCAAACGTTCGCCAGATCGTCTTCGAAATGCCCGAAGCCGACAAACATGCGGCGGTGGTGCAGTTGATTCGCGGCCGCGGGTTGAAGCAGGTGATCGTGTTCTGCAACAGCAAGATCGGCGCGGGCCGGCTGGCGCGGCAATTGGAGCGCGATGGCGTGGTGGCGTCGGCCATTCACGGCGACAAGACCCAGCTCGAACGCATGCAGGCACTCGAGGCTTTCAAGCGCGGCGAAATGGAAGCGTTGGTGGCCACCGACGTTGCCGCGCGCGGGCTCGATATAGCCGAGTTGCCCGCCGTCATCAATTTCGATCTGCCGTTCAGCGCCGAAGATTACGTCCATCGTATCGGTCGTACCGGGCGCGCTGGCGCATCCGGCGAAGCCTTGTCCTTGTGCGGGCCGAACGAGCACAAGCAACTCGCCGAAATCGAGAAGTTGATTCGCCAGCCGTTGGAGCGGGAGACTTTACTTATCGCGGCCCCGGCACGCGCGCCCGAACGCGGCAGTGCCGTGCGTCCGGCGCGGCGCACCGAAGAACGCGGTCGCCACCGTTCGGCATTTTCTGCCCCCGGTCATGCATCGGGCACCCGCGCGGCCCAGCCCGTCGACGACATTTTCAGTCGACCGTACGAGCCGTCGCCGAGTAATCGGCCCGAAGAGCGGCAACCGGACGAATCGGCGGCTGCGCGCCGCGCGCAGACCAAACGACAGGTGGGCGCGTTGCTGGGCGGTATTCCCCGCAAAACCTCGTAGGTTTTCGGTCGCACCGGGCTTGGCCCGAGGCTAGGGGGCCCGTGTAACGGATGCCCAGCGGTTCTTCCATGCCTCGATGGCCCTGCTGTAGAAGTTATCGATCGTGTCCGCGTTGATGTCAAACCCGAGGTGCGCTGCGGCCTGTCGCAGCGCGACGAGCGGTCGATGCGAATCAATCGGCGGCGCTTCGGTTTGCTTGCTGAGTTTTTCGCCGCGTTCGTTTGTCAGTACTGGAACGTGCATATAGCGCGGCGTTGCAAGCCGCAGGCAGCGCTGCAGGTAGATCTGGCGCGGCGTGGAATCGAGCAAGTCGGCGCCGCGCACGATATGGGTGATGCGCGAGGCCGCATCGTCCACCACTACGGCCAATTGATATGCCCAAAGCCGGTCCGCGCGTTTGACGACGAAGTCGCCGACCTCACGCGCCAGATCCTGTTTTTGTGGCCCACACCAACGGTCGTCGAACTCCACTATCGTCGATTCGGTGGCTTGCGATGTCAGCAAACGCCATGCAGGCGGCTTCCCGGCAATCGAGCTGCCAGCCTTGCTCGCATCATCGCTTCGACACAATCCCGCGTACTGGAAGCTTGGAGGGTGCTCCGGATGGAACGCCAGCGCATCGGCGATTTCGCGCCGCGAACAACGGCAGGGATATAGCAGTGCATCGGCATTCAATTGACCGAATGCATGCCGATAATCCGCTGACCGACGGCTCTGCCAGAGCGGCGTCTCATCCGATTGCATGCCGAGGCCTTGCAAGGTGCGGATGATCTCTTGGGCCGCGCCTGGCACCGTGCGGGGCAGATCGATGTCTTCGATGCGGATCAACCACTGCCCATGGTGGGCGCGGGCATCGAGATAGCTTGCCAGCGCGCTGACGAGCGACCCTTGATGCAGCGGCCCCGTGGGCGACGGCGCGAAGCGTCCGCGATACGGCTGCCGGCCGGTCGACCGTTGCTGCATCGGCTGCCTTGCGGACATGAATGCGCGATCCCTCATCGACAGTCTCTAGACGGCGTGCGGCGCCACATGGCAATGCGGACACGACCGGCCCACCACGAACAGCGGTGAAGCTTGCTCGGCAGCTGTCAAAATGGCCTGGCAGGCGCCGCACTGCGGTGCTGGCGACGGTTCGAGCTGCGGCGTGAGCGCGGTGCGGTGATCGAACACAAAACAGTCGCCGTCGTAATGCGCGTCACCGACCTTCTCGAAATAGTTGAGGATGCCGCCCTCTAGTTGGTAGACATGTTCAATGCCGGCGGCTTGCATGTGCAGCGCGGCCTTTTCGCAGCGAATGCCGCCGGTGCAAAATGAAACGACGGTCTTGCCGGTCCAGTCGTCCCGATGGCTGGCGAGCGCATCGGGAAAGTCGCTGAAGCGCGCCAATTTCCAGTCGACCGCGTTGCGAAAAGTGCCCAGTTCGACTTCGAAGGCGTTGCGGGTATCGAGCAACACGACCGGTCGCCCGGCGTCGTCTATGCCGGCGTCTAGCCAGGCCTTGAGCGTTTCGGGTTCGACGGCGGGGGCCCGACCCGCATGCGGCTGGACGGCCGGTGCGCGCAGAGTGATGATTTCTTTCTTTAGCTTCACCAGCATACGGTTGAAGGGCTGCGTTTCCGACACGCTGCGCTTGGCCTTCAGGCCGATGAACAAGCCGTCGAAGCGGTCGGCCGATTGCAATTCTGCCGTGAACGCATCGACGTTTTCGGCGCTGCCGGCAACGAACAGATTGATGCCTTCGGGCGCGAGCAAGATCGTGCCGCGCAAATCCAGGCTGGCGCAGCGGCTACGCAATGTGTCGCGCCATACGGCGGGCTCGGCGATGGAGACGAACTTGTAGGCGGCAAGGTTGACAACGGAGTTCATGGCACGAAAGAACCGGGATGGCCTGAAAAATGGGTGAAATGACGTCGAAGGGCGCCATTATCCCGCAATCGCCGGCGCTTGAGACCTCTGTCGAACGACAGATAGGCCGAATGGCTAACGTACGAGCGGCGACGAAATTTGGCGGCAAGCCAGCGTTACAATAGCCGCCATGTCAGACCCGAAATTTGTTCACCTCCGGCTTCACTCCGAATACTCGATCGTCGACGGCATCGTCAGGCTCGACGACGTCATCGAAGCGGCCGCCAACGACGGACAGGGTGCGCTCGCGCTCACCGATCTTTCCAATGCATTCGGACTGGTGCGTTTCTATCAGGCGGCGCGTGCGCGGGGCATCAAGCCGATCGCTGGCTGCGACGTCTACGTTTCGAATGCCGACGAGCGCGACAAACCATCGCGCCTGCTGCTGCTGGTGCGCAGCAGACAGGGCTATCTCAATCTATGCGAATTGCTGTCGCGCGCCTGGTTGACCAACCAGCACCGTGGTCGGGCCGAAGTTGATCCGGCGTGGCTCGCGGAGGGCCTGTCGGAAGGCCTGATCGCTTTGTCAGGGGCCCAGGCCGGCGATGTCGGGCTCGCGCTGGCGGCCGGCAAGACGGATGCGGCGGCGCGGCTTGCAAGCCGTTGGGCCGAGCTGTTCCCGGGCGCCTACTACATCGAGCTGCAACGCGCCGGACAGCCGGGCGCGGAAAGCTATATCACGCAGGCGGCGGCGCTTGCGGCCGAACTCGGTCTGCCGGTGGTGGCTACGCATCCGGTGCAGTTCATGACGCCCGATGATTTCACCGCCCACGAGGCGCGCGTCTGTATTGCCGATGGCGATATGCTGGGCAATTCACGGCGGACGCGGCGCTTCACCGCCGAGCAATATTTCCTGACCCAGGCGCAGATGGCCGAGCGCTTCGCCGACCTGCCGTCGGCATTGGCGAATGCCGTCGAAATCGCCAAGCGCTGCAATCTTTCGCTGGAACTGGGCAAGCCCAAGCTGCCGCTGTTCCCGACACCTGAAGGCATGACGCTCGATGACTATCTGGTCGAGCTGTCTTATGCCGGGCTCGAGCAACGCCTCGTCGAACTGTTTCCTGACGCGGCGCTGCGCGAATCGAAGCGGGACACTTACAACGCGCGATTGAAATTCGAAGCCGAAACCATCATCAAGATGGGTTTCCCCGGCTACTTCCTGATCGTTGCGGACTTCATCAATTGGGCGAAAAACAATGGCGTGCCGGTCGGCCCGGGACGCGGTTCGGGCGCGGGCTCGCTGGTGGCCTACGCCTTGGGCATTACCGATCTTGATCCGCTGCGCTACAACTTGCTGTTCGAACGCTTCTTGAATCCTGAACGCGTCTCGATGCCCGACTTCGATATCGACTTCTGCCAAGAAGGCCGCGATCGCGTCATTCAGTATGTCAAGCGTAAATACGGCGCCGATGCGGTGTCGCAAATTGCCACCTTCGGCACCATGGCCGCGAAGGCGGCGGTTCGAGACATCGGCCGCGTGCTGGATCTCGGCTACACATTTACGGATGGCGTGGCGAAGCTGATTCCGTTCAAGCCAGGCAAGCATGTGACGATTGCCGATGCGATGAAGGAAGAGCCGCTGCTCAACGAGCGCTTTCAGAACGAAGACGAGGTGCGACAGCTGCTGGAACTCGCACAGCGGGTCGAGGGCATGGCGCGTAACGTCGGCATGCACGCGGGCGGCGTGCTGATCGCGCCGGGCAAGCTCACCGATTTCTGTCCGCTCTACACGCAGGGTGACGAATCCGGTGTGGTCAGCCAATACGACAAGGACGACGTCGAAGCGGTCGGCCTGGTCAAGTTCGATTTCCTCGGTCTCACCACGCTGACCATTCTCGATTGGGCGGAACGCTACATTCGGCGATTGCACCCGGAGCTGGCCGACTGGTCGCTGGCGCAAGCACCGCTCGACGACCCGGCGTCGTTCAGCGTGCTCAAGAAAGCCAATACCGTGGCGGTGTTCCAGTTGGAAAGCCGCGGCATGCAGGGCATGTTGAAAGACGCTCAGCCCGATCGCTTCGAAGACATCATCGCGCTGGTGGCCTTGTACCGTCCGGGGCCAATGGATCTGATCCCCAGCTTCTGTGCGCGCAAGCACGGCCGCGAAGTCGTTGAATATCCGGATCCGCGCGTCGAGTCTGTGCTGAAAGAGACCTACGGCATCATGGTCTACCAAGAGCAGGTGATGCAGATGGCACAGATCATCGGCGGTTACTCGCTCGGTGGTGCCGACTTGCTGCGTCGCGCGATGGGCAAGAAGAAACCGGAGGAAATGGCCAAGCATCGCGAGCTGTTTCGCGAAGGTGCGGCGAAAAACGGCCTCACGACGGTCAAGGCCGACGAAATCTTCGATTTGATGGAGAAGTTTGCCGGCTACGGCTTCAACAAGTCGCACGCCGCGGCGTATGCGCTGTTGGCCTATTACACCGCCTGGCTGAAGGCGCATTATCCGGCGGAGTTCATGGCGGCCAATATGAGCCTGGCCATGGACGATACCGACAAGGTGAAGATCCTGTTCGACGATTGCATCGTCAATCGCCTGACGGTGCTGCCGCCCGATGTCAACGCATCGGCGTACCGCTTCGAGCCGGTACTGACCGCCGGCCAGTCGAAGGCCTCCACGGTTCGCTATGGACTGGGCGCCATCAAAGGCAGCGGGCAGGGGGCAATCGAGGAGATCATCCGTGCGCGCGAAGCGCGGCCGTTCGATGATCTGTTCGATTTCTGCTCGCGCGTCGATCGGCGCGTGGTCAACCGACGCACGGTCGAGGCGCTGATACGTGCCGGTGCGTTCGACAGCTTCGGCGCCGAGCGCGCCAGTCTGCTGGCTTCGGTGTCGCTGGCGATGGAGGCTGCGGACCAGGCGCAGGCGAATGCCTTGCAGGCGGGATTGTTCGAGGCAGTCGGCGACGTGCGCCAGCATGCGCTGGTGGCAGCGGCGCCGTGGAGCGACAAGCGTCGTTTGCAGGAAGAAAAGGCGTCACTGGGCTTCTATTTGTCGGGCCATCCGTTCGATGCCTATCGAACCGAGGCACGCCGTTTCGTGCGTCAGTCGCTGGCTGAACTCAAGGAAGGGCGCGACAAATCGGTGGCGGGCGTGATCGCCGCCATGCGCACGCAAATGACCCAGCGCGGCAAGATGTTGATCGTGATGCTCGACGATGGCGCGGCGCAGTGCGAAATCACCGTCTACAACGAAGTCTATGAAGCGAATCGAGCGCTTTTCAAGGAAGACGAGTTGCTGGTGGTGCAGGGCAGCGTGCGCTATGACAGCTTCTCCGGCGGCTTGCGCCTGACGGCCGATACGGTCATGGACCTGGAACGTGCGCGTGCCCGCTATGCGCGTGCGGTGCGTCTGTCGATGAATGGCGACGCCGACGCCGGTCGCTTGCGCACGCTGCTGCAAGGACATCGCGCGGGCACCACGGTCGATGAAACGCTGTCGCTGCCAGTACGGGTGCGCTATCGGGCGTGCGGGGCAGAAGTAGAGACCGAATTATCGAGCGAGTGGCGCGTGCGGCCGGCCGATGCACTATTGCAAGACTTGCGGGGCTGGTTGCCGTCAGAGGCCGTCGAGATCGTCTATGCCTGAGGCTGGCCGCGCATCCGCCGCAGCAATGCGTATTTCAGATAGGTGGTGCGTGCGTTCATCGATGCGATCTGCCAGCCTGCGCGGCCATCGAGCAGGCCGCGCTTGATGAGCATGGTGCGCAGCCAGGCCCAGCCGCCGCGCAACCAGGGCGCCGCCGCCGAGCAGGTTTTGCCGCGTGCGTGCAGTTGCGCCGCGCCCGCACGGCCGTAGCGCTCGACTTTTTCGTCGACCTCGGCGCGGCTCGTATAACTGTAGTGCAACAAAGGCGTGTGCAGGCGACCCCTGGGCCCGTCGAGAATGACGCGTTCGTGTACCAGATCTTCGCTGAAACGGGCTTTCGACTTCAAAAAAAGCCGCAGCACCAGATCCGGATACCAGCCCGAATGGTGAATCCAGTGCCCGCAGAATTGTGAGAGGCGGGGCAATTCAAAGCCGCTGTAGCCGCTTTGCGCTGCGCTCGTGATCGCCTGACGAATCGCTTCGGCAAGCTCAGGGGTTACCCGTTCGTCGGCATCCAGCGATAACACCCACGGCTCGCGCGCCAGCGCCAAGGCACGATTCTTTTGTATGCCGAAGCCGCGCCAATCCAGCGCCACTTCAACGCGCGCACCCGCGCGCCGGGCCAGCAGGCAGGTGTCGTCCTGGCTGCCCGAGTCGAGCACGACGATTTCGGCGGCCAGTCCGACCACCGAGCGCAGGCAGTCGCCGATGTTGGCCGCTTCATCGAGCGTTGCGACGACGACGCTCAGCGGGAGGCGTTCGACTTGGCTGGCGTCCATGTCTCCGTCTCCGCGGCGTCGCCCGGCGGCGCCGCGGTCCACGGCCACGCGCAACCCAGCAGGATGCCTGTCAACAACACGAAAAGATTGCCTTCCGAGAAATCCAGCAGCAAGGAATTGGCGATGCAGCCGATCGTGAATGCCAGCAAATAAGCTGCGAGTAGACGTTGGCCCGACGTGCGCAGCGGACGCACCTGCCGGAACGCCTGTACCAGCAGATTGAGAAACAGCAACACGCCTACCGTGCCGAGCTCCACTGCGCACAGCAGGAATTGATTATGTGGATTGCGCGTTGGCGCGCCGCGCGCACCGGACAGGCCTTCCGTCAACTGATCGAATTCGGTTTGCAGGCCGCCCACGCCATATCCGAGCACCGGCCGGTGCGCAAAGAGTTGCAGGCTTTTTCGATACCACTCGATCCGCAGGCCAACTGACGTTTCCTGATTGTCGACCGAATATTCCTGGTATTCATGGGTAATCTGCAGCAGTCGATCCGTCTTGAGAAACAGCGAGCCGCCGACGAGCAAGGCGCACGGCAGCGCGAACAGCAGTACGCGGGCCGCAATGGCGCCCACTCCATGTTGGCCGCGGAAGACGTAATAGATGCCGTAAAGCAGGCAAAAGATGATCGCGATGATTTGCCCGGTGCGACCTTGCATCATCACGAACAAATAAACCAGGATCCACGCGGCGAGTATAAAAAACAACACTCGGAGGACGGTGCGGCGCGCGCCGAGCGCATATTCGAGCGCCATGCTGAAGAAAAGTGCGCCGAAAATTCCCGCCGTGATGTGGTTTTTGAATACCCAGGCATGGCTGTCCGGAAAGCCGGCCGTATAGAGCGGCCCGATGGTGGTCCAGCGCAGGAAGTTGCTGGTCGCCAGCACCAGCACCAGCAATTGCGCGGCGAAAAAAGTGCGACGCGCGGCTTCGGTCCAGTTACTGCCGGCGAACGCCGCGATCAATAGCGGGATCCACAGCAGCTTTCGGTATTTCAGGGTCCATGAGAAGGCGGCGCCCATCGGCGTGACGCCCCAGCCGATGCTGCAAAGAAATGCCAGCGCCAATAACAATGCCGCCAGTCCGACCGGATGGCGATACAGCAGTCTCCATCGACGCCAGAATTCCGGCGCGCATAACAGCGCCACGACGAACAGCAGCGTCGTGGCATTGGTAAGCGCCGTGGAAATGGGAACGAAGAAGAGAGCGGCGAGAGCTAGAACGCGAGCGGCAAACAGCGGACAAGCGAGACGTCGAATGGCCTGAACCATAGAAACCGTAAGTCGAGGCGATGACCGTCGCGGCGCTACTCGCCGTAAGCGGCGTCCGTGCGGTTTCGCAGGGTTTTTGAGGGGATATTGAGACCGGGCGAAGTATACAACAGCCGCTGGGTGCGTTTGCGCTTGATCGGATGTGCCGCAGAGCTAGCGCGGCTTGCCGGTACAATGGCGGCTCTTCAACCGGCATGCCGTTGACGCGGCGGCGCCACATCAGCTTTCAATGAGCAAAACTTCCACCAAGCCGGATTCAGGATCGACCGAAGGGCCGAAGAAAGCGCAGCGTGCCCCCGGCACCGCCAAGGCTATGCCGATGGGCGCCGTAATGGCGCGCCTGCGGCGTTACATCATGCCGCATCTGGGCATGCTGGCGCTGGCGGGGCTGGCGATGGGTCTGGTCGCGGCCAGCGAGGCCGGCATCCCGGCGCTGCTGAAGCCATTGGTCGATCACGGCTTTTCGGCGAACGTCGGCTCCATTTACAAATGGGCGATCCCGGTGGCCGTGGTCGCCTTGGCGCTGGTGCGCGGACTGGCCCAATACGGCGCCAATTATCTGTTGACTTGGGTGATGAGCCGCATCCTGTTCCGCATGCGGCGCGAAATGTTCGAGCGCATGCTGCATGCGAGTGCGTCTTTCTTCCAGCGCGAGACTGCAAGCACGATCATCAACGCGATCGTCTTCGAAGTGAACCAGGTGCTCAACGTGCTTTCCAGCGTGCTGGTGACCTTGATCCGGGACTCGCTGACGGTGGCATTCCTGATGGGCTTGCTGGTCTACCGTAACTGGCGCCTGACACTTGTATTAGCGGTGGCGCTGCCGCTGATCGGCTGGCTGGTTAGCAAGATCAACCGGCGCTTGCGTCGCCTGAATCGCCAATATCAGATGCAGACCAACGAGCTGTCGTACGTGGTCGAGGAAACCGTGGGCGGCTACAAGGTCGTGAAGGTGCACAACGGCGAACAATACGAGATGGACCGCTTCGATGCCATGAGCCGGCGCTTGCGCGGCTATATGATGCGGATGACCGCGGCGGGCGGCCTGGCGCAACCGATTACACAATTCCTCGCATCGATCGCGCTGGCATTGGTGCTGATGATCGCGATGGTGCAGTCGTCGCACGACCAGACTACCGTCGGCGGCTTCGTGTCGTTCGTGACAGCGATGCTGCTGGTTATTTCGCCGCTCAAGCATTTGATCGACGTCAATCAACCGCTGCAGCGGGGCGTGACCGCGGCCGAACTCATCTTCGGCCTGATCGACGAGCCGATCGAACCGGCGGGCGGAGAGGTTGCCTGTGAGCGGTCCCGCGGCGAAGTCGAATTCAGGAATGTGTCTTTTACATACGGCACGGTGGTCCGGCCGACCTTGGATCGGGTGTCTTTCCGTATCGCCCCGGGCGAAATGGTGGCACTGGCCGGTCCGTCCGGCGGCGGCAAGTCGACGCTGGTGAACCTGTTGCCACGTTTCTTCGACGCCAGTGGCGGCGAAGTGCTGATGGATGGCGTGCCTATCAACGACTACCGATTGGCCGACTTGCGCCGGCAGATTGCGTTCGTAAGCCAGGAAGTGGTGTTGTTCAACGACACGATCGCGGCGAATGTCGCTTATGGGCAGCCGCTGGACGACGAACGCGTGCGGCGCGCACTGGCGGCCGCGAACTTGACGGAGTTGATCGATTCGCTGCCGGATGGCGCGAATTCACTGGTAGGCGACAATGGCACGCGCCTGTCGGGCGGCCAGCGGCAGCGGCTGGCAATTGCCCGTGCCATCTATAAAGATGCGCCGATATTGATCCTGGACGAAGCGACCTCGGCGCTCGATTCGGAATCCGAGCGTCACGTGCAGGCGGCGCTGGAAGTGCTGATGCGCGGTCGTAGCACGCTGGTGATCGCGCATCGGCTCTCGACCATCGAGCGTGCCGATCGCATTCTGGTGCTGGAGGGCGGCCGCATCGTCGAGCAGGGTTCGCATGCCGAGCTGCTCGAGCGCGGCGGACTCTACGCGCATCTGCACAGCATCCAATATCAGCAACGCGAGCCCCAGCCGACGGCGTCGGCTTGAGGGCTAGGACAATAAGTCTTTAGAGGACTTTGGCGACGGCCGCGGCCACGCTATCGAGGTTGCCGTGGTTCAGCGCGGCCACGCAGATACGGCCGGTGGATACCGCGTAGATGCCGAACTCTTCGCGCAGGCGATCGACCTGCGCCACATCGAGCCCCGAATACGAGAACATGCCGCGCTGCTTGCTGACAAAGCCGAAGTCGCGGCTGGCGCCGTGCTCTTTCAGCTTTTGCACCAGGCCGTTGCGCATGGCGCGAATGCGATCGCGCATTTCGCCCAGCTCGGTTTCCCACATCTGCCGCAAGTCGGGATTGTTGAGAACGGTGGCGACGATGGTGGCGCCGTGCGTCGGCGGGTTTGAATAGTTGGTGCGAATCACGCGCTTGATTTGTGACAGCACGCGCGCGGTTTCGTCGCCGCTGCGGGTGACGATGGACAGCGCGCCGACGCGTTCGCCGTAAAGCGAGAACGACTTCGAGAACGAGCTTGAAATGAAGCAATCCAGGCCCGCGTCGACAATCACTCGCACCGCGGCCGCATCGGCGTCGATGCCGTCGCCGAAGCCTTGATAGGCGAGATCAAGGAACGGCACCAGTTCATGTTCTTTCAGCACGGCGGCCACTTGCTGCCACTGCGCGAGGCTCAGATCGACCCCGGTCGGGTTGTGGCAGCAGGCATGCAACACGACGATGGTGCCGGCTGCATAGCCCTTCAGCGCGCCGAGCATGCCGTCGAAGTCGAGGCCGTGCGTAGCGGCCTGGTAATACGGATAGTTCACCACGTCGAAGCCCGCGCCTTCGAACAGCGCGCGGTGGTTTTCCCAGCTGGGGTCGCTGATGGCGACCTTGGCCGACGGGTTCAGCCGGCGCAGGTAGTCGGCGCCCAGTTTCAGGCCGCCGGTGCCGCCGAGTGCCTGCACGGTCAGCAGACGCTTTTCGGCGATCAGCGTGGAATCTTTGCCCAGCAGCAACTGCTGGACGGCTGAATCGTAGCTGCCAAGCCCATCGATGGGCAGGTAGCCGCGTGGCGCGGCGGCCTCGACACGGCGGCGTTCGGCTTCGCGCACGGCGCGCAGCAGTGGAATCTTGCCTTGTTCGTCGGTGTAGACGCCCACCCCGAGATTCACTTTCGTGCCGCGGGGGTCGGCGTTGAATGACTCGGTCAGTCCGAGAATGGGGTCGCGCGGGGCGAGTTCGACGGCGGAAAACAAACTCATTTTGACGGTGGCACGCTGGTAGGTTCGAGGGCTTGCTCGTTCGGCGAGGATTGCTTGGGCGCACCTCTGAACGGCCGGGCGGGAACGACTAGAATAGGTGGTTTGGATCGAGCGATGGGCGGGAAAGCGCACCATTTTAGCGAAAATGACCGATTTGTGGGAAGTTCAGCCGAGTCTCGACGAATCGAAATTCGTGACGTTCGACGGCTCGCCCTATCAGCTATATCAGCCGTATCTGCCGGCCGGCGACCAGCCGACGGCGATCGAGCAATTGTCGGAAGGCATCAATGACGGCTTGTTTTTTCAGACGCTGCTGGGCGTAACCGGTTCGGGCAAGACGTTCACGATGGCCAATGCCATCGCGCGTGCCGGCCGGCCGGCGATCGTGTTCGCGCCGAATAAAACGCTGGCAGCGCAGCTGTATTCGGAATTTCGCGATTTCTTCCCGCGCAACGCGGTGGAATACTTCGTTTCTTATTACGACTACTACCAGCCGGAAGCCTACGTTCCGCAGCGCGATCTGTTCATCGAGAAAGACTCGTCGATCAACGAGCATATCGAGCAGATGCGCCTGTCGGCCACGAAAAGCCTGCTGGAGCGCCGCGATGTGGTGATCGTCGCCACCGTTTCGGCGATCTACGGTATCGGCAATCCGGCCGAATATCACCGCATGATTCTGACTTTGCGCAGCGGCGACAAGACCGGGCAGCGCGAAATCATCGGCCGCCTGATCGCGATGCAATACACGCGCAATGAAACTGACTTTACACGTGGCACTTTTCGCGTGCGCGGCGACACCATCGACATCTTTCCTGCGGAGCACGCCGAGATGGCAGTGCGCATCGACTTGTTCGACGACCAGATCGATACCTTGCAGCTATTCGATCCGCTGACCGGGCGCGTGCGGCAGAAGATCCCGCGCTTTACGGTGTACCCGTCGTCGCACTATGTGACGCCGCGGGACACCGTGATGCGCGCCATCGAAACGATCAAGGCCGAGCTGCGTGAGCGTCTCGACCATTTCGTCACCGATGGCAAGCTGGTGGAGGCGCAGCGGCTGGAGCAGCGCACGCGTTTCGACCTGGAGATGTTGCAGGAGCTAGGCTTCTGCAAGGGCATCGAGAATTATTCGCGGCATTTTTCCGGCACTGCGCCGGGCGAACCGCCGCCCACGCTGGTCGACTATCTGCCGTCGGACGCGCTGATGTTTCTGGATGAGTCGCACGTGCTGATCGGCCAGCTGAACGGTATGTACAACGGCGACCGCGCGCGTAAGGAAAATCTCGTCAACTATGGCTTCCGCTTGCCTTCGGCGCTGGACAACCGGCCGCTGAAATTCGACGAATTCGAACGCAAGATGCGGCAACTGGTGTTCGTCTCCGCCACGCCGGCGGACTACGAACGCAAGCGTTCCGACCAGATTGCCGAACAACTGGTGCGGCCGACCGGCTTGGTCGATCCACTGATCGAGGTGCGGCCGGCGCGCACGCAGGTCGACGATATTCTTTCGGAAATTCATGTGCGCGCGGCCGCCGGCGACCGCGTGCTGGTGACCGTGCTGACCAAGCGCATGGCCGAACAGTTGACTGAATTTCTCGCCGACCATGGCGTCAAGGTGCGCTATCTGCACAGTGACATCGAAACCGTCGAACGTGTGGAGATCATTCGCGATCTGCGGCTTGGCACGTTCGACGTGCTGGTCGGCATTAACTTGCTGCGTGAAGGCCTGGATATTCCGGAGGTGTCGCTGGTCGCGATTCTCGATGCCGATAAGGAAGGTTTCTTGCGTTCGGAGCGCTCGCTGATTCAAACCATCGGGCGGGCGGCGCGCAACGTCAACGGCCGGGCGATTCTCTATGCAGACCGTGTCACCGATTCGATGCGCCGGGCCATGGATGAAACTGATCGGCGGCGCGCCAAACAGGTGGCCTTCAATCTCGAAAACAACATCACACCGCGCGGCGTGGTGAAGCGCATCAAGGACATCATCGACGGTGTTTACGATCCGACGGAAGCGCGTGCCGAGTTGAAAGCCGCCGAGGAACGTGCACGCTTCGAGGATATGAGCGAGAAGCAGCTCGCGAAGGAAATCAAGCGGCTGGAGAAAGACATGCTCGATCACGCGCGCAATCTCGAGTTCGAGAAAGCCGCGCAGGCGCGCGACGCCTTGGCCCTTTTGCGAGAGCGGGCCTTCGGCGCGCGCGGTCACGATCCGCTGAGCGCCGCCTGATCAGACTATTTAGGCAATTTCCTAGGGCTGGCCATAGCGTCCGGCACCGGGAACAATGCTAAAATCCCTTTCAATTGAGAATGGTTCGCATTTCTTATCGCTGGCTTAAGCAATGCCTGGGAAAGTCGCGCGAAGCTCCGGAATTCCATTCTCATTTCTACGTAAGGGATGAATATGAAGGTTGTGGCAGGCGTGTCGCGCGGCATGTTGTGCGTGGCGGCATTGGGCATGGCGGTGGCGGCGAGTGCCGCGGAAACGCCTCTCGGCAAGCAACAAATCCAGGGCGGCATGGAAATCGGCGCGGTATATCTGCAACCGATCACGATGGAACCCGAAGGCATGATGCGCAAGGCAGCCGATTCCGACGTGCATCTGGAAACCGATATCCACGCCGTCAAGAACAATCCGACCGGCTTCGCGGAAGGCGACTGGATGCCGTATCTGCAGGTTTCTTACGTGCTGACCAAGCCGGGCTCCAGCTTCAAGTCGCAAGGCATGCTGATGGCGATGGTGGCCAGCGACGGCCCGCATTATGGCGACAACGTCAAGTTGGCCGGCCCCGGCAAATACCATCTGGAACTGCATATCGCGCCGCCGGCCCAGTCCGGCGCAATGGCGTTCGGCCGCCACGTCGACAAGGAAACCGGCGTGGGCCCATGGTTCAAGCCATTTACTCTGCAATATGACTTCCCGTATGCCGGTATCGGCAAGAAGGGCGGCTACTGATGTAGCGCTGGGTCACCAGTCGGCGGCCGCGTGTTGCTACGCGGTCGACCTTTCGGTTGCTCGGTCCCCGATCGCTGGTTCTACATACGGAATACGCATCGCATGAAAGTTAAGACATTCATCGCCACGGCTTTGACGGCTCTGGCGCTGCCGCCGCTGGCCGGTTTGCTGCAGAGTGCCGCGGCGGCAAGTCCGGATCTGCCGACCTTTCAGCTCGAAATCGCCGACGGCGTATTGAAGCCGGCGCGCATCGAGGTGCCGGCGGGCCAGCGCATCAAGATCGAAGTGCGCAATACCGGCAAGAGCGCCGCGGAATTCGAAAGCGTGCAGTTGCGCAAGGAAACCGTGCTGGCGCCTGGCGCGCAGTCGTTCGTGGTCATCGCGCCGCTGGCGCCGGGCCAATACAAGTTCTTCGACGATTTCCACCAGGCCACCGCGCAGGGCGTGATCGTCGCGAAATAGTGGTCGGCGGTTGCGGGCGCGCATGACGGCGCCGCGCCGTCGCGGTTTTGGAGGGCAGCATGGGTCAGGTTCTATTCGTTGTATGGCGCGAGAGCGTTGAAGCGCTACTGGTGGTGGGCATTCTCTACGCATGGCTGCGCAATGGCGATGCCGCGGCGCGGCGCGGCTTGCCGTATCTATGGGCGGGCGTGGGGCTGGGCATTCTGGCCGCGGTGGCGCTCGGCTGGGCGCTGGTGGTATTTACCGGGGAGTTGTCGGGCGACGGCCAAGACTATTTCCAGACTGGCATGGTGCTGGTGGCCTGCGTGTTGATCGTGCAAATGGTGCTGTGGATGAAGCATCACGGGCGTACGCTCAAGCGCGATATGGAAGCCTCGCTCGAACGCACCACGCAAAACGCCAACTGGTGGGGCGTGACGGTGCTGGTGGCACTGGCGATTGCGCGCGAAGGCAGCGAGACCGTGATCTTTCTGTACGGACTGGGCTTCGGTCAGTCGGGCAGCATCGCGCCCTCGCTGCTGCTGGCAGTGGCGATCGGCTTTGCGCTGGCGCTGCTCACGTTCTATCTGTTGCAACTC
>JBPBQZ010000013.1:0-4649 GCA_050955105.1 Janthinobacterium lividum | reverse complement strand
CGGCGCTGACCATCATCGGCCTGGTGTTGCTGCAGCATGGCAAGGGCGCGGATATGGGTGCGGCCTTCGGCAGCGGTTCTTCCGGCAGTCTGTTCGGCGCGTCGGGTTCGGCCAACTTCCTGTCACGCACCACCGCCGTGATGGCCGCGATCTTCTTTATCTGTACCTTGGCGCTGACCTATCTCGGGTCTTACAAACCGAAAGAATCTGCCGGCCTGTTGGGCACCGTCAGCACCGCGCCGGTGGTGGCCTCGACACCGCCCGCGGGGGCCAGCGGCGTGGCGCCCGCCGCGGCAAGCGCCGCGATTCCGGCCTCGTCGCAAGACGTACCGAAATAATCGCGCGGCGTGCTTTTTGTGCGTTGAACAAAGATGGGGAACACGCTAAAATCGCAGTCTTGATGCAGTCCTTGAAACAGCAACTTGCTTCGAAGGAACGCTGAAGCCGACGTGGTGGAATTGGTAGACACGCTATCTTGAGGGGGTAGTGGCGAAAGCCGTATGAGTTCGAGTCTCATCGTCGGCACCAGCTATTTTTTTTAGCGATGCCAGCCGCTTGCAAAATGCGACCCGGCTGGCATTGTTTCGTAAAGCGTACGAAGAAGAGTACGAAGTCAGCCTTGAGAGGATTGCCTTGAACCTCGCTCCATATTTCCCCGTTCTTCTGTTCATCCTGGTGGGAACTGGCCTGGGCATTGCCTTGGTGGCCATGGGCAAGCTGCTCGGTCCCAACAATCCCGACGCCGACAAGAACGCGCCGTACGAGTGCGGCTTCGAAGCGTTCGAAGACGCCCGGATGAAGTTCGATGTCCGCTATTACCTCGTTGCCATCCTGTTCATCATTTTCGATCTCGAAACCGCTTTCCTGTTTCCCTGGGGTGTTTCGCTGCGTGATATCGGCTGGCCGGGTTTTATGGCGATGATGATTTTCCTGCTTGAATTCCTCCTTGGTTTCGCCTGGCTCTGGAAACGCGGTGCGTTGGACTGGGAGTGATGGCATTTTGCCGGCGATTGCAGCTTGATTGTCGGTATGGAGCGCTGAGCAAATGAGTATCGAAGGGGTCTTGAAGGAAGGGTTCGTCACCACGACGGCCGACAAGCTGATCAACTGGACGCGTACCGGCTCGCTGTGGCCGATGACGTTCGGGCTGGCTTGTTGCGCGGTCGAGATGATGCATGCGGGCGCGGCCCGCTACGATCTCGATCGATTCGGCGTGGTATTTCGCCCGAGTCCGCGTCAGTCCGACGTGATGATCGTGGCCGGCACGCTCTGCAACAAGATGGCGCCGGCCTTGCGCAAGGTGTACGACCAGATGGCCGAGCCGCGCTGGGTGATCTCGATGGGCTCGTGCGCGAACGGTGGCGGCTATTACCACTATTCATATTCAGTGGTGCGCGGCTGCGATCGCGTGGTGCCGGTGGATATCTACGTACCGGGTTGCCCGCCGACCGCCGAGGCGCTGATTTACGGAATCATCCAGTTGCAGGCCAAAATCAAGCGCGTCAGTACCATCGCGCGGACTTGAGGCAAAAGGGTCCCCATGAACAGCAAACTAGAGGCGCTTCAGTCCGCCCTGCAGGCCGCCCTCGGCGATCGCCTGAAGCAGTTGACCGAGTCACTCGGGCAATTGACCATCGTCGTCGATGCGGCCGACTATCTGAGCGCCGCGCTGATCTTGCGCGACGATCCGACGCTGCGCTTCGAGCAGTGCATGGACCTGGCCGGCATCGACTACGCAACCTACGGCGACGGCGTCTACGACGGTCCGCGCTTCGCGGCGGTGCTGCAACTGCTGTCGATTGCCAACAACTGGCGCGTGCGCCTGCGCGTGTTCGCACCCGATGACGACTGGCCGGTGGTGGCATCGGTGGTCGACGTCTGGAGCGCGGTCAACTGGTACGAGCGCGAGGCGTTCGACCTGTTCGGCCTGATGTTCGAAGGCCATCCCGATTTGCGTCGCATCCTTACCGACTATGGCTTCATCGGGCATCCGTTCCGCAAGGATTTCCCGGTGTCCGGCTTTGTCGAGATGCGCTACGACCCCGAAGAAAAACGCGTGATCTATCAGCCGGTCACTATCGAGCCGCGTGAAATCACGCCGCGCGTGATTCGCGAGGAAAAATATGGCGGCCTGCAGCACTGAGGGTTTCTGAGAGAACGCGATGGCGGAAATCAAGAATTACACCCTGAATTTTGGTCCCCAGCATCCGGCGGCGCACGGCGTGCTGCGGCTGGTGCTCGAGCTCGACGGCGAAGTCATCCAGCGCGCCGATCCGCATATCGGTCTGCTGCATCGGGCCACCGAGAAGCTGGCGGAAAGCAAGACCTTCCTCCAATCGATCCCCTACATGGATCGGCTCGACTACGTGTCGATGATGTGCAACGAGCATGCGTACGTGATGGCGATCGAGCGGCTGGTCGGCATCGACGTGCCGGTGCGCGCGAAATACATCCGCGTGCTGTTCGACGAGATCACACGCATCCTGAATCACCTGATGTGGATTGGCTCGCACGCGCTCGACGTCGGCGCGATGGCCGTGTTCCTGTATGCGTTCCGTGAGCGCGAAGACTTGCTGGACGTGTACGAGGCGGTGTCGGGCGCGCGTATGCACGCGGCCTACTATCGTCCGGGCGGCGTTTATCGCGACCTGCCTGAAACAATGCCGAAATATCGGGCGACCAAGATTCACAATGAAAAGGCGATGATCCGGATGAACGAGGCGCGCCAGGGCTCGCTACTCGATTTCATCGGCGATTTCGTCGAGCGTTTCCCGCATCTGGTGGATGAATATGAAACGCTGCTGACCGACAACCGTATCTGGAAACAGCGCCTGGTAGGTATCGGCGTGGTAAGTCCGGAGCGTGCGCTGCAGCTCGGCATGAGCGGCGCCATGTTGCGCGGCTCGGGTATCGAGTGGGATTTGCGTCGCAAACAGCCGTACGAAGTGTATGACCAGCTCGAGTTCGATATTCCGGTGGGCGTGAACGGCGACTGCTACGACCGCTACCTGGTGCGCGTCGAGGAAATGCGGCAAGCCACCCGGATCATCAAGCAGTGTGTCGCATGGCTGCGCACGAATCCCGGTCCGGTGATGGTCGATAACCACAAGGTGGCGCCGCCGAAACGCGTCGACATGAAGAGCAACATGGAGGAGTTGATCCACCATTTCAAGCTCTTCACCGAAGGCATGCACGTGCCGGAAGGCGAAACCTACGCGGCCATCGAACATCCGAAGGGCGAGTTCGGTATTTATCTGGTGTCCGATGGGGCCAACAAGCCCTATCGACTGAAGATCCGTGCGCCGGGGTTCGCGCACTTGTCCGCACTCGACGAAATGGCGCGTGGCCATATGATCGCCGACGCGGTAACGATCATCGGTACGCAGGACATCGTGTTTGGCGAGGTCGACCGGTAAGGCCGGTTTTCGCTGGCGACGGGTAGCCGTTGCCGGACAATCAGTGAGTCGTCTTGAAAATGCTCTCAGCAGAAGCCTTGAAGGAAATCGATCGCGCGGTCGCCAAATATCCGGTCGATCAGAAGCAGTCCGCCGTGATGGCGGCGCTGACGGTCGCCCAGGACGAACACGGCTATCTGTCGCCCGAGGTGATGCGCTTTGTCGCCGACTACCTGCAAATGCCGGCGATTGCCGTGCAGGAAGTCGCCACCTTCTACACGATGTACGACACCGGCGGCAGTCCCTCGGCGCACGGCGGCACGGCACCGCGCCCGATCGGCTTGCGCAAGATTACCGTCTGCACGAACCTGCCCTGTGCGTTGTCGGGTGGTGACGACGCGGCCGATTATCTGAAGAAGAAGCTCGGTATCGATTTCAACGAAACCACGCCCGACGGCCGCTTCACGCTGAAGGAAGGCGAGTGCATGGGCGCTTGCGGCGACGCGCCGGTAATGCTGGTGAACAACAAGCGGATGTGCAGTTTCATGAGTCACGCAAAGATCGATCAGTTGCTCGAGGAGCTCTCCAAATGACGTCTTTGCATGACCGTCATATCCAACCGTTGATTCTCGCTGGCCTCAACGGTGACAACTGGCATCTGGACGACTATGTGGCGCGCGGTGGCTATGCCCAACTCAGGCGCATTCTCACCGAGCAGATTCCGCCTGAGCAGGTGATTGCCGACGTCAAGGCCTCGGGCCTGCGCGGCCGCGGCGGTGCGGGTTTTCCGACCGGGCTGAAATGGAGCTTCATGCCGCGCCAGTTTCCAGGACAGAAATACCTGGTCTGCAATTCCGATGAAGGCGAGCCGGGCACCTTCAAGGATCGCGACATCCTTCGCTACAACCCGCATGCGCTGATCGAAGGCATGGCGATCGGTGCCTATGCGATGGGCATCACGGTCGGCTACAACTACATCCACGGCGAAATCTGGGACGAATACGTTCGTTTCGAAGAAGCCCTGGAGGAAGCGCGGCGTGGTGGCTTCCTGGGTAACAACATCCTCGGCCTGGGCTTTTCGTTCGAGCTGCATGCGCACCACGGTTTCGGCGCCTATATCTGCGGCGAAGAAACCGCCTTGCTCGAATCGCTGGAAGGCAAGAAGGGGCAACCGCGCTTCAAGCCGCCGTTCCCCGCCAGCTTCGGTCTGTACGGCAAGCCGACCACCATCAACAACACCGAGACCTTCGCGGC
>JBPBQZ010000012.1:0-11124 GCA_050955105.1 Janthinobacterium lividum | reverse complement strand
GATTTGCTTTTTGATTAAACTTAAACCCGTTGAATTATCAAATTCTCTTTGCCACGACCCACCCAAAACAGTAACGTATTGACTCGCTGTCTGCGGGATGATGGCATTTAAATTTATATCGGTCCGGAAATTATTGACCGAATACGCTCCGTAAGTATCCACGGCGAGATTCGCGGATATGAAAAATTGGTAATAAATCGGATTGGTTTTCCCGGTTATGTTATGTAGCTCAATATCCGAGTAAATCGCCGCCGAACCAGCGACCCCAACGACGCTGTCATATACAGTTCCTGTAACGTACGCGCCTTCGACGTTGCTTACGCTGGCGGAGATAGTGGCGCCATTCGTATTTCCCAACACTACGACGCATTCAGTAGGACCTGCATTAATTGTCGAATTGGTGAACATGCCCTCGCCACCGAAGTGTGAGAGTTGCAGGTTTGTTGGGTTTGCGATGCAAACGACACCTCGCGCAGCGCCGAGGGAGTGGATGTTTCGGATCGAGGTATTAAAGGTGAGGCGATTGTGTCGTTGCCCTATGTAGATGGCGCGCCCGCTTACGTTTTGAAAAGTCGTAGCAAGATTCGCGGGTGAAGCAGTAGCTAGCGGATACACGCCGGAAAATCCTTCCACGGTTGAGATCGAATTTGGGCGAAGTACAGATTGGGAAAACCAATTATCCAGATCTGGATTCGCATTGGTCAGCATAGGATTCGATGAATACCCTACCACTTGCAAACCATCGCAAAATGATCCGGTGAAAATATTGCTCGATAATGGGTGCCCCGATGTATAAGCAGTAGCAGCGCCAACGAACACAACATTACAGTTATTGGCAGCTGGGTTCTCCAGCTTCCACATTTGGGCGCCGTTATATGCGAAACACCCGATGTTGATATTTACCCAGGTGATATTCCTTAGTTCTGGGTAATACCAAGAGAATCCACGGGAACAAAAGCCGTATCTGAAATTGTTAAGCGTAAATCCCTCAAACGCAGCACTGACTACAGTGGCGGCCCCAGCACTAGGGTCGGTCAGAATCGTATCTGCAAAACATGCGCCGCCCGTCTGCGCTTGAATATCCCCGGCAGCCGCTACTGCCGTGGTATTCCCTATCGGCGGGTAACCCGCAATAGGACCAATCAACTCAGCTCCATATCCCACGATCTTCACGTAGCTTGCAGCGATAATCGTGGTGGCGATTCGGTAGGTACCTGCGGGAATCAGTACTATCGGGCGGATCTTTACGCCGCTTGCGAATGAGGCAGCGTAAACAATCGCAGCTTGAATCGCGGGACCGTCGTCGGTGACGCCGTCTCCCACGGCTCCGAAGTCCATGATGCCGATACTTTCTCGAACCTTGTCCTGCACTGTCCGCGGGACCGCTCCAGGACCTGCTTGAACAAACCCGATCAGCGCTGACCCGCTGGGCGAGGCAAGCTCATCGTGAGATACCGCGGCATCTACGAGCTCGTCCCAAATCTGCGTCCCGGTTGAATCCTGTACCACTTGCCTATAAGTCGTATTGCCCCAAATGACGGCCTCGCCGGCACCATCTAACGTGACTGGATTCGCATTCGCGGTTGTCCCGGCTTGGTCCTGCCAAGTGATCAGAGGAGTAGTTGTGCCGGGCTGATAAAAATAGACTTTGCCGCCCGCGAGTGGCACGCCAGCATTATTGAAGAACTGTTGTTTGCCATTGGGAAGAAGCTGCATGGACACGCGCCCGTTGACGCTTCGCCGTTAGACCGCTCGCGAAGCTAATTATCGAAGGCATAGTTTAGGCAGACCAATCGAATTTTTGTACGGCAATGCAAGGCCAGAGGAGCGATCCGAGGGTTAACCATGGCATGGCGAGCGCGGCAGGCGCGGGAGGACGACCTCTAGTCGCCAGCACAGCTGGCGAAGCCAGTTTCACCACAATGATCACCGATTTAGTTGCGTTGAATTCTGCAGGATAGCTGCCCCTGGCTACATCAAAGACGGCTGCCGAGTTCGTGGAGATATGGCGCGCAGTGCATCGTGACTAGTGGTTGGCCTGAAGCGGGAAATAATCAGTCGCCATGCGACTGAACCGCTCTCGATCGTCAGTTAGAGGTCGAAGGAATCTAATCAAACTGCTCCTGATCCGAGGAGGTCAAGCGGGCCTATTTCGAGTCTTGTCAAAAAGCTGACCAGCTTCCCTTTACGATAGCGCTTACAGATCGCATGTTGCGATGTGTGGGGCCGGCGCCCTCGCGAGGCGCCGGATTACAACATCCTCTTGGAAAGGACATGACAACACTAGAGGAACTAATGCTGGCGGCTGCATACGCAGTGTTAGCAGCGCATCATCTAGCATTCGTATTCGGCTAGCCTGACCGGGCAGCGACTTTCTCGGTGGACGCCGCGAAGGTCGCTTTTCGCAGAAAACGCATTAAGACTAGCCCCCGATCCACTATCGGTCAACAATCCCGTCGTCTTCTTTCGCCATTAAAGTGGCGAAGCGCATTCCTTTTCGAGCATTGATATACTGTACATTCATACAGCTATTTTCGGCGCCATGAAAACGTAACACAGACGCCTGACTCGCGCGGAATTGTGCGAGTTTGCCAAGCATCAGCCCGCCGATACGGCGCTGGCATTGCTCGCCGAACTGTACCGACTGCAGGGGATAGCGCGCCTTGCCGACGATCTGCGCCGTCAGCACGCCGCCGCTCTGCCGGCCGAGGATCCGACCATGCGCGCGCTCGGCGCGGAGCTCGATCTTTATGAAGCGTCGCGCGTTGCCGCGACCAGTGGCTGACCATGGGCCGCACCGCTGAGCACCCCAACGCTGCGGATGGGGCGCCAACGATCGAGCAAATGCGGGCTATGTACCGCCGCCCGAAGCCGGACGACGTCGAACGACTGGCGAGAGAGATCATTCGTCTGCGCGTAATCGTGCGCGAAGCGGAGCGGTTGCGGCAGGTCATCGACAAGATCTATAAGGAAGAGGTCGGCGGCCATCTCGTCGCGCTACACGAGTTGCGGCTGCTCTTGCAGCAGGAAGCCCGGGGCGCCGACTCGCCTACACCTGGACAATCAGCCCAGGCGGCTAGCCGTCGTCTGAAGCGCGAAGAAAGGTAAGGGATTCGTTTACGGTACGCTCCGACACACCCACGGAGAGCCGCAAAATGACCACACCCGTCCTGCGATTCGAACCAATCCCACCTAAACATCCGGCAGCAATTGAACTCGGCCGCCTGACAGGCGCTCAGAGCGCTCCCGTTTCGGTTCAATATAGGCCTCTAGCACAGATTGGTATGTGTTACTGGAATGTTGAGTCGCATATCAGAGAGTCCGGTGGCCAGATGGTTTTAGGATGGCTGCTATCTTGGTGGCCAGACCTATATGCGCAAGCAATGCATCATGCTGTTTGGCAACAACCCGGCGGAGAGTTAGTCGATATCAGTCGAGGGTATTCACGATATGCGGGCTTCGCAACCACCACGTTTGTCGAAGATGCGTCTCAGCCTGTCGACCTGAGCGTCGGCATCATGCCTGAATCGCTTTTTCTAGCGCTCGACGGCGACCGTCTCGTCAGCGATAAGGTCGCTGCCTCAAGAGAGTTAACAAAACTGGATCGGTTAGTTGCGATCGAACGGGCCAATTGCGGGGTACGCCACGACGTTCCGTTTCACGGCACAATCTCGCCAGCGCTGCAAGCGATCGCGGATCGACGAGAACTTGTCAGGAACAAGAATGATGCGACTCTCGTGGAACTCATGAAGTGGGACGATCGCGGCCGACGTCCTTAAGCTATCTCGGCGATCCATAGAGAAAGGGGCAACAACCATCTCAGAGCGCTCTACGAGCCGCACTGCTATCGCAGCATGAAGCCAAGCAGCCCTCCTCCCGTGGCTAGCCTAGCGAGTGGCGATTCCCGGCAAGGTTGAATCGCCACTCGCGCCCAGCCCTGTACATCGATCAAACGTCATCGACGCTCCCAGATCGAGTTTGAAATCAGTCGCCGTAAGCAGCGCTTTGGTGCGCGGCGCCGATACACGCAGCGCCAGGTTGTTGTTCGCAGTCGACCCGCCGGACGGCGTCGCAGCGTAGGACAGGAACGTCAGCGATACCCGGTACCACGTTGCATTGTCACGGCCCGCAGTCAGGTTGCCCGCGACTGCGGCCGCCGCCGCCCATGTTTGACTGTCCGCACCCAGGAACAGAACGGATCCGCTGCCGGTATTCGTAGCGAACAACGACACACCGATCGACGCCACCGTACCCTGCGACCCGTCGGACATACCGAGCTGCATCAAGAAGCTCAGCGTGTAGACGGTACTTAACGCGAGATTCAAGTTCAAAGGCGACCGCAGATCGATCTGACCGTTGCCGCCTGCGTTATCGAGAGTGATCAGATACCCTGGCGCGCCAGTTCCCGGTCCATACGTGCCGCTCGCCGCGGTAGCACCGACAGCGTTCCCGGTCGAGCCAGCGCTCACGAAATTCGAGAGCAAGTTGGCCGCTGGTCCGCCCTGCGCGCGCCAGACGCTATTCCCGAGGCCGTAATTCGAATTTGACGCCAACCGATAAATGCCACCGGCTTGCAACAGTCGCTTTAATAGCGCAGCGCCGTTGCTGGTGTCATTCCACGCGAGACTGTCCGTCAAATTGACGACCGGCTCAGTAGCCGACACGATCGCGCTCGCACTGTTCTGGACCGCGCGATTTTGAAGACCTGTGTAGCCGAGCGTCGCAGACGCGCCGTACTGAACGAAGATATCGCGAACCTTGACGGCGGCCGCGACCGCCGCGACAGGCGTGCTGAGCGTCAACGTGATGTGCGTCGTCGAAATGCCGGTGACGCCGGCAGTCGCCGCTGCCGCAAAGTCAGCTGCAGTCGGATACTTGAACGTGACGGCGTAGTAGCGTCGATCGCCGATCTTCGTCGGCGCGACATAGTCGGTTCGCACGGCCGCCGCCTGCACGACGAACGCCTGAGCGCCCTTGTCGACCGTGAACATCAACGCGCTGGAGCCGAACTGCAAAGCAACTGGCAGCGTGACTGGATAGAACGAGATGTCCGCGATCTCGATCATCAGCGTGTAGTACTTGCCGGGCACAAAATTGCCGACAGGCAGGTACATCTGCACATTCGCGCCAGCTGTCGAGATCGAGTAGCACGGCAATCCTAACGTGTCGGTGGCCGCCACGAAGTTGGTGCCACCGCCCACGAACCCACACGCAAGAATCTGCGCGAGAGTGAGCACTGTCGGGCTGCTCTTGTCGACACAGCTCCACAACGAACGTCCACCAATGATCCCCGCAATGCGCCGCTTGAGAGACGGTGCCGCAGCAGAGTTACTGGTATCAGGCCAAACACTCTCAGGCGGCGCGTTCAGCGGCTCCAGCGGGCCAGGCGGATAGGTCGTAGCGTTCGCCGACGTGGGTGTGTTCGCGGGGTCGAGCAGCGGCGGTAGGCTATGCCGCTGTGCGAGAAATGCGCCCATCGTGTAATGCGGATCGCCGTAACCGTAGTTGCCCGGATGCGGGTTCCCTAACCCAGCTGGCAACGGCGCGTGGAAGTTCGGATTGAAGACGCGGTTCGGCGAGAGGAACGCGTCGAAATCAGCAATCTCGACGTTGTCGGGATTCGCGGCCTGCAATGCGAGATACGGCGCCAGGAACGTCAACCACGTCGCCGAGGTCGTGGCCGCATTGACAGGCTCGAAGCCAATCATCATCGAGGCGCCGGCAGCCATGACGGCGTTAACGGCCGTCGTGAGCGCGGTCGCGAATCCGGCAGCGCCGGCGCCCACGTCGTTCGTTGGCCCTGAATACAAAACGAGGTCTGGCTTGAGGATCGCAGCGGTCGGCGCAAATGCAGCCATCAGGCCGACGTTGTCTGCGGGGTTCGGAACGGTTTCCGATGGCCACATGCCGGCGTCCGCAGGACGGATACCAACTCCGCCACCAATCAAATTTGTACCTGCCGTATCCTGTAACGCAGAACCACCATAAGCCATGTCCTGAAAGAACAGGCCCTGGTCGGCGGCATCTTGAATAAACAGCTCGAGATAGCCCGTGCCCGCAGTCGGCGGCGCTACCGTGATGTCATACGTCGCAGTCGCGTCGAGCGCATACGTTGCGAGATTGCCGTACGACTTCGCGCCGTTGCAATTGATCGGCGTCAGCGCAACTGAGGCGCCCATATTCTTCACGGCCGATACAGCGAGCGAGCCGCCGTCGGTGTCGGTCGAATAGCCAACGATGAAGTTGGACATGTTCGAGACGCGGGTCGTGATGCCAGTGGCGCCGTCGCCCGCAACCGACTTCAGGCGCACGGTAAATGGCCCACGAAAATATTGCGTCTTCCAGCCGTTGATCGGCGTCGATGCCTGACTCGCGGCGGGTGTAAACGTTGACCGCGACGCACCGAATCGAGCGATCAGTGCTTGGACGAAGTTGTAAAGATAGGTGTTGCTGCCAAGGGAGATCGACGTGCCGACAAGCCGGATATTGATGCGTCGGCTGTTCAGCGAACTGACCAGCGTCGAGTAGAAATTCTTCAGGCCGACCGCGCCATTCAGACCCGATGCGTAATTCGCGTTTTGCGTGGTGTAAAGATACGTTGGGGTGCCGGCGTCATTCCGATAGTAGTCGTACAGACCATTCCCGTAGGCTGAGATGATTCGGAAATGCGCGGTGTTCGGCACGCCGGTACCAGCTGCGACGCCCGCCGCTGCGGAGCTGTAGATCGGTTCATACGCGGCTCCCGCCAATTGCGCCGCCGATGCGCTCGACGCAGCTGCGTTCAGGCTGGCGTTAAGCGCGGCCAGAGCGGTCGGACTCAGCGCGCCCGAATTGAAGGTACGTCCAGCCGGCCAGATCCCGCCCGCTTTGGGTCCATAGACCAAGCCATTCGGCAGGTCGATCGCGTACTGGCCGTCGTAACCCAACGTGCTAGCGGGCGTCCCGCTGACCGAGATGATGCCGCCAATCGACGCGAATGCCGCATTGAGCATGTCAGCAGTCAGCGTCTGGCCGTTCTGAAATAGTGCCGTCATTCGTTTTCCGATGAAAAGCGCGCGCGCAATGCAAAAAGCCGTCCGAAGGCGGCAGCGCGATATGAATGGTTTAGCTAGAGGGTGATGAGGGCCTGCGCGGTGGCCGCGCGCCCCTTGGCGAAGAGACGCTCGCGCACGGCAAGCGGCATGTGGCGGTCAAAACTCGACGCGTCGCCGGTATCGACCGTGACGAACTGGACACCGTTACGCCGATCTATTGCTTGGCGCGCGGCTTCGTTGGATGCCAACATCAAATCGATGATGCGCGGCGCGACGGATCGCAGGCTTGCATCGGGTAACGGCGCCGGCGCCGTCGATTCGAGGTCTATTGCGAGCCGCGGCAAGCCATCTACGGTCAGATGAGCCGCCGTGACGTTATCGGTCGTCCCGCCGTCGACAAGCAGCGCATCGCCGACCTTCACGGCGGAAAATACCAACGGGATCGACGCGGATGCCCTCGCAGCCAGCGCGATCGGCAGATCAGGCGTTGCGGCTCTGCTGAAGACAAAGTCCTCCTCGTTCTGCAGATTCGATGCAACGATCGTCAGGTCGATATCGAGGTCGGCAAAGCACAAGCCGGGCGTTTGCTTGTAGAGGAACTGCAGCAGTGCGTCGCCTGTGCACAGAGCCCGCCGCGTCAGTAACGCCCACGGCGAAAACCGCATCAGCGGCGCCCAATCCAAAGTCATGCACAGCGCGCGCAACGCTTCCAGGCCGATACCGCTCGCATACAACGCGGCCACAATCGAGCCGCCGCTGGTACCGGCCAATTCGATGACCTGGCGGTTCGCGGCCTCAATGGCATGAAGAGCGCCGAGATGCGCAGGCAGGCGAAATCCGCTGCCGGAAAGTGCCACGCGAACCGAAGACGTCATAGCGACGCCACCAGCAAGCCGCTTGCCGGAACGGGCGGTGCGGCGGCCGGAGCCGAACCGGCAGTGGGGGCCTCTCCTGAGACAGCGGTCGCAGCTTCAGCGTTCTGCGTAACCGCGGTCACGGTCGCGACAGCCAACTCCGCTACCACGATCGCATCTTGGATCTTCGTCTTCTGATCGTCGGAAAGCACCGACGCCGGTGCGGCGCTGATGACCGCGCTGGCAGCGGGGAGAACGGTCGCAGCGAACTGCGAGACGGTTGCCGTCGACACGGTTGCACCGGACGCGCACGCGGCATCGACGATCGGCGTCGCTTTGCCGACATCGGACAGCGCAGTTGCCGAAAGCGATGCGCCAACGATCGGCGCCAGTGCGAGCGCCTGTTTCACCGGCGGGCAGGCCACAGCCACAAACTGCGCGGGCGTCATCTTAGCCGCGGGAACAGCGCTGCAGGCGGCAAATGCGAGCGTGAGAATACCTGCCGCAAGCAGCATAAAAGTGCGTTTCATAAAGAATTTCCTAGGGGAGAAGTTTGGAGGCGGTGATGACGGTTTCGGTGACGGCGCCGGCGACATCCGACGCCGCGATCGCGGCGGCAGCAATCGGCGCCGATGCGCTGACGCCGGTTTCGGCAAACCGAACGACAAAGGTGCCGTTGGGCTGCTGTATCGCCGTGAAGTTGACGGTGGCAATCGACTTGCTGTTGGTGGCCGTGGCTTCGCAACAAATGACCTTGCCGGCATCCTTGTCGAAAAACGGCTTGACGCTGTACGACGCACAGCCGCCGGCAGCCAGCGCCGCGACCGCGGCGAAGAATAGGCGA
Organism: Janthinobacterium lividum; assembly: GCA_050955105.1. Classification (GTDB taxonomy): domain Bacteria; phylum Pseudomonadota; class Gammaproteobacteria; order Burkholderiales; family Burkholderiaceae; genus JBPBQZ01. The sequence goes on along the minus strand of JBPBQZ010000012.1, from coordinate 2,392 downwards.
TTCATTAGAATTTCCATTTGGCGTGGAGCGTGACCGCGATGCCAGTGCCTTGCTTCTGTACCGACGCGCCGTACATCGCGTTGGGCGATACCTTGACCAGTGCCTGGCAGCAACCGGTCATATGGCCGGAAGAGTCGAAGAACGGATAGAGAATGACTTCCTGGGCGGCGCAGCCGGGATAGCAGCAGCGCGACGAGAGCGGCCCGCATTGCGCCTGCGGCGCGGCCTGCGCTTGTCTGCTAGCCAAGCGAGCTGTCAGCAAGTTGTATCCGGCGTGCTGAGCGCGCGAGGCAGCGGCACGTCTGCTCGCAGCCAATCAGATACCCCAGAAACCACTACACCGGAACGTCGCCCCCACGATGAGAGCCGTCATCTACGCTCGGTTCAGCACCGACAAGCAAACCGTATCTTCCGTTGAGGATTAGTTCAGGGTCTGCCGGGCGCGGAGCGCGAATGAAGGTTGGCAGATCGTCGCGGAACGCTCGGATCACGCGGTATCAGGTAGTACGCAAGTCGGCGCGCGGCCGGGCGGCAAAGCGCTGTTGGCCGACGCAATCGCCGGCAGATTCGACGTCCTGCTACTGGAAGGGCTAGATCGGCTCTCGCGCGACCAGGTCGAACAGGAAAGCATCGTCCGCCGGCTGGAGCATCGCGGCATTCGAATCGTCGGCGCATCGGATGGCTACGATTCGACGTTGAGCTCGCGCAAGATCATGCGCGGCGTGCGCGGCCTGATCAACGAGATTTATCTCGATGACCTCCGGGCCAAGACCCATCGCGGGCAAACTGGCCAGGTGGCGCACGGGTACGTCGCCGGCGGGAAAAGCTACGGGTACGACCTCGTTCGCTCAGAAGGCGGCAGCCAGTACGTAATCAACCCTACGCAGGCTGACTGGGTGGTGTGGATATTCGAGCGATTTTCGGAAGGCGCATCGATCCGCTCGATCGCATGGGAGTTGAATTCCCGCGGCGTTCCGGCACCGCGGGGCAATATCTGGGCGGCGTCCGGCATCTACGGCAGCCCAGCAAAAGGCGCCGGAATCCTGAACAACGTCCTGTACATCGGCAAGTACGTCTGGAATCGCTCGCAGTGGGTCAAGGATCCTGACACCGGCGTGCGGCGCCGCATGGACCGCCCGCGCAACGAATGGACCGAGGTCGACGTCCCAGAGTTGAAAATCATCTCGGATCAGTTGTGGCAGGCAGCGCGCCTGCGCATGGACAAGGGCCGCGACGCCGATGGACGCAAAGCGGCGCAACGGCCGCCCACGACTCTTCTCAGCGGCGTTCTCCGGTGCCCGAACTGCGCCGGCCCGCTCACAGCGCGCAGCGACAAGTACTACGGTTGCAACCGTGCGCACGACTCCGGGCCGACCGTCTGCCCTGGCTTTCGAATTCTCCGGTCGATCGCAGACGCGCGGCTCTTGTCGCTAGTGACCGACGACCTGCTGTCGCCGCGCGCCATTGCGGACTTCGAGTCAGATCTTGCCGCGGCATTGAAAGAAGCGGAGCGCGTCGACGAAGACGACCCGGTGGCCGACCAAATTGCCGAACTGGACCAGCAGATTGAAAAACTCGTGGATGCCGTCGCGGCAGTCGGCATATCGCCGGCGCTCGCCGCGCGCCTATCTGCTGCTGAAGCCCAGCGCGATGTGCTGAAACACCGCGTCAAGCAAAGCGCGCGAGCGTCAGTCGACGTTGATCGAGCAATCAAAGCTGCGCGAACTAATCTTCAGGGTTTGGTTTTGAATTTGAGCGATGCGCTCAAGAAGGACAGTGCCTCGGCCCGTAAAGCGATTTCTGAAATCTTGGGAGAGGTTCAACTGGAGGTGCGCGACACCGAGGTGTGGGCACATTTTGATGCGGACCGTTTAGCCTTGCGTGTTGCCACTGGGGCTACAACAGTGGTTGCGGGGGTAGGATTTGAACCTACGACCTTCGGGTTATGAGCCCGACGAGCTGCCAGACTGCTCCACCCCGCGTCCGTCGAAGACAAGACTATAGCGAAGCAGCCGAAACAAAGCAAGGTCTAATTACAAAGCACCTGTAGAAACCCTATCGGTGCGCCGCCGCGCCATTGGATAAAATGGTTTAATCAAGGGGAGCGGAGACGACCATGAAGCCTTCAACGATCACGACGATTCTTCTTCTAAGCCTTGCGGCAGCGGCGCCCGTCTACGCCGCGACAACTTCAACTGCGCCACCCGCCGGCACGTCACCGCGGTCGTCCGACAATATCGCTAAAGACCCCGGCGCCAATCCCGACAATATGCCAATCAAGCGGCCAGCTACGCATCCGACGGAAGACTCCATGACGCACGATCATCCGGCCAGCGATGCCATTGCCAAATAGACTGCACGTGCCAATGTCGGTGAAAACGCCGAGACATAC
>JBPBQZ010000011.1:0-16238 GCA_050955105.1 Janthinobacterium lividum | reverse complement strand
TGACGGTGACCGAAGTGAAAGGCTTCGGACGTCAGAAAGGCCATACGGAGCTGTACCGCGGCGCCGAATACGTGGTCGATTTCCTGCCGAAGGTGAAGGTCGAAGTCGTGGTGGGCGATGCACAATGTGATCAGGTGATCGACGCCATCGTCGCGGCGGCGCGCACCGGCAAAATCGGTGACGGCAAGATTTTCGTCAACGAAGTGGATCGCGTGATTCGGATTCGCACCGGCGAAGAAGGCGAGGCGGCGATTTAGTCGGTCGATTTGCCGAGCCTGGTGGCGGCTTTGCCGGCGCGCCGGGTCGGGCTAGTCTGGGCCACCGTTCATTGCGGCGGACTACGCGCCTGCGCGCATCAACGCGGCGCCGCCTGAGCAGCGCGGCTAGGCCTTAGAAGCGCCAGTACGGCACCCGAACCACCGTCGTAAGAGCGCGCTTCGCAAAAGGCGATGATTTCAGATTTCTGCGTCAGCCAGCTGCGCACTTTGCCTTTCAGCACCGGCTCGCGATTTACCGAGCCCAGTCCCTTGCCATGCACGATGCGTACGCATCGTATGCCGCGCTTGACGGCTTCCCGCAGGAAATCAGCCAAGACCTCACGCGCCTCGTCGCGGCGCAGGCCATGCAGATCGATTTGATCTTGCACCACCCAGCCGCCGCGGCGCAGCTTGCGTACCGTTTCGCGGCTGATGCCTTCGCGCGCGAACCACAACTCCTCGTCGGCTTCCAGCAGATGCTCGGGATCGAATTCGTCGGATAGCGCTTCGCGCAGGATGTCGTGCTCGGCCAGCAGCGTTTGCACCGGCAATGGCGGCAATTGACCTGCGGGCAGCGGCGGCAAGATGTCGGCCGGTTTGAGCGTGGCGCGCGCGGGGCGCCTGAGTGCGACCCGGTCGACCACTGCGGCGAGCGGTCTGATCTCGCCTACCGAGCGGCGGAAGATATCGGCTTCTTCGGCGGCTTGGCGCGCGCGCCGCTCCTGCTCGAGCCGCTGTTGCTCGCGTGTGGCTGCGGCGAGCGCGAGCGCGTCACGCAAGGCCCCGAGCGCCGCCAGACTGTCGATTGCGACAGTGCTTTTTTTCGATTGGGGCTTTGCGGCCTGCTTCGAAGTTTGCGAGTTTTTTGCCATCACGCACTGTCCGGAGCGGCGGCGCGCGGTCGCTTACCAGGCCTGCAGTGGCTTGGTGCTCTCCGGGTCTTCCAGAAAGCGCTGCGCGTCTAACGCGGCCATACAGCCGCTGCCGGCGCTGGTAATCGCCTGGCGGTAAATATGATCTTGCACATCACCCGCGGCGAATACGCCGGCGATGCTGGTGCCGGTCGCATAGGCCGACTGGCCGGGACGCGTGACGATGTAGCCGTTTTCCATCTCGACCTGACCCGTGAAAAGATCGGTATTCGGCTTGTGGCCGATCGCGATGAAAACGCCTTGCAGGTCGACCTGGCTGACATCCCCCGAAGCGACGTGACGCAAGGCCACCGAAGTGACGCCCGAATCGTCGCCCTGTACCTGGTCGAGCACGTGATCCCATTTGATCTCGACCTTGCCTTCCTTCTCTTTCGCCAGCAGGCGGTCGATCAGGATCGGCTCGGCGCGGAATTTGTCGCGGCGGTGAACCACCGTGACTTTCTTGGCGATGCCAGAGAGGTAAAGCGCCTCTTCGACCGCGGTATTGCCGCCGCCGACCACCGCGACGTCCTGATTCTTGTAGAAGAAGCCGTCGCACGTGGCGCAGGCGGACACGCCCTTGCCCATGAATTCTTCCTCGGACTGCAGCCCCAGGTATTGCGCCGACGCGCCGGTCGCGATGATCAGCGCATCGCAAGTGTATTCACCGCTGTCGCCGAGCAGGCGGAACGGACGCTGGTCGAGCTTGGCCGTATGGATATGGTCGAAAATGATTTCCGTCTCGAAACGCTCGGCGTGTTCGAGGAAGCGCTGCATCAGCTCGGGGCCTTGGATGCCGAGCGGATCGGCCGGCCAATTTTCCACGTCGGTGGTGGTCATCAACTGGCCGCCTTGCGCCATGCCGGTAATCAGCACTGGTGATAGGTTGGCGCGCGCCGCGTAGATGGCGGCGGTGTAGCCTGCAGGTCCTGATCCGAGGATGAGCACTTTGGCATGTTTCGGGGACGTTGTTTCCATGGCGTGTTCCGGATTTGGTAATGGTGCGTCGCGGGCAACGCGCGTTACGCGGAGCTTCGCTGGCGGCGGATGGCGCGCGCTCGACGGCTCCGGCGCTATGATACGCGTTCGGCAAAACCCGCGGGTTTGGCGGTGCACATCCGTTGCCGCTCGATTCATTCATGTCCGATTGGCTAGCTTAATGTGCCACCGCAATCGGGGATTACAATAGCGGCACCGGTCGCACCCGACCGCTATGCATGGCTCATGGCAAAAACCACTTATTCTCCTGGCGCGCCGGCGCTGCCGCACCGTATGTCGACGCTATTGGTCGAAATACGCTGGCTGATCCAGGTAGCGCTTACCGCTTTCCTGCTGCTTTCGCTGATCAGCTACGATCCGCGCGACCCCTCGTGGACGCACGCGGCGCACGTCGATCGGCTGGGTAACTGGGGCGGCCGCGTCGGCGCCTGGACCGCCGACCTACTGTTCTTCCTGTTCGGTATCTCCGCCTACTGGCTGCTGATCTGGCTGGCACGCCGCACCGTGCTCAGTTATCGGCGTATTTCAGCGGGTGACGACGCCGCGCAGCCCGGGCCGGCGCGCGCGCTGGCAGAGACCGTCACCTTTCTGATGGTATTGATTGCCAGTGTCGGCATCGAGGCGCTGCGCATGTGGTCGCTGCCGGTGCGGCGGCGCGAGCCGGGCGGCATCGTCGGCGACTTTGTAGCACGTGGCACCTCGCATGCATTCGGCTTCACCGGCGGCACTTTGGCGCTATTGCTGCTGCTGGCCATCGGCTCATCGCTGTTTTTCCGTTTTTCATGGCTCAGCGTATGCGAGCGCGTGGGCGACGCCATCATCTCGGCGGTCACTTTCGCGCGCTTGCGGCGCGAGGCCGGCCGCGATCGCCGCGCTGGCGAAGTGGCGGCGGTCAGGCGCGAAGGCAAGGTCGAGCGCACGCGCGTGAAATTCGAAGAGCAGGAGCCGGTGCAGATCGTCGCGCCGCTGACGGCGGTGCCGCGCTCCGAACGCGCGGAAAAAGAGCGTCAGGTGCCGTTGTTCCACGATTTGCCCGGCGACTCGACGTTACCGCCCTTGGCGCTGCTCGATGCCGCGGCTGCGGTGCAGGAATCGATGCCGGCCGATACGCTTGAATTCACCTCGCGGCTGATCGAAAAGAAACTCAAGGATTTCGGCGTCGAGGTCGCAGTGGTGGCCGCTTATCCGGGGCCGGTGGTCACCCGTTACGAAATCGAGCCCGCCACCGGTGTGAAGGGCAGCCAGGTCGTCAATCTGGCAAAAGACCTGGCGCGTTCGCTGTCGTTGGTATCGATCCGCGTGGTGGAAACCATTCCGGGCAAGAATTTCATGGCGCTCGAGCTGCCGAACCCGCGGCGCCAGACGGTGCGCCTGTCGGAGATTCTCGGCTCCGAGGTCTATGCGCACGCCAGCTCGATGCTGACCATCGGCCTGGGCAAAGACATCGGTGGCAATCCGATCGTCGCCGATTTGGCGAAGATGCCGCACTTGCTGGTGGCGGGCACCACTGGCTCGGGCAAGTCGGTGGGTATCAACGCGATGATTCTGTCGCTGCTCTACAAGGCCACCGCGGAGCAGGTCAGGATGATCCTGATCGACCCGAAGATGCTGGAAATGAGCGTCTACGAAGGCATTCCGCATTTATTGTGTCCGGTGGTGGTCGACATGCGGCAGGCCGCGCATGCACTGAACTGGGCGGTGGCCGAGATGGAGCGGCGCTATAAGCTGATGAGCAAGCTCGGCGTGCGCAACCTCACCGGCTTCAACAACAAGATCGATGAAGCGGCGAAACGCGAAGAGAAGGTGCCCAACCCCTTCAGCCTGACGCCCGATGCGCCCGAGCCACTGGAACGTCTGCCGTCGATCGTCGTCGTTATCGACGAACTGGCCGACCTGATGATGGTGGTGGGCAAGAAGGTCGAAGAGCTGATCGCTCGTATCGCGCAAAAGGCGCGTGCCGCGGGCGTGCATCTGATCCTGGCGACGCAACGGCCGTCGGTCGACGTCATCACCGGGCTGATCAAGGCCAATGTGCCGACGCGCATCGCCTTCCAGGTTTCCTCGAAGATCGACTCGCGCACGATTCTCGATCAGCAGGGCGCCGATACGTTGCTGGGCATGGGCGACATGCTGTACCTGCCGCCTGGCAGCGGCTTGCCGGTACGCGTGCACGGCGCCTTCGTATCGGACGAGGAGGTGCATCGCGTGGTGAGCAAGCTCAAGGAGCAGGGCGAGCCCAACTATATCGACGGCATTCTGGAAGGCGGCACGCTGGATGGCGACGAGGGTGGCGCTGGCGCGGCGGGTAGCGATGCCGGGGGCGAGAGCGATCCGCTATACGACCAGGCGGTCGAAATCGTCATCAAGAATCGCCGCGCGTCGATTTCGCTGGTGCAGCGGCATTTGCGCATTGGCTACAACCGCGCCGCGCGGCTGCTCGAGCAAATGGAACAGTCGGGAATGGTGTCGGCAATGGCATCGAACGGCAATCGAGAAATTCTCGTGCCGAAACGTGAGGCAGACTAAACGCATGAAAGCAAGGCAATCAAACCGCGGCGCGCCAAGCGTCGCGGTGTCGCGCAGCACGATGCACCGTGCCGCGACGCGCGGCGTGACGACGCTGTTGGCCGCGGCAATGTTGACTGGGCTGTCGATGGCCGCCACGCTGGCGCAAGCGGCTACCACGAGCGCCGCGACGGCCACCCAAGGCGGCAGCGGTGTGCAGCAATTGAAAGCGTTCGTTGGACTGTTTCGTACCGCGCGCGGCAGCTTTACCCAGAACCAGGTCAAGCCGGCCGGATCAACGCCTTCACCGGCATCGGCGGTGGGCAACGGCAACTTTGTCGGCGGCAATTCCGCTGGCACGTTCGAATTTGCGCGGCCCGGGAAGTTCGTCTGGGCTTATAAAAAGCCTTACGAGCAGTTGATCATTTCCGACGGCGCCACGCTCTATGTGTACGACAAGGATTTAAAGCAGGTAACCGAGCGCGCATTGGGCCAGTCGCTGGCGGCCAGTCCCGCGGCGATATTGTTCGGCAGCAATGATCTGGAAGCGAATTTCGCGGTATCGGGCGGCGGTTCGCACGACGGCTCCGACTGGGCCGTGCTGGTGCCGAAAAGCCAGGACACCCAGTACAAGCAGATCGAAATCGGCTTTGCCGGCGGTACGCTGCGCAGCATGGTGCTGATCGACGTATTCGGCAACCAGACCGTGCTGCACTTCTCGAATCTTGAAAAAAATCCATCGCTCAAAGGCGACGAATTCCACTTCAAGGCGCCCGCCGACGTCGATGTCGTGAAGGGCTGAGCCGACGCTTCCCGGCGCGCGGCGCTCGGGCTAGCGTTGGCTACTGTAGGCTAGGATTTGCGAGCGAAGCGGGTGCCGCCGGCCATGCCGGGTAGCCGGCGAAACACCAGGTAGCACAGCCCGGCAATCACCAGCGCCGGCAATGTCGCGCCGACGTCGGGCAGCCAGTTCGAGAACCCCTGATACACGGCAATTCCGACCACCCAGGCCAGCATTGCGGCGATTTGCCATGACTGCGCAAAGGACCCAACCGTCGGTGAGCCCACGCGCGGGCCTGTCGCACCGGCCGCCGAAGCGTCGGCACCGGCGACGCGCAGCAGCGTGGTGCGGCGCCGCCGTACGATAAAGTGATCCGCCAATACCACGCCGAACAGCGGCGCGAACACAGAGCCGATCAGAAACAGGAAGTTTTGGTAACGGCCCATCGGCACGAACAGCGCAATCAAGGTAGACAGCACGCCAAAGGCGAGCGATAGCTTGGTGATGGTCGCGCGCGAAAACAGCGTGCCCGTCGATACCGCTGCCGAATGCACGTCGGCAAAAGCGTTGTCGGCCTCGTCGATCAGGACCAACAACAACGCCAGCCCGCCGCCCGCCGCCGCCAGCGACGTAGTGAGCATCGTATCGCCGCCGCCCGCCGCCAGACCGTAAGCGGCCCCCAAGGCGTAGAACCACAGGTTCGCAATGCCATAGCCGAACACGGTGCCGCGAAATACTTCGCTCGAGCGCCGACCAAAACGCGTGTAGTCGGCAATCAGCGGCAGCCACGACAGCGGCATGGCGATCACCAGGTCGACGCCAGCGCCGAAGCTCATGGCACCGGTGCCCGGGCGGCGCCACAGTTCGGCGAAACTGTAGCGCGACAGCAGGTTCCAGGTCAGCCATAGCGCACCCGCCAGCAGCAACCACAAGCCCCAGGAACGCAGGAATTTACGCACGAACGACAGCGGCCCGGCGATCGCCAACAAAGTCGCCAGCGCGCCGAAGGCAAGCGTCCAGATCACTGGCATCGACCAGCCGAAGGCTTGTTTTGACAAGGCATCGGCGGAGTCGCGCATCACGATGATTTCGAAAGCGCCCCAGCCCGTGAGCTGAATCGCGTTGAGCACGGCCGCAATCGAGGTGCCGCGCGCGCCCAGCGTAGTGCCGAGCGACGCCATTGCGGCCAGTCCCGTATCGGAGCCAATCACTCCGGCGCCGCCCAGCAACACCACGCCCAATACCGTACCGACCAAAATGGCCGCCAGCGCATGCGGCAGCGACAGGCCTGGCACCAACAGCGCACCGGCCTGCAGTACCAATAAGCCGATGCCCAGTGAAAACCAAAGGGCGAAGCTGTCGCGCAGCGATAGCACGCGTCGCGCGTGCGGCACCGGCAGGTTCGGCGAGTAGGTCGTGTCGCGGTCGCCGTCGGGCGCCGCCGAGGCGTTTTGCTGCAGGGACATGCTAAGGGGGTCCTTATCTAAAAAGCGCTGGGCGAGCCGCCGCCGCGATGCCACTGGCATAATTGGAAAATGCGTCGGTCGCCGCGTTCGAAACCGCGCCGAAAACCCCGCGCCGATCGGCTCATGGGCCTTACCGGGCTACGATTATCACCGCTTTTTCCGCAATGTCCGACTGTTCTTGCTGCTGCGCCCCGCCGGAGGGTTTCGATGGCTGATCCGATGTCCGGTGCTGATTCCGACCTTTTTTCAACGGACCCGCGCGCGCCGCTGGCTGAAGCGCTGCGTCCGGCCACCCTCGACGAAGTAGTCGGGCAGACGCATTTGCTCGGCGAAGGCAAGCCGCTGCGGCTCGCCTTCGAGTCGGGGCAAGCGCATTCGATGATCCTGTGGGGACCGCCCGGCGTGGGCAAGACCACTCTCGCGCGGCTCACCGCCAGTGCTTTCCATTGTCAATTCATCGCATTGTCTGCGGTGTTATCCGGTGTGAAGGACATTCGCGAAGCCATGGAACGGGCGCGTCAGACGCTGGCACAGAGCGGCACGCATACCATCTTGTTCGTCGACGAAATTCATCGCTTCAACAAAGGCCAGCAAGATGCGCTGCTGCCATTCGTCGAATCGGGCCTGGTCACGTTCATCGGTGCGACTACCGAAAATCCCAGTTTCGAAGTCAATTCGGCCTTGCTTTCGCGTGCGCAGGTGTACGTGCTCAAGCCGCTGAGCGACGACGAATTACGGCAGCTGCTCAAGCGTGCGCAAGACTTGGTGCTGCATGACTTGAGCTTCGATGATGCGGCAGTCGATACGCTGATCGGCTATGCCGACGGGGATGCGCGACGCTTCCTCAACCTGCTCGAACAAGCGCGCATGGCTGCCGCGGCGATGGGCACGCAAAGCGTCGATCTGGCGCTGGTCACCAACGCGCTCACGCTCAGCGGACGACGCTTCGACAAAGGCGGCGACAACTTCTACGACCAGATCTCCGCGCTGCATAAATCGGTACGCGGCTCGGACCCAGACGCCTCGTTGTATTGGCTATGCCGAATGCTCGACGGCGGCGCCGATCCGAAATATCTGGCGCGCCGCATTATCCGTATGGCTTGGGAAGACATAGGCTTGGCCGACCCGCGTGCCGTGCAGTTGGCCAACGACGCCGCCGAAACCTACGAACGCCTGGGTTCACCAGAAGGCGAGCTGGCACTGGGGGAGGCCGTGGTGTACCTCGCTTGCGCGGCCAAGAGCAATGCCGCGTATATGGCGTTCAACCAGGCCATGGCATTCGTCAAGCAAGACAAGTCGCGCGAAGTGCCCGTGCATTTGCGCAATGCGCCGACGCGTTTGATGAAGGAGCTGGGCTACGGCCACGCGTATCGCTACGCGCACGACGAGCCTGATGCGTATGCGGCGGGCGAAACCTATCTGCCCGAGGAGATGCGTGCGCCGAGGTGGTACCAACCGGTGCCGCGCGGCCTGGAAGCCAAGATCGCCGAGAAGCTGCGCTGGCTGCGCGAGCTGGACAAGAAGGCGGGGCGGCAATCCGACGAGTAGATAGGCCTGGCAACCAATCGAGCGGCCACGCGCAAATCTACTTGGTTCCGCGGTATTTCCTCGCTGCGCGCGGCCGGCGCCGATCCGTGACGCGGATCTGACGGGCGGTAGGCTAAAATCGGGCGATTCCTCGTCCAGACCTCGCCTCTTATTCCATGCTCGATATACAACTCCTTCGCTCTGACATCGACGCCGTCGCCGCGCGCCTGGCCAAACGTCGCTTCGTGCTCGACAAGGAACAATTCAACGCGCTCGAAGCCGAACGCCGCGCAATCCAGATGGGCACCGAAGCCTTGCAGTCGCGCCGCAACAGCTTGTCGAAACAGATCGGCGCGCTCAAGGGCAAGGGCGAAGATACGACAGCACTGATGCAGGAAGTAGCGGGCATCGGCGACGAACTGAAGGCGTCCTCAGCGCAACTCGACGTTATTCAGCAGCGCATGAACGAGTTCATGCTGGGTTTGCCGAACCTGCCCCACGACAGCGTACCGGCAGGTACCGACGAAAGCGCCAACGTCGAATTGCGCCGCTGGGGCACTCCGCGCGAATTCGCTTTCACGGTGCGCGACCACGTCGATCTCGGTGCGCCGCTCGGCATCGATTTCGAAACCGGCGCAAAACTTTCGGGCGCGCGTTTCACCATGCTGCGCGGCGGCGCGGCGCGATTGCACCGTGCGCTCGCACAACTGATGCTCGATACGCACACCTTGGAGCACGGTTATACCGAAGCGTACACACCGTATATCGTCAACGCCGACATCCTGTATGGCACTGGCCAACTGCCTAAATTCGCCGACGATATGTTTCGCGTCGAACGCGGCGGTGCGACCGACGCGGCGCCCCAATATTTGATTTCCACAGCGGAAATACCCCTGACGAACACGGTGCGCGAAGCCATCGTCGAAGCGTCACGACTGCCGATACGGCTGACTGCGCATTCGCCCTGTTTTCGCTCGGAAGCGGGATCGTACGGGCGTGATACGCGCGGCATGATCCGGCAGCATCAGTTCGATAAGGTGGAGATGGTGCAGGTAGTCGAGCCGGAGGGTTCGTATGATGTGCTCGACCAGATGGTCGGTCATGCTGAAGCGATCCTGCGCAAGCTCGAGCTGCCCTATCGCATCGTGACCTTATGCACCGGCGATCTGGGATTCTCGGCAACCAAGACGTTCGACCTGGAAGTGTGGCTACCGGCACAGAACACCTATCGCGAGATTTCGAGTTGCTCGAACACCGAGTCGTTCCAGGCGCGACGCATGCAGGCGCGCTTCAAACGGGCGCAGGGCAAGCCTGAATTCGTGCATACCTTGAATGGCTCAGGACTGGCGGTAGGGCGGACGCTGGTGGCGATTCTCGAGAACGGGCAGAACGCTGACGGGTCGATCAGCTTACCGGCCGCGCTGGTGCCGTATATGGGCGGCGTGACGCGCCTCGAACCGGCTTGATCGCACGACTTCGGGGCCGCGTTAAGAGGCTTTGAAACGGCGCCCGGTTTCGGCTATACTCGCCGCTTTGCCGCGATCGACCCGCGGCAAAGTCGCCCGCAAAAGGCGATTGAAGTAGACCGGAAAGGTGGCAGAGTGGTCGAATGCGCCAGACTCGAAATCTGGTTTAGGTTTAGGCCTAACGTGGGTTCGAATCCCACCCTTTCCGCCAGTAGTTCATCTCAGGCCGTTCTGGCCGTTCTCGAAATTCACGAAAACCCGCACCGTGTCTGGGCCAGACTGTACAAGTTCGATCAAGCCCTGCGACTTTTGGCGATGGAGGCGGTTGAAGAGCTCGATCAGCTTGGCGGTACACCCCAATTGAGCCCATCATGATTCCTTGCCGGCAACCCCTCTAGCGCTTCCTGGAGGGCATCGACACATCGGAGATTTACATTTACCTGTCGTGGTTCCGACCTTGGATGACAATGTGTGTGAACGCCGCAAGTACTGCAAAAGAAGTGCGCCGCCTGCCGAGTGCCAAACCGGTAGCACTGCAGCGCGGCGCGCCCTTCCACAATCGCGAATCGATCAGGGGATACGCGCAGATGCGCGGCCGCCTTTCTTCGGCAATAGGTGCAATTGCACGCGACATAAGATGACACCGATGCAGTGAACCGAAAACTCACCGCACCGCAATGGCAAGCGCCTTGCCACTCCGGCTCAAAATCTTGGTTGTCAGAGGGCGTCCGCATCGAAAGTGCTCCGCTGCATCTTGAGGGCCTGCAAGGCAAGCTGTGCGACGTGTAGCGGTTCACGCCCGGTACAGTGCCCGATCTGTTCGCGACAGCTAAAGCCGTTTGTCAGCACGATCGCGGTGGCAGGTGTAGCGCGCAGGAGCGGCAGCAGCTTGTCTTCGGCAATCTGCATCGACAGTTCGTAATGCTCGGCGTTAAAGCCGAATGAACCCGCCATACCGCAACAGCCCGTGTCGAGCAGCTTCCAACGAACGCCCAGCTTATCGAGAAGCGCAGTTTCTCCACTCATGCCGAAAATCGATTTCTGGTGGCAGTGTCCGTGAACCGCCACTTCGGCATCGAGCTTTGGCCAGTCGAAATCGGCACGAGCAACGAAATCCGAGAACAGAAAGGTTTGCGCCGATAGCTGCTTGGCGGTTGCGTCGTCAGGCAGTTGTTTAAGTAACTCGTCCTTGAATACCGATAAGCACCCTGGTTCGAGCCCGACGACCGGAATGCCGGCACGTATGTCCTCGCCCAGCTCATCCAGCGCAGCCCTGAGCAGCGCCTTTGCCTCGTCCAGAAGCCCGTAGTCATAGAGCGGTCGGCCGCAGCACAGGCGCTTGCGCGGCAGTACCACGTCGTATCCGATAGTACTGAGCACATCGAATGCCGCGCTGGCCACCTCTGGAGAGAAGTGCTCGTTGAATGTGTCGACCCAAAGGATGACCTTGCGAGTCGGCTCGAGGGACCGGACGCGCTTCCCGGCGTTTTGCCGGCTTGCGATCGCGGTGAACGTGCGCGGCGCGAAGCGTGGCAGGCTGCGTTGCGGGGCTACCCCGGCTACCCACTTGCTGACACGCGCCAACGGCCAGGTAGACGTCACGGCGTTCGCAAGCCACGGCAAACGACTCGCCAGCGGCGCCCATCGGCCAATCCGACCCATGAACATTGCCTGCCGCGGGCGGCGCTGCTTTTCGTAATAATGCGATAGGAATTCGGCCTTGTATGAGGCCATATCGGTATGTGTGGGGCATTCCGATCTGCAGCCCTTGCAAGCAAGACAGGTATCGAGTGCCTCCTTGACTTCATGACTGTTCCAGCCGTCCGTGATGACCTCGCCTTGCAGCATCTCCCAGAACAAATGGGCACGGCCGCGCGTCGAATCCCGCTCTTCCCGTGTTGCACGGAAACTTGGGCACATCGTGCCGCCGTCGAGGGAACGACATTTCCCCATGCCGATACAGCGCTCGACCTGGCGCTGCATCCCATCGCCTTCTCGGCTCTCGAACGTCAAGCGCGTGTGCAGCGTGACGGGCTTGTAAACGGGACCCATCCGCAGGTTCTCATCCGCGCGGTAGGCGTGCATCACCTTGCCAGGATTCAATAGATTGGAGGGATCCCAGATGGACTTGAACGTCTCCATAGCCTGCATGATTTCCGGACCATACATGATGGGCAGGAATTCGGCCTTCGCCTGGCCGTCGCCGTGCTCGCCCGACAGCGAGCCGCCGAAGTCGACCACCAGTTGCGCTGCTTCGCGCAGAAAGCGCCGCCACGTTAGAACACCTTCCGAGCTGCGGATGTCGAAGGTGATGCGGGCGTGCACGCAACCGTCGCCAAAATGGCCATAAAGACATGTCTCGTAGCCGTAGGAAGCGACCAGCGCCTGGAATGCACGCAGATAGTCGCCTAGCCGCAGCGGGTCGACAGCGGCATCTTCCCACCCCACGATCGGGTCCGGCTTGCCCCTGTCAATTGACAGCGCAACCGCCGAAGCGCCCGTCTCCCGAATCGACCAGATCTGCTGCTGCTGCGATGCGTCCTCGACCACCAGTCCCGTCACGCCGACGCCGCCCAGGCTCGCCTGGAAATAGGCGTGCGCCTCGTGCGCCTGCTTGCGCGCATCCGCGCTGGCATCCGCGCCGAATTCGAGCACGACCCAGGCTCCGCCGGGCGGAAGTAGCGCGATTTCCTGCGCGTTCAGCCCACGCGCCTGCAGGCCACGAATGATGCCCTGGTCCAAACCTTCGATGGCAATCGGCGAGAATTTATTGAAGTGCGGCACCGCGTCGGCCGCCGCGCAGATATCCTCGAAGCCGAGAACCAGCAGCACCCGGCAAGAAGGACTGTGCACCAGTCGAACTTTGGCCTGCAATGTCACGGCACACGTGCCCTCCGTTCCCACCAGGGCACGCGCCACGTTGAAACCGTTCTCGGGGAGCAACTGCTCGAGGTTGAATCCCGACACCCTGCGCCTGATGTGCGGAAACTCTGTGCGGATATGCTGCGCGTAGCGGTCGCGGAGCTCGCGCAGTTTGCGATAAATTTCTCCGCGCGCGCCTCCCAGACCAATGATGCGCTCGAGTTCGGCTTCCGTCGTCGGACCCACCCAGAATCGAGCGCCATCGTAGGTGACGATTTCGAGCGCCTCGACATTGTCTAAGGTCTTGCCCGCCATGACGGAGTGCGCGCCACACGAGTTGTTTGCGATCATCCCGCCGAGCGTACAGCGGCTGTGGGTGGCAGGATCGGGCGCGAAGGTCAGCCCATGTTGTTCGGCCGCAGTGCGCAGCACATCGCACACCACGCCCGGCTCGACGATCGCGGTCGCGCCGATTGGGTCGATGGAGACGATCCGGTTGACCCATTTGCTGACGTCAGCGACGACGGCCACATTCACGCACTGCCCGTTCTGCGACGTGCCGCCGCCCCGCGTCAGAAATGGCACGGCATTGCGCTTGCAAACGTCCAACGCGGCGACGAGATCGTCGGCATCCTTCGGCAAGACCACGCCCAAGGGGATTTGCCGGTAATTCGAGGCGTCTGACGCATACAGCGCCTTCGATCCCGCGTCGAAATGGACCTCTCCTCGCATGGCATGACGAAGCTCTGCTTCGAGCCTCTGCAGCAAACCGCTGCTGGCTCGATACGGTGTGGCTTGTTTCACGATGATCCGCTACGGCTGTGGTTTAATTTCCTATCTGCCATTATGCCGAAATGCAATGCGTATTCTCACAGCCATTCGCTGGTCAACCTACACCATCGTGAGCGGATCTCGCCCGGTGGCCTTCATCCAACTGTACACAGGCGGCAGTTCGTCGACGATCGACTCGACTACGACGTCGATCAGCACCGGGCCATCGTGTGCGAACGCGCCGTCGAGCGCCGCTTCAAGCTCCGCCGCATTCGTAACACGCCAGGCCATCAGACCGAAAGCTTCCGCGATCCTCGCTGCGTCCAACTTCGTAAAGTCGACGGAAAGATACTCATTGTTGTTGTGCATCTTCTGCAGTGCCTTGATCCAGCCAAAACATCCATTATTAAAATGAATGAGCACGGCCGGCACATTCAGACGAGTGAGCGTTTCAAGTTCTCCGCAGACCATGCCAAACGAACCGTCGCCGAACAGACCGACAGGACGGGTCTTCCGATTGGCAAACCAGGCACCGACCACAGCAGGGATGGCCCAGCCCAGACCCCCGAAGGCGCGCGGAATGATCAGCCGCGAGCCGTCACCGGGAAGCTTGAGAAAACGTGACATGTACGGCGTCGGCGTACCAGCATCGGACAAAATCTGCGTGCCTGCCGGCAAGCGCCGATTCAGTTCATATACAACCCGATGGGGCTTTAGCGGGTATGCGTCCGACGTGAGTAGTGGCTGGGCCTGCTTCCAGAAATTGATACGAGACTCGTTGAGTGGCTGCAGCCACTCACGGTTACCGCGCAACTGCAGCAAGGGCAGAACATCCTCCAGGATTAATCGCGCGTCGCCCGCCAGGCTTAGCGCGTTCCTTTGCGTGTTGCCGAGGACTTCGGGATCGATGTCTATCTGGACCAGCTTGCGATGCGGATTTTTCGACGGGAAGGTCCAACCGATCGAAACGACTGAGCCGACCTTGCAGCCCACGTACACCAGTAGGTCGCTTTCGTTGACCGCCATTGCAGCATGAGGATGAAAGCCATTATCGCCAATGACACCGAGCGCAAGCGGATGTTCGTCAGGCAGTGTGCCTTGGCCGGTGATTGTGGTGACCACCACCGACTTCGTTTTTTCCGCGACGGCCTTGATAATGCCAGCGGCGCGTGCAAGGTTGACGCCGCCACCCGCCACGATGACGGGTCTCGACGCCTTGTTGATCAGCGCTGCAAGTTGCTCGATTGAATCCTGCGGCGCGCAGCTCCGGAATGCCGGAAATTTCTTGCAGGGTTCTTCCGCATAAATAGCATCGTCTTCGAACACCGTTTCGTTCGCCAGGATGTCTTCCGGCAGTGCAAGATGAACTGATCCTGGACGGCCCGACGTTGCTACGCGAAAAGCGCGCCGGATAAACTCGGGGATCTTGTCCGCAGTCTTCAGCTGCACGGAAAGTTTTGTCACCGCCTCGAAAAGCTTCGCATTATCCAGCTCGGTGATCATGCCCCGGCCCTCGCCCTTCAGCGGGATGTCGTTGGTAAGCAGGATGATCGGCACGGAGGAGCCCGTGGCTTCGGCAATGCCGGGTAACGAATACATCGCACCCGCGCCACTCGGGCATTCGCAGACTGCCGGCTTGCCGGTCAGCCGAGCATAAGCGTCTGCCATGAAAACCGCGGAGCGCTCATCACGCGCCATCACATGTTTGATCTTGTTCGACTTGTTCAGTGCACGATAGAACGGTACGTTGGTATCACCCGGCAGACCGAAGACGTACTCAACATCGTATGCTTCAAGCAACTTCACTACATAGTCCGCACCCGTCACAATCAACTCCAAGAATCCTTCAACATTGATAGCCGCCGTGTGAAACACTGCGATCTGATGAAATCAGTTTATCCACATGGAAAAACATAAAAAAGTAACAATCTGACGTCGTGAAGACTTTATTTCGTCAGTTCACCCGCTAAAATTGACGCATATCGCAACTGCTGTTGATCTTCTCTCTTGAGACTGCAACATGAGCCTACGTTTCGACCAACTGGACGACATTGACCGAAACCTGCTTTCGCTATTGCAGGTCAATGCTCGGGAGACGGCCAGCAACCTTGCACGCAAGCTCGGTATTGCGAGAACCACCGTGATCGCAAGAATCGCTCGCCTGGAACGCAACGATATTATTTCCGCCTATAGCATCCGGCTCGGCAAAGAAATCGACGTGAATGTATTGAACGCGTACGTGGGCATCACGCTGCAGCCCAAATCTGCGCGCGACGTTGTCAAGCGGTTTGCGAAAATGCCTGAAATACAGGTGCTATGCGCCGTCAGCGGGCAGTTCGACTACGTGGCCTGGCTGCGAGCCAACTCGCCGGAACGGCTCGATGAACTACTGGACGAAATCGGCGACATCGAAGGCGTGGACAAGACCACCACTTCGGTGGTCCTGGCTCGCAAGATTGACAGGGGCAGCGGCGACATTTGATGTAGGCGCTGCCCCTCGGCCGAACGCCCTACAGTAGCGACGTGGCTCAGCGAAACGAACGGTTGAAAGAAGTCTTTCAGAACCTGTGTATCAACCCCAACCGCAGTTCTTTCTGGTTATCGCTTGTAGAGAACCCCGACGAGGCAACAATATCTGCATCGTCGAACAGTGTCCCGGTATGGCTGTGGACATGCTGATACGCGCCCTGAAT
>JBPBQZ010000010.1:0-17940 GCA_050955105.1 Janthinobacterium lividum | reverse complement strand
CTTGTTGTCAGGACCGTCGTCTGGCGTTACCGCCGCGCAGTTCATCGCCGCTGAACTGGGTGAGCGACGCTTCTTGACCATGGACATGGGCGGCACCAGCAGCGACTTGTCGTTGATCTTGGACGGTGAGCCGACCATCACCGGCGATGCAGAGGTGGGCGATTTTCCGCTGATGATGCCGGTTACTGGAATCGAGGCAATCGGCGCGGGCGGCGGCTCGATTTGCTGGATGGACGGCGGTGTGTTGCGCGTCGGGCCGCGCAGTGCGGGCGCGCGCCCCGGGCCCGCATGCTTCGGCCACGGCGGCACGCAGCCGACGATCACCGATGCGTACCTGCTGTGTGGCTATTTGAATCCTGAAAACTTCCTCGGCGGCCGCATGCACCTGGATCGCGGCGCCGCGCAAGCAGCGATGGCGGGCGTCGCCGATGCACTAGGCGTGGATCTGGCGCGCGCCGCGGAGTCGTGCATTACCGTTGCCACCTCGAACATGGTGGCCAGTGTGTTGCCGTATCTGGCACGCCATGGTCTCGATCCGGAAGACATCACGCTGGTGCTGTATGGCGGCGCGGGCTCGCTGCACGGCCCGCTGCTGGCTGCCGACCTGGGTGTGCCGCGCGTGCTGGTGCCGGGCATTCCATCGGTGTTCTGCGCTTTCGGCGGCCTGGTGGCCGGACTGGTGCACGACACGGTGGCCACCGTGCACGGCGCGACGCTCGATATCGATGCCTTGCAGCAAGTATTCGACGAAAAAGAGGCGGCGGCACGTGCCTGGCTGGATGCGCAGGGAGTGACGTCCTTGCTCACCGGCATCGTCATCGAACACTGGGCCGAGATGCGTTATCGCGGACAGTCGTTCCAACTCTCGGTACGCGTGCCGCAAGTCGCGCTTGCACAACGCTCGATGGCGCTGGTCGAGGCGGCCTTTCATGAAGAGCACGAGCGCCTTTACACGCATGCCGATGCGTCGGCCGCGGTGGAATTCACCGAGTTGCGCGTGCGCATTCGCGGACTGCTGCCAGCGCCGCGCTTGCGCGAGCAGCCACAGCGCGCCGGCCGCGGCGAGCAGGCCTTGAGCGCGCGGCGCGATTTGCACATCGGCGGCTGCCTGTATCAAAACGCCGCGATCTATCAGCGCGAACAACTGGTGGCTGGCGACGTCATCGAGGGCGCGGCGGTGATCGAGCAGGTCGATACAACTATTCTGGTACCGGCGGGTTGGCTCGCGACGGTGGGTCGCTTCGGCGACATTCTCATGACACGGCGAGGCTGAGATGGATCCCGTACGCACATCGGTAATGAATAACCGCTTCACGGCGATCGTCGAAGAAGCGTCAGCTACGATGTATCGCACTGCGCACACCACCTTCGTCAAGCTCGTGCAGGACTATCAGTGCGCGGTGGCCACCGTCGACGGCGAGATCTTCGCCTACCCGAGTCAGGCCGGCGTGAACGCGTTTATCGGCCTGCCGCTGCAAGCAGCGCTCGCCAAGGTGCGTGAGTTGGGCGTAGCGCCCGGCGACTGCTTCCTGACAAACGATCCGTTCTCGACCGACGGCATGGTGACGCATTTGATGGACGTCACCATGCTGCGGCCGATTTTTCGGGATGGCCATCTGATCGCGTTCGCCTGGGGTTACGTTCATGCATCGGATATTGGCGGCGCGGTACCAGGCAGCATTTCGCCGGCCTTTACCGAAGTGTTTCAGGAAGGCATCCGCATTCGTCCGGTGAAGTTGATCAAGGGCGGTGTCATCAATGAAGACGTGCGCCGGCTATTTCTCGACAACAGCCGCATCCCGGATGATTTGTGGGGTGATTTGAAGGCGATGCTGTCGGCGATGCAGAGCATGGATCGGCGCCTCAATCAACTGTGCGATGCCTACGGGCTGACTGACGTGCTGCAAGGCATGCGCGATGTGCTCGACTTCGCGGAGGAGAAATCGCGTTCGGTAATCGCCGCCATTCCTGATGGCGACTATGCGTTCGGTGACTATCTGGAAGGCCTCGAAGAGGGGCAGTTCACCTATATCAAGACAACCATGCGGGTGCGGGGCGACCAGGTCGAATTCGATTTCACCGGCACCGATCCGCAGATTCCCGCCGCCTATAACTATGTGAGCGGCGACCGCACGCACCCGTACACGGTGCAGGCCTTTCTCTACTACATCCTCACGGTGGAGCCGGAAGCACCGAAGAACGCCGGCTTGCTGCGGCCGATCGGTATGAAGGCGCCGCGCGGCAGTGTCATCAACGCGAATTTCCCAGCGGCCGGCGGCTCGCGCGTGGCAGCCAGCACGCGCGTCTATGACACGCTGCTGGGCTGCATGCAGCAAGCACTGCCGCGCGGCTTGTCGGCGGCCGGCCCGGGTATGTCGGCGATTATTGTCTTGAGCGCGCGTGACCCGCGTAGCGGCCGCAAACGCGTCAGCGTGATCAATCCCCTGTGCGGTGGCAGTGGCGGTCGTGCGCACTGCGACGGCGTCGATGCGATCGATTCACGCTCGGGCTATTTGCGCAGCGTACCGACCGAAGTGATCGAAGTGGAAACGGTGCTGGTGATGCGCGCGTGCCAGTTGGTGCCGGACAGTTATTCGCCGGGGCTGTATCGCAGCGGCGCCGCGCTAGTGATGGAAATGGAAAACACCGACGTCGAAGCGACCATGACGGTGCGCGGCATGAATCGTTTCACGTTCCGTCCCTGGGGCGCCGACGGTGGCGAGCCCGGCCGGCTGGCAGAAGTAGTGCTGAATCCCGGCCGCGCCGATGAGCAGCGCATCGGCAAGATTTCGGTACTACAGCTCAAGCGCGGCGACGTGGTGCGCATCGTGACGCCGGCTGGCGGCGGCTTCGGCGACCCATTGGCGCGCGAGCCGGCGCTCGTGGGAGCCGATATCAAGCGGCAAATGTTGAGTGTTGAACACGCGAGACAGGCCTATGGCGTGGTCGCGTCGGCCGATGGCGCTATCGATATCGATGCCACCGCGAGCCTGCGCGCCGAGCGTCGCGCCCAGCCGCGCAAACTCGGCCGACGTGTGTTCGCGCTGGGGCCGGAACGCGATGCCTACGATCGGATCTGGCCCGACGCGGTGCGTAGCCGCCTGGCAACCTCGATGCTGGAGCGCCCCGACAGCTATCGGCAACATTTACTGGCGGCAGTGCGCGACCGCCTCACGCGCGCCGGCGAGCCGGTGACGCTGGCCGAGCTCGAACGCGTTAGCGATGACGAGGCGCGCAAGCTCGCAGGCTAAGCGCAGCCGCATCGAGGTTGCATCAATGCATGGCAGTTGCAAGCGTCGCAAACAGTCTCCGCGCGGGACGGGCGGAATTTTGAATGAGTATTATCGAGATATGGAACGCTCATGTTGAAAAGATTCAGAAGTACTGCATGGTTTGTGGTTGGTACCGCCGTGAGTGCGCTTGCCATGCTCAGCGGCTCGGCAAGCGCGGCACAAACCTGGCGTCTGTCGACCGATCAACAGATCGATAGCCCTGAGGGCAAGGCTTATCAGAAGTTTGCTGACCTGGTGGACAAGTATTCGAATGGAGAACTAAAGATTCAATTGTTCCCCTATTCGCAATTGGGGACTGACAGTGCGGTATTGGAGCAAATGAGCGCCGGCCTGGTGCAGGTGTTCCCCGATGCGCTGAGCGACGCGCAGAAATGGGTGCCGGATATTCAATACATGAGCGCGCCTTTCCTGTTTGCGAATCGTGCGCAGTGGGTGAGATTCATGCAGTCCGATCTGGTGAAGGGCTGGAAGGATCAGATCAAGCAGAAGGCCGGTGTTGAAATCATCGGTGATCCGACGCTGTTCATGCGTGGACCGTACCGTGTGCTGGTGTCGACCAAGCCCGTCAATAGTCTGGCCGATGTCAGCAACTTGAAGTTGCGTCTGGCGAAAGACCAACTGAGTGTGGATGCCTGGTTGAGCCTGGGCGCAAGCGTGCAGGTGATGGACTGGAGCGCGGTCTACGACAGTCTAGATCGTCATATGATCGACGCCATGACCAGCCCGATCGCGCAGCTTGAAAGTATCAAGGTAACCGAAGTAGCCAAGCACGTGCAGCGCACCAACGAATACTGGCAAAGCGTCGCCTTCTTCGTCAATGCAAAAGCCTATGACGGTCTGTCGCCTGCCGACAAGGCAGCCGTGGATCGCGCCTATATCGAGACAGCCAGGTACGTGAACGAAATCGAGACCAGCTACACGGTAGAGTCGATCGCGCGCATGAAGAAGAGCGGCGTGCAGTTCACCGATCTCGATACCGGCCCGTTCGTGAAGAAGATGCAGTCGTTCTATGAAGCGCGTTCGAAAGCCGGCAAGCTGCCGAACGGCTTTCTCGACGCGGTCCAGCAATCGGCGCATTAAACCCTTCTGTCAGGTGACCGCGTAACGCCGTTGCATGCTCACCTGGCGGACGTAACGATTGAATTTCGAATGCGGCGTGCGATGAAAACCGTGAATCTCGTCGATGGCTGGCTGGACGTTTGTTGTCAGCTTTTCAAGGCCCTGGCCACTTTGCTGCTGCTGACCATGCTCGTGCTGAATTTGGTGAATTTGGGATTGCGCACCATGCATCGCCAGGAGATCGCGTCGCTCACGCAGTGGACCGAGGTGCTATTCGTCTGGATGTGTTTCGCCGGCTTTTTCGTGATCCACCGGATGCGCCGCGATATCTTCGTCGAATTTCTCGTGCAGAAATTGGGCGACAAGGGGCGCATGGGGGTGCGCGTATTTGTCGATCTGGTGATCGCCGTGGTGCTCGCGGCCATCCTGTCGCAAGGCTCGCGCATCGTCGAACTGCAAGCGGCGACGATCGAGCTGGTGGGTATCCCGAAATACTGGGAGGCGGTCGGTTTGTTCATCAGTGCTGCACTGATCTTGATCGACGTGCTGCTCGATCTGGTGTACGCCGTGAGCGGCGGTCAACGTACGGTGGCCGTACCGGCCTGGGAAGGCTGACATGATGGCCGCGCTGCTGTTCGTGCTGTTTATCTGCTTCATGCTGTTGCGGGTGCCGGTGACGATTACCATCGGTGCCGCCGCGCTGGTGGTGTTCATGCTCAGCGGCTACGGCTCGGCGCTGTATGTGATGCCGCAGCAGATACTGGAAGGGGTCGACAGCCCATCGATGCTGTCGATACCGTTTTTTATCCTGGCCGGCAATTTGATGAATGCGGTGGGTGTCACAGATCGCATATTCGGCTTGGCGCTGGTCCTGGTGGGCCGCTTCCGCGGCGGCCTGGCCCAGGTGAGCGTGGTAGCCGCGGCGATCTTTTCCGGGATATCGGGTTCAGCACTGGCCGACATCGCCGGTCTTGGCGCGATCGAGGTAAAGGCGATGCGCGAACGCGGCTATCCGGCCGAATTCGCGGCGGCGCTGTCGGTCGCGTCGGCGGTAATGGCGCCGGTGATGCCGCCCTCGATAGCGTTCATCGTCTATGCGGCAATGGCCAATACCTCGGTCGCGCGCATGTTCATGGCGGGCATTGTGCCGGCGCTTCTGCTGGGCGTGTCGCTGATGATCTTCAACCGCATCATTGCCGGACGGCGCGGCTATCCGCGCGAGGCCACTCTGCCGTGGCGCTCCGCCACGCGCGTGGGGCTGGCCGGATTGCCGGCATTGGGCGCGCCGGCCATCATCCTGGTGGGCACCATGGGCGGCTATACGACGGTGGCCGAGGCCGGTGTGTTGGCATCGGCCTACTCGCTGCTGCTCGGCTTCCTGTATCGCACGCTCGACATGCGTCGTATCTGGAGCGCGCTCGGCGATACCGTGATGGTGACCTCGCTGATCATGATCATCATCGGCTTCTCGCGCTTCATGAGCTGGTTGCTGGCGATCGAACAGGCGCCCCAGCATCTGGCCACCGCCGTGCTTACGCTCACCAATTCACCGATCTTGCTGATGTTTCTGCTGGTGCTGTTCCTGTTGTTTATCGGCTGCTTTATCGAGAGCGCGCCGGCCAAGCTGATCCTGGTGCCCGTGCTGTTGCCGCTGATCGATCAGTTCGGCATCGATCGCGTGCACTTCGGCGTGGTGCTGACCTTGGCGCTTGCCTTGGGGATCGCGCATCCCCCGATGGGCATCGGGCTCTTCGTGGTGACGCGCGTCTCGAATGTATCGCTCGAAAAGGTCACGATAGCGATCCTGCCCATGCTGATCCCGCTGCTGATCATCCTGTTTCTGGTGGCCTTCGTCCCGCACCTCGCGACGTGGTTGCCGAATCGGCTCCTGGGTGTGGGCGAGTAGCGGTTCTTCTCGTCCAGGCAAGCAATATGGAACTTGTGCACGTGCGCCGGATTTCGTCCACTGAACATGCCTATACATGTATTGACGATCATTTTTGACCAACTTACATTGAGTCCGTGCACATCACCTCATCCCTCTCACAAACGGCTTTAGGAATACGCGTGAAGACTTTTAAATGCATGACGCTTGCTATTGCCGCGACCGCCGCGCTGCTGGTCAGCAACCTCGGCTGTGCGGCCACCATCGCCGCCCCCGCGCCGATCAAACAGAAGGGTGTATTGACCTTCTGCTCCGATCTTGAAAATCCGCCGGCCGAAGGCGTTGCCAGCGACGGCGTCACGCCGGACGGCGCCGCGGTAGACATCATGAAGGCGCTCGGACCGGCGATGGGCGTGACCTCGCATATCGACAACTATCAGTTCTCCGGCATCTTCGCGGCGCTCGATGCGGGCAAATGCGATCTGATAATCGCCAGCCTGGGCAAGACCCCGGAGCGTGCACAGCGCTATTGGCTGGTCGATTACTGGCGTGTGGCGTCTGGTTTGCTGGTGCCGCATGGCAATCCTGAAAACTTGAAAACCTATGAAGATTTGTCGGGCAAGCGTGTGGCGGTGTTGTTGGGCAGCCGCAATGCCTCGGTGATGAAGCAGACCAGCGACAAGCTCGTGGCGGATGGCAAGAAGCCGCTCGATATCGTGCTGCTCGGTACCAACGTGGCGGCCTTCCAGGATTTCAGCCTGGGGCGCGAAGACGCGCTGGTCAGCGATACCGTGGTGATCAACTACTACATGTCGCGCAGCCACGGCCGCTTTGAAGTGGGTGGCGTGCCGGTGCCGCCGAAGACCTGGTCGATTGCTATCTTGAAAACCAATCCTGAATTGAAGGACGCGGTGCAGGCGGGAATCGATCAAATGAATGCCTCGGGTGCCATGGCGGAACTGACCAAGAAGTGGGGCATCACGAATGGCGTGACCACCTGCAGTACGCAGCACCCGTGCGAGTGAACGATTCAATGCAGATGCCGTCGTGCCGCTCGCTGAGCGCGCCGGTGGCCCGCGCAGTGCGATCCAAGGAGTAGTAGCGTGCCCAGCATCCTGCACTTTCAGTTCAATATGGATTTCTTTTTGAAATTCGTCTTCTCGCCGCCGTCGACGCTGCTGCAAGGGCTGGTGCTGACGGTGGTGGCGGCGATACTGGCGCAAGTGCTGGGCACGTTGATCGGCACGCTGCTCGCGGTGGGCTCTTTGTCCAAGCGCTTGCCACCGCGAGCCTTCAACCAAATCTATATCTGGTTCTTCCGCGGCACGCCGGTGCTGGTGCAACTGGTGCTGATCTATTTCGGTTTGCCTTATCTGGTGGGCTTCGACTTGTTTCCGCCGTTGCTGCACATCGGGCCAGTGTCGATGAGCGGCGCATTGCTGGCGGGCATTCTCGCGTTTGGATTGCATGAGGGTGCCTATATGAGCGAGATCACCCGTGCTGGGCTGGCGGCGATCGATCGTGGCCAGACCGAGGCCGCGCAGGCACTGGGCATGAGCCCGGCGCTGACCTTGCGGCGCATCGTTTTACCGCAGGCGATTCCCATCATCGTGCCGGCGCTCGGCAACCAGTTCAACAACATGTTGAAGACCACCGCGTTGTTGAGTGTGATCGGTGTCGCGGAAATGTTCCGTGTGGCGGAACAATTGCAATCGGCCACCTTTTACACCTTCGAAGTGTATTTCGGCATCTCGATTTACTACCTGATGCTGACGGCGGTCTGGACCTTGATGCAGATGTGCATCGAGAAATGGTTGGCGAAAAGCACGCGTAGCCATGTGCGCCGGGCGCATGACATCGGCGATGCCGGTGATGCGGGCGATGCCGGGGACAGTCAGGCGGGCGTGGCAGCCATTGCAAACGGGAGCCTTTGATATGTCGACAGTGATTTCCGGCGCCGACGCACCGCTATCGTCGCTGGCAGAGCCATCCTCGGCCACTTTGCCGGTGCCGGTCGCTGACGCGCGGAGCCCGGCGGGCGGCGCGGCGCAGACCGTGCTCGCCGTGGAATGCCAGCATGTCTATAAGCAATACGGCGAATCGCTGGTGCTGCGCGACGTGTCGATGTCGGTCAGCAGTGGCGAGACGGTGGTGTTGATCGGGCCGTCGGGCTCGGGCAAGACGACTTTCATCCGCTGCATCAATCATCTCGAACGCATCCAGCGCGGCAGCATCCGTGTGGCCGGCGAGTTGATCGGCTATCGACTCGACAACGGCGTGCTGAAGGCCGACAGCGAACGCAATATTGCACGGCGGCGTCGCAATATCGGCATGGTGTTTCAGCGTTTCAATTTGTTCCCGCATATGACCGCGCTGCAGAACGTGATGGAAGCGCCGACCCAGGTGCTGCGTCAGCCGCGCGAGGTGGCGCGCCGAGGTGCCGTGGAGTTGCTGACGCGCGTCGGCTTGGGCGACAAGCTCGATCACTACCCGTTGCAGCTGTCGGGTGGGCAACAACAGCGCGTGGCGATTGCTCGAGCGATGGCGATGAACCCCGCCGTGCTGTTGTTCGATGAGCCCACCAGTGCCCTCGATCCCGAAATGGTGGGCGAGGTGCTGGCGGTGATGAAAGATCTCGCGCGTCAAGGCATGACGATGATCGTGGTGACGCATGAAATGGATTTTGCCCGCAACGTCGCTGACCAGGTGCTGGTGATGGACAAAGGCGAGATTATCGAGCGTGGTGCGCCGGCGCAGGTATTCGGCGAGCCGAAGAGTGCGCGTACCCGCGCCTTCCTGTCGAAGGTGCTGCACAAGACATAGCTGTTCCCGTGTGCCGCGCGGGTGCGCCCAGCACGTGAGCGCGTGGCACCGGTCGGTCGCAAGCATTCGATGCGACCTTTTTTAGTAAAACTAAATGCTGCATTAACTGGAGTTTTTGAATCATGGGACGTTTGATCGATATTCATTGGCCTAGCCTCGATATCAAAGTGGTCGCCGAATTGGCCGACGAAGACAATCCCGAGCTTTGCGAGGAGTTCTGGCAGCATCTGCCGTTCAAGATCTTGCAGGCACACCCGGTCGTATCGGGCGAGTCGGTTTATGCGTGGACGCCGATCGTCAGCACCGCTCCCGTGCGCAAGCGCGAGCGCATCGTCGATTGCGAAGTCGGTCGCCTGCGCTACTCGCAATCCACCGGCAACAAGATTTCGGTGCAATACGGCAAGGGCCTGGAGCCGCTGGCGCAACCGGTGCTCGGCATGGTGTTGCCTGAATATCGCGCATTGCTGCCGAAGATGGGCAAGGCCGTCTGGAACAATATTTTCTGGCAGAAAGAGCAGATCTTCGTCGAGATCACGCCCCATGCCGGACAAGACCATCCGGGCAAGCCGCTTACACCCACTTCGGTTTCGGCGGCGGTGAAAATGTTCCGTGACGAAGCCTTGCGCGTGCAGGAGCACGAGCCCGAAGATCTGCGCGACATTCGCCTGGGCAAGGTCGAATCGACCGGCACCTACGGCCAGTATTTCAGCGCCTGGGATTTTGCCAATGGCATGCTGCGCGATTACATCATGTACACGATCTATCCGCTGCTGACCTTGACCGACAAATTATCGCCAGCCGATTTCAGCGTCACGCTGGATGAATTCGATGTGCCGTATTCGAGTTATCTCGGTTACTCCGGCCTCTATACGCTGGAGAAATTCGCCGGCGTGTTGCGCCAGTCGGTGAAGGACGCCGGCAGCAAAGAGGAAGTGAAAGAATTGCTGCGCGCCTTCCTTTTGTATGGCAATCGTTTGTGCGCCTGGTCATATCAATATTTCCCGTGGTATCTCGGTGCCTTCTACAATCGTCATAGCGACGGCCAGGAATTCCCCGGGCGCTGGAATCCAGCCAAGGTTGGCTGAACGATTGGCGGGCAATACGCAACGGAAGCAGCGATGAAGCACAGTGAGGATGCCGCCATGCAAGGCATCGCGGAGCTATCGATTCGCAACGCCGCGCGCGTGCCGGCGCGGCCGTGGAAGAACGGCGGCGGCGCTACCCGCGAGCTCGCGGTGTTTCCGGTCGGCGCGGCGCTCGATGATTTCGTCTGGCGCGTGAGTCTGGCGGACGTGGTGCAAGACGGCCCGTTCTCTACTTTTGCCGGTGTCGACCGCACCATCGTTGCGCTGGACGGCGCGGGGTTTCATCTCGATTTCGCCGAAGGCGGCGGCCACTTGCTCGATCGCCTGTTCGAGCCGTTCGCGTTCGCGGGCGAAGCCAGCGTGTCGGCGCGCATGGTGGGCGGCGCCTCACGCGACTTCAACCTGATGGTGATGCGTGAGCGTGCCGTGGGCTCGATCGAAGTGCTGAATGCTGGAGCGGGCCACCTGACACTGGCACCATCAGACGAACGCGTGCTGGTGTACGTGGCGCGTGGCGCGCTGTCCTTGATCGACGCGACAGGCGCGCGTCGCTCGATTGAAAGCGGCAGCTTCGTTTGCGATGGCCACGGGCCACACGCTCATGGCGCACTGCGCCGGCTGCGTTTCGAGAGTGCGGCAGCCGATGCAGTGGCTCTATCCGTGCGCATCAAACCCGCCGCTTAAATGTATGCGGTTGTCGTACCGGCCGCGATGATGGTTGCTTCGAACCCGTCATCTTGAAAATGGACAAGTCGTGACTGTGCAGCACCCTGATCAGCGAAGCTTGCATGCGCCATCGGTCTGGCTACACGATGGCTGGCGCAACGATGTGACCTTGCGCTGGAACGAGGCGGGCATGCTGACCGCCGTGGAACCCGACAGCGTGCCCATGGCGGGCATCGCGCGTGCGCCGGGTCCACTACTGCCGGGTATGCCCAATCTGCATTCGCATGCGTTTCAGCGGGCGCTGGCGGGCCTGACCGAAACCCTGGGCGACCCGGCCGATTCGTTCTGGAGCTGGCGCACGCTGATGTATCGCTTCGCCGCGCGTCTGACGCCTGCGCAAATGCAGGCGATTGCGCGCTATCTTTATATTGAGATGCTCAAGGCCGGCTATACCTCGGTCTGTGAGTTTCACTATCTGCATCATGCGATCGACGGCAAGCCCTACGCGAATCCGGGGGAGCACGCCGTGCGCGTGATCGAGGCCGCGCGCAGTGCGGGGATCGGCCTGACGCTGTTGCCGGTGCTTTATCAATACAGCGGCTTCGGCAGCCGCGCGCCGTTGGATGAGCAGCGGCGTTTCCTGTCGTCGGTCGATGCGCTGTTGCATATGTCGATGCGTCTGCGCGAGCAATATGCGCCCGACGCGGCGCTGCGCTACGGTGCCGCGCCACATTCACTGCGGGCGGTCAGTCCGGCGTCGCTGGACGCGCTGCGCGAAGGCCTGCATGGCGACGATTCACAGGCGCCGCTGCATATCCACATTGCCGAACAGACGCGCGAGGTCGACGACTGCCGAACCACCTTCGGGGTGCCCCCCGTGCATTGGCTGCTCGATCATCAGCCGGTCGATTCACGCTGGTGCCTGGTGCATGCGACGCATATGCAAGCCGCCGAAGCGCAGCGGCTGGCGCGCAGCGGTGCTGTGGTAGGGCTGTGTCCGACCACCGAAGCCAATCTGGGAGACGGCATTTTCGATGCGCCCACTTACTTGGATGCCGGCGGCCGCTGGGGCATCGGCTCGGATAGCCATGCAAGCGTCAGCGCGCGCGCCGAGTTGCGGTGGTTCGAGTACGGGCAACGGCTGGTAACGCGGCGCCGCAACGTGCTGGCGACGGCCGCGCGGCCCGCGGTGGCGGATCGACTATATGGCGATGCGCTCGATGGCGGCATGTTGGCCAGCGGGCGGCCGATCGGCCGGCTGACGGTAGGGCGGCGCGCCGACTTCATCGTGCTCGACGCCGCGCATCCCGATATTGCCGAATGCGGCGCGCTGCAACGTTTGTCGGCTTATGTGTTCGCTGAGCATGGGCAGACGCCGATCCGCGACGTCTGGGTAGGCGGTCGGCGCGTGGTGGCTGAGCGCCATCACGCAGACGAGGAGGCCGCGGCACTTGACTATCGTCGGGCTCTGACGGCACTGACAGCGGAGCCGGCGTAACGAGTTGGCGCCATACGGGCGTCGCCTGCATTCATTGGAATCGATCATGAACACCGTTCAGCTCGCTGCATCCGATATTCAAGCTTTCCGCCGTGACGGTGCGGTATGCCTGCGCGGCATGTTCGATGCCGAGTGGGTAGCATTGGTGGCCCGCGGCATCGAGATCAATCTCACGCATCCCGGCCCATATTCGAACTATGCCGACGGCGAGTCGCGGCGTTTTTTTCAGGATGCGAACAGTTGGCGGCGCATCAGCGCTTTCGAACATTTCGCGCGCGTCTCGCCAGCGCGCCTGATTGCCGCGCAGTTGCTTGGCGCGACGCGTCTCAATTTCCTGCACGACCATGTGCTGGTGAAGGAAGCGCAGGCCGATCGCCAGACGCCCTGGCATCAAGACCAGCCATATAGCCCGGTGGACGGCTCGCAGTTTTGCACGATGTGGATGCCGGTCGACCCGGTGCCGCGCGACACGGTGCTGGAATTCGTCGCGGGTTCGCACCGCGATGGCATCTGGTACCGGCCACAGCGTTTCATCGACGGCGCTTTGCGCGATGGCGACGATGAGCGCTGGCAGCTACTGCCGGACATCGATGCGCGGCGCGATGCCTATGAAATTTTGGGATGGGGGGTCGAGCCGGGCGATGTGCTGGTGTTCCATGGACTGACGCTGCATGGCGCGCCGGCGAATCAACGGCCGACGCGCCGCCGTGTGCTGTCGACGCGCTGGACCGGCGACGACGCGCGCTTCCAGCGACGTGCCGGCAAGATGTCACCGCCCGCGCCGCTGCGCGATTGCCCACCCGATGGCGGCGTGCTGGATTGCGCCGATTTCCCCGTGGTGTGGCGCGCCGGCGACGCTTGAACCTGCCGCCTCAAGCGCCTCAAGCGCCTTAAGCCGAGCGGCGCGTGGTGACGTACGCGTACTTGTCGTCGTGCATCGCGCATTCGACCACGATGGCGCCCGTTACCCTGAGGAAGCGTGCGTGCTCCGCCTCCACATAGACCGCAACGCCATGCTTGGCGCGTTCGAAGCGCAGGTCGATCTGGCGGTCGCCGACTTCCAGCTGGCTGAGTGACAGGCTTGGAATGCCCGACGGCAGGCGCGGGTGATCGATGCTGACGGTGCCGGCGAAGCCGTCGATACTGATGCCCAGGGCCGCCTGTAGCATGAGGAAGGCGGCGCCGGCCGACCAGGCCTGCGGCAGGCAGGCCACCGGATAGCCGATTGGCGGTGCGCCGGCGGTGCGTGGGAAGCCGCAGAACAGCTCCGGCAAACGCATCTCGAAATGAGCGGCCGCGTCGAGCAGTCCGTCGAATAATGAGACCACGCCATCCAGCTCGCCATAACGCCGCATGCCGGCCGCGCACAGCGCCGTGTCGTGCGGCCAGACCGAGCCGTTGTGATACGACATCGGATTGAAGCGCGCCTGCCCCAGCGCCAAGGTGCGCACGCCCCAGCCGGAATGAAATCGCGCATCGAGCAATTGCGCAGTCACGCCATGCGCGCGTTCCGGCGTCACCAGCCCGGTGTAAAGCAGATGGCCGGCGTTGGAGGCAAGCGTTTCGCAGAGGCGTCCGTCACCCCCCAGCGCAATGCCGTAGAAGCCGCTTGCGGGCATCCAGAATTTTTCTTCGACCTGGGCGCGGATCTGCGCCGCATGCTCGGCCCAGCGTTGCGCCGAAACGTTATCGCCGCGCCGCTGTGCAAGCCCGCTGATCGCCAGAAAAGCCCGGAAGGCATAGCCCTGCACTTCGACCAGCGCGATCGGCCCCACCGGAAAGCTGCCGTCGGCATGGAACACCGAGTCTTCGCTGTCTTTCCAGCCCTGATTCGCCAGCCCAGAGCTTTCGCCGCGTGCGTAGTCAAGCAGCCCGGTGGGACTAGCGGCCCGCACCGTTTCGATCCAGCCGATGGCCGCGCACAGCGCTGGCCATAGCTCGTCGATCAGCGCCAAGTCGCCGGTGCGTTCGGCATAGGCGCCTGCCAGCACCACGAACAGCGGCGTGGAATCGACACCGCCGTAGTACAGCGAGAAGGGCACCTCGTCGAGCGCCGCCATCTCGCCGCGCCGTGTTTCATGCATGATTTTGCCGGGTGCGGAATCGCGAAACGATGAGGTCTGCGTGGCTTGCCGGCTGGCCAGGTAGCGCAGTACACCACGCGCCAGTTTGGGTTCGAGCCAGAGTGTTTCGAGCGCGGTAATAATGCCGTCGCGGCCGAACGGCGTCGAGAACCAGGGGATGCCGGCGTACGGATAGAGCCCCGTCGAGACCTCGCTGATCAGCAACGCCAGATCGGCGCGCGAGCGCTCGAGCCAGGCGTCACAGGCGGCGTTCGAACTGTTGGCGAGCGCCGCGTCCTGCCGATGCTGGCGCATTGCCAGCCGCGCCGCCAGGCAAGCTTCGCGAAAGCGTTTCTCGCTGGGTGCCGCCACTGTGTCGGCCCCGGAAATTTCAAGATAAAGCGTATAGGAAGCGGCCGGTGCGAGCGATACCAGGAACTCGGCGTGCGCGCCGTCGATATGGCGGGGCACGTCGGAAAACTTCAGCGTCGAGCGGCGCTCCACATCGTCCAGTCCCAAATAAACCAAGGTTACCGAGTCGCGGCCGACCTGCGGCGCGCGTATCTCGCCATGCTGCTTGCGCAGCGAGCCGCGCACTTCGAACATATCGCTGAAGTCGGCAGCAAAGCTCAATGAAAGCGGCATGCTTGCCGCGGCGTTGCCGTAGTTGTGACAACAGATTCGCTCATACAGCCGCGCTTGCCAGAGAAAGCGCGTGCGCTCGATGTGCAGCACGCCCTCGGGCGTGGGCGCGCCGCCGACCCGCGGCAGCGGATGATTAGTGAGATGCGCGGTGAACACGACGTTGTCGCGACTGATCGAAGCGCTCAGCAGGGCCGGCGCGCGGTCGCCGAAGCTCAGGCCGAAGCGCGAGACGATGCGCGTGTCGTCATTGAACAGGCCGTCGCGCTGGCCGTAGATGTCGCCGCAGGCGTCGGCGACGACGAAGGTGTCCTGGTGCTTGAGGACGAATGCCGCGGAGGCGTCGGGATCGGCGCGTACGACGTCGATAGGATTGGCGGGTTCCGCGCTGCTGGAATGGTTGGTCTGGGTCATGTGCGAAGAGGTTGAAGCCGCGATGGGTGTGGCCACTCGATATCCATCTTGATATCGGGGTCGGAGCCGGGCGCTGATTCATCGAGCGCCCGGCGACCTGTTGAAGGTGCCTGGGACCGATGGCAAGCGTATTGCGCCGATCGTAACGCATACGCGCAAGGGATGTCGCGGCGGCCAGGCGCGCGCGGCCCTAAGCGCATGCAGTAAGCCGGCGAGGAGCGCCGCGATTCGCTGGTATTATCGGTCCGACCAACAAATTGCGGCGCGCCAGCGCGTGCCTATGTTCTTTTCCATCATTGCATCGGAGACATCGATGTCGCTCAATTCTTCGACGGCGGCGCAGGCCGCCGTTTCTTCTGACACCATTGAACAAGATACGGCGACGCTCGAACGCCTGATGGCGGCGCGTCATAGCTGCCGTGGTTTCCTGCCTGATCTGGTGCCGCGCGAAACCATCGAACGCATCTTGCGCATCGCGCAGCGCACGGCGTCATGGTGCAACACGCAGCCCTGGCATCTGACGATCGCCAGCGGCGCGGGTGCGAAACGCTATAGCGAAGCGCTGCTGGCATGGGCCAGCGAGCACGCGCCGAATCCAGATTTTGTCTGGCCCGAGTACGCCGGCGAATCGCTGGCACGACGCCGCGAATGCGGTTTCGCGCTGTACGACTCGGTAGGCATTGTGAAAGGCGATCGCGAGGCGTCGAAACAGCAGGGTCTGGAAAATTTCCGGCTATTCGGCGCGCCGCATGTGGCGCTGATTACCACCGATGCGCCGCTCGGTGTGTACGGCGCGGTGGATATCGGCGGCTACGTGTCGACGTTCTTGACGGCGATACAGAGTCTCGGCCTGGGCGCGATCGCGCAGGCGGCGCTGGCCTCGCATGCCGATTTCACGCGGCAGTATTTCGGTTTCCCGGAAGGCCGCAAGCTGGTGTGCGGCATTTCATTCGGCTATGAAAACACCGCGCATCCGGCGAATGGCTTTCGCACGACGCGCGTCGACACCTCGGAAGCCGTCAACTGGGTCGACGCTTAAGGTTTGCGAATTTGAGACAGTTGACGCCGCACCGATCGCCAGACGGTCGGTGCGGCAGTCAATGCAGGTACCGCACATTCGACGCAAAAAAGGCGCCCCATCGAGGCGCCTTTTTTGCCGCAGTTTTACAGCCCTGCGTCTTTCAGCTTCTTCAAGGCTCGCACCTTGATACGCACCGAAGCCGGCTTGGCATCGAACCAGCGATCTTCGCCGGTAAACGGATCTTTGCCGAAACGCTTCTTCTTCGCGGGCACCGATTGCGCCACGATTTTCAGCAGTCCGGGCAGCGCGAATTCGCGTGCGCCCTTCTTGTGAATCGAGCCCAGAATGGTTGCCTCGAGCGCTGCAAGGACCGACTTGACCACTTTCGGTTCAACCCCAGCCTGCTCAGACAGATGAATCGCGAGACCGGCCTTCGTGAACGAATCCTTGACGGGCTTCAAGACTGCCGACTTGTCGGTCTTTGCTGCCGCCGTGGATTTGGTGGAAGCCGTCGTTTTGACGGTCTTCTTTGCCGCAGGTGCTTTCGCCGCTTTCTTTGCCGTTGCCATAGTTGTCCAGAGAAATGGATGAACGCGTCGCATCCAGTAGTGAAGGCGACGCGCTAGTGTAAAGCATCTGCACACGCGATAAGCCATATACGGCGCACGCATATTTTAAAAAATAGTGACGTAGTGGCTGGAAAACACCATGGTTCGAGCGGCGGACGCTTGTTTGAAGGGTCGCTCGTAAGATTTCCGGGGGCGCTGGGCGCGCCCTGGAGGGGCAGGGTCGGCGTCAGTCGCCGCCTTCGCGATCGACGCGGTCGACGCCATCGGTGCCGAGAATCTCTTTCCAATACATGCGCGCCCGGTCCATATGCGCTTGCATCAGCGCCGAGGCGCGGACCGCGTCGCGTGCTTTGATCATCTCGAATATCTGCCGATGGTCGCGCGCCGATTCCTTGCCGCGCCGCGGCGTGCTGAACAGCAGTCGCCGCCGGCTCTGCGTGAGGCGATAGAACGAATTCAGCAGCCGCACCAGCACGTCGTTGTGCGAGGCCTGCACCAGCGCGATATGGAAAGCGGTGTCGTCTTCGTAGATGTTGCCGCCGTCGGCCAGGGTCTTTTGCGCGCGCGCCAGGATGGTTTGAATACGCTCCAGGTCGCTGTCGGTGCGACGCTCGCAGGCGAGCAGCACGGCTTGTTGTTCGAGCGCCCAGCGCACTTCCAACGTTTCCCGCACTTCGCGTGGCGAAGGCGGCGCGCCCATTTCCGAGAGCAGCACAATGGTCTCGAAGCTGCTTTCGGTCGACAACTGACGCAGATAGATGCCTGAATTGGGACGTGATTCAATCACGCGCAAAGTACTGAGCGTAGAAAGTGCTTCACGCAGGGCGTTGCGGCCAACGCCGAATTTTTCAGCGAGCGCGCGCTCGGAAGGCAGGCGCTCACCGCTTTCGTAGCGGCGTTCGCGAAAGAACGCCAGCATCTC
>JBPBQZ010000009.1:0-22998 GCA_050955105.1 Janthinobacterium lividum | reverse complement strand
CATCTCGAATTCATTCCCGAGAAGCACACCGACTTCATCTTCGCAGTGTTCGCCGAAGAGTTCGGGCTGATCGGCGCTTGCGTGCTGATGCTGCTGTATTTGCTGGTGATTTTCCGCGGCCTGCTGGTAGCGGCGAGCGGCGCGAATCTGTTCGCGCGGCTGCTGGCCGGCGGCTTGTCGATGACCTTCTTCACCTATGCGTTCGTCAATATCGGCATGGTGAGCGGCATTCTGCCGGTGGTCGGCGTGCCGCTGCCGTTCATGAGCTATGGCGGCACTGCGCTGACAACGCTGGGCATTGCCGGCGGCCTGATCATGAGCGTGGCACGACAGAAGCGTTTGATTAAAAGCTGATGCCGCGACTGTAGCGACTGTAGCGTCAGTGGCGTCAGTGGCGTCAGTGGCGTCAATAGCATTGTGGCGACAGTGGCAATAGCATCGACACCATCGATATCACCACCGTCGAAGGCATTAATACACGCGCGACGCCCGTTGCAGGCGCACGCATGCTACCTAGGCGTCTACTTCAAGCGGCCACCGCGTGCGGGCCGCCCGGTTCCAGATATTGCGTCAGGAAGGTGCGGATCTGGCCATCGGGAAACGATACTTCCACCTGATCGCCATTCGCCAGCACGATGCAGCCGCTGCCATAGCGCCGCACCTTCACCGCATCACCCACCTTCCACACCATCGCGGGCTCGGCCGGCTCGGTGGCGCGCGTATCGGCGACCGGCATGCTCGCGATGACCGGGCCGACTTCCACTGGATGCCGGCAGTTGTCGCAATTACCGCAGTGTTGCCACGGCGCATCGGCGTGGAAATGGTCGATCAGGCGCCGCCAGCGACACTGCCCGCTTTGCGCGTAGTGCACCATCTCGTCGAGGGCCGCTTGATCGTGCTCGGCGCGTTGCCGGTACGCTTCGATCGCACGCGTCACGCGTTCATGCCCGCCCGCAGAATCCACCGGACGATAACGCCGCTCGCGATCGCGCGCGGTGACGCCCGCGTCGATCAGTAGCTTCAGCGCCGTCTTCAGCTTATTGGTCGGCGCGGTTTCAAGCGCCGTCTTGATTTCGTCGAAGGCCGGCCCCTTCGAGCCCTTGCCCTTCGCTTGTTCACGAATCACTTCCATCACGCGCGACGCCAGTTCCACCGTCGGATAGCGTCCGACCAGGAAAAACTGCTGCACGCGCTTGTCGCTCATATCGAACAACAGCACACACTTCGCAGGCGCGCCATCGCGACCCGCGCGGCCGGCCTCCTGGTAGTAGGCCTCCAGGCTGCCGGGCATCTGGTAATGCGCGACAAAACGGATGTCCGGCTTATCGATGCCCATACCGAACGCGTTGGTCGCCACCACCACACGACAGCGACCGGACATGAAGCGCTCTTGCGCCGCCGTGCGGGCCGCATTGGCCATCTTGCCGTGATAACGCGCCACGTCCACACCCTGCGCGGACAAGGCTTCGAACACGTGTTCGGCGTCGCGCACGGTGGCCGTATAAACGATGCCGGAGCCTTCCTGGCTAGTGACCAATTCGACCAGCTTCGCGGTCTTCTCGTCGGCATTGGTCGCATGCATCACCGACAGTTCCAGATTTTCGCGCAGGATGCCGGTATTGATGATGTTGGCGCGGCGCAGTCGCAACTGCTTGTCGATGTCCTCGATGACTTCCGGGGTGGCGGTTGCCGTGAGCGCGAGTATGGGCGGCCTGCCCAGCGCATCGACGGCCGCTGCAATCTCGAGAAATGCCGGACGAAAATCGTGTCCCCATTGCGAGACGCAATGCGCCTCATCCACCACCACCAGACTCACGGCCGAAGTGCCTACGGTCTTCAGGAAAGCAGGGGTCGCCAGTCGCTCCGGCGTAACGAACACAATGTTCGGCTCCGCGGCGGCGATGCGAGCCAAGGCCGCATCCTCTTCGCGGCGGCCGAGCGTGCTGTTCAACAGCAATGCATCGACACCCGCTTCGCACAGCTTGTCGGCCTGGTCTTTCATCAAGGAGATCAACGGCGACACCACCAGCGTGACGCCCCCCAGATGCAGCGCGGGCAATTGGTAGCACAAGGACTTGCCGGCGCCAGTGGGCATGATCGCCAAGGTGTCGTGTCGATCGAGCACGCTGCGTATGATGCGCTTCTGACCGGGCCGCAGCCGCTCGAAGCCGAAGGTGCTGCGCAGCGTCTTGCGCAGTTGCCGGAAATCGGCGATGCGCGGATCGCGAAACACTTCGCTGGGCTGCTTGATGCGCGGCGCCGCTGGTGTCTTGCGCTCGGCGTTATCGTCGTTGCTGGCCGTGGATCGCGCGGGCCGCACGTTCTTGCTGGGTAAGCTGGTCATGGCTGCTTCAAGTTAAGCCTGGGTCCCGGCGTCGCGGGGCGGCGTGCATGGTCGCCGATCTGAGCGCATGGATGGCACAGGCTTTATCTCCGAATGGCGCAGGCGGGAGCGATGGCGGCACGATCGAATCGGATCGTGGCTGCGTTGCGCCGCGCCGTTGGGCATCGTGCGCATGGCCACCGCAACCGCTGCATCTACTTGTTTTTGGGAACGATTTTCACAATATGACCGGCGCGTACATGATTGGCCGGATACACGGTACGGTCGTCCGCACCGCCCGGTGCGCCGTTCAGCGGAAGCTCTTCGGCGCTGCCCGCCGTGCCGTAAAGCCGCACGTCTTCGACGACGCCCTCGTCGATCACCGCCGAGCCGGGTTTCGCCACGATCTGCGGCAAGTTTCCGGTGGGACGACTGTCGATGCCGGCCAGCCCGACGTCGGGCGTTTCGACGTGGCGCGAAAGGCTCGCATCGCTGTTGATGACGTTGTCGGAACCAAACTGCGGACGCTTGGCGTCGCGGTCTTTGGCGTCGGTGTCCACCGTGTCGTCGAGCGACTGGTCGTTGGTCACGCCCTGCTCGCGCGGCCGCAGCGTGTCCAGATCCGGCACCGGGCGCTGGTTGTCGCTCTCGCCGCTGGCACGCGCATCGCGGCCGCGGGCGGTGGATTGATTGCCGCTTTGTGGCGCGTTACCCGTGTCTTGCTGTGCGTCGGCCGCATCGGCTACGTCGGCAGCATTGGCATGGGCGGTTTCTGTCTCGGGTTTTTTCAGCGGACTTTGCGCGGCCTGCTCGTGCTGGGCCTCGCGCGACGGATTCTGTTCGTTGGTGTTCATCGATTGCTCCTCATGTACACACCGGCAGTCCTCGACGGTTTGGGGGGAACATCGTCGATCACGGACATGCCAAGCCCCGACCAGCTCTGCAGACAAGCGCCGGCAACCAACCAGGGGTGACAAAGGCAAATGAGCAAAAGCCGGACCTGAAACGGCAGGCGGCGCTGTTCCGAGGGTTTACGCTGAGACCTCCGCCCAGCAATTTGGCGTTTCATAGAGCCGCAGGCGCGACAAGACGATCTGGTTACGGTATTGCGCGGCATATACCGGCTGCAGAATTTCGAACGCGATCATGGCAAGAT
This sequence comes from Janthinobacterium lividum, assembly GCA_050955105.1. GTDB lineage: Bacteria > Pseudomonadota > Gammaproteobacteria > Burkholderiales > Burkholderiaceae > JBPBQZ01. The sequence goes on along the minus strand of JBPBQZ010000009.1, from coordinate 19,519 downwards.
TTTCCACCGTGGGAATACGGTCGATCACCACGGTTTTATGGTCGGGCAGTGTTTCGAGGAACGCGCGCACCGCCGAGTCGCCGTCGTAGACCAGGAAGGCGTGATCCCAAAGCGCCGCCACATGCTCGATCGCCAACTCTTTCACCGCGGCGAAATCCATCACCATGCCGCGATCCGGCGCGCCGGCCTCGGCGACCAATTCGCCTGCCAGCGTAATTTCCAGCGCATAGCGATGCCCGTGCATATTGCGGCACTGGCTGCGATGGTCGGGAATGCGATGGCCAGCATCGAATTCGATACGTCGAGTGATTTCGATCACGAGGGTCGGCGGTCCGCTACGGAATGTTCAGGTACTTGTGGGTTTGCATCGACAGGCGCCAGCGGGGATGTTGCTTGCACCAGTCTATCGCGGCGCGCGTATTGTGCTCGCGCAACGGACCGTCCATCGGCTGGACCAGCAGATTGTCGAAGTCCATGGCTTCGAAATCCTGCAGTCGCTGGCCGAGTTGCGGAATCACCACCTTCAATTCATTGCCACGCCGCACCACCAGCGTCGAGCCGGCCTTGGGACTGACGCACACCCAGTCGAGCTCGGCGGGCACCGGCAAAGTGCCATTGGTTTCCACGGCGATCATGAAGCTTTCCGCATGCAGCGCGGCGATCAGCGCATCGTCGAGCTGCAGCAGCGGTTCGCCGCCGGTGCACACGACGAAGCGCCGCGCTTCACCGGCAGGCCAAAGCCCGGCGATGAACGCGGCGAGCGCCGCGGCGCTGGCAAACTTGCCGCCATTTTCGCCATCGGTGCCGACGAAATCGGTGTCACAAAATTGACAGACGGCACTGCCGCGATCGGCCTCGCGACCTGACCACAGATTGCAGCCGGCAAAGCGGCAGAAAACCGCTGGACGACCGGCATTGATGCCTTCGCCCTGCAGCGTATAGAAGATTTCCTTGACCGCGTATGTCATGGCTGGGCCGGCCTCGCGCGCGCCGCGCTGAAAGCGGCGAAACCCTTCGAGCGCAGTTCGCAAGCCGGGCATTGTCCGCAACCATAACCCCAGGCATGCAGCGTCGTGCGTTCGCCGAGATAGCAGGTGTGCGTATCGGTGCGCACCAGTTCCACCAGCGCCGCGCCACCCAGCTGTTCGGCCAGTGCCCAGGTGGCTGCCTTGTCGATCCACATCAACGGCGTCTCGATGGCCAGCCGCGTTTCCATGCCCAGGTTCAATGTCACCTGCAGCGCCTTGATGGTGTCGTCGCGACAATCGGGGTAACCGGAGAAATCGGTTTCGCACATACCGCCGACTATGGTCTTGAGCCCGCGTCGACGCGCCAGCGCCGCCGCCACCGTGAGAAACATCAGATTGCGTCCGGGCACGAAGGTATTCGGCAGGCCGCCGGCTGCGCTCTCGATGGCGATTTCATGCGTCATCGCGGTGGCGCCGATCTGCGACATTACCGACAGGTCGAGCAGATGATCGGGGCCCAACGCGGAGCGCCATGCTTCGAACTGATCGAGCAGACGCGTACGGAATTGCTGCCGGCAAGTTAACTCGACGCGGTGGCGCTGGCCATAGTCGAAGCCGATGGTTTCGACATGCGAAAAACGGCTCAACGCCCACGCGAGACACGTGGCGGAGTCTTGTCCACCGGAGAAAAGAATGAGAGCGCCCTGGTCGGCGCGAATATCGGACATCTGGATACCTCAGCCCGTCGAATGCCGATTGACCGTCAGGGGATGAGACAAAAGCAAAAACACAGCAACACAGGCGAAAAGCCGCGCAAAAAACAGAAAGGACTTGCACGGTGGCAAGCCCTTGGAATCTCTTGGTGGCCTGGGACGGAATCGAACCATCGACACACGGATTTTCAATCCGCTGCTCTACCAACTGAGCTACCGGGCCACGAGAAGCGGGAGTATAACAAAGCGGGTCGGCAAGCTCAAGCGCGGCAAAGCGCTAGATGCGCGTCGGCTATTCGCCCTTGTTTTTGGCAATCTCGATACCCAGCAAACGCATCTTGCGATAAAGGTGAGTGCGTTCGAGGCCGGTCTTCTCCGCGACGCGCGTCATGCTGCTGTTTTCGCGCGCCAGATGGTATTCGAAATAGGCGCGTTCGAAGGCATCGCGCGCCGCGCGCAACGGGATATCGAAAGAGATCGAGCCCATCGAACCGCCCGGCTCGGCGCTCGGCGTCCGGCATTCGGAGGGCACGGCATCGATGTTGCCGAGCGTTGCCGTCGCGGCATTCGCGGCACTCGCAAGCGGTGCTGCCGCGCGCGCGCTGGCTGCCTGCTGCGCCGCCTGGGCCGCCTGCGCCGTGGAGAGCACTTCGGGCTGCAGCGCCACGCGCGTCAGCGCCTCTTTCACCACCTTCAACAGCTTTTGCAGCGCGATGGGCTTTTCCAGAAAGCCTACCGCGCCGATCTTGGTGGCTTCCACCGCGGTGTCGATGGTCGCGTGCCCGGACATCATGATGACGGGCATCGTCAACAGCCCCTGCGCGGCCCACTCTTTCAGCAAGGTCAGTCCGTCGGTATCGGGCATCCAGATATCGAGCAACACCAGGTCGGAAGCTTGCCGCAGCCGATGCTCACGCGCCTCCTGAGCGTTGTGCGCGACCTCGACGTTGTGACCTTCGTCACCGAGAATTTCCGACATCAGGCCGGTGATTCCCATTTCATCGTCAACTATTAGAATCGTCGCCATTTACGCTACCTTTATCTGGTCCGTTCCTTCGTCCTGCGACAGATGCGGCGCGGGCTCCTGGGCCAATTGAAGAAACAGGATCGAAATCTGCGCGCCGGCAACGCCTTCGCGGCCCGGCTGGGTACGGTTTCGAACGTCTATGCGGGCGCCGTGTTCGTCGACGATCTTCTTGACCATCGCGAGCCCCAGGCCAGTACCCTTGGCCTTGGACGTGACATAGGGTTCAAAAGCTCGCGTGAGAATCCGTGCTGAAAAACCCGGCCCGTTGTCCGACACTGCCAGCCTCACTGCAAGGCGGCTACGTCCCTGTGCATCAGGGTCTCCATATTCTACTGTCTTCGTTTCGATGAGGACGGACGCATCCACTACATCGGCCACCGCGTCCTGCGCGTTCTGCAGCAGATTGTGAATGACTTGCCGCAATTGCGTGCCATCGCCCTTGATGATCGGCAGCGGCGCCAGGCGAGCCTCGATCGCGCTTTTGCGGTCGTCGGCGCCATATAGCGTCAGCACTTCGCCGATCAGATCGTTCAATTGCAGGTTCGACATCACCGCCGGCGGCGTGCGCGCATATTCTCGGAAATCGTCGACCATGCGCTTCATCGCCGCCACCTGGTTGATGATAGTGGTTGCGCCGCGCTTGAGGAACTCCGCTTCGACCGGCCCGAGCTTGTCGGTAAGTTTCATCTGCAGGCGCTCGGCCGACAACTGGATCGGCGTCAGCGGATTCTTGATCTCGTGCGCGAGCCGGCGCGCCACCTCGCCCCAGGCCACCGAGCGCTGTGCCGAAATCACGTCGGAGATGTCGTCGAACACCACGACGTAACCGGAGATCAGCGGCACCACGCTCGCGCCGGTCGCCTCGCTGCCTGGCGTCGCGTCGCTGCCGTCACCGCGGTGGGCCGCGGCGTCGAGCTCTGCCGAGCCGGCTTCCACGCGACTCAGGTCAGCGGCCAGTGCGGATGCGCTGCCCGACTCTTCAGGTCCCAGTTCACGCACTGCGTCGGCCAAGCCGGCCACGCCGCCATCGACCGCCGCCGCGCCGCCGCCGGGTACTTGCGAAGGCACGCTGGCGGGCTTCGGCAGCAAGCGCGTGCCGCGTACCAGCAAGGTCAGCGGATCGGTTTCTCCAGCCACCGTCACTTCGATCTGCTGTTGCCAGTGGTCATGTTCGCTGCGATCGGCACTGGTGGCGGCGTCGCGGTCGGCAAAAGCCTTGCGCACCATCTCGCCGAACTGCACGAGCGCCGGTACCTGTTCGAGCGAAACATGCAGTTGGCCCTGGAAATCCTGGCGGAAGATGCGTTCGGCGCCGCGGTTGGCCGTGGTCAGCCGAAACTGCTGATCGAACACGAACACACCGGCGGTGAGGTTGGCGAGAATGCTTTCGAGATAGGTTTTCGACTGCTCGAGCGCACTGCGATTCTGCTCCACCGCGCGATGCGCCTCCGACAGTTGGCGCGTCATCGCATTGAACAGCTGTGTGAGAAAGCCAAGCTCGTCGTTGCTCTTGAATTCACGCTTCGGCGTGTAGTCGCCGCGCGCCACTTCACGCGTGCCCTGCGCCAGCACGAACAAAGGACGCGCCAACTGGTTGCCAAGCGCCAGCGCCAGCATGATGCCGATGAAGGTGGCCAGGAACAGCGCAAGCGTGAGCGTACCGATATACATCTTGCGCAGGCCGGTGCGGCCCAGCGCCTTTTCCTGATACTGGCGATAGGCCAGTTGCACAGCCTCGGCATTGCGCGCCAGCGCCGGCGGCACCGGCTGCGTCACCTGCAGAAAACGATCGTGCCCCTGCAACGACGTATCGAGTCCGCCCGGTATTCGTACCACCACGCGCAAGCGCAGCGCGCCATTGGCCGCGCCGGCGGTACCCTCGCCGTCCAGCTCGCCTTCCACCGCCGCGTAGCCGGCACCGCGCGCCTGCGACAGCATCAGCGGCGTCGGCAGATCGTCCGGCATCAGTAGCGCGAAGTTCGACGAAGCCTGTGCCAGCACGGTGCTGCCGCGCATCGACGGCGCGATGACCATCGCTTCCTGCACGCCGAACTGATCGCGCAGGCGCAGCAAGTTGAGGGTGGTATTGGCGTCGCCCGAGGCCGCCAACTGCTCCGACATTGCATGCGCCTTGCCGCGCAGATCGGTGAGCGCGTTGTCGAGCATGCCGCGCCCGAGCGTAAGCCCCGAGTCGAGCGCTTTTTCCACGTTCACATCGAACCAGGACTCGATACTGCGCGACAGGAATTGCAGCGATACCAGATAGATGATGCCGCCTGGCAAGACGCCCACCAGCGCGAAATAGACGGCCAGCTTGGCCAGCAGCCGCGTACCGAAGCGACCCTGCCGGAAGCGCGCGATGATGATCCAGACCAGCGCGGCGACAATCAGCATGAAGAGCAGTGCCACCGCCAGATTGGCCGCATACAGCCAGGAGTAATAGCGGTCGAAAAACTCGGTGTTCGAGCTCGCCAGCGCGAGCAGCACCAGCAGCAGCAGCGCAAGCACCGCCACCGTGCCGAACAGCACGCGGCTGATCAACAGCTTGAGGCGAGAGTTATCGGCCATTGTCGGGGGGCGTGAAAGTGAACTGGCGCCAATCGGACGTGAGTCGCCAGTCGCGATTGTTGACCGCGTCGATCTGGAAGAACTTGGGCATCAAGGCGGTGTCGAGCTGCATGCGCACGGAAGCGATATAAACATTGCCCGGCCGCACCGCATCGCGGTCGATCACATGCCAGGACGTAACGTGCTTGATAACGGCCAGCGCGTCGTCGAGCTTGTCGAAGCCCAGTTGCAGGCCACCGCTGGTGACGCGGTATTGGCGCGTCAATGGCTGGAACGACAGGCGAATACTTTGGCTCGCGCTGATGGTGTTCTGGTCGAACCAGTACCAGCGCGGCTTGACCAGTTCGAATTCGGTAGTGAAGTACAGCGGAATGCCCTTGCTGACCGCGTCGATCAGGTTGCCGTTCAGCGAGAAGTCAAAACGTGCATCGAGGTTCCAGCCACCGCCGCTGTCCGCTTCCAGCGAAGCGCGTTGCATCGAAATGCCATCGGCCCGCGCCACGCTCGCCGTGAACATGCCCATGGCCAGGAGCAGGCCAAGGAGCATGATTGCCAGCGAACGCGGCAAGAGGAAGCGGAGAGCTGTCACCGTTTGAGGAAGCGCGCGTAGAAGAAACCATCATGCCCGGCGCGACCGCCCGGACGATCCGCATCGATCGCCGGCAGCAGTTGGCCCGGCGCGTCCAATCGTACCGCATCTGCGGTGGCGCGTTCAAACCACTGCGCCTGCTGCTCGCCTTCTTCCGGGAATATCGAACAAGTGACGTAGAGCATCTGGCCGCCCGATGCCAGCAGCGGCCACAGCGCGCTGACGATACGGCGCTGTTCTGCCACCAGCGCGGCAATGTCCGACGGCCGCCGCAGCCAGCGAATATCAGGATGGCGGCGCACGATGCCCGACGCCGAGCACGGCACGTCGGCCAGCAGGCGGTCGAAGGGCTTGCCGTCCCACCAGGTGGCCGGCTGCGCGGCATCGCCCACGACGATGCGCGCCTGAAGCCCAAGCCGCGTGAGGTTTTCCTGGATGCGCGTCACGCGGCCGGCGTCGCTGTCGAGCGCCACGACCTCGGCGTCGGCGAGCTCTAGCAGATGACCGGTCTTGCCGCCCGGCGCGGCACAGGCATCGAGCACACGCATGCCGTCATGCACATCGAGCAAAGCCGCGGCGCGCTGCGCGCCAGCGTCTTGCACCGACACCAGGCCATCCAGGAAACCGGGAATGCGTGCCACCGGCAATGGCTGCGCCAGTGTTATGGCGGAGGCACCGGCGCTCATGAACTCGATGCTCGCGGTCGTCAGCATCGCGCCATAGGCGTCGAGCGCGATGCGGCGCTGGTTGACGCGCAAGGTCAGCGGCGGGCGCGCATTGCCTTCGTCGAGAATGCGCGACCAATCTTGCGGCCAGGCGCTGCGCACGCGTTCGACCCACCAGGCGGGATAGTTCCATTTTCCTTCCGGCGTCTTCTCCGCGGCTTGGTCGAGTGCCGCCTTTTCCCGCAGATAGCGGCGCAACACCGCGTTCACCATACCCTTGGCAAAGGCCGCCTCGGCGTCGGCGGCCGTGGCGCGCACGGTCTGATCGACCACGGTGAACGGCGCATAGCGCGCGTTTTCCGACGTGTCGGCAAGCAGCGGCAGCGCGCAGGCGAGCAGATTGGCGACGTGCGCGGGCGGCGGTTTATGCGTGAGCAGCGCGATCAAGGCGTCGGACCGCCCGAGCGAACGCAAGGCCTGGTACGAAAGGTCTTGCACAGCGCCGCGCGTCTGTTCGGCGGTGGCGGCATCGTCACGCGGCAATTTCAGGCGCGACAAGGCGAGCGGCAGCGAGGTCCCGCTGCGCACTGCGCCCACCGCGGCAGCGGCGCCATCGAGTGCGCGCGACAGCGAGCCCGGCGCCAGCAGCGATACGGGTTTGGCCGTCGTCTTCATGGCGTCGTGCCGGGATGGCTTGGCACGGCCAGCCGGGAATGGGATGCGTGATGGTATCTAATGGGCGAAGTATCGAGGCCGTCGCCGCCCATAAGGCAGGAGACGAGTGAGAATGGATTACGGCAGACCGCGACGCGGTAGGCACGCACTGGAGCGTCGGTGCTGGACGTCATAACCGATATCTTTCCGCGGTCGAAGAGCAGAGGCGATTCTATCCGATGCGCTCGGCGAATCGACCAAACGCGCGAATTGACGTGCGGAAGGCACTGCGCGAGCTCGCGGCGGAAGGCACTGCGCGAGCCGCAATGCGCGCGCCGCGACACGGGTCGACGCAGCTTACGCCGGGTATTGCCCGGTTCTTGCCATTTGCGTCAGCCGTGCGATGCGCTCTTCGGTTGATGGATGCGTGGAGAACATGCGTGCGAGGCCACCGCCCATCAGCGGATTGACGATCATCATCTGCGCGGTGGCCGGATGGGCCTCGGCGGTGGCGAACGGCATACCGGTCGCAAAGCGATGAATCTTGTCGAGCGCGGCCGCCAACGACAGGGGATCACCCGAAATTTCCGCACCACCGCGGTCCGCTTCGAATTCGCGCGCACGGGAAATGGCCATCTGGATCAGGGACGCCGCCAGCGGCGCGAGGATGGCGACGGCGATCGAGGCGATCGGATTCGACGGCCGCCCATTCTCGTCGCGGCTGCCAAAGAACATCGCGAAGTTGGCAAGCGCCGAGATCGCGCCCGCCATCGTGGCCGAAATCGTCGACAGCAGAATGTCGCGGTGTCTGACGTGCGCCAGCTCGTGCGCCATTACGCCGCGCAACTCGCGTTCGGACAGCGCACGCAAGATGCCCGTGGTGGCCGCCACAGCGGCGTGCTCCGGGTTACGGCCGGTGGCGAAGGCGTTGGGGGCATCTTCCTGGATCAAGTACACGCGCGGCATCGGCAAGCCGGCGCGCGTCGCCAGTTCGCGGATCATGCCGTAGAACTGCGGGGCGCTGGTCGCATCGACTTCCTGTGCGCGATACATGCGCAGCACCATCTGGTCGGAAAACCAGTACGAGAAAAAATTCATCGCCAGCGCAAGGCCGAACGCCAGCAACATGCCGCGCTGGCCGCCGATCAGGCCGCCCACCACGACGAACAGCGCCACGATGGCAGCCATTAGAACAGTCGTTTTTACCCAATTGAACATTTTGCGCACTCCTTGAGCGCTTGCCGGGGATGCCGCTATCTACCCGTTCTCAGCCCTTTCCGCATGCCGTGTATCGCGCGGCGGGCGACGGCAAACTCGCTGCCGCGGCCCTTCTCGCACGCGTTGTCTTCAAAGGAGCAAACCGGTCGATTGTAAGCAAATCGTCAGCTTGGGGCGAGCGACGAATATTCAAGAGTCGGTCAGCATGTTCACGCCCGGAAGTGCGAGGCGGTGGTGCTGGTGTCGGCTCGACTGTTCACCGACCGGAGCGGACAGGGCGATCAATCGAAGCCATTCTATGGCGGCGGCAGAGGAAGTTAAATAGACCGTTTGGCCGAGTATCGCCAGCGTCGCGAGAGCCCTACGATGGCTCCGTCACATCGAACTTTTGACCGCAATGCAGCGCAAACCCCTTGATGAACTCTCTGACCGCCATGCGCGTGCCGCCGGCTTTCTGCAGCACCTCGATGGCCAGCAGTCCCTCGCCGCAAGCGACGACGATGCGTGCATCGGTCACGTCGACGATCGTGCCCGGGGCCGCTTGCGCCGCGTTCGGCATTTGTTCGGTCGACGTTGCGCCCGTCACACTCTCGGCGGACCAGATCTTGAGCGCCGTGCCAGCGATCGTCGCCACCGCCCCCGGCGATGGGTTGAACGCGCGCACGCGCCGCGCCAGCAGCGCGGCCGATTGCCGCCAGTCGAGAGCGGCTTCGGCCTTGGAAATCTTCGCCGCATAAGTGACGCCGTCAGCAGGCTGCGGGGTGGCATGCAACGCGGCCGACGCTTCGAGCTCGGCCAAGGCATCGACAATCATCGTTGCGCCCAATGCGGCCAATTCGTCATGCAGCGCGCCGGTGGTGGCGTTGGACGAGATCGGCAGCGCACGCGAGGCGATCATCGCGCCGGTGTCCAGGCCCTCGTCCATTTGCATCAAGGTGATGCCGGTGGCCGTGTCGCCTGCTTCGATGGCGCGGTGAATCGGCGCGGCGCCGCGCCAGCGCGGCAACAGCGACGCATGAATATTGATGCAACCGAAGCGCGGAATGTTCAGTACGTTCGCGGGCAGCAGCAAGCCATAGGCGGCAACTACCAATACGTCGCAGGCTTGCGCACGCAACTGATCGATGGCCTGGGCTGCTTCGTCAGGATATTTGCCGTCCAGACGCAGCGAGCGTGGCTGCGCCAGCGGTTTCCCCAGTTCAGCGGCGACGCGCTTGACGGGGCTGGCGACGGTTTTCATACCCCGTCCGGCGGGCCGATCCGGCTGGGTCAGTACCAACACCACGGGAAAACCCGCCGCGTCGATCGCCGTGAGGGCCGCGGCGGCAAATTCGGGAGTACCAGCAAATGCAATGCGCAGCGAGTGGGTCATCGATCAGGCAACGGCAAGCTTTTTCATGCGCGTACGAATGCGGGTTTGCTTCAATGGCGACAGATATTCTACGAAAACCTTGCCGATCAGGTGATCCATTTCGTGCTGGATACATACGGCCAGCAAGCCCTCGGCATCGAGCTCGAAGCTTGCGCCTTTCGCGTCCAGCGCGCGCACGCGGATACGTTCCGGACGCTCGACCTTGTCGTACACGCCCGGCACCGACAGGCAGCCCTCTTCATTCAATTCGCAATGCTCGCTGAATTCGATGATTTCGGGATTGATGAAAACCTGCAACTCGTCGTGCGTTTCGGAGATGTCGATAACGATGATGCGCTCGTGCACGTCCACCTGCGTGGCGGCCAGCCCCACGCCGGGTGCGTCGTACATGGTTTCGGCCATGTCGCGCACGATCCGCTTAATGCGGTCATCGACGGTCTTGACGGGCTTGGCGACTGTATGAAGTCGCTTGTCCGGATAGGTAAGTATATTCAGCAGAGCCATCGTTCAACTCGTTTGCCCCAGGCAAACAAGCCTCTGAGTCATGAAATGTTGGTCAGTCGATCCGTCAGGCAAGGTCTGCCGGCGTTGCGGCAACCCAGCGCTTCCCTACAGATTGAGCTGCCCAGACGGTTTTCAATTGCAACGCGCGTAACTACCGCGTCGCGAAAGCTCGATTTTACTCTACCGCCCTTTTTTTCGACGCCATCCCGGGGTTGACCATGCGAACCCTGCCACTCTCCGAAGCCGAAATCGTTGCCTGGATTACTCTGTGCAGCAAACGCGGGCTGGGGCCGGTGGCTTTGCGCCGGCTGCTGACGCGCTTCGGGCTGCCCACCGAAATCCTGTCGCACGCGCCACAAGACCTGATGCCGACGCTCGACGCCAAAGGCGTTACGTCGTTGCTGCAGCATGACCCCCGATTGCCTGCGCAGATCCAACGCACGCTCGACTGGTGCGCGCTCGACGGCAACTGGCTACTGACGCTGGCCGACCCGGCCTATCCGCGTGCACTGCTCGATCTGCACGATGCGCCGCCGCTGCTTTACGTGCGCGGCAAACTTGCGCTGCTGCAGCGTCCATCCGTTGCCATCGTCGGCAGCCGCCACGGCACCGCCCAGGGCACCCTCACCACTGAATCGCTGGCCGCCGCGCTTGCATCCGCCGGCGTCCCAGTGGTCTCTGGTCTGGCGCTCGGCATCGACGCCGCCGCGCATCGCGGCGCGCTGGCGACAAGCGGCGAGACCATCGCCGTGGTGGGTACCGGCGTCGACATCGTCTATCCATCGCGGCATGCGCGGCTGGCCGCGGAAATCGCCGAGCGCGGCACGATCATCAGCGAAAATGCTTTGGGCGAAACCGCGCAACGGCAGCACTTTCCCCGCAGAAACCGGCTGATCGCCGCGCTGTCCAGGGGCGTCGTGGTGGTGGAAGCCGCAGTAAATTCCGGCTCGCTGATCACCGCTCGTTGTGCGGGCGACCTCGGCCGGCAAGTGTTTGCGATGCCCGGCTCGATTCACTCGCCACTCAGCAAGGGCTGCCACCAGTTGATTCGCGATGGCGCGACCCTCGTCGAATCGCGCGACCATGTTCTGGAAGGACTGGGGCTCGAGGCGGGATTGGAACTCGCGTTGGACCTTGGAGGCGAGGTCACGCCAGTGCCGGTGCCAATAACGTCGCCGACAGGATCGGCGGGCGATCGTCCGACCGGAATTGCCGCCAGCCACTCAAGCGACTGCGCCCAACCCGATTCCCCTCAGCCTGGCGATGCGGCATTGCTGAGCGCGCTCGGCCATGATCCCCTATCGGTAGAGGCACTGGCACGGCGCAGCGGGCTCCACGGCGCCGCCTTGCAGACCGCGTTGCTGCGGCTTGAATTGCGTGGGCACATCGAACGCCTACCCGGCGCACGCGTCGGGCGCCTCGTACGACCCGGCTGAGCCCGTGGCCACGTCGGCCGAGCTTACATGCTACATTCCTCGCGTCAGCGCCCCCTCATTCATAAACAGATGCTGCCTTCTTCCTCGCTTACGACCGAATCCATGGCAACGCTGCAGTGGAGTACCGACGCTGCGCGCATTGCCGAGCGACTAGCCGATACGGATGTCGTGCTGGTGGCGTGCCTGTGCGCCGACTGGTGCGGCAGCTGCCGCGAGTACCGTCTTGTTTTCGATCAACTCGCCACCACTTCGCCTGGACACTGTTTTGTCTGGATCGACGTCGAAACTCACGCCGATCTGGTCGAACACCTGGAAATCGACGATTTCCCCACACTCCTGATCGAAGATACCGAGCGCGTGCGGTTTTTTGGCCCGGTTCTGCCACATGCCGGCGTTTTAAGCCGTATGCTGGCGACTGCCGCAGTCGACCCCCAAGCGGCGAATACCGCGTCGCTGCGGCGTTTGCTGCGCGCCGATTAGGCGGCGGCTGCGGCCGGCGCGCATCGCCGCCAGCGCGCTGGCGCGACCCAGAATCCTTCATCGCTCGTCTCTGATGGCGCCTTTTTGCGGTGCTGCCTGAGCGTCGAGCGCCCCGGTGACAAAACCGTTATGTTATAAAGCGTCGGTCAAAACGGCGGAGCCCGCACACTGTCATGTCCAAAGCCCTGATCATTGCCGAGAAACCCTCGGTCGCGAACGACATCGCTCGCGCACTCGGCGGTTTCACGAAGCATGACGACTATTTCGAAAGCGACGAATACATCATTTCGTCAGCGGTCGGGCATTTGCTCGAGATCGCAGCACCCGACGAATACGAGGTAAAGCGCGGCAAATGGAGCTTTGCGAACCTGCCCGTGATTCCGCCGCATTTCGACTTGCAGCCGATCGCCAAAAGTGAAAGTCGGCTGAAGGTGCTGGCACGTCTGATCAAGCGCAAAGACGTCGACCGGCTCGTGAATGCCTGCGATGCCGGGCGCGAAGGCGAGTTGATCTTCCGCTACATCGCCCAGCACGTGAAAGCCAAGCAACCGGTGCAGCGCCTCTGGCTGCAATCGATGACGCAGCAAGCAATTCGCGACGGCTTCACGCATCTGCGCAGTGACACCGACATGTTGCCGCTGGCCGACGCCGCGCGTTGCCGTTCCGAATCCGACTGGCTGGTCGGCATCAACGGTACGCGGGCGATGACCGCGTTCAACAGCAAAGGCGGCGGCTTTTTCCTCACCACCGTGGGCCGCGTGCAAACGCCCACCCTGTCGATCGTGGTGGAGCGCGAAGAGAAAATCCGCCGCTTCGTCTCGCGCGACTATTGGGAAGTGAAGGCCGACTTCGTCTGTGCGCAAGGATTTTACGAAGGACGCTGGTTCGATCCGGCCTTCAAACGCAACGAATTCGATCCGGAGCAGCGCGATTCGCGCCTGTGGAACGAAGCCGCCGCCGAATCGATCGTGGCCGCCTGCCGCGGTCGCAGCGGGACGGTCAAGGAAGAATCGAAGCCGTCATCGCAACTGTCGCCCGCGCTGTTCGACCTGACCAGCCTGCAGCGCGAAGCGAACGGACGCTTCGGCTTTTCGGCCAAGAATACGCTGGGGCTGGCGCAAGCCCTGTACGAACGGCATAAGGTGCTGACCTATCCGCGTACCGACGCGCGCGCGTTGCCGGAAGACTATATCGGCACGGTCAAGGACACGCTGCAGGTACTGAAGGGCAGCGACAACTACAACGCATTCGCGAAGCAGATTCTCGACAAGCAGTGGGTCAAGCCGAATCGCCGCGTGTTCGACAACTCGAAGATCAGCGATCACTTCGCCATCATCCCGACGATGCAGGCGCCGAAGAATCTGTCGGAACCCGAGCAAAAGCTCTACGACCTGGTGGTCAAGCGCTTCCTCGCGGTGTTCTTCCCGGCGGCCGAATTCCAGCTGACGACGCGCACCACCGAAGTGGCCGGGCATCATTTCAAGACCGAAGGCAAGGTGCTGGTGTCACCGGGCTGGCTGCAGGTGTATGGCCGCGAAGCCCAGGGCGACGATGCCAACCTGGTGCCGGTGGCGAATGGCGAAACGGTGAAAGTGGACAAGATCGCGTCCAACGCGCTCGTCACCAAGCCGCCGGCGCGCTACAACGAAGCGACGCTGCTGTCGGCCATGGAAGGTGCCGGCAAGCTGGTGGAAGACGACGACTTGCGTGAGGCGATGGCCGGCAAGGGATTGGGCACGCCAGCGACGCGAGCCGCCATCATCGAAGGCTTGCTGACGGAGAAATACCTGCTGCGCGAAGGCCGCGAATTGATTCCGACGGCCAAGGCGTTCCAGTTGATGACCTTGCTGCGCGGACTGGGCGTGAAGGAACTGACCGCGCCCGAACTGACGGGCGAATGGGAACACAAGCTGGGCGAGATGGAACGCGGCCGGCTGGCGCGCGACGCTTTCATGCACGAGATTGCGTTGATGACGCAAACCATCGTACGACGCGCCAAGGAATACGACTCCGATACGATCCCCGGCGACTACACGGTGCTGCAAACGCCGTGTCCGCATTGCGGCGGCGAGGTGAAGGAGAACTATCGGCGCTTTGCCTGCAGCAAGTGCGATTTCTCCATCACCAAGATTCCTGGTGGGCGGCAGTTCGAGGTGGCCGAGGTCGAGGAATTGCTGACCACCAAGAAAATCGGTCCGCTGTCCGGATTCCGCAGCAAGATGGGGCGCCCGTTTTCAGCGATCCTGAAGCTGGTGGAAGACGACGAGACGCATAACTACAAGCTCGAATTCGACTTCGGCCAGGATCAGAACGACGAAAACGGCGAGCCGCCCGACTTCTCCGATCAAGAGCCGGTAGGCGCCTGTCCGAAGTGTCAGCATCGCGTGTTCGAGCTCGGCATGAGCTATGTCTGCGAACAGTCGGTGGCCCAGCCCAAGGCTTGTGACTTCCGCTCGGGCAAGGTCATTCTGCAACAGGAAATGACGCGCGAGCAGATGAGCAAGCTGTTGAGCGAAGGCCGCACTGATCTGCTGACCGGCTTCAAGTCGTCGCGCACCGGTCGCAACTTCAAGGCCTTCCTGGTCAAGCAGAAAGACGGCTCGATCGGCTTCGAATTCGAGAAGAAGGATCCGGCTGCGAAGAAGGGTGCGGCGGTGAAGAAGGCGGCGGTCAAAACGGCAGCAGGAGCCGTGAGCACCACAACCGCGGCGACCGAGACTGCAGCGGTGAAGACGCCCGTCACGAAGACCGCCGCGGTGAAAACTGCCGCGACGAAGACCGTGGCAGCCAAGAAAGCCGCGGCAAAAAAAGCGGCGGTAAAGAAGGCAGCCAACGTCAGTTAAGGCGCGTGCACGGCGGCACTCGCTGCCCTGCCGCGCCGAAACGAAAACAAACCACGCAAGCCACGAAAAAGCGCCGCACATCGGATCAACCGATGTGCGGCGCTTTTTTACTTCGACTACCCCGACTACGAACCAGACTTAAGCCGACAGTCGGGCGGCGATCGAAGCCTTGGTTGCCGTCAATTGCTGCGGCAGCCGGTCGTGCAGCATGGCGAACAACTCGTCATGCAGGGCCAGCTCTTCACGCCAGGCCGCCTCCTCGATCGAGATCACCTGATCGAACTTGGCGCGGCTGAAATCCAGCCCGTTCCAGTCGAGATCTTCATAGCGCGGCGACACGCCGAAAACATGCGACTCACCATTCGAGCTGCCGTCCAGACGACCGATGATCCACTGCAGCACGCGCATGTTCTCGCCGAACCCGGGCCAGACGAACTTGCCGTCCGGGCCCTTGCGGAACCAGTTCACACAGAAGATTTTCGGGATCTTTGCGCCAGCGACCTGCGACACGCGCTCGCCCAGGGCCAGCCAATGCGCGAAATATTCGCTCATGTTGTAGCCGCAGAACGGCAACATCGCGAACGGATCGCGCCGCACCACGCCTTGCTGGCCGGCAGCCGCCGCGGTCGTTTCCGAGCCCATCGTGGCCGCCATGTAGACGCCCTCGACCCAGTCACGCGCTTCGCTGACGAGGGGCACCGTGGTGGAGCGACGACCGCCGAAGATGAACGCGTCGATCACCACGCCGTCGGGATTTTCCCATTCCGGATCGATCGACGGGCATTGCGACGCGGGCGCCGTGAAGCGTGCGTTCGGATGCGCTGCCTTGCGACCGCTGTCCGGCGTCCAGTCCTTCCCTTGCCAATCGATCAGATGCGCCGGCGTGGTATCCGTCATGCCTTCCCACCACACATCGCCGTCGTCCGTTAGCGCCACGTTCGTGAAAATCACGTTCTCTTTCAGCGTCGCCATCGCGTTCGGATTGGTGCTTTCGCCGGTACCCGGCGCCACGCCGAAATAGCCCGCTTCCGGATTGATGGCGCGCAGCTTGCCATCGACACCCGGCTTGATCCAGGCGATATCGTCACCGATGGTCGTGACCTTCCAGCCCTTCAGGCCAGCCGGCGGAATCAGCATCGCAAAATTGGTCTTGCCGCATGCCGACGGGAATGCCGCTGCCACATGGTGTTTCGCGCCGGTCGCCGAGGTCACGCCGAGGATCAGCATATGTTCAGCCAGCCAGCCTTCGTCGCGACCCATGGTCGAGGCGATGCGCAGCGCCAGGCACTTCTTGCCCAGCAAAGCGTTGCCGCCGTAGCCCGAACCGAAACTCCAGATTTCCCGCGACTCGGGGAAATGCACGATGTATTTGGTGCTATTGCAAGGCCACGCCACGTCGGCCTGACCTTCGGCCAACGGCGCGCCGACGGTATGCACGCACGGCACGAACTCGCCGTCTTCACCCAGCACGTCGTAAACGGCGCGGCCCATGCGCGTCATGATGCGCATATTGGTGACGACGTAGGGGCTGTCGGATAACTCGATGCCGATCTGGGCGATATGGGAGCCGAGCGGTCCCATGGAAAACGGTACGACGTAAAGCGTGCGGCCGCGCATGGCGCCATCGAACAAGCCCTTCAGGGTCTGGCGCATCTCGGCCGGATCCGTCCAGTTGTTCGTCGGGCCGGCGTCTTCCGGTTTTTCCGAACAGATGAAGGTGCGGTCTTCGACGCGCGCCACATCTGAAGGATCGGACCAGGCAAGATAGGAATTCGGCCGTTTGGCCTCATTCAATTTGCGCAATGTGCCGGCTTCCACCATCTCGCCGCACAGCCGGTCGTACTCTTCCTGGGAACCGTCGCACCAGACTACCCGCGAAGGCTGCGTCAAGCTCACTACCGATGAAACCCAATCGATCAACTTCTGGTGCCGTACATAACTCGGTACCTGAAGCAGTCGTTTTATCTCCTCGGGCTTAGCGTCTCGCATCTCTGACTGGATCATCTTCATTCTCCGTACACAGCTTTAAAACCGGTCTATCGGCGCTGCGTTATCGCGCGCCGAAGTGCCCCTGGGCAAAAAGAAGTTCGGCGTCAGGGCCCGAGAATATGCTCGGGACTTGCGCTGGCGCCGAGAGAACTGTTACAAATGTGCACTTCACCACGTGGCGTTGTGCCCGCGAAAACCAGAAGGCGGTACCTATACGAGCGGCGCGGCGTGCGCGAATCGCTGATAGGAGTTGGCTTTTTGACTGGCGTCGATCAGGCGCTTGAGCTGACGGGGAAGTGTCCTACTGCCGGATGGCCTTTTATAGAATCTCGGGATTACGCTCGCTGGCAACTGAACCTGCGCGAATGCGTTGTACCGGCAGTTATTAATGATTGCACTTAGCATACCACGGGACTGCCTTGCACGACTGCCGCAACGGACTACAGGGGCATCATGAAGATCGCGATTCTTGACGATTACCAGGACGCTGTACGCAAGCTCGACTGCTTCCAATTGCTCGCCGATCACGATGTTAAGGTTTTCAATAACACTGTGCGCGGCGTCGGACAATTGAGCAGTCGCCTGGCCGAAGTGGAAGCGGTGGTGCTGATCCGTGAACGCACGCGCATCACCGCGCAATTGCTCGACAAACTGCCGCGTCTGAAGCTCATCAGCCAAACTGGCAAGGCCGGCTCGCATATTGATATTGAAGCCTGCAGCGCGCGCGGCATCGCGGTGTTGGAAGGCAGCGGCTCGCCGGTGGCGCCGGCGGAATTGACGTGGGCGTTGATCATGGCGGCACAACGCCGCATTCCGCAATATGTGTCCAGCCTCAAGCAAGGCGCCTGGCAACAATCGGGGCTGAAGACTGCCGCAATGCCGCCGAATTTCGGGCTGGGACGTGTGCTGCGCGGTAAGACTTTGGGTATTTGGGCGTATGGACGCATCGGCCGGCTGGTCGCCGGATATGGGCGCGCATTCGGCATGACGCCGATTATCTGGGGACGCGAACACTCGCGCGAAGCCGCGCAGAAAGACGGTTATGAGCTGGCTGAATCACGCGAGGCATTGTTCGAACGCAGCGATGTGCTGAGCCTGCATTTACGTTTGACGCCGGAAACTCAAGGCGTGGTGCAGGCGACCGATTTGGCGCGCATGAAGCCGGATGCGTTGCTGGTGAACACTAGCCGCGCCGAGTTGATCGAAGAAAATGCACTGGTTACTGCGCTGACACTAGGCCGGCCCGGGATGGTGGCGGTCGACGTCTTCGAAAGTGAGCCGATCTTGCAGGGGCACAATTTGCTGCGGATGGAGAACGCCGTCTGCACGCCGCATATCGGCTATGTCGAAGCGGATAGCTATGAGCTGTATTTCGGCATCGCGTTTCGCAATATTCTGGCATTTCTCGGCGGCAACGATGAAAGCGTGGCCAATGGGGCGGAGTTGGGGAAGCGACGTTCCTTGAGGTGAAATGCCGCCCCGCTTCAGCTGGCTGCGGCCGTCCTGTCCGGCGCGTAGACCATAAGCGTCGCTAGGCGGGCCGCGGAGCGACTTCAGGCGACTGAATATTCGATCTGCGCTTCGCAGCGTAGCGGCACCGACAGCGAGTTGGCGACGAAGCAGAGTTTGTGCGCCGCTTCGTGCAGCGACTGAGCCAGCTTGATATCGCCGCCTGCGCCGATTGTCACTTTCGGCCGCAGCACGATTTCAGTGAACTTGCCGCCTTTCATGCCGTGTTCTTCCATCGTGCCTTGCGCTTCGTCCGAGTAGCCGGTGACGACGACGCCCTGCTCCATGCAGAGATGCAAATACCAAAGCATGTGGCAGCTTGAGACGGACGCGACCAGCATCTCCTCGGGGTTGTGGCGCGTCGCGTCGCCGTGAAACGCCGGGTCGCTCGAGCCTTCAATGGCTTCCTTGCCGGCGATGCGAATCAGGTGACTGCGCGAGTAGGCGTCGTAGGCCGAGGTGCCGGTGCCTAGGTTGCCGGTCCAGGCTACGGTCACGGGGTAGTTGTGTCGGGGCATGGGGGCTTCCTGGGAGAGGTGAGATCGCGGGGCAAGCCATTATAGAGTCGCCCGGGGGAGGCGATTTTCCGGGCGCTGTGCCGGCGAGAGGCAATGGGAAAACGTCGCGAACGGTGCTGACGATGGCTCTCGCCAAATTTTTCGCCACGGCCACAAGACGCTGCTATAATCTCGCGCTCTGGGGCGTTAGCTCAGTTGGTAGAGCAGCGGACTCTTAATCCGTAGGTCGAGTGTTCGAGCCACTCACGCCCCACCAGAGATATCAAAGGGTTACAGCGTTTTCGCTTGTAGCCCTTTTTTTGTGGTAACGCTGGGATTACGGCTACGATCAATGGCTCTTCCCCACAAACGGGGGACGGGCACTCATTGCACCCGGTTGATCACACCGTTCCATCCGCACAGGGCCAAGACCCGCAAGCGGTAATTTCCGAAGTTTCTAAAGCCAAACGCACGGCGCGAGATCATT
>JBPBQZ010000008.1:0-25355 GCA_050955105.1 Janthinobacterium lividum | reverse complement strand
AGCACGTTATCCGCGCGGCTTCACGCTCGTCGTCGAAGGCAGCGGCGGTCCCACCGCGATGGTTCTCGCGATGAATCTCGCAGCGAATCATGAAGGTCGCGATATGCCCGGAGGAGCTGATTTAAACCTCAAGCGTCGCGATCCGGCTGCTTTCAGCGGCCTGCTTCTCACCCTGCAGAACCAGCGCGGCGGCCTTCTCCGCAATCATGATTGTCGCGGCATTCGTGTTGCCGGATACCAGCGTCGGCATCACGGACGCATCAATCACGCGCAGTCCCGCGACGCCGTTGACGCGCAGTGACGGATCGACCACGGCGCGTTCATCCGATCCCATCCGACAGGTACCCACCGGATGAAAGCCGGTACGCCCATTCTTGCGGATAAACGCGATCATGTCGTCGTCGTTGAGCGGCTGCGCAGGATCGATCGGCCGCAGCAGATACGGCTGCAAGGCCGGCGCCGCGACGATTTTCTCGGCCAGCCGCGCGGCCCGCAATACTGTCTCGATATCTCGTGAGTCGGTCAAATATCTGGCGTGAATAGCGGGCGCCGCCTGCGCATCGGCCGAGCGGATTTCGAGATAGCCGCGACTCTCGGGGCGGATCTGCAGGAACGCAAACGTGAATCCCGAGAAACCATGCAATCTGCCGGTTGCCGGGTCGGTGCTATAAGGAATGAAAAACAGCTGCACGTCGGGCCGTCCGGATTGCGGATCAGTCGCGGCGAAGCCTCCCGATACGCCAGCGCCCATTGTCAGCGGACCCGTACCCAGCAAATACTTTAGGCCCGCCATCGCCTTCCATCCGAGCCCACGTGAACTCATGTTCCAGGTAATCGGTTCCTTGCACGCGTATTGAAAATACACGTTGTAGTGGTCTTGCAGATTACGTCCGACGTCGGGTGACGCATGCTTGATTTCGATACCCTGCGCGCGTAGCACTTCCGCCGGCCCGATCCCCGATAGCTGCAACAGTTGCGGCGAATTGATGACGCCGCCGCTTAACAGCACCTCGGCGCGTGCGGTCGCGCGCTGCACCCGACCGTCATGCCGGTACTCGACGCCCACCGCGCGACCGTTCTCGATCAACACGCGACCGACCAGCGCCTCCGTCAATATTTTGAGATTGGCGCGGCCCCGAGCCGGCGCCAGGAAAGCCTTGGCGGCACTGCAGCGTCGGCCATTGCGCACCGTATGCTGGTAGTAGCCGACGCCCTCCTGCGTGGCGCCATTGAAGTCGTCGTTGCGCGGCAGCCCGACCTGCTCGGCCGCATTGATGCAGACATCGCACATCGGATCGCGCGCCCACGGATCGGACACCGTCAGTTCACCGCCGCTACCGTGCAGCGGGCTAGGGCCGCGTCGCCAATCTTCCGATTTCTTGAAATAAGGTAACACGTCGTCCCAACCCCAGCCCGGGTTGCCGGCGGCCTTCCAACCTTCGTAATCTTCGCGCTGGCCGCGGATATAGATCATGCCGTTGATCGAGCTCGAGCCGCCGAGCAACCTGCCCCGCGTCCAGGTAATCGGGCGATCGCCGGTGGCGGCGTCGGGCTCTGCCTGATAACCCCAGCCCAGGCGCGGATCGAAGATGGTCTTGTAATAGCCCATCGGCATATGTACCCACGGACTACTATCCACCGGACCCGCTTCGAGCAGCAGCACACGGCGGCTACCGTCGGCCGTAAGCCGGTTAGCCAGTACGCAGCCGGCGCTGCCCGCGCCGACGATGATGTAATCGAACTGCTCGTCCATCTCGCTTTTTCCTCTTGACGTCTATCGGACGCTCAGGCGCCGCCCATCTTGCAACCGATTTTCTCGGGCGTGCCGAACAAGGATGCATGAAGGTGCTGATTATCCAACGGCGGCGTCTTCCAGAGCGGATTGCTTCCGAATCTTCGGCTGCCATTCGAGCGAATTGATTTTAACTGTACATCCGGGCTCGACAAGCCGTCACGAAAGACGGTAGTGCCAAGGCCTTTGCCACACTGACGGCGCCATCGACGGCCATTTTTTCAGCCATCGTCGTGCGACCGCCTGGCGGTGGCGATGAACCGGGTGATCTCTATTTCAGTCTTGCCGGCTTCATCTTCTTCTACACCGGGCTGCTGATCGTCGAAATGTTTCTGATGCTGCGTTATGCGCGGCGCGGTCCGGATCTGCCGTCTACAGAGCGTGTGCCGCGCGAACCGCCGACGACACAGAAGCCGCCGTCATTGACCCCGCTGGAGCCCGTATGATCGACTATTCAATATTGCAGATGATCTGGTGGGGACTGATTGGCGTGATCCTGACCGCCGGCATCGCGATGTTCCCGTTCGTGCTGCCATCCTCCAGCGCACCCACGCAGAGCCTGACCGTATGGAACGCGACGTCGAGCCAGTCGACCCTGCAGATCATGCTGATCGCCGTGCTGATATTCCTGCCGATCGTGCTGATTTACACGAGCTGGGTCTATCGCGTGATGTTCGGCCGGGTGTCGGCCGAGATGATCGAAAACGACACGCATACTTCGTATTGATTTGGAGCAATAGCGATGTGGTATTTCACTTGGATTCTCGGCGTCTGCCTGGCAGCTTCGTTCGGCGTGGTCAACGCAATGTGGCTGGAAGCACGCGGCGGGCCGGACTAAGACGCGCCTGCCTGGGGGCTCATCCCCCGGGGCTCAGCGCGACACTTTGAGCACCGCTGCGCCTTGCACGCGGCCGTGGCGCAGATCATCGAGTGCCTGATTGGCTTCGCTGAGGCGGTAGGCCTTGGTCATCACCTCCAGCGTGAATTCGCCAGCGACGCGCATGAACGCGTGCCCATCTTCGCGAGTCAGATTGGCTACCGACACAACCGTCCGTTCACCCCACAGCAGTGCGTAGGAAAACGACGGAATATCGCTCATGTGAATGCCGCCGCACACCACGATGCCGCCTTTGGCCACGGCCTTGAGCGCGGCTGGCACCAGCGCGCCTACCGGTGCGAACAGCAAGGCGGCGTCGAGTTCTTCGGGAGGCTGTTCGGTGCTGCTGCCGGCCCAGCATGCGCCGACTCGCATGGCGAGCGCCTGCGCCGCCACGTCGCCCTCGCGCGTGAATGCATAGACGCTGCGTCCCTGATGCCGCGCAATCTGCGCGACAAGATGCGCGGCTGCACCAAAACCATAAATGCCGAGCCGTTTCGCGTCGCCCGTCATCATCAGCGAGCGATAGCCGATGAGCCCCGCGCAGAGCAGCGGGGCCGCCTCTTCATCGGAATACTGTTCCGGCAGGTGCAAACAATATTCGCTTTCGACAACCACGCGCCCGGCATAGCCGCCATCGAGGGTGTAGCCGGTAAAGCCAGGCCGGTCGCAAAGGTTTTCGCGGCCTGATCGGCAGAATCGGCAAGTGCCGCAGGTGTGGCCGAGCCATGGCACGCCCACGCGCTCGCCCAGCGCGAAGCCCGATACACCATCGCCGAGCGCGGCCACCACGCCGACAATTTCGTGGCCAGGAATCACCGGCCGCTTCGGGTCTGGAAGCTCGCCGTCGACCAGATGCAGATCGGTGCGGCACACCCCGCAGGTGTGGACATCGATCAATAACTGTCCGGGTCCGGGCGTCAGATCTGGCAAGTCCGTTTCGCGCAACGTGGGCCCGCTACCGTCGAAAACCATCGCTCTCATATCGAAGCTCCTGCTGATCACATTCGTTGGATGCCACTGCGCGGTGCGTCAGCGGTTCTTTGAATGACATTTGAAACATATTGGTCGGTATCCGCAAGCGCTCGTGCATCAGGCAATGCACGAATCGTTAAATGACTGATCCAGATCAAAGGCCAAGCCCCACCAGGTGACCTAATCATGCAAATTGCCTCGGCCATGCGGGTTTCGTTCTGCCGCCGCCCAAACGCCATGTTCACGCGTGACAACAGTTGCTGGATCAACCAGGGCGTTGTATTGGGTTCGATCGGCGCGCGCTCGAATGCATTGCGGAAATGGTGAACGGTACGGCCGGCACGCGTGTAATGGCTTAATCCATGGGGGTATCAAAAGCGCCTCGATAAACTAAAATCCCGCAATTCAACCGGTTATAGAAACAATGAAAATCGCCACATGGAACGTCAACTCTTTGAACGTACGCCTGCAGCACGTACTCGACTGGCTGGCGCTCGCGCCAGTCGACGTGCTATGCCTGCAGGAACTGAAGATCGTCGACGAGAAGTTCCCCCATGCGGCGCTCGAGGCGGTCGGTTACCGCGCCTTGTCCGCCGGCCAGAAAACCTACAACGGCGTGGCACTGGTCTATCGCGCGTCGCTGCAGCTCGATGAAGCCGACGTGGTCCGCAACATCCCCGGCTTCGAAGATCCGCAACGTCGCGTGATCGCGGCGACGCTCGATGGCGTGCGCATCGTGAGCGCGTATTTCCCCAATGGCCAGGCGCCCGGCACGGACAAGTTCGCGTACAAGTTGCGCTGGATGGCGGCGTTGCGCGATTGGCTGAAAGATGAACTGCAACGCCACGACAAACTGGCGCTGGGTGGCGACTTCAATGTCGCGCCAGAAGACCGCGATGTGCACGATCCGCAAGCCTGGGTCGGCCAAAATCTTGTGTCGGTGGATGAACGGGAGGCGCTCGCGCAGTTGAACGCGCTCGGCCTGCACGATTCATTCCGCCGCTTCGAGCAGGCGCCGAAGGCGTTCAGCTGGTGGGATTATCGAATGCTGGGGTTCCGCCGCAACGCCGGCTTGCGCATTGACCACATCTTGCTGTCGGATGCGCTGATCGAGGCCTGCGGCGCCTGCGAAATCGACAAGCGCCCACGGGCCTGGGAACAGCCGTCCGATCACGCACCGGTGATTGCCGATCTGGATAAGTTGCCGACCCATGTCTCGGCGACTGAGCCGCCTCCACCGCCTACCGCCGTCGCGTAAGTCGTGGCGTAAGACCCGGCGCCCAGCCCCCGGGCGCTTACTCGATATTCAATTCCTGAATCTTGCGGGTGATGGTGTTGCGGCCGATGCCCAGGCGCTCCGCCGCTTCGACCTTGCGGCCGCGCGTGAAGTCGAGGGCCTCGCGGATCACCGCGGCTTCGAAACGCCGGCCCACCACGTCCATTACGTCGGGCGCGTTTTCGCGCAACAGGCGCGCCACTTCCGCGCGCAGATTGCTTTCCCAGCCATTGATCAGCGCAGCGGCCTTGCTCGCGGCCATGCCCGCACCACTGAAAGCGCCCGCGCCGCCGCCAGGCAATCCCGCCCCGACCGCAGCCGCCTGTTCGGGAGAAACGCCGGACGCCGCGCGCCCGACTTCGTCCAACTCTTCCCCGCCACCCTGGCCGATCCATGCGCCCGCGCCGCCGGCCGCGCCAGCACCCGCGGCCGCTGACGATGCCATGCCGCTCGGCACCAGGTCGGGCGGCAAATCCTTGATTTCGATGGTCTGCGCCGGCGCCATCACGGTCAACCAGTTGCAGAGGTTTTCCAGTTGACGCACATTGCCCGGAAATGGCAACGACGCCAGGTAGGCCAGCGTATCCTCGGTCACGCGCTTTTGATCGCCGCCCAGTTCGCGCGCGCTTTTCTGCAGGAAGTGGCGCGTGAGCAGAGGGATGTCTTCGGAGCGCTCGCGCAGCGCCGGCAGGCGCAAGCGAATCACATTCAGCCGGTGATAAAGATCCTCGCGAAACAATCCTTGGCGCACGCGCTGCTCGAGGTTCTGATGGGTAGCCGCGATCACGCGCACGTTCGCGCGCAAGGGGTTGTGGCCGCCCACTCGATAGAACTGGCCATCCGACAACACGCGCAACAGGCGCGTTTGCAGATCGAACGGCATGTCGCCGATTTCGTCGAGGAACAGCGTGCCGTTCTCGGCTTGCTCGAAGCGACCCTGGCGCGCGGCCTGCGCGCCAGTGAATGAACCACGCTCGTGTCCGAAGAGCTCCGATTCGAGCAGGTCTTTCGGAATTGCCGCCGTGTTCAGCGCGATGAATGGACCGCTCACGCGCGGGCTATGCCGATGCAGTGCGCGTGCCACGAGCTCCTTACCGGTGCCCGACTCACCCGTGATCAATACCGTGGCAATCGAATTCGAAAGACGCCCGATGGCGCGAAACATGTCCTGCATGGCGCCGGCCTGCCCCAGCATTTCGGGCGTGTCGGTCAAGCGGTCTTCGCTGGCCATTTGGCCGCGCAAGCTCTCTTCGACCGCGCGCCGGATCAGCTCGACCGCCTTGTCGATATCGAAAGGCTTGGCCAGGTATTCGAAGGCGCCGCCCTGAAAGGCCGCCACCGCGCTATCGAGGTCGGAGAACGCCGTCATGATGATGACGGGCACCTCGGGCAGGCGTTCCCGCATGTGTTGCAGCAAGTCCAGCCCTGAACCGCCGGGCATGCGGATATCCGAAACAAGCACTTGCGGCGCGTCGTATTCGAGCACTGCCATGGCTTCGCGCACATTGGCGAAGCTGCGCGTCACGAAATTCTCGCGCGCCAGCGCCTTTTCAAGGACCCAACGGATCGACTGGTCGTCGTCTACTATCCAGATCGGCTTCATATTTTCCATAACGCGAGACTATGCCGGTGCATGCCTGTGCCGCCCACGCGTTCAATGCTGCTGCGGGGGCTAAGCGGGCCGAAGCCGAGGCGTCAGCAAATGAGCGGCAACAGGATCTGAAACTCGGTATGTCCGGGACGACTTTCGCATTCGATCAAACCGTCGTGCTGTTGCACGAAGTTCTGCGCCAAGGTCAGCCCCAAGCCACTGCCGTCTTCGCGGCCTGACACGAGTGGGTAAAAGATCCGATCGCGAAGGTCTTCCTGCACCCCCGGGCCGTTGTCGATTACACGCAAGTCGAGTGCCAGCTTACATAATCTTTTCGCTATGGTGACTTTGCGCGCCACGCGTGTGCGCAAGACGATGCGCGCGTGGCCCTGCGCAATCTGTTCGCGCAGCGCTTCGGCCGCGTTGCGCACAATGTTCAGCAAGGCTTGAATCAGTTGTTCGATGTCGCCGCGCAGGTTCGGCACGCTCACGTCGAAGTCGCGGTCGATCGTGAGGCCGCGCGGAAACTCGGCCAGAATCACCGCGCGCACGCGCTCGCAGACCTCGTGCACATTGACGTCGCGCACGATATGCGGATGCCGGTGCGGCTCCAGCAGACGATCGACCAGCGTTTGCAGCCGGTCGGATTCCTTGATGATGACCTGCGTGTATTCGCGCAACTCGCGCGCGCCGAGTTCGAATTCCAGCAATTGCGCAGCGCCACGAATGCCGCCTAGCGGATTCTTGATTTCATGCGCGAGATTGCGAATCAACTGCTTGTTGACCGAGGTCAGATCGAGAATGCGCTCTTCGCGATCGAAGCGCAGCTTCTGCTCGTTCTCGAACAGCTCGACCACCACATAGTCGGGCAAGGCGTCGAGTCCGCCGATCACCACATGCACGTGCATCGGCTCGCGGCTCGGGCGCGCAATCACCGCGTCGAGGTGTGTGGTAGGAAAACGCTCGTCGGCCATGGCGGCGAAGGCCGCCAGCGGCGCATCGTCGTCGGCGAAGATATTGCCCCAGCCCAATTGCGTGAGCTGGCGGCGTGACATTTCCAGCATGGCTTCGGCCGATGGATTGGCGAAAACGATGCGCAGGGTCTTACGTTCCAGCAACAGTACAACAGTCGGCAGTGCCTCCAGGCCGGGCAACAAGCCGGAAGCGGAAAGAACAGACATATCGTCGCGCACATCCGCGGTCGTGTCGGGGCGACGCTGCCTCATCAAGCTTTTGAAATCCATAAGACGCTCGACCCTCCTGCCGGTATCGTATCCGGCAAATTCGCGTTGATCAGCTTGAATCGTCACGGCCCACTGGCGACCGTAAAAAAAAGAGGACGGCCGCGCCGTCCTCCTGGACTGCGGCCGGCCAGGTTGCTGCAACCTGTCGCTTAGCGCGTGCCGGCCTCGATACGGCGCTAACGACTACAGCGAGTAGTACATATCGAATTCGATCGGGTGGGTCGTCGCGCGATAGCGCGTGACTTCGCCCATCTTCAGGTCGATATAGGCGTCGATCATGCCGTCGGTGAAGACACCACCGCGCGTCAGGAACTCGCGATCCTTGTCCAGATAGCCCAAGGCCTGCTCCAGATCGCCGCAAACGGTCGGGATCTTCGCGTCTTCTTCCGGCGGCAGGTCATACAGATTCTTGTCCGCGGCTTCGCCCGGATGAATCTTGTTCTGCACACCGTCCAGGCCCGCCATCATCAGCGCCGAGAAGCACAGATAAGGATTGGCCATCGGATCGGGGAAGCGCGTTTCGATGCGACGACCCTTCGGATTAGCGACGTGCGGAATACGAATCGACGCCGAACGGTTACGCGCCGAGTAGGCAAGCTTGACCGGCGCTTCGAAATGCGGAACCAGACGCTTGTACGAATTGGTCGACGGATTGGTGATCGCGTTCAGCGCGCGCGCATGCTTGATGACGCCGCCGATGTAGAACAAGGCGAATTCCGACAGACCCGCATAGCCGTTGCCGGCGAACAGGTTCTGGCCGTCTTTCCAGATCGATTGGTGCACGTGCATGCCCGAACCGTTGTCGCCGACGACCGGCTTCGGCATGAAGGTCGCGGTTTTGCCATAGGTGTGCGCGACGTTCTGCACGATGTACTTGAGCTGGATGGTCCAGTCGGCGCGCTGCACCAGCGTCGAGAACTTGGTGCCGATTTCGTTCTGGCCCTGGCCCGCGACTTCATGGTGGTGCACTTCGACCGGAATGCCGATCTGCTCGAGCAGCAAGCACATTTCCGAGCGCATGTCCTGGAAACTGTCGACTGGCGCCACTGGAAAGTAGCCGCCCTTCAGGCCCGGCCGGTGGCCGCTGTTGCCATGATCGAGCAAGGTGCCCGACGACCACGGCGCTTCTTCGGAATTGATCTTGACGAAGCTGCCCGACAGGCCGACATCCCACTGCACGGAATCGAAAATGAAGAATTCGGGTTCCGGGCCGAAGAACGCCGTGTCACCCAGACCGGTGCTCTTCAAATAAGCTTCGGCGCGCTTGGCGATCGAGCGCGGATCGCGTTCATAGCCTTTGCCGTCCGACGGCTCGATCACGTCGCAGGTCATCACCAGCGTGGTTTCTTCATAGAACGGATCCAGATAGGCGGTATCCGGGTCTGGCATCAACAACATATCGGACGCTTCGATGCCCTTCCAACCGGCAATCGAAGAACCGTCGAAGGCATGGCCGCTTTCAAATTTGTCTTCGTCAAACGCCGATACCGGCACCGACACGTGCTGCTCTTTGCCGCGCGTATCGGTGAAGCGGAAATCGACAAACTTGACGTCCTCGTCTTTGACGAGTTGGATGACGTCGGCCACGGATTTGGTCATTCGTTCTCTCCTGATTACCTTTGAAATCTGCGGAAAACCGCCCGGTTGTCTTACCCTAAAAAGCCCTGTCGAGCCCCCGAAACAATGGGCGGTACCTGAGCAGGAAGTGTGCCACTCACAAGTCCTGCCGGCGTGCCCGCCGGGCTGGTCGGTGCGCCGGGACGCGCACCTAAATGGCGCATCCCATGCTCTCAAAAAGTGCGCGCACCGTATTTAAGCACATGATTGATGGCAGCACGCTGTTGGTGAGTGCGGCGCTAGAATGGCGCTTTACTCTGCCGGCGATTGACCTGACCATGAGCACCGTAGAACAACTGTATGCGAGCGCCGAGGCACGGCGCGCGGAAGGCCATCTGCCCTACGCGGGTGCTGTCACCCCGACCGAGGCGTTTGAACTGCTGCAAGCGCTGCCGGAAGCCCGCATGATCGACGTGCGCACACGCGCCGAACTCGACTGGGTGGGCCGGCCGCTCCTCGACGACCACCAATATGCGCACCTGGAATGGACGCGTTATCCGGGCGGCGTGCATAACGAACAGTTCATCGCGCAATTACACGAGCTGGCCGGACCGGACACGCCGATCCTGCTGCTGTGTCGCAGCGCGGCGCGCTCGAAACTGGCTGCGGCTGCCGCGGCGAAAGCCGGCTTCACGCGCGCGTTTGATCTGCTGGAAGGTTTCGAGGGAGACAAGGACAGCCAGGGCCATCGCAAAAGCGTCGGCGGCTGGTGTTTCCGCGGCTTGCCGTGGATCGGCGCGTGAGAGCGCCGCACCTCGGCGCGGCAGCGCGGCCGCCGGGCAGCTAGACGCCGGCTGCCGCTGGATCGCGATCGTCGCGATCAGGCGGCTAGCGCTCAGGCCGGTGCGGCACCGTCGCGTGCCGTGCCGGTTTCGGGTTCGGCGTCGAACATCTCGCCGCCCAACGCCAACACACCCTGCTTCAAGCGTTCGAAGGCCGCGTCCGCTACGCTCGACGCGCCCTTCACGCCCAGTTCGATATGGCGGCCCGCCCGCACCCCGGTCTGCTTTGCATCCCCGACACTCGGCAGGCTGAACGCGCGCACCCCGGCGAATTCATTCTCGATCTCGCTCATCAGCGGCGCCACCGTCGCTTCCATCAAGCCCGCAACGATAACGGCCCGTTCGATGTGGCCGCTTTGATGGTGCAAGGACTGGTAGTGCTCATCCAGCACCCATTCGATCATGGGCCAGGCCATGACCGGGAAGCCAGGCACGAAATGATGGTGGCCGAACGAGAAGCCGGCGATCTGGTTGTACGGGTTCGGAATGATCGAGGCACCGCGCGGAAATTCGGCCATCGCCAGCCGATGGCGGTTTTCAGGAAGATCGAAGTCGGGCGCCGCGCCGGTCGGCAGGCCGTCCGGACCCTTGCGCTCGGCGGCCGCCGCCTTGATGCGGTTGATGATCAGCGCGCCCGCCTCCGGGTGCAAGGCGAGCGGCACGCCCAGCGCCGCGGCCGCGCACTGTCGCGTGTGGTCGTCGGGGGTGGCGCCGATGCCGCCGGTGGAAAAGACCACGTCCGATGACGCGAAGGTGCGCGCCAGCGTTGCCGTGATGCGCTGCCGATCGTCGCCCACGTATTCGGCCCAGTCCAGCGCCAGTCCGCGTGCGCCCAGCAGTTCGATCACCTTGGTGAGATGCTTGTCCAGACGCCGGCCCGAAAGGATTTCGTCGCCGATGATGATCAGTCCAAAGCCCATTCGCTACTCCTTGATCAAGCCGCGCCGCAGCGCGCTTTCCGATGAAATTGGTGCCGGCTCGGCGCGCAGCGCCGCCAGCGCATGCAGGCAATAGTGCGCGAACCACAGCGCCGAAAACACGAAAATCCACACGTACAACCACACTGCGGCAAGCGCCAGCAGCGGAAACAGCACGATCAGCGCCGCCGACGACGCCCACACCAGCGTCGGCAGAATGCCGAGCAGGCCGGTCGCCACGCCGATCGCGAACAGCGGCGTGCGGTGACGGCGCATCAAGGCGCGGCGTTCGTCGCGCGCTGCGTGCAGCGCCAGCGCATCATAGGTCATCACTCGATACGCCAACCAACCCCACAGCAGTGGCGGCAGGATCGCGAACAGCGGCGGGATCAGCCACAGCGGCAGCGTGACGAGTGTCAGCAGCAGGAAAATGACGGAAACGCCGAGCGAGTGCAGCAGACTGCCCCACCACCCGCCGCCGCGCCGCGCTTCGAGGCTCGGGAAGCGCTGCCGCTGCAGGTGCTTCACCACATACGGCATCGAGATGGCCGCCGACAGCAGCAGCGCAGTCACCGCGATGAGCGGCATCAGCACTGCTGCCACCAACAGCGGCGCAATGAAGAAATGCAGGCTGGCGAAGCCGATCACTGACAAGGCGGTGTCGAAGGTATGCGCGAACATGCCGTCTTGCAGCCACTCGCGCGCGGTCGCCACCGCCCATTCCCAGCCGAACCAGAAGACTACCCCCCACAGCACGGCCGCCAGCACGAATGGCGCGGCCGTCAGCCACAGCATGCGCGGATGCACGATGTCGGTGAGCGCGCGGGCCAGGGATCGAAGCAGGTGATTCATGCGGCTCGGGGAAGAGGTGCTGAGAAAAGATTCAGGGAGCCGCCGTGCGCCATCGCGCTTGCGGATGCCGGGCTCGCGCTACCGGCCCGGCGGCGCTTCGCCCGGCGGCGCTCGGACTCGCTGGCGCTGGGTCAGCGGCTGACTTCACGGTTCGTGTAGTCGCCGCGCCCGCGCCCCGCCAGCCTGCGCCCGATGCGCTTGAACGCCAGCCATTGGTGCGCCCAGAAGCCCTCGCCATAGGAATGGACGCGTCCGCCCAACCCGGCCTTGGGCTCGCGAATCCCGGTTGCAACCGGCTCGGTCGACCACGAGGCGGTGCCGAACAACATGTCCCACCACGGAAACAGCACGCCGAAGTTGCAGCCGGAATAGCGACCCTCGTGGCCCAGGCCGATCGCATGATGGCGGCGATGGAAAGTAGGACTCACCACCACGCGGCTCAACACCGGTCCGAACGGCAGGCGTGCGTTCACGTGCTGAATGCTTTGCGCGACCTGCCCGAGCAACACCAGCGCCACGAACTGCGAGGGCTCGACGCCGATCGCGAGCGCCACCAGCGCGAACACGGCGGATTGCAGGATATCGTCGAGCACGTGGTTGCGATCGTCCGACCAAAAAGACATTTGATGCTGGCTGTGATGCACGGCGTGCAACTCCCACCAGACGCCGATCGAATGTTGCAGCCGGTGGTACCAATAACCGATGAAATCGAGCACCACCAGATACAGTAGGAAGGCCACCAGCGGCTGGCTGGTAACGCCCGGCCACAGATTATCGAGATCACGCGTTTCGAAGCCGTGCAGATGCGCCCACGCCTGCAATCGGTCGAACAGCGGCTGCAGCAGCAGGAAAAAGAAGAAATTGAAGAGTCCGAGGCGCGTGATCCAGGTGTACAGCGCGTCGACGCGTACCGCGCGGCGGTTGTTCCAGCGTTCGATGGGGCGCAGCGCCTCCAGCGGCCGCAGCAATGCATACATCAGCACGATTTCGACTAATGCCGCGAGCGGCCAGTAAAGTGCGTCGTAGGCGTCCTCGTCGTAGGCCATCCAGTCAAAACGATAGAAGATCGGCTGCAGGACGTGGATATACAACGTCGTCTGCGCGTTGGAAATAAGGGTATCGAAAAAGCTCAGCAGGGTGTGAAGCATGGGTGCCACCGTCTTGGCTGAAGCGGGCCGTCGCAGCCGACCCTTCGCGCATGCCCCGCGCGAGGGCCGCAAACGTATTGACTAAAGTTGGCCGCGATTGGTGCCCCGCGGGCGCCGCCAGTGTCGCCGGGCGGCCAGCGGTTGCAGGCGCTCCGAGCGTATCACAAAAGCCCGCCCGCGCTGTGCGCGACGTAAGCAGCCGCCGACTCGAGTAAGCCGCGCCGCGGCTGGGCACGACTCGGCCCACTCCGGTCAGCCTGGCTCGGTCCGACCCACTCCGGCGCCGCGGCGCTCAGGCCCGCATCAGGCACCGTTCGGCGAAGTCCACGGCGCGCGGTCATAGAAATAAATGCCATGCGGCGAGCGTCCCACCGGAATCGTGCGCAGCAGCTTGCGCGTGGTGAGGTCGATAACGCCCACGCGTTTGGCGAAACGGAACGTCACCCACAGGTAGCGCCGGTCGGCCGACAGTTCCATATCGTCCGGGCCCGGCAACAAGCCAGTAATGTCGTCGACGCGTGTCAGCGTCTCTTCATCGAGAATGCTGATGGTATCGGCGATACGGTTACTCACTGCAACGTGCCGACCGTCCACCAGCGAGCGGAAATTGTGCGCGCCGCGACCGGTCTGAATGCGCTTGACCACCGTATGCGTGCGCCAGTCGACCACGGCCACGTCGTCTTCGCCGGTCATGCCTACCAGCAAGTATTTGTCGCCCGGCGTCATCCACAAGCCGGCCGGCACCTTGCCGACCTTCATCTTCCACAGCACGGTCTGCGTGGCCAGATCAAGCGCCGCCACTTCGCCTGAAACCTGCAGCGAAATAAAGACGATGCGACTGTCGCGCGTGAAGGCCATATGGCTGGGCATGGTGGCCAGCGGCACGCGCCGCGCCAGCGTGAGGTTGTGTCCGTCGTAGCCGTAAATATCGACGCGGTCCAGACGCAGGCCGTTGGTAACAAACCACTTCTTGTCCGGCGAAAAACCGATTTGGTATGGATCTTCGATATTCTCGATCCAGCGCTGGATGCGGCCGGTCTTGGGATCGAGGAAGGTCAGATTATTCGAAACCGAATTGGCCACGATCAACGATTGGTTGTCGGGCGTTGCCATCAAGTGATGCGGCTCTTTGCCGACCGGGAAGGTTTCCGTTACCTGCTCGGTGGCCTCGTCGATCAGCGAGATGCTGGCTTCGGCGGAATTGAGTACGACGATAGTGCCGGCCGAGGCCGCGACGGGGGCCAGCCAGGCCGCCGTCGCGATGAGCAGCGCCGGCACGGCCCGACTGAAAAACGAATGGCGCATGGAAATCCTGTTTGCCTGTCAGCGAATAGCCGCAATTGTAGAGGTATTTTCGAGATAAACGCGGCGCGCATGGCGCGCCCGTCGCGCAATGTGGTGTCGAGTCGACAACCGCTAGCGCCGCAGCGATTCCCAGATCTTTTGCAGCCGCTTGGTCGATACCGGCTGCGGCGTGCGCAACTCCTGGGCAAACAGCGAAACCCGCAGCTCTTCCAGCAGCCAGCGAAACTCGTCGAGGCGCTCGTCGGCAAACTCGCGTTGCTGCGTCAGCGTGCGTTGAAAGTTCTGCAGCAGCGGCATCAACCCGGCCGACATGCGGGTGTCGCGCGCCGGGTCGCCTTTCAGCTTGGTAATGCGCAAGGCAATGCCCTGCAGATAGCGCGGCAGATGACTGAGCTGCTGGTCCGGCGTTTGCGCGACGAAGCGTTTGCCGACCAGGCCGGCCAACTGCTGGCGCATATCTTCGTAGGCCGCGCCGAAGCTCTTGGCCTGCATCAGCTTTTTCGAGACATCCGCATAGTCGTCGAGAATGCGTGCGACCAGGCGTGCGGCCTCCTGCGCCAGCAGCGACAGGCGTTCGCGGC
Source organism: Janthinobacterium lividum (assembly GCA_050955105.1). GTDB lineage: Bacteria > Pseudomonadota > Gammaproteobacteria > Burkholderiales > Burkholderiaceae > JBPBQZ01. Next base: position 10,398 of record JBPBQZ010000008.1, on the reverse strand, counting down.
CAGCTTCACGACGCGCCGCGAAACTGGCCGCATCGTGTGGCAACGGCTCCTGCAGCCCGGCGCGGTCGATCGCGCGATCGATGATCTGTTCGCGCAATTCCTCAAGCGTTCCCAGCGGCATGTATTGCATCGCCATGCGCTGCATGCCTGGCAGATTCTTTTCAAGATACTTGACGATGTCGCGCCATTGCAGCGCCAATAGACGACGCAGGCCGGCACGGTGCATGCGCGCCGCATCGGCCGGCGTGTCGAACACGCGTATCTCACAATGCGTGGCACAGTCGACGAGCGCCGGATAGCCGTAGAAGGTGCGTCCGTCGCGGCGAATCTCCAGCAGTTCGGGCAGCTCGCCGAAGCTCCAGTCCTGCAGATTGTCGTAGATCATCGCACCGGATGTATTCAAGAGCGCAGCGCCCGGCGCTACGGCGGCATCAGTTGCCAGCGCCTTGCCCTTTCCGGCGCCAGCAGCTGTCGACGCATGCGCCCGCTCCTGCCCGCGCGTCTTTCCCGGGCGTAACGCGGGTACCTGTCCCGGCCCCGCCGCATCTGTCGACCGCGGCGCCGCACTAGACGCCTGCAGCGGCATCCCCGGCTCGGCCGGCAGCACCACGCGCGCGGCGAAGTTGTGGAATTGCTGTTGCGCCTCGCGGCCGAGTTCGGCGCGCAACTGCGCGAGGCTGCGCGCCATCGCCAACTGCCGTCCGTGCTCGTCCACCACCTTGAAATTCATGAACAGGTGCGGCGGCAGCGACTCAAGCTTGAAGTCTTCGGGCCGCACCGTAGCCGGCGTCTGCGTGCTGATATCGGCGGCGAGCGCCGCCACCAACCCCTGGAGTTGACCGGCCGAGCGCTCGGCGAATGCCGCCGCATAGTCCGGCAGCGGCACGCAATGGCGGCGCAACTTCTGCGGCAGCGATTTCAGCAGCGCCTGCACCTTCTCTTTCAGCATGCCCGGCACCAGCCATTCGCAACGCCGCGCGTCGATCTGGTTCAAGGCCAACAGAGGCAGCGTGAGGGTCACGCCGTCGCGCGGCGAACCTGGTTCGAAGTGATAACTGAGCGGCATCTCATGGCCGCCCATCGACAATTGTTTGGGGAACACATCGGTGGTAATGCCCGCCGCTTCGTGCCGCATCAAGTCGTCGCGCGACAAAAACAATAAGCGCTGGTCGCGCGCCTGCCCTGCAGCTTCCGCGTCGTACCATTTCTCGAACTGCGCACCGGTATGGATATGCGCCGGCAGCCAATGGTCGTAGAAGGCGAAGATCAAACCATCGTCCACCAATACGTCCTGGCGCCGCGACTTGTGCTCCAGTTGCTCGATATCCGCCACCAAGCGACGGTTGTGCGCCAGGAACGGCCGCCGCGTCTCGAAATCACCCGCCACCAGTGCATGGCGGATGAAAAGCTCGCGCGCCAGCGCCGGGTCCTGTTCGCCAAAGCCCACCTTGCGGCGCTGATATACCGGCAGCCCATACAGCGTGCCGCGCTCGTAGGCCATCACGCGTGCCGCCTTGCGCTCCCAATGCGGCTCGGCCACCGATTTTTTAAGCAGATGCGCGCCGGCGCGTTCGATCCAGGTCGGTTCGACCTTGCCGATGCCGCGCGCGAACAAGCGACTGGTTTCGACCATTTCCGCGGCTACCACCCAGCGGCCCGCTTTCTTCACCAGCGTCGAGCCCGGCCAGAGGAAGAACTTGATGCCCCGCGCGCCCAGATAATGCGGCTCGTCATCCGCTTTCAGCCCGATATTGCCGAGCAGACCGGCCAGCAGCGACAGGTGAATCTGCTCGACCGTGGCCGGCGTCTCGCCGATGCGCCAGCCATGCTCGCGCACCACCGCCAGGATCTGCGTATGCACGTCGCGCCATTCGCGCAAACGCAATGACGACAGGAAGTTGTCGCGGCACAGTTGCGTCAACTGTCGATTCGATTTCTTCTGTTCCAGCGCGGTCTCATACCATTGCCAAAGCTTGAGCCACGAGAGGAATTCCGAGCGCTCGTCGGCGAACTGGCGATGCGACGCGTCGGCCGCTTCCTGTGCTTCGATAGGCCGATCGCGCGGATCTTGCACCGACAGTGCGCTGGCGATGATCACCATCTCGGCCAGCGCATTCTCGTCGCGCGCCGCCAGGATCATGCGGCCCACGCGAGGATCGACCGGCAGGCGCGCCAGTTGGCCGCCGATTTCGGTTAGCGCCAGCGCATCGTCGATAGCGCCCAGTTCCATCAATAACTGATAGCCGTCGGCGATCGCGCGTTTGGGGGGCGGCTCGAGGAACGGAAAAGCTTCGATGTCGGCAAGCCGCAGCGCTTTCATTCGCAGAATCACCGCGGCCAGCGACGCGCGCAAGATTTCCGGATCGGTGTAGGCGGCGCGGCTCTGATAGTCGCTTTCCTCATACAGCCGGATGCAGATACCGTCGGCCACGCGACCGCAGCGCCCTGCGCGCTGGTTGGCGGCCGCCTGCGAGATCGGCTCGATCTGCAATTGTTCGACCTTCTGCCGATACGAATAGCGTTTGACGCGCGCCAGGCCCGTGTCCACCACGTAGCGAATCCCCGGCACGGTCAACGAGGTTTCGGCAACGTTGGTCGCCAGCACAACACGGCGCGCATTCGACAGCTTGAATACCCGTTCCTGCTCGGCGGCCGACAGCCGCGCGAACAGCGGCAGGATCTCAGTGTGCGGCGGATGATGCTTGCGCAGCGCTTCCGCGCATTCGCGAATTTCGCGTTCGCCGGCCAGGAACACCAGCACGTCGCCTGGCCCTGCGCGGCAGAGTTCGTCCACCGCATCGACAATCGCATCGACCATGTCGCGCTCGCGCGCGGCGCGGCCCGCTTGGGTGGTACTGGCGGCAGGCTTCGACGTCGCGATGTTGCTGGGCGACGGGGCATAAGAGATCACCGGCTTGCTCGCGGCGGCTGGCGGCGCGGCAGCGGACGCGGTCGCATCGGCGGGTGACGCCGCCATTTGAGCGCCCTCGCGAGCGCTGATGCGCGGCGCCTCGCCGGGCGCCTGCACCGGCCGATAGCGAATCTCCACCGGAAACATGCGTCCGCTGACCTGGATCACCGGTGCCGGCTTGCCGTCTTGCGCAAAGAACTCGGCAAAGCGCGCCGCATCGATGGTGGCCGAGGTGACGATCAGCTTCAGATCGGGTCGGCGTGGCAGCAATTGCCGCAAGTAGCCCAGCAGGAAGTCGATGTTGAGACTGCGTTCGTGCGCCTCGTCGATGATCAGCGTGTCGTAGGCACGCAGCAGTGGGTCGCCCTGCGTTTCTGCCAGCAGGATGCCATCGGTCATCAATTTGACCGAGGCGCCGGGCCCGAGCGTATCGTTGAAGCGCACCTTGTAGCCGACGATCTGGCCAGGCGGCGAATTCAATTCTTCGGCAATGCGCCGCGCCGTGGCGCTGGCGGCGATGCGGCGCGGCTGCGTATGGCCGATCAGGCCGGTGCCGCCCGCGCCGAGCCCACGCCCGATCGACAGGCAGATTTTTGGCAACTGGGTGGTTTTGCCGGAACCGGTTTCGCCGCTCACCACCAGCACCTGGTGCGCCTGCAGCGCGCGGATAATCTCGTCGCGCCGCGCGCTGACCGGCAAGGCCTCGGGGAAGGTCACGGTCCCGACCGGATTGGGCGCTACCGGCGGACGGCCGGGCGGACGCGCCGGCGAACCGGCGGCGCGGGCGGGTTGACGACGGCTAGGCGCCGCGCGGGCTACATTGGACATGGGGGCGCATTATAATCCGGCGCATGAATCAAGAAACCGCGCCCAACCTCAGCGCCTTGCCCGAGGCGCACGACGCACCGGACGCCCTGGCGCCGGTGCATGTCATGCCGAGCCCGAGCGAAAGCGGCGGCGCCTCGACGGCTCAGTTCGTCGACTGGCTGCGCGCCGTCGCGCCCTATATCCACGCATTTCGCAACAAAACCTTCGTGGTGGCGTTCGGTGGCGAGCTGGTGCACGAGGGCTTCCTCAATGCGCTGGTGCAAGACGTAGCGCTGTTGCATGCGATGGGCATGCAGATTGTGCTGGTGCATGGTTCGCGTCCCCAGGTGGAAGAGCAGATGCGGCTGCGCCAGCGCGAGTCGGATTTCTCGCGCGGCATGCGCATTACCGATGCAGCGGCGCTCGAATCGGCCAAGGAAGCCGCCGGCGAAGTGCGCCTCGATATCGAGGCCGCCATCAGCCAGGGCTTGCCCAACACCCCGATGGCGCATGCGCATATCAGCATCGTCTCCGGTAATTTCGTGACGGCGCGGCCGGTCGGCATCGTCGACGGCATCGATTTCCAGCACACCGGCATCGTGCGCAAGATCGACGCCGATTCAATCCAACAATCGCTGGCCAACCGCAAACTGGTGCTGCTGTCGCCGCTCGGCTTCTCGCCAACCGGCGAAGCCTTCAATCTGGCAATGGAAGAAGTGGCGGCATCGGCCGCCGTGACGCTGCGCGCCGACAAACTTATTTTTATCACCGAAGTGGCCGGCGTGCTCGACGGCACCGGCGCGCTGCGCCGCGAACTGCGGCTCGACGAAGCGCAGCGCCTGCAAGAAACCGGCACGCTCGCGGAAGAGACCGAGTTTTACCTGCGCTATGCGACGCGTGCCTGTCGCGGTGGGGTGCCGCGCGCGCACATCATTCCCTTCAAGCTCGACGGCTCGATCCTGCTCGAGCTGTTTTCGCATGATGGCGTGGGCACGATGATCTCGTACGAGAATCTGGAAAGCCTGCGCGAAGCCAATGTCGACGACGTCGCCTCGATCGTGCAATTGATCGAGCCCCTGGAAGCCGACGGCACGCTGGTCAGGCGCGACCGCCACCAGATCGAACGCGATATCGATTTCTTCTCGGTGATCGAGCATGACGGCGTGCTGTTCGGCTGCGCGGCGCTCTATCCGTATCCCAGCGAAAAGCTCGGCGAAATGGCTTGCCTGACGGTGTCGCCCGAGGCGCAAGGCACCGGCGACGGTGAACGGCTGCTCAAGCGCGTCGAGCAGCGTGCACGCGCGCGCGGGCTCAAACGTATTTTTGTGCTCACCACGCGCACCGAGCACTGGTTCTTGAAGCGCGGCTTCGTCAAGGCAAGCGTCGACGACCTGCCCGCCGACCGCCGCCGCCTCTACAATTGGCAGCGTAAATCGCTGGTCTTGATCAAAGAAATCTAAGACCGAAGCGGCCCCCCTTACTGTTCCCAGGAGTTTGTCGATGTCCCGTCTTGTTCAATGCGCAAAGCTCGGCCGCGAGGCCGAAGGCCTGGAGCGGCCGCCGTTACCCGGCCCGCTGGGCGTTCGCATTTATGAAAATATCTCGAAAGAGGCGTGGCAGGGCTGGCTGCATCAGCAGACCATGCTGATCAATGAAAATCGCCTGAACATGGGCGATGCGCGCGCCCGCCAATACCTGCTCAAGCAGACCGAGAAGTATCTGTTCGGCGAAGGTGCCGATACCGCGCAAGGCTATGTACCGCCGCCAGCCTGATCAGTAAACCACTTCACGCACGCCCTGCGCCGTGCCGAACAAGCATCGGTCGGCACCGCGTGCGGCAAACAGGCCGACGGTGACCACGCCGGGCCAACCGTTGATTTCCTGCTCCAGCGCCAGCGGATCCGTGATGTGCAAGCCGGCCACGTCGAGAATCGGGTTGCCGTTGTCGGTTTGGTAATGCGGCGTCGCATCGAGCGTGGTGCTAGCGGCGTCGAGCGGTGCCTGACCGGCCGCGGCACGCAATGTAACGGTGCCGCCCAATGCGCGCATGCGCAGCGCAATCGCGCGCCGCGCCATCGGCAGCACTTCGATGGGCAGCGGAAAATTCCCCAGCACCGATACGCGCTTCGATTCATCGGCAATGCAAAGAAATACCGCCGCCATCGAGGCGACGATTTTCTCGCGGCTCAGGGCGCCGCCACCGCCCTTGATCATTCTGCCCTGCTCATCGATTTCGTCCGCGCCATCCACGTAGATGGGTAGCCGCTCGAGCGTGACCGCATTCGGATCGAGCACCACGAAGCCGTACTTTTCGAGATTGCGTGTGGTTGCCAGCGAGCTCGATACGGTGCGTTTGACCTTCGCGTGTTGCGGGTCGAGCTCGGCCAGCGCGTCGATAAAACAGTTGGCCGTCGAGCCGGTGCCCACGCCGATGATCGCGTCATGGCCGACCTGCGCGAGTACGTATTCCGCCGCCTTGCGGCCCACCCATTGTTTGAGCTGATCCTGGTTCATATCGGTCGAGGTCGCTGATTGACTGGATGACGGGAGATATCTAAAAATCTAAGCCAGGCCGCGCTCGCGACCCGGCGTGATGATTCAGCGCTTGGCCGCCTTGGTCAAGCGCTGCCGCGCGGCCTCGAACAGGCACACGCCGCTGGCCACCGACACGTTCAGGCTTTCCACGCTGCCGAACATCGGAATGCGGATCAGCTCATCGCAAGTCTCGCGCGTCAGCCGTCGCATGCCCTCGCCTTCGGCGCCCATAACCAGTGCCAAGGGGCCATCGAGCGCCGTTTCGTAAAGCGTCGCGTCGGCTTCGTCGGCGGTGCCCACCACGCGCACACCGGCTTCCTGCAATTCGCGCAGCGCGCGCGCGAGATTCGTGACCGTGATGTAGGGCACGGTCTCGGCCGCGCCACTGGCCACTTTCGCCACGGTGGCGTTCACGCCGACTGCGCGGTCGCGCGGCGCAATGATGGCGTGCGCGCCGGCCGCGTCGGCCACGCGCAGGCAGGCGCCCAGATTATGCGGATCGGTGACGCCATCGAGCACCAGCAACAGTACCGGCAATTCGCCCAGCGCATCGAGCAACTCGGGCAGCGTGCGCGCCAGCGCGATATCCGCGGCACGCGCCACCACGCCTTGATGACGCTCATGACCGGCCAGGCCTTGCAGCCGCGCGGCATCGGCCTGGATCAAGCGCGGACCGCCGCGCGACGCCTTGCTGCGTTCGCCCGTGCCGTCGCCGGCGTGCTCCGCCGGCGCGGCCTGAAACGAATGCACCATCTTCAGGAATTCGTTCATGCGCCGATCGCGCCGCGTCGGATCGTAGAGAATTTCCTCGACGGTCGCGGCGTCATGCCTGAGCCGTGCGGTCACGGCATGAAAACCATAAAAAACTTTAAGACGTGCCACGCTGCGGTCTGCCTGTACTTACTGCGGTGAGGTATCAGCGACTCGCGCGCTTGCGCGACGAGCCGGCGGATTTTGCTTGGCGCTTGCGCGAGGCGGCGCGTGCCACCTGCGCGGCACGCACGTCGGCGGACGGTGCGCTGGCGGCACGCTTGGGGGTCGACTTGCCGCCGCCCTTGCCGCCACCGGCGCTCGCCCGGCCGCTCGACTTGGCGCGCCCCGGTGCGCTGTCGGCCTGCGGCAGCACGCCTTTCAACGGCTTGTCGGTTACCAGGCGGAAGTCGATCTTGCGCGCATCGATGTCGACGCGCCCAACCTGGATGCGTACGCGATCGGTCAGTTTATAGCGAATGCCGGTGCGCTCGCCGCGCAGTTCGTTGCGCACCTCGTCGTACTGGAAGTAATCGGAGCCCAGTTCGGTGACGTGCACGAGCCCTTCGATAAACAGCGAATCGAGCTGCACGAAAATGCCGAACGAGGCGACGCCGCTGATGGTGCCGCCAAACTCGTCGCCGAGCTTGTCGCGCATGAAATAGCATTTGAGCCAGGCTTCGACGTCGCGCGACGCTTCGTCGGCGCGGCGTTCGTTGGCCGAGCAGTGCAAGCCAAGCGCTTCCCACACCGCCAGTTCGGGCGTCGAGCGTTTCGGTTCGTCGGTCGCACTGCGCTTGGCCGCGTCGGCACGCTGCAAGGCACGCGCCTTCGGCGACACCGACTGGTTCAACACCACCTTCGGCGACGGCTCCGGCACATAGCGGCTGCGCGACAAGATCGCGCGAATCGATCGGTGCGTCAGCAGATCGGGGTAACGACGGATCGGGCTGGTGAAGTGCGCGTAGGCCTCGTAGGCCAGGCCGAAATGGCCGACGTTCTCGGGGCTGTACACCGCTTGCTGCATCGAGCGCAGCAACATGGTCTGCAGCAGCGCCGCATCGGGCCGCACGCGAATCTGCGCGATCAGCGCCGAGTAATCGCTGGCATGGGGAGTCACGCCGCCGCCGAGCGACAGCCCCAGGCCGCGCAGGAAATCACGCAGATTCGCGAGCTTTTCTTCGGACGGGCCGGCATGCACGCGGAACAGGCCCGGATGCTTGTTGCGTTTGAGGAAGTCAGCCGCGCAGACGTTCGCCGCGAGCATGCATTCCTCGATCAGCTTGTGCGCTTCGTTGCGGGTGCGCGGCACGATCTGCTCGATCTTGCCCTGCGCATTGCAGACGATATAGGTTTCGGTGGTTTCGAAATCGATCGCGCCGCGCTTCTGCCTGGCCTGCAGCAAGGCCTTGTAGATGCTGTAGAGATTCTGCAGATGCGGCAGCAATGCGGCACGCCGCGCCGCTTCCGGCCCCTTGGTGTTCGACAGCACCGCGGCCACTTCGGTATAGGTGAGACGTGCGGCCGAATGAATCACCGCCGGATAGAACTGATAGGCCTTGATCTCGCCACGGGCGGTAATCACCGCGTCGCACACCAGCACGCAGCGGTCGACGTGCGGATTCAACGAGCACAGGCCGTTCGACAGCCGTTCGGGCAGCATCGGAATCACACGGCGCGGGAAATATACGGAAGTGCTGCGTTCGAGCGCATCGACGTCGAGCGCATCGTTCGGCTGCACATAGTGCGAAACGTCGGCGATCGCCACGATCAGGCGGAAGCCCTGGCCCTTGCCCACCGGCACCGGCTCGCAATACACGGCGTCATCGAAGTCGCGTGCATCTTCGCCGTCGATGGTCACCATCGGCACGTCGCGCAGGTCGACGCGGTAACGCAGATCAGCGGCGCGCACTTCGTCGGGCAACTGCTTGGCCTGGCGTGCGGCGGCATCGCTGAAGTGATGCGGCACGCCATATTTGCGCACCGCGATTTCGATTTCCATGCCCGGATCGTCGATTTCGCCGAGCACTTCGACCACGCGGCCCACCGGCTGCGAATGACGGCTGGGGTAATCGGTGAGCTCGACGCTGACCACCTGGCCGACCTTGGCGTTGCCCACGGCATTGCCGACTACCAGGATGTCGTGCGCGATGCGTTTGTCTTCGGGCGCCACCACGGTCACACCGTTTTCGCTCAACAGGCGGCCGATGACGCGCCGGTTCGCACGCTCGGTGACTTCGACGATATGGCCTTCCTGGCGCCCGCGGCGGTCATGACCACCGGTGCGTGCCAGCACCCGATCGCCGTGCATGACCTTTTGCATGGCCGCGACCGGCAGGAACAGGTCTTCACCGCCGTCATCGCGAATCAGGAAACCGAAACCGTCGCGGTGGCCCTGTACACGGCCGGCGATGAAACCGGCTGGATTGCCGAGCTGATAAGCGCCGGCCGGCGTTACGCGCAATTGGCCGTCGCGCTCCATGGCCGCCACGCGCTTGAGAAACCCGTCGACCTCTTCCTGCTTGACCGACAACGCGTCGGCGATGTCATTTGCCGTCAAGGCCTCATCGGTGGCGCGGACGACAGCGAGGATTTCTTCGCGGCTCGGCACCGGATAAGCGAATTTGCTGGAGGGTGTATCGATGGCTGTTTCTCTATTCGTGGAGGGCTTGGAGTCGGGACGGGGAGCGCGGGAGCGAGGCATGGCTGATGATTTTATCACCGGACTCGGATCGGCCCGGTGACGCGGCTCAAAAACAAAAAGCCCGCAGGCGAAACGCGCTGCGGGCCGTACTGCGGGTGATAAGCCCGCGCTGCGGGCGGCGCGCCGCCCGGCCCGAGCTTGCTACAGGCTATCCATCTGGCAACTGCTGTCCGCCTTGCTGCCGAAAATCGCTTCCACCTGCGAATTGTCGGCCGGAATCGACTTGGCAATATCGAGCACATCCCATTTATCTGCCTTGGGCGGCCGCGCGATGCCGATCGCCACCGGATGGATGAATTGATGATCCCAAGGACGATAGTAGCTGGTGACCTTGCGATCCTGCCATTTCAGGGTTTCGAGTTGATGCACGATCGATGCGGGATCGGTCGACTTGCCGGCTTCGATGGCCGCCAGCACCGCGCGCGTCGACATCCAGCCGGACCAGGCCACCAGCGACGCCGGTTCGCCGAATTTCTTCCGGTAGTCGCGCGCGAACTTGCGCTCGATCGGTGGGTTGGCAGGATCGTTGTAATCCCAGAATTTCACATAGGTGCCGGTCTCGGACTCAGGCGGCAGCGCCCACAGCAGCGATTCGCTGATGGTCGGATCGCCAAGCGGAATCTTGCCGGCCATGCCGTACTGGCCCCATTGCTTGAGGAACGATACCAAGCCGCTACCTACTTGGCCGACG
>JBPBQZ010000007.1:0-27241 GCA_050955105.1 Janthinobacterium lividum | reverse complement strand
GCGGCGAACCCTCGGGCACGCGGTTCATCGCTCGAACGCGATCCGGCCGGCGACCAGCGTAGCCTGCACCTGGCCAGGCAGTTCGTAACCGTCGAATGGCGTGTTGTGGCCTTGGCTCACCAGTTTCGCCGCGGCGACCGTCCAATAGGCATCCGGATCGAACAGGCACAAGTCGGCCACCGCGCCCGGCACCACGCGGCCGCCATCTACACCGATCACCGCCGCGGCGCGGCTGGTGACACTGGCCAACGCGTGTTCCAGCGGGATACGCATTTCCTTAGCCCACTTTACCGTCAGCGACAGCAGCAATTCCAAACCGGTGGCGCCCGGCGACGCTTCGCCGAAAGGCAGCAGCTTCTCGTCGTCGTCGACCGGTGTGTGGTCCGAACAGATCACGTCGATGGTGCCGTCCATCACGGCCGCGCGTATCGCATCGCGGTCGCGCTGGCCGCGCAACGGCGGGTCGAACCGGCACTGCGAATCGAAATAGCCGATGTCGACGTCGGTCAGATGCAAGTGATTGATGGTTACGTCGCAACTCACCGCAAGCCCCGCCGCCTTGGCGCGTCGCACCAGTTCAATGCCCGGCGCCGACGACAAATGCGAAATGTGTACACGCGCGCCGCTGGCCCGCATCAGTTCAAAATAGGCGTGCAGCGCGATCGTCTCAGCTTCGACGGGTATACCCGACAGGCCGAGCCGCGACGCCACCGCGCCGGCGGCCGCCACGCCATCGCGCGCCAGACTCGCGTCCTGCGGCCGCAGCCACACGGTGTAGCCGTGCGTGGTTGCATATTCGAGCGCGCGCAACAGGATTTGATAGTCGTCGATGGGCACATCGGCTTGCGAGAAACCGACGCAGCCGGCTTCGGTCAATTCCACCATCTCGGTAATCACCTGGCCGCGCAGCCCGACCGTCAGCGCGCCCAGCGGATACACATGCGCACGCACCAGCTTGCCGGCGCGAAACTTCAGCATCTCCACCAGGCCCGGTTCGTCGAGCGGCGGGTCGGTGTCGGGCAGGCACACCACGCTGGTTACGCCGCCTGCCAGCGCCGCCGCCATTTCCGATTGCAGCGTCGCTTTATATTCATAGCCGGGCTCGCGCAGCCGCGCGCACACATCGACCAGCCCCGGCGCCACGATCAAGCCACGCGCATCGATGCGGCGCTCGGCGACAAAGCCGGCGGGCGCGGCCCCGATCGACGCGATGCGGCCGTCCGCGATAAAAACATCGGCCAACCGCCGGCTGCCTGCCGCCGGATCGATCACGGTGCCGCCTTCGATTTGAATCTTCATTCAGGTGATTCCGTTCACAGTCTTTTTATACGAAGCTGCCAGCGCGGCCCCAAGCTTTGCCGACACTAGTCGTTATTGCCCGCGACGATGCTCATTACCGCCATGCGCACGGCAATGCCATAGGTCACTTGCTCCAGGATCACCGACTGCGGCCCATCGGCCACTTGCGAATCGATTTCGACGCCGCGGTTCATCGGCCCCGGATGCATGACGATGGCGTCGGGGCTGGCCAGTGCCAGGCGTTCCGGCGTCAGCCCCCATTTCTTGAAATACTCTTGCGCCGAAGGTAGCAGCGCGCCGCTCATGCGCTCGTTCTGCAAGCGCAGCATGATGATCACATCGACGCCGCGCAACCCTTCATCCATGTCGGTGAAGACGCGCACGCCCAACTGCTCGAGGCCACCGGGCAACAAGGTACGCGGCCCGATGGCTCGCACCTCGGGAACGCCCAAGGTCGTCAACGCGTGGATATCCGAGCGCGCCACCCGCGAATGCAGGATATCGCCGACGATGGCCACCGTCAGTTTGGTGAAATCGTGCTTGTAGCGCCGGATCGTATACATATCCAGCAGGCCCTGCGTCGGATGCGCATGCCGGCCATCGCCCGCATTGATCACGTGTACGTGCGGCGCACAATGTTGGGCGATCAGATATGGCGCACCACTTTGCGCATGGCGCACCACGAACATGTCGGCGTGCATTGCCGACAGATTGTTGATGGTGTCGAGCAGCGACTCGCCTTTGCTGGTGGAGGAAGCGCTGATATTCAGATTCAACACATCGGCCGACAAGCGCTTGGCGGCAATCTCGAAGGTGGTGCGGGTACGCGTGGAATTCTCGAAAAACAGGTTGAAGACCGACTTGCCGCGCAGCAGCGGCACCTTCTTCACTTCGCGATCGGTCACGCCGACGAAAGTCTCGGCCGTGTCCAGAATATGCGTGATGATGGCGCGCGGCAGACCTTCTATGGTTAGCAGATGCTTCAATTCACCATTGCGGGTGAGTTGCGGATTGCCGCGCAGGAAGCCCTGGCGCGGCAGCGCGGCAACTTTGGGGACAGACGGACCTGGAAGATTGCTGTTCATCGTATCTAAGGGTTCTTATGCTTCGGTGCTCGGTTCGGTGTCGAAGGTCAGGCTGCCGTCGTCGGCACGCGTCAGCACCAGCGTACGATCGCGCGGCACTTCGGCCACGCAACCAACGAAGCGCGCGGCGACCGGCAGCTCGCGCTCGCCGCGGTCCACCAGCACCGCCAACTCCACCGAGGCGGGTCGCCCATAGTCATACAGTTCATTCAGCGCCGCGCGAATCGTGCGGCCCGTGAAAAGCACGTCGTCGAGCAACAAAATGCGTCGACCTTCGACGCTGAAAGGCAGTTGCGTGGGGCTGGGCCGCGCGTGCAGGCCCTTGTGCGCATAGTCGTCGCGGTGCAGCGCCACATTCACCACGCCGAACGGCAAGGATGATTGAGTCGCGGCAGGCGCCGACGTGCGCACCGCATCGGCTTCGCTGGCCGGTCGTGCATCTGGCGCGTCCTGCGCCAGGTCGGCCGCAAAACGCTCGGCCAGCCAAGCGCCGCCACTGTGAATGCCGACCAGTGCCACACCGTCCGGCGCGAACAGTTGATCGCCATACGCCTGCCGGACTTGTTCGTAGAGAATCCGGTACAGCGCTTCGGCGTCGAATGGTTTCATGGGTTTCCGGAAAACGCCCGGCCGCGTGTCGAGGCTTAGGGTCAAGGTGTCGGACCGGCGACGCCAGCCGACAGGGCGATGGCGCTCGGTTCATCGAAATATTGTTGAAGAATCACTTGCGCGGCGTGCGCGTCGAGGTGTTCGGCGGCCGCCCGGCCAGGATTGAGCGAGGCCGCCTCCACCGACGAATAGCGCTCGTCCACCCAACTCACAGGCAAGCCGAAACGGCCATGCAATTGGTTGCCGAAACGCCGCGCCTGTTGCGTCATCGCATGTGGCTGACCATCAGTGTGCAGCGGCAAGCCGACGATCAGCGCCTGCGGCAGCCATTCGGCCAGCAGACGCGCAATTGCCTCGAAGCGATAGGCGCGGTTGCGATTCGGAATGACGGTCAAGGCGCGCGCCTGGCGCAGCAACATATTGCCGATTGCCACGCCAATACGCTTTTCGCCATAGTCGAAGGCGAGCAGCGTCGCCTCGCCGTTCATGCGTGTCCTGCCTCGCCGGAAAGCATCGACAGCGACACGCCGAGCAGCGACAGCGCGGCTTCTTGCCGCTGTTCCGCAGGCACGTCGAAGACGATTTGCGGGTCGGCCTGCACCGTCAGCCAGCCGTTGCGCGAGATTTCCTCTTCCAATTGGCCGGCACCCCAGCCCGCGTGACCAAGCGTCAACAGGAATTTCTCCGGGCCGCGGCCACTGGCCACGGCTTCGAGCACGTCTTTCGAAGTCGTCATCGACAAACCGCCCGGCACCGCCATCGACGAGGTGTAGGTATGGTCGCCGGCCTCGTGCAGCACGAAACCGCGCTCGGTTTGAACCGGGCCGCCAAAGTACACTGGAAGATGTAACAGGGGCTCGATCTCAAGTTTCAGTTCAATGCGGCTGAACAGCGACTTGAGGTCGATGTCGGTCGGACGGTTGATCACCAGCCCCAGCGCGCCCCGCTCGGTGTGATCGCAAAGATAGACCACGGTACCGGAGAAGGTCGGATCGGCCATGTTCGGCATGGCGATCAGGAACTGATTGGTCAGATTTATGCGATCGTTTGAATTGGCCATAATCGCGATTTTATCAAAGAGGACGAAACCAGCATGCCAGCGTTCGACCAGGGCCTCGTATGGTTCAGGCGCGATCTACGGATCGCCGACCATGCGGCACTCTACCACGCGTTGACGCAGTGTCGCCGCGTCCTGTGCCTGTTCGTATTCGACAGCGACATCCTGCACGATTTGCCGGATTCCGATCGCCGCGTCGCCTTTATCCACGCGGCGCTGCACGAACTCGACGAACGCCTGGGCGAAGCCGGCAGCGCCCTGATCGTGCGCCACGGGCAGGCACTCGAGATGGTGCTCGACACGGCGCGCCGCGCGCCCGTGCAAGCCGTATTCGCCAACCGCGACTACGAGCCCGCCACGCTTGCGCGCGACCACGCGGTCGGCGACGCGCTGGCGGCGCATGGCATCGCTCTGTTTACCTTCAAAGACCAGGTTATTTTTGAGCAGGACGAGGTGTTGAGCGCGCAAAACGAGCCCTATACCGTCTATTCGCCTTACAAGCGCAAATGGCTGTCGCAAGCCGGGCCAGCGGCGTTCAGCCCGTATCCGGTCGAGGACCATCTGCATGCGTTGACCGCCGTGCCGAGGAGTCTGGCGCACAAGCTGCCGCCGCTGAAGAAATTGGGATTCGGGCACGCCCAGGCGCCCGGCGTGCCCACCGGCGAGCGCGGTGCGCTGGTATTGCTCGACGATTTCGTCGCCCGCATCGGCCACTACGCCAAGGCGCGCGAAATTCCCTCGGTGAAAGGCTCTAGTCTGCTGTCTGTACATTTGCGGCACGGCACGCTGTCGATCCGCGCCGCCGCGCGCGCCGCCTGGGCGCGGCTGCACGATCACGCCGAGGCGGGCGGCGCCGAAGTGTGGCTGTCGGAACTGGCCTGGCGGGACTTCTTTTTCAACGTGCTGTTTCATCATCCGCGGGTCGGCCAGCCGGGCGCCCACCGCGCGTTCAGGGAAGAATTCGACCGCATCGAATGGGCGAGCGGCAAAACCGCGGACGCGCACTTCAAGGCCTGGTGCGCCGGACAAACCGGGTATCCG
The DNA here is from genome assembly GCA_050955105.1 of Janthinobacterium lividum. Lineage (GTDB taxonomy): Bacteria > Pseudomonadota > Gammaproteobacteria > Burkholderiales > Burkholderiaceae > JBPBQZ01. The sequence goes on along the minus strand of JBPBQZ010000007.1, from coordinate 22,150 downwards.
CTCGTCGATGCGGCGATGCGGCAAATCAACACCACCGGCTATATGCACAATCGGCTGCGCATGGTGGTCGCCAGCTTTCTCTGCAAAGATCTCGGCCTTGACTGGCGCCTGGGCGAGGCTTACTTCGAACGCGAACTGAACGACTTCGACCTGTCGGCCAATAACGGCAATTGGCAATGGGCGGCGTCCACCGGCTGCGACGCACAGCCCTACTTCCGCATTTTCAATCCGCTTACCCAGTCGACCCGATTCGACGCCGAAGGCACGTTCATCCGCGCCTTCGTGCCGGAACTGGCGCGCTTGCCGGCCAAGGCGATCCATGCGCCCTGGCTGGCGAAACCCGAGGTGTTGCAGGCCGCCGGGCTGACGCTCGGCGCCGATTATCCGCTACCCATCGTCGACCATGCGGTAGCGCGCGAACAGGCCTTGCAAAGGTACGCCGCCGCACGGCAACGCGTAGCTTAGAACTGCACCATCTCGAAATCTTCCTTGCGTGCGCCGCATTCTGGACAAACCCAGTTCGGCGGCACGTCTTCCCAGCGCGTGCCAGCCGGGATGCCTTCGTCCGGCGCACCTGCTTCCTCGTCGTACATCCAGCCGCAAATCAGGCACATCCAGCTTCGATATTCCATTTTCAGTCGCTTAAAAAGACCGCTCGGGACGGAGCAAAGGCGTGATGTTAACCTGCCGGCAAAAGTATCGCCATCTCTACGCGGTGCGCCGCGCGGTGCCGCGACGCCGGCGCCCGGTTGGCGCGAACGTGCGGCCGTTTAGTTGAGTCCGCCGCTTTGTGGCATGCTTTGTCCGTTGGGTCCCGTCCACCGCTTTTCACTTCGTATCGATACTCATGTCCAGCGAGACTCCTCCCATCGTCATGACCTTCGGGCTGTTCGATCCGACCGGCGCCAGCGGGCTACAGGCCGACCTGCTGACCTTCGCCAGCATGGGCTGCCACGGCGTCACGGTACAAACCGGCTACGCCATACGCGATTCGGCCGGTGAAGATGCGATTACGGGGCTCGACCCCGAAACCATCGCCAGCCAGGCGCGCATGCTGCTCGAAGACATGCCGATCGCCGCTTTCAAGATCGGCGCGGCCACGCGCGCCGAAGTGGTGAGCGTAATCGCCGAAATCGTCGCTGACTATGCACACGTGCCACTGATTCTCGCGCCCGATTTCGTGCTGGACGACGACCACCTGCTGGCGGGCGAAGAACTGCGCCAAAGCTTCGCCGACCTGCTGGCGCCGCAAACCACGCTGCTGCTGACCGATCGCGCCAATCTGCTGCAACTGGTGCAACCGGATAGCGACGCCGAGGCGCCGAATACCGCGAACGCGCTTGAGCATCTAGTGGAGGAAGGCTGCGAATACGTGCTGCTGTCTGAAGCCGGCATCCACCAGACAGTGAACACCTTATATGGCGAAAGCGGACAAATTCGCCAAGACAGTTGGCAACGCGGGCCGCATCGGCTGCTGGGCACTGGCGATACGCTGGCAGCGGCGATCGCGGCATTGCTCGCGAACGGGCTGGAAGTGCCGGAAGCCGTGCGCGAAGCGCAGGAGTATCTCTATCAGGCCAGTCGCACAGCTTTCCGGCCCGGCATGGGCGGATTCGTTCCCGACCGGTTTTTCTGGGCACGTGCGGACGACGCGCAGCCCAATGCCGCGAGCATTGCCGACGAGGCATCTAGCGCCAGCGGCACCCGGCACTGACCAGAGCGCGGCGAAAGCCAGTGCCGACGCCCGCACCGCCAGCGCACCAACGGGCGCGCAAATGAAAAAACCCCCGGCTTCGATGAAGACGGGGGTTTTTATTTGACAGGCTGGTCTCGAAGCCGGTGCGCCCGCAGGCGACCGGCTTGAGGCAAGATCCGTCAGGACCTTACATATCCATGCCCATGCCGCCCATGCCACCCGGCATGCCGCCACCCATTGCGGGCGCGTCTTTCTTCGGCAGATCGGCCACAGCGGCGTCGGTCGTCAACAACAGACCGGCAACCGATGCGGCGTTTTGCAGTGCGGTACGCGTGACTTTGGTCGGATCGACAACACCGGCTTCCACCAGATCACCGTACTCGCCCGTCGCCGCGTTGTAGCCGTAGTTGCCGGTACCCTTGGCAACCATGTCCACCACCACACCGGCTTCGCCGCCACCGTTACGCACGATCTGACGCAGCGGCTCTTCCATCGCGCGCAGCACGATCTTGATGCCCGCTTCCTGATCAGGATTGTCACCCTTGATCAACAGGATGGCCTTGCGTGCACGAATCAGTGCCACGCCGCCGCCCGGCACGATGCCTTCTTCGACTGCGGCACGGGTTGCGTGCAATGCATCTTCCACGCGCGCCTTCTTTTCCTTCATTTCGACTTCCGTCGCCGCACCGACCTTGATCAGCGCCACGCCGCCGGCCAACTTGGCCACGCGTTCTTGCAGCTTTTCACGATCGTAGTCCGAGCTGGCTTCTTCGATCTGCGCACGGATTTGCTTGACGCGGCCTTCGATGTTGCTGCCTTCGCCGGCACCATCGATGATCGTGGTGTTTTCCTTGCCCACTTCGATGCGCTTGGCTTGGCCCAGCTCGTTGAGCGTGGCCTTTTCCAGCGTCATGCCGGTTTCTTCGGCAATCACTTGACCACCAGTCAGGATCGCGATGTCTTCCAGCATGGCCTTGCGACGGTCGCCGAAGCCCGGAGCCTTGACGGCGGTGGTCTTCAGAATGCCGCGAATGTTGTTGACGACCAGGGTAGCCAGCGCTTCACCATCAACGTCTTCGGCGATGATCAGCAGCGGACGACCGGCCTTCGCCACTTGTTCCAGCACCGGCAGCAGATCACGGATGTTCGAGATCTTCTTGTCGTGCAGCAGCACGAACGGGTTCTCGAGAATCGCGACTTGCTTTTCCGGGGTGTTGATGAAGTAAGGCGACAGGTAGCCGCGGTCGAACTGCATACCTTCGACTACGTCGAGTTCGTCTTCCAGCGACTTGCCGTCTTCAACGGTAATCACGCCTTCCTTGCCGACCTTGTCCATGGCTTCAGCAATCCGATCACCGATCGAGCTGTCGCTATTGGCGGAAATCGAACCGACCTGGGCGATTTCCTTGTTGGTCGTGCAGGGCTTGCTGATCTTCTTCAGTTCTTCGACGGCAGCCAGCACGGCCTTGTCGATACCGCGCTTCAGATCCATCGGGTTCATGCCGGACGCGACGTACTTCATGCCTTCGCGAACGATCGATTGCGCCAGCACGGTTGCCGTGGTGGTGCCGTCGCCGGCGTTGTCGCTGGTGCGGGAAGCGACTTCCTTCACCATTTGCGCGCCCATGTTCTGCAGGCGATCTTCGAGTTCGATTTCCTTGGCTACCGACACGCCGTCCTTGGTGACGGTGGGGCCGCCGAAGCTGCGTTCGAGCACGACATTGCGACCACGCGGTCCGAGCGTAACCTTGACTGCGTCGGCCAGGATGTTGACACCCTCGACCATCTTGGCGCGTGCGGAATCGCCAAACACTACATCTTTAGCTGCCATCTGATAACTCCTGAATAGGCTTTTGAATTCGAGCGTAACGAGGTAAGCGGGGCTTGAGCCAGCTTACTTGTTGACGATCGCCATGATGTCTTCTTCACGCATCACGAGCACTTCGTTACCGTCGATCTTGACGGTCTGGCCCGAATATTTGCCGAACAGCACGCGGTCGCCGACCTTGACGTCGAGCTCGATCTTGGCGCCCTTGTCATCACGCTTGCCAGGACCGACCGCCAGCACTTCCCCTTGGTCGGGTTTCTCAGCAGCGGCGTCGGGAATAACGATGCCGGAAGCCGTCTTGGTTTCTTGGTCCAGACGTTTGACGATAACGCGATCGTGCAAAGGACGAAGGTTCATACACACTCCTCTCGATTTAATACGGAAAGGCAAACAGAGGCCGGACGACACACACGGGCGCGCCGGCAGGAAGAGAAATTGTTAGCACTCTCTGCCAACGAGTGCCAATTATAGGGACGGCGCGTGTCGATTTCAAGGAATCTCTAGAAAGATTGCAGCCGCGCGGGCCGCTTGGGTCAATGCTGGGGCGTGGGCTCGCCGAGCAACTGCCGGCGCAATGTCGGCCCGCGGCTCTTCGGATCGAGCCAGACGTCGAAGAACGCGCGCGCGAAAGTCGGATCGTCGATTTCGGCGGTGAGCCGGTCGCCGGCATAGAAGCGCACGCCCTGATGCGGCAGAAACACGGCGCTCAAGCGGTCGCCCCTCGAGACGTCGGTGAGACTGCGCAGCATGTCTTCATGCCAGCGCTCCAGGGTTTGCGCCGGCAACTCGGCAGGCGCGAGCCGCTTCATTTCATCGATCGCCGTGTCGGCCAGACGTTCGCGTGAAATATCCCGTGCGTAAGTCAGTTGCAGCGCAAAGCGCGCGTCGAAGTCCACTGGCAAACGCACACTCCATAATTCAGCGTGGTAAATCGGCAACCCCAAAAACTTGAAATCGCCCTGCCCGGAAAATTGCGCTGGTTGTAGATCTGCGTGCCAGTCAGCGTAAGCCGGAACGCTCGCCAATGCGCCAGCCAACAGCAGTGCAGAAAGAGCCGAAGAAACCGTGAACGGTGCGCGAAACCATGCCATGTCAGCGTCCTTGAACGAATGCGCGTTTGAAAAAGCCGGCGCGATGTGCCCCACTTACGCCCTTCTGACGGATTCGGATGCGTTGCCCGCCGGCGACAATGCCTGCTTCTCGGGCTGAAATCTCGCGGCTCGGAACATGTTATCGATTCGATCGACGCGGGGCACGAAGCTTGCGGCGATTTAGCGTCGTCGTCTCATCTTTCCCACACGCGTCCGCAGGAACCGCATCAACCGGCGCTTTCTTGATTTGCTCACCGCAAACGGATCGACGCAGCACCATCTTGTATGTAAATTTGCGCTACCGTCGGAAAAACATAGCGGGCTTCGTGGCGTAGGTCGGCACGATCATGCGCTGCCGGGGACTCAGAGTAGGCCCCCTGCATCCGCCCTATTACGGCATTGCCCCCGACGAAGGATCTGAGATCAATGACAGGTAACGATACCGGCGCCGATGCAGCAAGCACTTCCCCCGCTGCCGCGCCGGCCTCCAGTACCGCGGGCGCCCAGCCTGATTTCCCGGTCGTGGGAATCGGCGCGTCGGCTGGCGGCGTGCCGGCGATCCTGCGGTTTTTCGAGAGCGCCCCGGCTGACATGGGGATGGCGTTTGCGGTGATTCTGCATTTGTCACCCAAATACGAAAGCCACGCCGACGAGGTCATACAGAAAGTCACGCGGATGCCTGTCATACAGGTAACCCGCGAAACGCAAATCCAGAAAAACCACGTCTACGTGATTTCGCCGTCGACTAATCTGTCGATGGACGACGGCCACTTCCGTGTGGTCAGCGCGGAACGTCCACACGGGCGTCCCGTAGCGATCGACGTGTTTTTCTGCAGCCTGGCCGAAGCCCACAAAGAACGCGCGATCTGCATCGTCTTGTCCGGCAGCGGCAGCGACGGCGCGGTCGGCATCGGCCGCATCAAGGAAGAAGCTGGCATCACCCTCGCGCAAACGCCGGCAGACGCCGAATACGCGGAAATGCCGGAAAGCGCGATCGCGACGGGCATGGTCGACTTAGTGTTACCGGTGGTCGACATGCCGCAGAAATTGCTCGAACTGTGGCAAAACGCACGCGCGATCCGGCTGCCGCCGGGCGCCGATGCCCCGTCCACGGTAGCGCAACAGGCTACGGCGTCCGACGAACAAGCGCTGCGGAGCATCCTGCGGCTATTGCGCGAACGCACCGGGCATGATTTCGCACACTACAAACGCGCCACGGTGCTGCGACGCATCGAACGCCGCCTGCAAGTGAATGCGCTGAATAACCTTGAGGCCTATGAGGGCTTCCTCACAGCCAATGTCGCCGAGGCCCCAGCGCTCTTGCGCGACATGTTGATTGGCGTTACCAATTTCTTCCGTGATCGCATTTCCTTCGAATCACTGGAACGCGATACGATTCCGAAGCTCTTCGAGGATAAGGGCGCGGACGACCAGATTCGCATTTGGTGCGCTGGCTGTTCGACCGGAGAGGAAGCCTTTTCCCTGGCGATGTTGGTGGCCGAACACGGTGAAGGTCGCTCCGACGTGCCATCGTTGCAAGTCTTCGCCACCGACATCGACGAACGCGCGATCCGCGTTGGCCGCGTCGGCGCTTTTCCGACATCGATCCTGACCGACGTGCCGCCGCGCCTCCTGAACAAGTTCTTTACGAAAGACCAGTTAAGGTATCGAATCAACAAGGGGCTGCGCGGGAAATTGCTTTTCGCGATTCACAACGTGTTACGTGACCCGCCGTTCTCGCGCCTCGATCTGGTTAGCTGCCGCAACTTGTTGATTTATCTGGATCGCAGCGTGCAGCGCCAGGTGTTGCAGATGTTCCACTTCGCGCTGCGCCCGGGTGGTTTCCTGTTTCTCGGAAACTCCGAATCCGCGGAGGTGGCGGAAGATCTGTTCCTGCCGGTCGATAAGAAGAACCGCATCTATCGAGCCAAGGTACTGTCGCACAGCGGCCGCGAACCGGTCATCGTAGCAATGAAAAACATCGCCTTGGCAACCCTGACCGCGCCCGCCGTCGAAACCCTGCCGAATCGGCATGCCTTCTCTTTTGGCGCTTTGCACCAGCGGGTACTCGAGCAATATGCGCCACCTAGCGTGATTGTCGATCGTGCATCGAACGTCGTGCACATGTCGGACCACGCCGGTCGCTTCCTGCGCTACGTAGGCGGCGAACCGTCGCAAAATCTGATCGAGATCGTGCAGCCGGAGTTGCGCCTGGAGTTGCGCACCGCCTTGTTCCAGGCCATGGAAAGCGGCAAGAGCATCGAAGCGCGGCGCGTCAGGTTTTCGCGTGACGGCAATGCGATGTACGTCAATATGACGGTGCGCCCATTCCGCGACGCCGCGGCCGATGCCGATTTCGTGCTGGTGCTGTTCGACGAAGTCGAAGACACCATGAAGGAAAATTCGGCCGATCCGAGCGAGCTCACGCGCGATCCGGTGCTGGTGCAGCTCGAAAACGAGTTGCAGACTACCAAGTTGCGACTGCAGGAAACGGTCGAGCAGGCGGACACATCGACAGAAGAGCTGAAAGCGTCCAACGAGGAATTGCAAGCAATTAACGAGGAACTGCGTTCGGCCACCGAAGAACTCGAAACCAGCAAGGAAGAATTGCAATCCACCAACGAAGAGTTGGTGACGGTGAATGCCGAGTTGCAGACCAAGATCGAGGAAACCGGCAAGGCCAACGATGATTTGCTGAACTTGATCACGTCGACCGAAATTGCCACCGTGTTCGTCGATCGTGCATTGCGCATCAAGCGCTACACGCCCAAAGCGGTGGAATTGTTCAATGTTATCGCCTCCGACATCGGTCGCTCGCTGCTCGACATAACGCATCATCTCGAGTATCCGCAACTGGCGGAGGATGTGACCGCCGCGTTCGAATCGTTGAAGCTGATCGAACGCGAAATCGGCGGTGCACACGGCCGGTGGTATCTGGCCAGGCATTCGCCTTACCGCACCACCGATGACCGCATCGACGGCGCGGTGCTCACGCTAATCGACATCACCGCGCGACGCGCAGCCGAAGCGCAGGCACGCCAGAGTGAAGAAAGGCTGCAATTGGTCGCACAAAGCACCAACGACTACGCGATCATCGTGCAGGACACGGCTGGTCTCATCGTCAGTTGGAACCAAGGCGCCGAACGCATCTTCGGCCATCTCGAACACGAGGTAGTGGGCCAGCCGATCGATCTGATCTTCTTGCCGGAAGACCGGGCCAACGGTGTGCCGATTCACGAGCGGCAGCGTGTCCAGGAAGATGGGCGCGCCGAGGACGAGCGTTGGCATATCCGCAAGGACGGTTCGCGCTTGTATTGCAGCGGCGTGATGACGCCATTGCAGGGCGTCGATTTCAAGGGTTTCGCGAAGATCTGCCGCGACCTGACAGACAAGAAGAGCGCGGAAAGCGCGCAATTGATGCAATTGTCGCTGGAACGAGCAGTACGCGAGCAGGTCGAGGCCGCGAATCGCTTGAAAGACGAGTTCCTCGCGGTGCTGTCGCATGAGTTGAAAAATCCGCTGAACCTGATCCACGTCAAGGCCGAGATGCTCACGCGACTCCCCGAGGCGCGTCATTTGCCGGCGATCCAGAACGCTGCAGCGGCAATTCGCCGCTCGGTCATCGGCCAGGCAAAGATCATCGATGATCTGCTCGATCTATCGCGCGTGCGCACCGGCAAATTGATGCTGAACCACGCTCAAACCGATGTCGCGGCGATCGTCCACACGGCGGCGGAAGCGGTGGTGGCCGATGCTGCGCAACGCGGCATTCGGCTGTCTTTGCATGGCGCGTCCGAGCCGCTCCTGATTTCCGCCGATGCGGTGCGGGTGGAACAGATTGTCTGGAACCTGCTCAGCAATGCGCTTAAGTTCACGCCGTCCGGCGGAGCGATCCGTCTGAGTTGCACGCGCGAGGGTCCATTCGCCTACATAGAAGTGGCCGACACCGGACAAGGCATCGAACCAAAATTCCTGCCGAAGATTTTCGACATGTTCAGCCAGGCCGAAGGCGGCATCAGCCGTCAACGCGGCGGCCTGGGAATAGGTTTGGCGCTGGTCAAGCAGCTGAGTGAAATGCACGGCGGACGCGCGTCGGCGGAATCGGCGGGCTTGGGACAGGGGGCAACTTTCCGCATTTGGCTGCCGATCGATGCCGGCATGGCCTTGCTCGACAACCCGGGACCGCCGGCCGAGACCGGCGTGCTGAAGGGCGTGCGCATCCTGGTGGTCGACGATATGGTCGACGCACTGGAAGCGTTCAGGACCCTGCTGGAGATCGAGGGCGCCGACGTGCATGCCGAAACCAACGGTCAGGACGCGATCCAGGCGACGCTTACGCACGACTTCGATCTGATCCTGTCGGATATCGGCATGCCCGGCATGGATGGCTATGAGCTGATCGCGGCGCTACGGCAAATGCCGCGCACCGCCAAAATTCCGGCCATCGCCATCAGCGGCTTCGGCAGACCGCAAGATGCGGCGCACGCTTTGCAAGCCGGCTTCAACGGCCATTTGAGCAAGCCGGTCTCGCTGCATTCCCTGTTGCAGATGATTCATCGCAGCTTTATTTACGTATCGGGCATCGAGCGAGCGGGACTGCGGGGCGACTAGCCCATGAATATATTTCGCCTACAATCGCCGTTCATTCCGTAGCGCCGGCCCGTGTCGGCGCTCACCAGCCTCTTGCCCGCCATGCAACGCCCGCCGCGCTCTCTCTTGTCGTTTTTTGCCGTTCTGCCACTTCCCATTTTTGCCTTGGCCGTCGCCGCGTTCGGCATCGGCACCTCAGAGTTCGTCATCATGGGACTGCTGCCAGACGTTGCGCGCGATCTGGCCGTGTCGATCCCCGCGGCCGGCATGTTGGTATCGGCCTATGCGCTGGGGGTGGCGATCGGAGCACCGATCCTGGCCGCCGCTACCGCTACCATGCCGCGCAAACCGGCGTTGATCGGCCTGATGGGTATTTTCATCATCGGCAATGTGCTGTGCGCGCTGGCGCCCGGCTATCAGATATTGATGATCGCGCGGGTGGTGACCTCGTTCTGTCACGGCGCGTTTTTTGGCATCGGCTCAGTGGTGGCCGCCGGCCTGGTGGCACCGAACCGGCGCGCACAGGCGATCGCGCTGATGTTCACGGGGCTTACGCTGGCGAATGTGCTGGGGGTTCCCGCTGGCACCGCCATCGGTCAAGCGTTGGGCTGGCGCGCTACGTTCTGGGTAGTGAGCGTGATCGGCGTGGTGGCCGCGCTCGCACTGCTGCGTTGGTTGCCCAATAACATCGAAACCCCGCGTACTGGCCTGGCGCGCGAGTTCCGGGTGTTGGCCGACCGCCGTGTGCTGCTGGTATTAGCCCTCAGCGTGCTGTGTTCGGCCAGCCTGTTTTCAGTATTCACTTACATCGCACCGATGTTGGAGGACGTAACCGGCCTGACGCCGCATGCGGTTACGACCGCGCTACTCGTGTTCGGCCTCGGACTGACCATCGGCGGTTTGTCGGGTGGGCGTCTCGCCGACTGGCGGCTCAGGCCTTCTATCATTGTCTTGCTGATAGCGGTGACGCTGGTACTACTGGTGTTCGCGGTGACGATTCGCTGGCCCGATGCCGCGCGCGCGACGATGTTCATCTGGGGCATATTGGCGTTCGCGCTTGTGCCGCCGTTGCAAATATTGGTAGTGGAACGTGCGCAAGGCGCGCCGAATCTCGCTTCGACGCTGAACCAGGGAGCATTCAATCTCGGCAATGCCAGCGGTGCGTGGCTAGGTGGCACAGCCATCGGCGCTGGCCTAGGGCTGATTTACCTGCCCTTGCTGGGCGCGGCGCTAGCCGTGATCGCGCTGGGCTTGACGCTGCGGTCGGCGCGGGAATGACAAGGCGCTCGGCTTCTTCTTCGATGCCGACTTGTTAACCATTGTCGCGTCAGGGACCAATATGCACTGTTGGCGCCGCGACGAGCACCAACGGTGCAGTCAGTATTGCTGAAGAAAAGGCACTACGCCGCCGGAAAGTTCCGATCTCAAGTCGTTCCCAATTCCCATAGAGATAAGTCAATCACATCGGTAGTGTTAGAAATGTTCTGTACTACCGAGTACTATCTTGCACCTCCCTTTCCTTCGCTTTCACCGGTCGTCCGGCCGCCTGCCTCTTTCCGTTGCCGTTAGGGTTCCAGCATTCTCGCCGCACCGTGGTTCTAACGGCATGGCGGCTGTGTTGCTTATAGGTGGCGCGCTGGGATTTTGCTTCGGCCCTGCCCTCGCTTCGGCGGCTCCGGTTGCTCCGGTTGCTCCGGTTGCTCCGGTTGCTCCGGTTGCTCCGGTTGCTCCGGTTGCTCCGGTTGCTCCAGCATCGGAGACGTCCGGCATTGGCACTGTCGGGATGCCGGCTGGCGTGTCGAGCGCTTCGGCGCGGCCGATGCCGGCACCCGCGCCCATCGACGTAGCGCTAACGGCCTTCAAGGTCGTCAAAGGGCGTCACGGTGAACAATTCGTCGACGCCGCATCGGCCAGGCCTGGCGATGTTCTGGAATACCGCGCCGTTTATCGAAACCATTCGCAAGCGCCATTGCGCGCAGTAGTCGGCAGCCTGCCAGTTCCGAAAGGCACACGCTACGTGCTGGGCAGCGCGCGGCCGGCGAATGCCATTGGCCATACCGCCGACGGACGCGACGAAGCATTGCCCGTCGCTATGCGCACAGCGCCGGCTATTCCTGCCGCTGCGTCCCTGGCCGACGCGGCGTCGGCCGGCGGGCAGACAGATAGCCAAGCCACTGCAGACTATCGCAGTCTGCGCTGGACCTTGGGCGATATGGCAGGGGGCGCCACGCGCAGCATCAGCGCGCGCGTACGCATCGATACGGCATCCGCAGCCGGGCCGGCCTCCGGGCCGCCGCCACACCGTCCGCCAAGCGCCGCGCACTGATCCATCACGAGTCGAATCATGAATCAATCTTTCCGCAATACCTCGGCGCCGCTCACGCGGCAACGCGTTCGGCTCGCCGATCAAGCAAGCTATCCCACCAGTTGTCGTCGGCATATAGCTATGCTCGTGGCGATAACACTCGCCGAGATGGCGTCGCCGGCAATGGCGGAAGCTGCTGAATTACCGGCCGCCGGCACCAGCATCGGAACATTGGCCACCGCGCAATACTTCGACGCGAATGGCGATCAACTAACGACGCGCTCGAACCTGGTCGAAACGCTGATCACCAGCGTCTATGCAATCGAGGTCGATCGCGGCCAAACCGCACAAATCCGACCCGGGCTCGCCGGTGACAAAGTGCGCTTCATGCACCAGGTGATCAATCTCGGCAACGACGACGATGGCTTTTCTGTCAGCCTGAAGGCCGCCGACCCACAATTACAGTCCATCGAAATCTATCCCGATAGCAACGGTGATGGCGAGCCTGATCCAGGTAGCACGCCGTTCACTTTAAAAGCCGGCGAGCCGTACCGGTTCAGTGGCAAGCTCGCAGCGCAGGCGCACGCTTATCTGGTTGTCGAGGCGAGATCAGCCGCAGGCACGGCCGCCGATGCCAAGCCGGCGTTCAAGCTGGTATTCGCATCGAGCAAAGATCCGACCAAAACCGTCGAAGTGGATGATTACAAGCTAATCACCGATAGCGGTGCGTTCGACGTCTGGCCGTCGCGCCCCGGCGCGGCTGTCGAACCCGGGAAACAAGTCGACACACAGTTCCGTGCGCGCAATCTAAGCCGCACTCAAGACGGCTACGTCGTCGTGCGCTTCCCGCTCAATGCACTGGCGCCAGATTTCGATTATTCGAAAGGTAGCTTCAAGGTATTGAAGCAGAGTTTCACTGAGCAAACAGGTTCCGAGCACTCGGCGACGATCAATGGCAAACCCGCCGGCATGCAATTGGACACTGCCAGCGGCACGCTGACCGCCTGGTTCTATTTATTGAAAGCGCAGACGGCGGACATCGATTTCGCGCTGCAGGCAAAGACCGATGCGCCACGCGGCCAAACGCGCTCGCTGATGGCGAATTACGCGCGCGCGCGCCTGGCGGCCGACGGAACACCCCTTCTATCGAATGGCATGGCGCAGCCCGACGGAGAATATTTGGACTCGCGGCCATTTGAAGTAACGATTCGTGACACGAGTGAAGCCAAGATCGCCGGTAAGTTGGTCATTGCACAAGCGCTGTATGGCATCGAAGAAGAATTCCATCCAACCCTCGTCAACCACGGCAGCCGTAGCGAAATCTACTCGGTACAAGTCGATGCCGGGGCCAATTTTCCAGTCGGTACCACTTTTACCGCGTTGACGGACGACGGTGGCGCGCCGCTTCCCATTGTCGACGGCATGCCGTCGACCGGAGAAGTCGCTGCCGGCAAAACCTTGGGGTTTCGCATACGGGTTGCATTGCCCGCCAGTACGAGCGCCGCCGCTTTGAGCCAGGCAACCGCGACCTTGCGTATCCGTTCGCGCTCTGGGCAGTTATACGAAAGCCCACTTACCATCGGCAAGGTCGAGGCCGCGGCGGTAGCGCTCAGCAAAGACCGCGAATTGGGCGCTGCCGACAGCGCGCCGTCGTCCTTCAGTGTCGATTTGCACAATCCCGGTGAATCGACAGCCATTGAGTTGTATGTCAACAACCGTAATCCCGCTGCCCGATCCGACCGCTATCGATTGAACGTCGCATCAATCGATGCCACTGTGACGGCCGCGTTTCATCGCCCAGTTGACGGCAAATGCTCCGCCGCGAATCTCGGCGCGGTCGTTCAGCAAACCGCGCCGATCGAGCAGAACCGGGCAGAAATGGTTTGCCTACTGGTTACCCCGCTCAACAAACAGTCGCGGGCGACGCTACAGATCACTGCCAGCTCCGCACGAACCTTGGCAAGCCATGTGATCACCGGCGTACTCGGCAACGCAGCGCGCCTCGTCAATCTGCGCTCCGCCCAGGTCGGTAACGTAAGGCCGGGCGGCACGGTCGTTTATACACACGTGCTGGAAAACGCTGGCTGGACCACGATACCCGCAGGCAAGCTCCGCGTGAGCGCCAGCTCTTCGGAAAAGCGTTGGACTACCGACGTCTATCTCGACCCAGATCAGACCGGCGAGCCGCAGCCGGAACAACGCCTGTCGGCGGCGCACTCTCTGCCTGTGCTGGAGCATGGCCGGCCATTGTCCTTACTGGTTCAGGTTACGGCCGCACCCGATGCGGTGAGCCGAACCCGCAATCTGACGACGCTCGATATCAGCGACGATCACGCGCAGCTTCTGGCCTCGATCATCGACACCACGGTAGTGACCGGCGGCACGGTCACGGTAGTGAAAGAGCAAGCCGTCGACGCCAATTGCCGAAGCGACGCACCGGCAACAGCGAGTTTTGGCAAGAAGACCGTTGCGGCTAAACCAGGCACTTGTATTTGGTATCGCGTCGTCGTGACGAACCCGGGCGACACCGCTGTCAGCGATTTGCGTATTTTCGATCCGATACCGTCGTATGCACGCTTGCAGACGAGCCCAGTTTTCGAGAGTAGCGGCAACGTAGACGGACTCGTTGCTCATGCATCTGAAAGTTCCGTCGCCGCGAGTCAGCCGCGTCTGGACGTCCAGCAAAAATCCACTTTGATCTATTCAGTAAAGATCGCGGAATAAGCTCTTTGAATACGAATTTGTCGCGCAACTGCTCGCCTCAATTCGTATAACTAAATAAATTTATATTTCCATGATGTCGCCTTGTTTGTCATTTCCATGCCGGTGGCGGCCGGCCATCGACGCTTGCCGATCAACCGCGCAGCCTGCCTCGGTCGCTACCGGCGGCAACCCATCGAAGCCCGCCGCCAGGGCTTGGGGGCGCGTCATACCGCTCTTTCTCTTCATTCTCATCGGCATTTTTTCCCCCGCTCATGCGGCTCAGACCGTGCCTCGTGCTAATACGCGCATCGAAGCACAGGCTCAAGTCAGCTACCTGGGTGCCCGCTCCGCGGAGCGGATCTCGCTGCGCTCGAACGTGGTCGAAACCGTAATTCTGCCGGTTGAAGCGCTAGTGTTGCGCGGACCCACTAGCGCGCGGGTAACGCTAGCTGGACAGGCTGTCGTACCCGTCACGCTCGTGAACACCGGTAACACCGCGTCCACCTATGCTCTAACGCTGCAGGCCGACCGAGGCGTCGTGCCGGGCAGCTTATTGCTTTATCGCGATACCGCCTCCAGCGGCCGCTACACCGGTCAAAACGGCGCCGCGCTACCCGTAAACAGCAAGGCCGGTGCCGCACTACGCCTTGAAGCCGGCGAACAGCTGGCTCTGCTGGCCGTGTTCGATGCCAGTGCGGACGCACCGGACAATATCGTGATCCGGCTGCACGCGACCACCACAGAACAATCAGCGCATGCGGAAATCCGTGTGCAGGTGGGCGTGGTTACGGGTGCTGCGCTACAGCTGAGTTCCAGCGCGCAACCCGGCGCAACACGTCCCGGTGGCGCCATCCAAATCAAACTGCGTGGCGAGAATACCGGACGAGAAACCGCGTTACCGGTAGCCGCGGTTGACGCAAAGCCAATCACGATCGACGGCGTTGCCAGCCACCTGCTGTTGCTGCGCCATGAAATTCCGAACGGTAGCCGTTATGTCGGCGCTTCGATAAGCGCCAATTCGCCGACCGTGCAACGCCTGGTGCGCACCGTGGCGGATCGCCCTTTCGCATATCGCTCCGCTGGCCGTGAAGGCACACAGCAAGTAGTGGAAGTGGCGTTCGGCCTGATCGACGGATTGGCCGCCCACCAGACGCTGAACGGGGAGTTCGGCCTGCGCGTCGACAACGATTTTTCCGCGCCCACGCTAAACAGTGTGGCGGAAACGATTTACACCGACGCGCCAGACGGCACACCGGTGCGGCTGCTCAGCAATACCTCGCGCGTGGTCGTCGGCGCACTCGACCCGCCCGACCTGACGCCCGAACTCACTCCTGACGACGACTTCGTCGTTGGCGGCACAGCCGGCTACACCATGCGCGTACGCAATACCGGCCTGGGCGTCAGCAGCGCGGAAATCGTCTCGGTAGTGACGCTACCCCCTGGGATGGATGCACCGCGTATCGAGGCCGCATCCACTTGGCAATGCACGATCACGGCACCGCAGCTGCGCTGCCGCACCAACGAAGTGGTCGCACCGGGCGCCGCCACCTCACCCGTACGCATCATCGCTACGCTGTCCGAACGCATATTGCCGGCATGCCAAGCGAGCGTTTCTATTCGCGCCACGCAGCATGTTTCCGGAGGCGGGGAACCCGCCGCCGCTTCCGCCAATAATACGCAGACACTCGACATGCTCGTATCGCGCGGCGCGGTGCTAAGCGGTCGCGCGTGGATCGATACTGCGCACGATGGCCGCTACCGCAGCGGTGCCAAGGTGCTGCGTGGCTGGCGCGCACAGTTGCTCTACGGTTCACCCGACGGGGCATCCGGTTATACGGTGGTGCATGAAGCGCTCACCGATGCGCAAGGCGTCTATCGCTTGGCGGGTGTCATGCCCGGTCGCGCTTATGCACTGCGCATCGTGTCGCCAACCGGAGCGCTGTACGGCACGCCGCGAGACAACAGCGACAGTGTCGATGCCACGCACCAAGCCCGCGCTGATGACCGCCCGGCTACGCCAACAGCAAGCCGGCGCGCGCAGGCAGCAAGCGGATCGGCAAGCGAAAGCGTCGACGCGGCCGAATCCGATACCCGGCGAGGCGTGTTGCACTATCGACGTATTCGCGCTGGACACGCCTATCGTCACCAAGATCTAGCGTTGGTACCGAGTGGCGTGGTCTACGACGCAGCCACCCGCGAACCCATCGCCGGCGCCAGGATCACGCTCAAGCCGGAAAACGGCAGCATCGACTTCGCCCGTGATGTGCTGGGCGGCAGTTCGGCCGGCATGGTGAGCGACGAAGCCGGCTTTTATTTTCTGAATCTCACGCCGGACGCGCCCGCGGGCATTTACACGATCGATGTAGAAGCAGCGGGCTACCGTTCGGGGAGCTCGATCGAAATCCCGGCCCAAGCGGGTGCCGCGCATGCTCCGCCAGGCATCGATCTGGCGGTTGCGCCGCACGCCAGTGCGCCAGCGCTCGGCGAGACGCCACGCTGGTACAAGTCGTTCGCGTACGCCGCGGGCGCCGGGCGACTGATTAACAACCATATTCCGCTCGACCAGCAAAGTAGCGGACAGTTCGCGCTAACGCTCACGCATCAGCCTGATCGGCCCACCGCCGAGTTGATCGACTTCGTCAATTACACGCTGATCCTCAAGCACCGGCTCAACGGCAACCTGCCCGGTTTCCGCATCGACGACGAATTGCCGGCAGGCTTCAATTACGAAAGCGGATCGGCAAGACTGGCGGTCGGGGGCCGCTCACTGCCGGCCCCCGAACCGACGATCAACCGACGCCATTTGACTTTCCACTTCGACCACACGCCGTTGCCGAACGGCCAGGAAGCGACACTGAGGTTTCGGGCACGTGTCGGGGCTACCGCGCGCGAAGGCACGCGCGCTGAAAGCCACGCATCCGCGATGTCGGGCGTATTGCGCTCGAATCCCGCCAATGCATCAGTGCAGATTGTCGCGGGTGTGTTTTCGTCCGATGCATTCGTCGCCGGCAAAGTATTCCTGGATTGCCACCGCAATGGCGAGCAGGATGCCGACGACCCCGGTGTACCGGGCGTAAGGATCTATTTGGAAGATGGCACCTACGCCGAGACTGATGTCGATGGCAAATACAGTCTGTACGGGCTAAAACCGCTCACCCACGTGCTGAAGCTCGACGCGACGACATTGCCCGTAGGCACTGAGCCGCTTGTCATATCGAGTCGAAACGCCGGCAACGGCAACAGCCGCTTCCTCGATTTGCGAAATGGCGAGCTTGGACGCGGCGACTTCGCGCTGTCCTGCAGTGATGATGCGCGTCGTCAAGTGCTGGTGCGTCGCGCGCAATTGGGTGACCGGCAAGAAATCGATGGCATCGCGCAGCGCAGGATGGACGCACAACTCGAAACCGGCAGTTACGGCAACGTGAAATCGCGGCCCGCCACCGGCATCGTCGATCCGGAGAATGGCATGTCGCCGGTCTCCCGCCCCGTACCCGGGACGACGCCGTCGGCTGCGTCGGCAACATCGGCTATTTCTGCTTCCGTTCCGGTAGCCGCTTCGGTCACGCCGTCCGACGTGCTCGAACCACTCGACGCGCTGCTGCCCAAGCTCGACAACAGTGTCGGCTTCGTCGACTTGACCGACGCTCAGCGGACGTCGTCCCGTCAAACGACGGTGCGCGTGAAGGGTCACTCGGGCGGTCGCTTCACCTTAACGGTCAACGGCACCGCCGTCAGCGACGTTGCGATCGGGCAGCGTAGCGAACAGACCTCGCGCGGTATTGCCGCCTGGTCTTTCATCGGCGTACGACTCGCCGCAGGCGCCAACGACCTCAGCGTAGTGGAGCACGACAGCGCAGGACGCCCGCTCGGTGAGAAATCCATTCGTATTATGGCGCCGGGCGACTTAGCGAACATCGAAATCAGCACCGACGAGCACGCCGTCGCAGACGGCAAAACGCCGATCCCTGTTCAAATCTCGCTGCGCGACGCCAACGGCACCCCCGTGACCGCACGCATTCCTGTCACGATCACCAGTAGCGCTGGCGCCTGGGAGGGCGAAGACCACGTTACTGGGGAAGCCAGCATTCAGCGTTTGGTCGACGGCGGCTCGGCACGTTTCGTACTGCTACCGCCATCACAACCTCAACCCCTGCTCATCCGCGTACGCAGCGGCATGCTGTCGGCAGAGCAGCGGCTTACCTTGACGCCCGAACTGCGTCCAATGATTGCGGCAGGCATCGTCGAAGGCTCGATCAGCCTACGAAACGGCAGCGTCGAAGCAGTAGATCGCCGCGATAACGGCTTTGAGCGGCAGTTGTCGCAACTTTCACGTAGCTGGGGCAATGGCGCGTCGGCCGGTGCGCGTACAGCGTTCTTCCTCAAAGGCAAGGTCAAGGGCTCTTATCTGCTCACCGCCGCCTTCGATAGCGAAAAAGACAGCCGCGAGCGACTGTTTCGGGATATCGAGCCGGATCGTTATTACCCGGTATATGGTGACGCGTCGGTACGTGGCTTCGACGCACAATCCACCGGTCGTTTGTACGTCCGCATCGACAGCCATCGTTCTTACTTAATCTATGGTGACTTTTCGACCTCAAGTCAGCGCGATCGCCGCCAACTGACGCAGTATGACCGGGCCATCACCGGCCTGAGTCACCACTATGAAGGCGAGCGGCTCGAATCGAACGTCTTTATCAATCGTGACAGCCTGAGCCAGCGTGTCGTCAATTTGCCAGCACGCGGTTTCGGCCCGTACGAGCTAGGGGGCGAATTCGTCGAAAATTCCGAGCATGTGGAAGTCGTCACTTACGACCGCGACCAAAAGGGCTTGCTCCTCAAGCCGCCCCGCTCGCTCGAACGCTTTGCCGATTACAGCATCGAGCCCATGAGCGGCCACCTACTGCTGAATGAACCTTTGCTATCGATCGACCCCGAGACCAACGGGCTCAACTACTTGCGCATAAGCTACGAAACCGAAGGTAATGGCGATAAATTCTGGCTATTCGGCGGCGACGCCCAATTCCGCGTCACCGACAACCTGACGCTCGGGGCGGTTGCCGTAGAAGACCGCAATCCAAACGACGGACGCAGTCTGCGCGGTGTGACAGCGCAAGCGCAGCTTGGCTCGCACACCGACGTTACGGCCGAATATGCGCGCACCGATAGCGTGAAGCGCGGCGACGGCGAAGGCGCCCGGATAGCACTGAAACATCAATCCGAACGCCTGAAAGCTGATGTCGAGGTGGCTCGCACGTCTGACGACTTCGACAACATCAGTTCGCCGGTCGGCGCCGGCCGCCTCGAAGTGCGCGGCAAAGCCGAATATCAGATCAACGAGCGCGACCAATTGAAAACGGAAGCGCTGCACACGCGAGACAACGCCCCGGACGGCGGCGAAGCCATTACGGTAACTGGCGCATCGGCCAGCCTGCAGAGACCGTTGAACGATATGTTGAGCCTGGAAGTCGGTTCACGTGTCGCCAAGGGCACCGTGCACGACGCCGACGACTCGGCGCAAATCGATCTGGTCACCGGCCGCGCGCGGCTCACCAGTGTGGTGCCGGGACTACCCAAAGCGCGCGTCTACGGTGAGTACGAGCAAGACGTCCGCGATATGGACAAGCGCGCCTTCAGCGTGGGCGGCGACTATCAACTCGGTGATCAGAGCCGCGTCTATGCACGCCACGAGCTGATTTCGAGTCTTGGCGGTTTATACGAAATGAACGGCTCGCAGCGCACCTTCCGCTCACTGGCGGGTATCGACACCTCATACAGCAGAACCGGTCATGTGTTTAGTGAATACCGGCAAGGCGGCGCAATCGGTGGCCGCGATGCGCAAGCGGCATTCGGTTTGCGTGACGGCTGGGAAATCGCACCGGGCCTGCGGCTGGGCTCGGTCTTCGAAAGAACCCGGGCACTGCGCGGCGGGCGGCGTGGCGGCGGCGACAGTACGTCGCTTGCCGGTTCGCTCGAATACCTTGGCGCGAAAAACTGGAAGGGCAGCACTTTGATGGAGTTGCGCAAATCGAGCAACGAAGACAGCGTGCTGCAGAGCGCCGGCATCGCCTACAAGCTGTCGCAAAACTGGACGGCACTCGTCAAAAGCACCACCTATCGGGTGTGGGGGCGTGGCGAGCGCACGCGCGGCGACAGCTTGCGCACGCGGCAACGCGCTGGGGTCGCCTACCGGCAAACCGCGCGCAATACGATGAATGCGCTGGCGTATTACGAGCACCGGCTGGAAACGGGCCGCACCCTGGTCGAAAACGTGGGCCGGCGCCAGGTGCACATGATGTCGGCAGTGGCCAATGCCCAGCCGTTGCGGCACACCACGCTGTCGGCGCGCTACGCGGCCAAGTATGTCGCGGAACACTATGTCGACCAGTCTGCCGGTGCCACCGCTCAGTTGGTGTTCGGTCGCATCAGCCGCGATATCGGAGAGCGTTGGGACGTCGGCATGGCCGCGTCGACGTTCTTCGACAACCAGGGACAAACACGCTACGCATTCGGCGGCGAAGTCGGCTACCGAATGAAGAAAGACTTATGGGTATCGCTCGGCTACAACCTCGTCGGTTATCACGATCGCGATTTCAGTAGCATCGTCGACACCACGCAAGGTCCCTATTTCCGCCTGCGCTTCAAGTTCGATGAAACCAGCTTCGGAGGATTGCTGTGATTCTCGCCAATCTCTCCGGGCGTCGATTTTCGCGCTCAATGATCAAAACCACGATGCAAAAACGCGAGCAAGCCCTGCGTTTGCTTAAAACCGGCGCGTTGGTTGCCGGTTCGATCGCCGCAACGAACTGCTGGGCCGTCTCTGTCGTCAACCAGATCACCCTTCTAGACGCCGAATCCGGCCGTGAGTTGCGCGCATCGAAAATCAAGTACGGACAGAAGATATTGGTTCGCGTCGCCAGGGACGTGGCGGGTGCAACCTCCATGACGGCTTGCCGGATCGTCCTCACCGATTCCGCGGGAAACGAGATGATGAATCTTCTCGACAGAACATCATGCAAACCAGGCGTATACACCAGCGGGCCGATGCCCTTTCTCTACGAATTCGGCCAGACTTATCGAGTGAAATCGACGTTTAACTACGTCTACAACGACATCTTCCTGATCGTTCCGCATCCACGAAAAAAGCCAAGCAGCAACAGCGTCGAATTCGCGTTGCCAGCACTGGGCGGTACGGCCACCGTTGCCCAGGATGGGCGCCGTGTAACCGCCACGGCGTCTCTTAGTCCCGCCGGTGCCGCGCTGCAGGTATTTGAAGGCCCGAAGCTTCTCGCCAGCACCACCAGCGATGCAGATGGCAAAGCCGAAGTGACTACCGCAGAGCTGGCAGCGGGTAATCATGCGCTAACGTTCAAAGCGGTTGCGGGGGAATACGCGGAAACTCTCCTGGAACAACCGTTCCAAATCTATGTACCGCCGCCTCGGCTCGAGTTGAATTGGGCGTTCCCGAAAAAAGATGCCGCACTGGTCGACCGAGTCATTTCCTTGCGCGGCGAAACCATCGTCGAGAACGCTTCATTGGCAGCCGACGCATTGGAATTCTGGCTAAAGCCGCCGGGCGACGCTTGGATCGAACACCACCATCGCCCATTCGCCTGCCCGGTGAATACGCATGAAAATACTTTTGCCTGCCAGACGGCTCTTTCAGACGAAGCTTGGAACAAGCCTTTCGTCGACATCAAATTACATTTGGAAACGAGCGCTAGCACCCCGATAAAAACCAACGAGGCCCGCCGCTTTTTAATTAGGCGCCCAGCTTCTGAACTACTCAAAATCGCGCCGTTGCAAATAGTCGTACCGGGCGACGCGGCGGCGAGCGGCAAACGCCACCGGCCCGGCTCCGCGATTCATTACCGCCTGGTGTTTACCGCCTTACACGACCTCGGTGCTTTCGACGTCAACTTCCCACTAGCAAAACACTT
>JBPBQZ010000006.1:0-37713 GCA_050955105.1 Janthinobacterium lividum | reverse complement strand
GCGTTCACCGCCGCAGGCCTGGTGCTGGGACTGGGCTTCGCCTGGCAAGGTGCCGGCGCGCAATCGAAAGCACCGATCGTCATCGGCGCGTCGCTGCAACTGAGCGGCCCTGTGGCTTATGTTGGCGAATCCGCGCGCCAAGGCATCGATCTGCAGGTCGATGCGATCAACGCCGCGGGCGGGCTGCTTGGCCGCCCCGTCAAGATCGTTTACCGCGATCATGAAAACGTGCCCGATAAAGCGGTGACCAATGTGCGCGAAATGATCGAGCGCGACCAGGTGGTGGCATTTGTCGGCGAGAGCAGCTCGGGTACTGCGCTGGCGGCTGGTCCGGTCATCGGCGCGGCGAACCTGCCCTGGGTGATCTCGGTGGCCACCAATACCTCGATCACCAAGCGGCCGCAAAATACCACCGCGTATCGCGTGAGCCCGTATGACGGCCTGCAGGCGCCGTTCGTGATTCGCGAAGCGCTGCGTCGCTACAAGAAGGTGGCGATCCTCGCCGATAACTCGGGCTATGGACAAGGTGGCCGGCAAGACTTGCTGGCGGCGTTGAAGGCAGCCAACCAGAAGCCTGTGGCCGACGAAACCTACAACATCGGCGAGCCGGACATGACGGCGCAACTGTCGCGCATTCGCAGCAGCGGTGCCGAGGTGATCGTGCTGTGGAGCCTGGGCCCCGATGCCGCGCAGATCCGTCGCAATATGCGCACCATGAACTATCAATTGCCGACCATCGGTGGCTGGGGTCTTGAAAATACCAGCTTCACCAAGCTGGCCGGCCGCTTCGCCGAAGGCACCATCATTGTCAGCGTCGATCCGCTGGCGAAGAATACGCCGGCCGTGAACGCCTATCGCGCGGCTTACGACAAGAAGATCGGTCTCGCGAAAATGGAATACCCGAGTGCGGTGGCGCTGTCGTACGATGCGATGGGCTTGCTCGCCGCGGCGATCCGCAAAGCCGGCACTACCGATTCGAAGGCGGTCATCACGGCGCTGCAGAGCGTTGACTACGACGGTGTCATCAAGCACTACCACGCCCCTTGGAGCGCTACGCAGCGTGAGGCGCTGAGCCTCGACGATCTGCATCTGGTCGTGGTCAAGGACGGCAAGTTCCAACCTTACACGGAATGATTCCATGGACGTTCTAATCAGCGGTCTGGTGCTTGGCTGCATCTATGCGCTCGTCGCCTTGGGTTTTACGTTTACCTGGATGACGACGCTCACGCTTAACTTCGGGCAAGGCAGCTTGCTGATGCTGGGCGCGTTGCTGGGTGTGACCTTGCATGTGACATGGGGACTGCCGATGGCCGTCACCGCGCTGATCGTGCTGGTGGTGGTGGCGATTATTTCGGTAGCGGTTTACTGGGGCGCGATTGCACCCTTCAACAAGGGGCAAGACACCATCGGCTGGATTTTGGCGACGGTGGCGGTGGACATCACCTTCCGTTCGGTAGCCACGATGATCTGGGGCAAGACGGTGCTGGCGTCGCCGCCTTTCTTCGGCGACGACCTGATCGAGTTCGGCCAGTGGGCGGTACAGACCCAACAGATCGTGATCGGCGTCGGGCTGATACTGATCGTCGTGCTGTTGACGCTTTTCGTCTACGGCTCGCTGTGGGGCAGGGCGCTGACGGCGGTGGCGCAGAATCGCATGGCGGCAGCCCTCTCGGGCGTTTCGCCGGCGGTCATTGCGTCACTCGGTTTTGCGCTGTCGGGTGCCTTGTCGGCCGCGGCCGGATTGATGATCGCGCCGGTGGTATTCGCCTCGACCAATATGGGCGTGCCGTTGCTGGTGAAAGCCTTCACCGTCAGCGTGCTGGGCGGCCTGAGTTCGATTTGGGGCACTGTATTTGCCGGGCTGCTGTTCGGTATTTGCGAAGCGCTCGTGGCGCGCTACCTCGGTAGTCAATATCGGGATATCTTCGGTCTGCTATTGCTCGTGTTGGTGCTCGCCTATCGCCCGACCGGCTTGTTCGGTCTGAAGCAAGTGGTGAAGGTTTGACTATGAAGAAGACGATGGACCTGCAGCAACCGAGCCCGACACCGCCGGCCAGCGGTCGGGCGCCGTTATCGGCCGGCTATATCAATTTGTTGCGGCCGCTGATCGTACTGGTGGTGGGGGCGCTGGTTCTCAGCCTGATTTGGCAGGATGCCTATTACCAGCGCATTGTCGCGGTGATCGGCCTCGCGGTGATTTCGGCATGTGGTCTCAATATTCTCACGGGCGTCACCGGCCAGATTTCACTGGGACACGCAGGCTTCTACGCGGTAGGTGCCTACGTCACCGCATTGCTGACCGTGAAGGCCGGCTGGTCGGTGCTGGCAACGATACCGATCGGCTTGGTAATCACCGCGGTGTTGGGCCTGGTGCTGGCATGGCCGGCGTTGCGCTTGAAGGGGCCATACCTGACGATGGTGACGATCGCCTTCGGCTTGATCGTGCACGGCTTCGCCACCGATTTCACCGACATCACGAATGGCCCGGAAGGACTGTTCCCGATACCGGCGATCACACTCGGGCACTTCCAGTTCGAGCTGAAGGCCACCAACATCTTATTGCTCGTATTGGTCGCGGCGGCCGTCTACACGCAAGCTGCGCTGATCAACGGTCGCTTCGGTCGAGCGATGCGTGCGGTACGCGGCAATGAACTCGCGGCGTCAAGTCTCGGTATCAACGTCGTCGGTATCAAGTGTCTGGCGTTCGCGGTCTCGGGCGTGTTGGCGGGTCTGGCTGGCATGCTCTACGCGCCGGTGAACGGCTTCGTCAATCCCGACGCCTTTACGATGGACCTGTCGGTATTGATGTTGTTGATGGTGATTCTTGGTGGGCGCGGCACGGTCTGGGGGCCGGTGGCGGGTGCGATCGTGCTGACGCTGATCGATCGGGTGCTGGCGCAACTTGGCGATGTTCGTCTCGTTATCTACGGCGTGATCTTGCTAGTGACATTGCACTTGATGCCGGATGGATTGACGGCGGTGGTGGCCCGCGTGTTTGGGCGGCGTCGCAGGCAAGCTGCAGGGCTGGGCGATGCGACGCCGGTCGCGGCGGCCGGCAGTTTGCGCTTGCGCGACGCTGACCGCACCGTGCCGCCGCTCATATTGCGCGATGTGGGTAAATCGTTCGGCGGCCTCGTGGCGGTGGATGGCGTCAACATGGACGTGCCGCCCGGTTCGATTCATGGCCTGGTCGGCCCCAACGGTGCTGGCAAGACCACCGTGCTGAATCTCATTTCCGGCGTGATCACACCCGACCACGGCAGTATCAAGTTTGGCGAGAGCTCGGTCGGCGGCCAGTCCATGCATAAGGTGGCGATGGCTGGCATCGGCCGTACCTTCCAGAACCTCGCGCTGTTTCCCGAAATGACGGTGCTGGAAAACGTCATGGCCGGCCTGCATATGGCGGCCCGTTCATCATTTCTCACTTCCGTGATCGGCACGCCCGCGGTGCTGCGCGACGAACGTCGGCTGCATGCGGAAGCGATGTTGCTGTTGAACGCGGTGGGCTTGGGCGGCGAAGCGCAGCGGCTCGCGGCAGTGCTGCCGCAAGGCCATCAGCGCTTGCTGGAAATTGCGCGTGCGCTGGCGGTGGGACCGGGCCTGCTGCTGCTCGACGAACCGGCTGCCGGCTTGAATGGAGCCGAGGTCGATCGTCTGACCGAGTTGATTCGCAAGATCAGTGCGACCGGAATCACGGTGCTGCTGATCGAGCATCACATGCAACTGGTGATGTCGGTATGCGACAGCGTAACTGTGCTCGACTTCGGGCGCATGATCGCTGCGGGTACGCCCGCCGAAGTACGTAGCAATCCGCAGGTGCTGGAAGCTTATCTGGGCAAGCCGGCGGAGTCGGCAACGGCATCGGGCACGCCGCACGACGAGGCAACAAGCGGCGCAATAAGCGACGCAGCGCGCGATGCAGACAGAGGTCGGCAATGATCGAAATCACAGGCCTTACCACTGGCTATGGCCGCTCACTGGTGCTGCATGACGTGACCTTGCAGGTGAACCAAGGCGAGATCGTGGCGCTGGTCGGCAGCAACGGCGCCGGCAAGTCGACGTTTCTGAAAACTGTGTCCGGTGTGCATCGCAATAGCCGCGCACAGGGCAAGATCGTATTCGATGGCGTCGAAGTGACGCGCGCCTCGGCGCCGTCGCTGGTCGGGCGCGGACTGTCGCTAGTGCCTGAGCGCCGGCAGATCTGGCCGGACATGTCGGTGCATGATCATCTGCGTCTCGGCGCATTTCGCAAGCGCGGCGATCGTGCCTATGTGGCCACGCGCACCGAATTCTGCCTGAATCTGTTCCCGCGCTTGAAGGAGCGCTTGAAGCAGCACGCCGGCACCTTGTCGGGCGGCGAGCAGCAAATGCTGGCGATGGCGCGGGCGCTGATGGCCGGGCCGCGGCTATTGCTGCTGGACGAACCCTCGACCGGCCTGTCGCCATTGTTCGTCACGCGCATCCTGGAAATCGTCGAAGAGTTGCGGGCTTCGGCGGGCATGACGATTCTGCTGGTGGAGCAGATGGTGACGCAGACCCTACAAATTTCCGATCGCGCCTACGTGCTCGACCGGGGTCGCATCGTGCTGTCTGGCGATGCGAAGGCTTTGCTCGACGATCCGGCGGTGAAGGCCTCTTATCTGGGCGACCAGGGCCTGGAAACGGCCCATTGAGAAGGCCGCGCCGCCGCGTGATTTTTGCTGTCCCAAATTTGGAGATCCCATGATTTATCGTTCGGCTTTACTGAGTAAGCGACGCGGCATGGATGAAGCCGCATTCCGTCAACACTGGTTCACCGTGCATGGTTCGCTGGCGGCTGTGTTGCCAGGGCTGTACGAATATCGGCAGAATCACGTTATCGAACGGCTCTACGAAATCGAGCCGTTTCCGTCGCATTCGATCGGCGGCATCTCGCAATTGTCGTTCGACGATATTGCGGCCATGGAGCGCATGGAAGTGTCGCCCGAATACGCCGAGTGCAAGCTCGATATCCCGAAATTCCAGGGCGAGATCACGATCACCGTGCTGGAAAGCCATGAGTTGAAGGCGTTGACGCCGGGGCCGTCGATCGAAGCCGAGCGCAAGCTGGGCGCGCCTCCCAAAAAGCTGCTGTGGGTGTCGGCGGCGAAGCCGGGAGCCGACGAGGCGACGATGCAGCAAGCGTGGTTGAAAGGCCGCCGACCGGCGCTCGTGACGCAAGGTGAGGGCGTGCGCCGCGTGGTGCAGAACTTCGTGGTGGACCGCGCGCATCCAGTGCAGGCGGGCGTGCCGTCGGGTGAGATTCCGGCCACGGCCTTGACGGAAGTATGGTTCGACGACGTGGCGGCGGCCAAGGCATGGGTCGCGTCGGACGCGGGCCGTGCGGCGATTTTTGGAGATGACGATTTGACGACGCTGGGCGTCTACATCATCGAAGAAATCCGCATCAAGTAAGCGCTGCCAATGGCCGGGCCCGTCAAGCGCTGGAGCGCCTGACGGGCCTTGCGGGTCGCTGCCTGATTAACCGACTACTTGAGCTCGGTGCCAGCCGCCGGACCTTCGAGAAACAGGTTCGGCTTGAGGAAGAACGAGATCACCAGCGCGCCGTTCGGCGAGCGCGCCAGATGGCGATTGCCGCGCGGCCGCCACACGTAGTCACCTTCGCGCACTTCACCCTCGTCGTCGACGATGCTGCCTTCCAGCACGTAGGTCTGTTCCACTTCCACATGCTCATGCAAGGGCAATTCGGTGCCCGGTTCCCAGCGGAAGAGTGCCGTCAGCAAGCCGGTTGCTTCATCCTGCAACAAGATCTTCATCTCGATACCCGGCGTGGGCGTGGCCTTCCACGGCAACGCGTCGACCTTGACGTAGCGCGAGTCCAGCGGCCCGAGCGACGCTTCGGCCTCGAGATTGGGGGTGGTGATCATGATTGATTCTCCGTGGGGAATGCCGATTTATTTCAATAATGCCAGTGCCGCATCGCGGGCGCTCTGGCCGACATACACGCCCTTGGCCGCGGCGTGCGAATTGCAGGCGCTGATTACGCCATCGAAATAGGTGCTTTGCCCATCGCCCATGCGCGCCGTGTTGGCATCGACCGATGCGCCGGCGATGCCGTCGGGCTCGACCGCTTCGAGCGCGCTCACGCCCGAACGATTCTTGCCCACGCCGCCGTCCGAGCAGATAAAGGCCCAAGGACGATAGATGCGGAAGTAATCGACGACGCTGCGACCCGTATGACCGGCGGTGCACAAGACGTTGCGCTCGCGATCTTCCGGCAGTGCGAAAGCGATTGAATCGGTGCAGACGATGCTGCGGCCGCTGGCCTCGTCGGTATGGATCAGGCGGCGCCGGGCCGGGTCGAAGCTGCTCGGCTTCAATTCACCGGTAAGCAGGGCATGCGCCGCGGCGCTTACCGTCATGCCGGCCTCGATGCCGAGCTTTTGCGCTTCATCGTTGACGCGACTGATGACGCCGCTGTCGAACATGTCCTGGCCATTGCCCATCTCGGCGGTCATGACATCGGTCGCGGCGGAGGCGACGCCCAGCGCTTCGAAATACCACAGGCCCGAAACACCGGCGCCATCTTTGCCGATGGCGCAGTCGAGGCCTATCACCGCGTAGGGTTTCATCGGCGCGATCATCTTCGCGCACAGCACGCCATTATACGAAGCCACGACCAAAACGTCGCGCGCCCCCGGCGTGTGATGGCTCAGGTAGTCGCCGACGTAGGTGGCGGAATCGAATACGAAGATACGACCTGCTGCGGATTCGATGATCCGCGGCGGCTTGGTACCGGCCATTGATTGTGCTCCTTGCGAGAGTCGCCCGCGCGCGCACGCACGCACGCGAAGGCGGTGGGAATATTAAGATAATCGGTGATCCGCCAGCTAGTGTAAACGCGGCGTCTCCGTGATTCTGTTGACAAGCATTTTATCTCATATAAAATGGTTTTACCATTTAAACAAGATTGGGCGCGGCCGGCGGCACAGCCGGTGAATCTGCGGCGCGATGCGACGCAAATCGGGCCCGATGACTGGGAGAACCCATGGATACGATCGTTGTGAACAGCGCGAATGAATGGCGCTTGCAGTCCCCTGGCGTCGAAGGTTGGCCGAGAACCGCGCGTCCGAATGATCCAAACAAGTATTTCATGGTCTCATGCGACGACCACGCGAATGAACCGGCCAGCTTGTGGGCCGAGCGCATGGATGCGCAATATAAAGACCGCTTGCCGAAGATCTGGATCGACGAAAACGGTGTGCAGTGGCGCAAGAGCGAAGGCCAGCAAAAGCCCGATCGCCTGGCGCTCGCCAGCCTCGAAGGCGAAGACGCTACCCGCTCGAAAGCGGGCGCGGACATCAACCAGCGTTTGCGCGACCTCGATCGTGATGGTCTAGACGCCGAACTGGTATTCCCGAACAAAGGCCTCGCAATGTGGTCGACGCCCGACCCGGTGTTTGCCGGCGCGCAGTGCAAGGTCTACAACGATTGGGCCTGGGAAACCTACGGTGCTCATATCGATCGTTGCTCACCGGCCGCTACCATATCGCCGGGTGACCTGGAAGGTTCGATCGCCGAAGTGCAGCGCGTCGCCGCCCTCGGCTTCAAGTGCGTGAACATTCCCTGCAAGCCGATTTATGGTCCGCATGACGCAAACCATGTGAACTATAACTTGCCGCATTTCGATCCGCTGTGGGCCGCGATTCAAGAAACCGGCATGCCGATCACGCTGCATATCTCCACCGGCAAAGACCCGCGCACGTCGCGTGGTCCCGGCGGTGCGCTGATGAACTACTTTGCGCATGCCTTTTCACCGATTTTCGAGCCCGTTTCCGCACTGTGCGCGTCGGGTGTGCTGGACCGTTTCCCGGGCCTGCATTTCTCGCTGATTGAAACGGGGGTAGGCTGGATTCCATGGATGATCGATGCCATGGACGAGGTTTACAAGAAGCATCACTTCTGGGTGCGGCCGAAGCTGCAACATGGCTTGCCAAGCGATTACTTCCGCAAGCACTTCTCGGCGACCTTCTCTGAAGACCGCTCGGGCCTGGAGTTGTGCGAGCAATACAATCTGCAAGACAATTTCTTGTGGGCCAGCGATTACCCGCACCACGAAGGCACCTGGCCGCATTCGGCCGAGGCCATCGAACGTGACATGGGCGGTATCGAGGATTCGACGCGCGCGAAGATTCTCGGCTTGAATGCCGCGAAGATCTTCAACTTCCCGATTCCCGCGCGCTTCCAGAAAGACGAACCCACGCGTCCGCTGTCGCAATAAAGCGCGGTTTCGCGCGACCGGTAGGCATTGCTGCGACCGCCCCCCGTACCGCTTCCCGTCGGCCAGGGAGGCGGTTTTTATTTCAAGCTTCGCAAGCGACGCGTGTGTGCGTGCGCTCGCACGAAATCATTTCAGAACATGAACCTACCGAATGCCCGCTCGCCGGGCGCTGCAAGCACTGCTACGTCCACCGTTGCTGCAACATCCGTGGCCGCGCCGCTGGCGGGAATCCGCGTGATCGATTTTTCACACTTCGTGGCGGGTCCGTTCGCTGCCATGCAATTGGCTGATCTGGGCGCCGAAGTGATCAAGGTCGAGAACCCCGTGCGCGGCGACGAGTTCCGTCACTACCCGCCCTATGATGAACGACTGGCGGGCGAGGGCGCGCCGTTTCTCTGGACCAACCGCAACAAGAAGGGCGTGGCCATCGATTTGAAATCGCCGGAAGGATTGCGCGTGGTGAAGGCGTTGATCCAGCAGGCCGACGTGGTAATCGAGAATTTCTCGAGCGGCGTGATGGAGCGTTTGGGCCTGAGCTACGCAGCGTGCTCGGCCGATAACCCAAAGCTCGTGTACTGCTCGGTTTCCGCGTATGGCCGCGAAGGCGCCTTCGCCGACCGGCTCGGCTTCGATCCGGTGGTACAGGCCGAGAGTGGTTTTATCTCGATGAATGGCTATGCCGACCGGCAAGGCGTGCGCACCGGGCCATCGACCATGGATATCGGCACGGCAATGTTAGCGAGCAATGCCATCCTGGCCGCCTTGTTCGAGCGTTCGCGCAGCGGACATGGCCAACAGTTAGAAGTGTCGCTGTTCGAAGGTGCGGTAACGATGCTGGGCTTCGCCGCGATGCAGTCGCTGTTCAATGAAATCACGCCTGGGCGACACGGCAATTCCAGTCCCGATACCGCGCCGACCGGGGTGTTTCATGCGTCGGATGGTGACATCTACATTGCCTGCACCAGCACGCCGATCTATCAACG
The DNA here is from genome assembly GCA_050955105.1 of Janthinobacterium lividum. Taxonomy (GTDB): domain Bacteria; phylum Pseudomonadota; class Gammaproteobacteria; order Burkholderiales; family Burkholderiaceae; genus JBPBQZ01. The sequence continues at coordinate 28,470 of JBPBQZ010000006.1, read as the reverse complement.
TTTGTTCACGGCAATCGGACGTGAAGATCTGGCGCACGACGCCACGCTCGCCACCAAAGCCGCACGACTCGAGCATCGCGATCAGTTGTTCGAGGTCTTGAACAGCGCGCTGTCGAAGGATACGCGCGAAAACTGGCAAGCCAAGTTCCGCGCGGCACGCATTCCAGCGGGGTCGGTGCGCACGGTGCCCGAAGCCTTGCATTCGCCCGAATCGCAGGCGCGCGGCATCGTCTCGCGCATTCCGCATCCCACCGCGGGCAGTATCCCGAATGTCGCGTCGGCAATTCGGCTCAAGCGCACACCGGTGGTGGCGCCGCGGGCGGCTCCTATTTTGGGACAGCATACCGATGAGGTGTTGCGCGACGTGTTGGGCTATGACGACGCGCGTTTGCACGAACTCGCGCGCAGCGGTGGCTTGGGCGAAGCACGCCGCAGCGCTGGCGCAGCGCAAAAGGAGAGCGGACATGCTTGATACAACGCCTGATGCAACGCTCGCAACGAAGAGCGCGGCAACGCCGCTGCGCATCGTCGCAGTGGGCGGCACCACACGTCCCGGGTCTTCGACGGAAAAGGCGCTGCGGCAGATACTGCTTGCGGCCGCGGCGGAAGGTGCCGAGGTGCGCCTGTTCGCCGGCAGTGCGATCGATTTGCCGATGTACGAGCCGCAAGGCACCGCGCGTTGCGAGGCGGCGCGCGAACTGGTCGAAGCATTGCGCCAGGCCGATGGCATCATCGTCGGCTCGCCGGGGTATCACGGCAGTATCTCGGGTCTGGTGAAGAACGCGCTCGACTATGTGGAAGACATGTCGAAAGACGCCGCGCCGTACTTCGATGGACGCGCGGTGGCCTGTGTGGCCACCGGCAGCGGTTGGCAGGGCGCGAACAGCACGCTGTCGGCATTGCGCCAGGTAGTGCATGCCTTGCGTGGCTGGCCCACGCCGCTTGGCGTGGCGCTCAACACGCGCGAGCCGGTGTTCGGCCCGGATGGCGCCTGTCTCTATCCGGAGGTTGCGGCGCAACTGCGCATGGTGGCGCAGCAGGTAGTGAGTTTCGCGAAGATGCGGCGCGCGGCTTAGCTCGCTGCCTTTTTGCTACGCGCTGCCTTGGCGGTTTTGTTTGCCGGGACCGTGGCCGGTGCGGTCGATACGGTCGCTGCGGTCGACGACACCACCGTACGCTTGCCGATTTCGCGCGTGCCGACCGCTAAGTCGGTTTCGGCGCTGCTTTGCGCCAGACTGGGTGCCGACGCATCGTCGCGCAGCACATTGTGTTTGATGTGGCGCAAATATACGTCGGTCTCGGCTGCGGCTTGTTCCGCGTCGCGCGCGCGCAAGGCCTTCAGGATGTTCCAGCGCACCGGCGCCAGTTCCGGCCGATAGCCGGGCGCTGAACGATCGACCACGTAGCGGATGATGCGCGACAGCGATTCAACCAGCAGTACCAACACTTCGTTGTGCGTGGCGCGGGCCACCAGGCAGAAGAAGATGATGGTCTGCTCGGCGCGCACAATCCAGTTGTCAGGATCGGTCAGCGTGTCGATGGTACGTAGATTGTCTTCGATCGCATCGAAGTCCGCGTCGTCGCCGCGCTCGCACGCCAGCCGTACCACCATGCCGAAAATAAGGCTGCGCGCTTCGGCCAGATTCAAGCTGGAGATATGCCGCAACACCAGCAAGTCCTGCATCGACTGCATCAGGCCGTCTGGCGTGCCCTCGCGAATGAAGGCGCCGCCTTTCACGCCTTTTTGCAGCCGTACGATGCCCGACATTTCAAGCGCGCGCAGCGCCTCGCGAATCACCGGCCGGCTCACGCCCAATTCAATCGCCAGATCGCGTTCCGCCGGCAGCTTGTCGCCCGGGTTCAACGCGCCGGCCGCCAGGCGGGTACGGATCTGCTGGCACACGTCTTCGAATACGCGTCCTCGATGAATTCGCTCGAAGCCCAGTTCTGTTGACGCCGCCACATTTCCTCCGTTTTCGACTTGCTTGAAGCGAGCACTTATATCATAGGCACCCACGCGTTCGGACAATCCGATGGATCACGAATCGCCTGTGCGCAGGGCGTCGAAGCGCCGCCTCGATGGCGCTGGATACTTGCCCCATGCCGCCGCGCCAATGCGTAGTTTCGTTGACTGCGGTAAAAGGTAATGCCATATTATGCCCTGCTCCGTGCCCGTCGTGCCGCGCCTTTAGCAGGGCGCCTCGCGTCAGGCGCAAAGCTGTCGCGGTACGGCCACGCGGCGGCGTGTGCAGCGGCGCAGCCACATTTGTATCTCGAAATAAAGGAGGAGACTCAATGAGTATCAACGTCGCCGTCATGGGCGCGAGCGCGATTCCGGTGGGGCGACACCAGACGCCTGCCGATAGTCCGCTACAAACGCTGGAGCACGAGATTCTCGCCAAGCTCGTGGTCGAAGCGGTTAACGACGCGCAGGTCGAGAAAAAGGATGTGCAGAGCCTGGTATTCACCTCGCCGCGTACTTACACGCAACAGAAGTATCTGCATACCTTCATGGCCAACTACTTGCGGCTGCCTTGTGAAGGCACCGTCATGGAAGTGATGGGCAATGGTATGACGGCGGCGCTGGCGCTCGATCAGGCGGCCAACGAAATCCGTCTCGGCAACACCAAGGTGGCCTTGGCGCTCGGCATCAATATGGAATCGGCGACCTCGTCGACCGAGCATGCGATGAGCAGCATGCGCGCTACCGGCGACATTGACTTCCAGACGCCCGCCGGCTTCATACCGATTTCCTGGTATGCGATGGACGCGATGCGTTATATGCACGAATACGGCGCCACGCGCGAGCAGATCGCCGCGGTGGCGGTGAAGAACCGCTATCACGCCTCGTTGAACCCCTTGGCGCAATATCGCAAGTTGATCACGCTGGAAGACGTTGTGGCGCAACGTCCGATCGTCGAGCCGCTGGGCTTGTACGAAGTGCCGCCGCGCGGCGACGGCGCGGCGTGCATCGTGCTGGCTTCGGAAGAAGTCGCCAAGAGCACCGGCAGGCCTTATGCCTTGTTACGTGGTCGCGGCTTTTATCATGAAGGCGCACACCAGATCAGCGAAGTGCCGAACGACATGATCGAGTTGAATGCGGCGGTGCGCGCCTCGTCCACCGCTTATCGTCAAGCGGGCATCACAGCGTCGGATATTGACGTAGCGGAAATTTACGCGCCTTGCACCATCGTCGAAGTGATGGTTAGCGAAGCGCTGGGATTTTTCCCGCGCGGCGAGGGTGCACGCGCCGCCGCTGAAGGGCATACGCGCATTGGTGGACGCATTCCTATTTCCACTTCCGGCGGACTGACTTCGCGCGGCCACCCGGCGCTGGTGACCTCGCTGTACAACGTCGTCGAGCTGGTCGATCAGTTATTCGATCGCGCCGGCCCGCGGCAGGTGAAGGATGCACGCTTTGGCGTGACCACTGGTGAGCTCGGCAATTACAACGCCGCCCTGATACACGTGCTGGAGGCCGTGCGATGAATCTGCCTATTATCGAAGTGGCGCGCAAGCGCGCCTACCCGCCGCGTGTGTCAGCGTTTACCCAGCCATTTTGGGATGCGCTGTCGCAAGGACGTTTCATCACCACCGTGTGCACGCGCTGCGGCAAGCCCGCTTTCGTGCCAAAGCCCATCTGCCCGCACTGCTGGTGCGACAAGGTCGAGTGGCAAGACCTCAGCACGCACGGCGTATTGTATTCGTGGACGCGTGTGCATGCGGCGCCTGCGGCGTTTGTCGAGGAAGCGCCGTTTCCGGTGGGCATCATCGATCTCGATATCAATCTGCGCTTAGCCTGCCGACTGGTCGAGTCGGGCAAAGGGGAGTTCGTGCCCGGCAAGCCGATGGAAATGGTGGTGCTGAAGTATCAGGACGGTCCGATGTTCGCCGCGCGTCAGGTCTGAGCGGGCGGCGCCAAAGCTTGGCCGGCGTGCGCGCCGGCTAGCAGCGAGCAGGGATTTCAGGGGAACCCCGGTGGCACCGCGGTTCCCCTGAGTTTTTGAGATGCAGGCCGACAGAAAGTTGACGGCCGCGGCTCCGACCGCATACCATAGGTTCAACCAAAACACGTTCCCGCAAGACACGACGAGCGTGCGCATCCACCCGGCGCCGCGGTCCTCGCGGTAGTATCTGCTCGCCAATTCTGGCGGGCATTTCGTTTTTAAAGCAATGAATTGGGCATAGGAGCATAAAAGTATGTCGGAGCCGTTAGACCTCGATCAGCTCAATGAGCGTGCCCACAGCAACCCCGAAGCGTATTGGGCGGAACAGGCCAAACGCATCGACTGGCAGGTTTTTCCCAAAAATATCCTGCATGCCGAAACACCGGCCACACCCGTCTGGTTTGGTGATGGTAAGACCAATCTTTGCCATAACGCGGTAGACCGGCACGCGCAGGCACGTCCGGACGCCGCGGCGCTGATTTATGTGTCGTCTGAAACCGGCGTCGAACAAACCTACAGCTTTGCGCAGCTGCAAAGCGAAGTGGTGACGGTGGCTCGCATGTTGACGCACCTCGGCGTAGGCAAGGGCGACCGCGTGCTGATCTACATGCCGATGATTCCGCAGGCCGTGTTCGCGATGCTGGCTTGCGCGCGCATCGGTGCGATTCACGTCGTGGTGTTTGGCGGTTTCGCTGCCGACAGCCTGGCTTCGCGTATCGAAGACGCGCAGCCCAAGGTGATTCTGTCGGCCGACGGCGGCAGCCGCGGCGGCAAACGCATTCCCTATAAGCCCTTGCTGGACGGTGCGCTGCAGCAGTTGGCGGATCCGCCGAAACAAGTGGTGGTCTATGACCGCAAGCTGTGCACGGTGCCGCTGCAGGCCGGTCGCGATCTGGATTGGGAACAGCTTGCCCGCGACTGTGGCGATGCCGACGTGCCCTGCGTATGGCTCGATTCGAATGCGCCGAGCTACGTGCTGCATACGTCGGGCACTACCGGCAAGCCGAAGGGCGTGCAACGCGACACCGGCGGCTATGCGGTGGCCTTGGCGGCCTCGATGGAGTTGGTATACAAAACGCAGGCCGGCGATGTGTTCTTCGCGGCCAGCGATATCGGCTGGGTGGTCGGCCACAGCTATATCGTTTATGCACCGCTGCTGGCCGGCGCGGCCACGGTGCTGTACGAGGGCACGCCGATCTATCCGGATGCGGGTGCGCTGTGGCGTATTGTCGAGAAGTACCAGGTGACGGGTTTATTCACCGCGCCCACCGCCATCCGTATCTTGAAAAAGAACGATCCCGCCTTCCTCTCGAAATACAAGCTGGATAGCCTGCGCGCGTTGTTCCTGGCGGGCGAGCCGCTCGACGAGGCGACCGCCACGTGGATTCGCGAAGGCATTCGTCGGCCTATCGTCGACAACTATTGGCAAACCGAAACCGGCTCGCCGATCCTGGCGGTACGCTGGAGCGAGGCATCGGCCACGCGTGGCAAGCTGGGCAGCGCTGGCAAGGCCATGCCGGGCTTCGATCTGGCCATCGTGGATGCCAGCACTGGCGCGGAAGTCGGCAACAACCAGAAGGGGCTGCTGACCATCAAGGGACCGCTGCCGCCAGGCTGTCTGGCGACGCTGTGGCAGTCGCACGAGCGCTATCTGCGCACTTACTGGTCGGGCCGCGGCGACCAGCCGCTGTATTCGTATTCCACCTTCGACTGGGCAATTCGCGACGACGATGGTGATTACTTCATGCTGGGCCGTTCCGACGACGTCATCAATGTGGCGGGCCACCGTCTGGGCACTCGGGAAATCGAAGAGGCCTTGAATTCGCACCCGGCGGTTGCCGAGTCGGCGGTGGTGGGTATCGAAGACGAACTGAAGGGACAGGCCGCTTGGGCCTTCGTGGTGCTGCGTGGCACGATCAGCGCGGCCGAGCAGGGTGAAGTGGCGTTGATTCGCGCGCTGGGCGGCGTGGTCGACGCGCGCCTGGGGCCGGTAGCGCGCCCGAGCCGCATCTTCTTCGTCACCGCTTTCCCAAAAACACGCTCGGGCAAGGTAGTGCGGCGTGCGCTGCAGGCGATTTGCGAGAAAAAAGACCTGGGCGACGTGTCGACGATCGAAGACGCCAAGGTGCTGAGCGACATCCAGGCGATGCTGGAAGCGGGCACCACGAGTTGAGCAAAGGCCGCCGATCTTGCGAATTGGCCCAACTCGCTAAATGCTTTTTCATGCCGGTTTTCCCTTGCTCGTATGAAAAATATTGCGTGAAGGAGCGGTCGGCCCTAGAATTCATGGCTTGGTAGAACCAGCGCGGCGAGGAAGGCATACGTCGAGTAGCGTTCGGTGCGGTAGGCTCTGTGCACCGGCTGGTGCGCCGCCCCGTGCGCTCACTATCCCAAATTTGAGTTTTTTCAGGAGGCAGGAATGGCGGATTATTCGGATTATCAGTACATCAAGGTCGAAGTTAAGAACACGCTGGCGACGGTTACCTTGAACCGTCCGGAAGCGCGTAACGCGATCAATCAGCGCTTCATCTATGAACTGCGCGAAATCTGGAACGACCTGGCCGACGACAAAGACATTAATGCCGTGCTGTTGACCGGCGCCGGCGACTATTTCAGCGTGGGCGGCGACGTCAAGCAAATGTCGGAACGCCCGGGCGGCGATGTGCTGGAAGAAGGCGAAGTGCATGATCCGATGATCAGCCGCCGTATCGTCAACCGCATGCTCGAGCTCGATAAGCCGATCGTGGCTGCCATCAATGGCACGGCTGCTGGCCTGGCCGCGACCATCGCACTGCTGTGCGATATCACGGTGATCTCGAACGACGCACGCATCGGTGACCCGCACGTCAAGGTTGGCCTGGTAGCGGGCGACGGTGGCGCGGCGATCTGGCCGTTGCTGGTAGGCGTGAATCGCGCAAAGGAATTCTTGCTGCGCGGCAGCTTCCTGACCGGTCCGGAAGCCGAGCGTATCGGTCTGGTCAACTATTCGGTGCCGAAGGGCGAAGTGCTCGAGAAGGCACGCGTGATCGCGCAAGAGCTGGCCGAAGGCGCGACCTGGGCGATTCGCTGGACCAAGCTGTCGATCAACAAGGCGCTGAAAGAGCGCGTCAACCTGATCATCGAAACCTCGATGGCGCTGGAACAAGTGACCTTCCATACGGACGATCATATGGAAGCCGCCGGCGCGTTCAAGGACAAGCGCAAGCCGAAGTTCACCGGCAAGTAAGCAGGCAAAACTGCGCAGGCAACTGCGCAGGCGAGTAGCGCGCAACCCGCATCGCTACTTGGCCGCCCGCGCAAGGCAGCGCGCGGATGCGGCGCCGGCCAGCCGGTCGAGCGCCACGGTATGTATCAAAAAAAGACGATCTGGCGTGCCAGGATCGTCTTTTTTTATGGGCCGCGGCAATCTTGCGGCGGCGGCACTCGACTACGGTGCGACTACGCCAATTCGACCAGCGGCGTACCCTCGTCGACCACTTCACCTTCCTGCACGAGGATTTTCGAGATCGTGCCGGTGCGGTCGGCCTCGACCGGGATCTCCATCTTCATTGATTCCAGTATGGCCACCGTGTCGCCGAAATCGACGACATCGCCGACGGCCATCACCACTTTCATCAGGGTGCCTGCCATCGGGCTGTTGATGCTCTTCATTAGTTTTTCTCCGATATCTGAACGGCGATTTTGGATTGGAAGCGCGCGCGCAGGGTGGTGGCGTGGCGCCCGCGTATCGGCCGGCGCCACGTCTACTGTAGCCGCTAAACCGGATGCACGGCGTTGCGCTTCTCGAAGCGTTCCGGCTGCTTCAAGGAGTAGAGACGGAAGCGCTGAATCAATTCGTTGCGCAGCGCATCTGGATGCACCACTGCTTCGACTGCCATCGAATCGGCGGCGGCGGAATACACGTCGATATCAGCCGCATATTCGAGACGCTTGGCCGCGATAAAGGCGGCGCGTTCACCTTCCGGCAACGCGGCGATCTGGTTGAAGAAGATCGCGTTGACCGCGGCCTCGGGGCCCACCAGCGCGGGCATCGCGGTGGGCAGCGCCAGCATCGCATCGGGATCAGTCGGCGCACCGGACATTGCCAGATAGCCGCCGCCATATGCCTTGCGCACCATCACCGCGATACGCGGCACGGTGGCCTCGCAAACCGCCGAGAGCAGTTTCGCGCCATGCCGGATGATGCCGCCACGCTCGGCCGAGCTGCCGATCATATAGCCGGCAATGTCCTGCAGGAACAGCAGCGGCACATTGAAGGCGTTGCACAGCCAGATGAAGCGCGCGGCCTTGTCCGATGAATCGTTGAAGAGCGCGCCACCCTTGTGTTTGGAGTTATTCGCTACCACGCCCACCGGCATGCCGTCGAGCCGGATCAAGCTGCAGATGATTTCTTTCGCGAACAGTTCCTTGATTTCCAGCACGCTCGCGTCATCAGCCAGGCCTTTGATCAGCAGCCTGATGTCGAACGGCACGTTCTGATTTTGCGGCACGATCGCGCCGAGATCGACGGGTGAGTACTTGGCGTCAGGGGCTGGCGCGGGCTTTTCGAGATATGAATTCGGGAAGTAAGCGAGGTAGCGTTTCGCCGTCTCGATTGCCTGTGCGTCGGAGTCGACGAGAATGTCGCCCAGGCCGCTCACCATGCAGTGCATGCGCGCGCCGCCCATTTCCTCTTCGGTAACGTCTTCGCCGATGGTCATGCGCGCCATGCGCGGCGAGCCCAGGTAGGCGGTGGCTTTCTTGTCGACCATGATCACCACGTCGCACAGTGCCGGCACGTAGGCCGCGCCAGCGGGCGAGGGGCCGAACAGCACGCATACCTGCGGAATCGCGCCCGAGTACTTCACTTGGTTGTGGAAGATATTGCCCCACGCCCGGCGACCCAGATAAGACTGTTTCTGCTCATCGATGCGCGCGCCGGCCGAGTCGACCAGGTAAAGCAGCGGTAGTTTGAGCTTGAATGCCAACTCCTGGAAACGCGTGATCTTGATAAAAGTCTGATAGCCCCAACTGCCGGCCTTGCTCGAAATATCGTTGGCGATCACCGCCACCTTGCGGCCATTTACCGAGCCGATGGCGGTCACGACCGCATCGGCGGGCACGCCCTTTTCGCTACCGGCCAGCAGACCGTCTTCGAAGTCGGCACCGTCATCGAACAACTGGGCCAGACGGTCGCGCACGAACATCTTGCCTTCGAGAATCTTTTTGCCCTTTTCGGACAAGCTTCCGCCGGCGCTGGCCCATGCTTGCTTATCGGCGAGTTGTTGATAGAGATCTGCTGTGGTCATGAAAATCCCGCGAGGAGCCCAAAGAAAATAGAAAATCAGTGCGATGCGCGCACCGGCCGCGGCGTGTCGCCGACCGCTGTGTGCTGCACCTTGCCAGGCAGTGTGTGTCCGACGATGTCCTCGGCCAGGCGTGCGCAGGCGACAAGCTTCTGCAAATCGATGCCGGTGTCGATGCCCATCTCGTGGCACATGTAGACGAAGTCTTCGGTGCAGATATTGCCCGCTGCGCCCTGATGGCCGGCGAACGGGCAGCCGCCTAGTCCGGCACTGGAAGAATCGAACTGTGCCACGCCCATCTTCAACGCCGCGTAGGCATTGGCAAGCCCGGTGCCGCGCGTGTCGTGCAGATGCAGCGCCAGGGCTAAGTCGGGCCAGCGCTCGCGTACCGCGCCGAGCGTGCGTTCCATCGACTGCGGCGTGCCCCAGCCCACCGTGTCGGCCAGATAGACGCCGTGCAGCGTGATATCGGCCTCGGCGGCTAGCGTCAACAACTGCTCGACCATCGCGACCACCGTCTTCACCGGCACCTCGCCTTCATAGTTGCAGCCGAAGGCCGTCATCAGATAGCCCCATTCGACCGGCACCCGATGCTCGCGATACATGGCAAGCCAGGTGCGTTGCTCATCGAGCGTCTGCGCGTGGTTCATGCCGGTGTTTTTGATACAGAAGGTTTCCGAGGCGGTGAGGCGGATGGCACCTACCACGTCGAGCTGGGTCTTGAGCGCGCGCAGCAGGCCGCGTGTGTTCAGCCATAAGCCGGTGTAGCGCACGTCGTCGCGCTTATGGATGCCTTGCGCGACGACTTCGGCGTCGGCCATGCCGGGTACTTTTTGTGCGTTGACGAACGACACGCAATCGATCTGCTTGAGGCCAGTATCGGCCAGCGCTTCGATCAGCTCGATCTTGCGCGCGGTAGCGATCGGCCCGGGCTCGATCTGAAAACCTTCGCGCGGTCCTTCTTCGTGTACGCGCACGAATCGCGGTAGATCAGCCATGCTTGCACTCCTTTCTGTCAGCGGGCCGGCCTTGAAAAGCGTACGCCCACGAATGTTCGCCTGAAGCAATTGCTGACGCGCTTCAGGCGTCGCCCTTCGTTTGTGCTTCGACCCACGCCGGGCGACGTTTTTCGAGAAAGCTGTTGATGCCTTCTTCCGCTTCTTCCGAGGCCCACATTTCGGCCACGCGATCGATCGTATGCGTGTAGTTGGTGCGCGCATCGTGGCGATCGACATAGTCGATCAACTGCTTGGTGGTGGCGATGGCGCCGGGCGCACAACGCAGGATAGCGGTGAGCTGGCGCTCGACCGCAGCATCGAGCGCGTCGCGCTCTACCACTTCGTGCACCAGCCCGAAGCGAAATGCCTCGGCAGACTTGAATACGGCGGCGTTCAAAAATACGCTGCGAGCATTTGAGACGCCCATCTTGCGCACCACATAGGGCGCGATCATGCCGGCGACCAGGCCCAGGCTGACTTCCGACAGACAAAAGCGCACGTCGGCCGGCGCGATCACGATATCGCAGACGGAAACCAGGCCGACGCCGCCGCCGTAGGCCGTGCCGTTGATGCGGCCGACCAGCGGCTTCGACAACTGGTCGAGCTCTTGCAGCCACGATGCCAGCTTGCTGGCCTCGGCGATGCGTTCGCTTGGCTTGCGCAGCTTTTGCGCCTGTTGATACTTGAAATCGCCGCCCGAACAGAAGGCGTCGCCGTTGCCGCTGAGCACCAGCGCGCGCACGGCAGGGTCGCGATCGACGGCGGCAACCACTGCGCGCGCCTCGTCGTACATGTCGCCGTTCATGGCATTTTTCAATTCGGGCCGGTTGAGCGTAAGCCAAGCCACACCGCGCGCGTCGGTCCTGAATTCGATTGTCTTGTAATTCACGAAAGATCCTCTTGCTCGACTTGTTCTACGCTTGCCATACTGACGTTCGCCAAAGATTGACTAACGTCTGTTCGTTAGCATAACATGACATCGCTTGATGTCAACGAAGGGAAACCATGGCCGCGCTCACCGAAGAACAGTCTTTATTCGAGGAATCCTTGCTGCGTGCGATACGGCAGGTCTCACCGATGGAAAAGGTGCAGCGGCTGGATCGCGAGAAGACCTTCGACCAGGCATTGCACGCCACGCTGGCCGACATCGGCGCCTTGGGCGTGGGCGTGCCGGAAGAGTGGGGCGGCAGCGGCGGCAGCAATATCGAGCAGATTCTCACGCTGCGCGCGCTGGGTAATTGGTCTACCTCGACGGCAGTGTTTTGCGTGGTGCAGTTCCTGATTACGCGCTTGCTGAAAGACAATGCCAATGATGCACAAAAACGCGAGTTCCTGGCGCCGCTGGCGCAGGGCCGCGCCAAGGCGTCGTTTTGTCTGACCGAGGCGGGCGGCGGCACCGACATCCTGCGGGCCATGAAGACGCGTGCCGAAAAAGTCGGCGACAGATACCGCATCAACGGTGCCAAGATGTGGATCAGCGGCGCTACCACCTCCGACTTCTACGTGGTGTTGGCGCGCACCGCGCCCGGCAAGACCGATGGCGTATCGATGTTCCTGGTGCCGGCGTCGACGCCCGGCATTACCGCGCGCGAGGTGGAAACTTTCGCGGTCAATGGGTATGATACCTGCCAAGTTTTCTTCGACGACGTCGAGGTGCCGGCCGAGCAGTTGATCGGTGTCGAGGGGCAAGGCTTTCGCCAGGTACTCGCCACGCTCAATTCCGAACGCATCAACGCCGCCGCGGTGGCGCTGGGCATCGCACAGGGCGCGCTGCACTACGCCGCCGATTATGCGCGCGGGCGTCAGGCCTTCGGCCGCAATATCTCGGAATTCCAGGCGGTACAACATAAGCTGGCCAATATTGCCGCGCTTTATGAGATGGCCTGGAGTTTCCTGCTGGACGTGGCCGAGCGCGATGAAGCCGGACTGTCGGTGGACGTTGCCAGTTCGATGGCCAAGCTCAACTGTGCGGCGATTGCCCAGTCGGCCGCCAGCGCTGGCATGGACGTGATGGGTGGTGCGGGTTTCGATGCTGGCGCGCCCATGCAGCGCTGGTTCCGTGACCAGCGCCTATATGCGTTCGCGCCGTTGAACGACGAAATGTGCCGGAACCTCATTGCGGAACGCTACTTCGGCTTCAGCCGGGCGTTCTGAGGCGACGGCCTGGATGTAGACCAACGCAGCGCTTGCAGGAGCCTCTCGCATGACATTACCCGTAGCCGCGCCGCGCCGGCAGGTTCACACGCGCCAAGTTGTATTCAGCGGTTTTTTGCGGGATGACGGTCTGTGGGATATCGAGGCCGAATTACGCGATACCAAGCCCTATGCCAGCCAGGATCGCGAGCGCGGCATGCTTGAGCCTGGACAGCCCTTTCACTTGATGCGGGCGCGCCTGAGCGTCGACAACGACTTCATCGTGCATGCGCTGAATTTCGAGATGGCGGAAGTGCCGTTCCAATATTGCGAAAGTGCCGACCCGGACTTCTCGAGCATGATCGGCATGTCGGTGGGACGCGGCTGGAAGCAGGCACTGGATGCGCGCATCGGCGGCAACAAGGGCTGCGCGCATCTGCGAGAGCTGATGTATGGCCTCTCTACCGCGGCGTTCCAGACCATCTCGCCATACCGCGAACAATTCATGCCGGAACTGGGCGCGCCGGTGTCGCCGCGCACCGGCGCACCGTTTTTTCTCGATGGTTGTTATACCTGGAAGCGTTCGAGCCCGGTCGTGATGACCTACTATCCCGAATTCGCGCAAGCTGCCGACGACGTGGCAGGGAAGACGTCCGATGCTTCGACGCAGGGTTGACCGTCGGTCGACGGCCAATTGCATGACCTGCTGGAACTAGTTGGTCGCCGCGGCCGACTTGCGACGCGTTGTCGCCACGCGTCGCGCGGGCGTAGCCGCCGCGGCACCGCCAGACGTTGTCTTGGCGGCTGGCTTCGCTGATTTGGCGAGCTTGTGCGGCTTCGGTGCTTGCATCGAAGCGCGCGTGATCGGCTCGAGCATATTGAGCGCCAGCTCGGTATGGATTTCCACCAGTTGCTCGGCCGCGATCAAGCCATCTGGCCGATACCAGTTGCACACCCCCGACAGCATCGCCAGCACCGCGAAGGTGGTTACGCGCGGCGCCTCGGCGCGGAATGCGCCAGTGCGCACACCGTCTTCGATCAAGGTCGTCAGCAGCGCCGAATAGTCGTCGCGCAGGCCGGCGATCACCTTGTAATGCGCCTTTGACAGATTGCGCAATTCCATGTTGCCGATGAACACTTCCTTGCGCGCATGCAGGTGGAAATTGAGATGGACCGCCACGAACACGCGTAGTCGCGTGGTCGGGTCGGTCATGCCCGCGGTCTTGGCCTTGAATTCGTCGGCCATGGCCTTCAGGGGCACGCGCAGCAAGTCGAACAGGAACTGTTCCTTGCTCTCGATGTAGTTATAAAGCGAAGGCGCGCGGATGCCGACTTCCTTGGCGATCATGCGCAGACTCGCAGCCTGGAAGCCGTGCTGTGCGATGACATTCACGGCGGCTTCGTGGATTGCCTTTTGAGTCGCTTCTCGATTGGAACTTGCCATTGCGTCGACGCCAGATGAACCTAAAGACCAGGCTCGCGCAGCCGCCGGTCGGCTGCGCTCGAATGCCACGTCTTGCGCGATATTGTACTGACTGCTGCAGGGCTGCGGCAAAAACGGCCGGCCGAATGCAATGGGCGAGCGCCGTCACTTGACGACTAACGACCATTAGTTAGATACTCGTCGACGATCGAACTTCCCCACAGCTCTGCTGCTCGCCATGTCTCGTACCACTCTGTTAGTTGCCAATCGCGGCGAGATCGCCTGCCGTATCCTGCGTGCTGCCAAGACGCTGGACTTGTCCACGGTTGCCGTTTATTCGGAGGCCGACCGGGACCTTCCGCACGTGGCGATGGCCGACCAGGCGGTATTGATCGGCACCGCGCGCGCTGCCGACAGCTATCTCAAAACCGACGCGTTACTCGACGCGGCGCGCCAGACTGGCGCCAGCCTCGTACATCCCGGCTATGGCTTCTTATCGGAGCGTGCGGACTTTGCGCGGGCGTGCGCGCAGCAGGGCTTGCGCTTTGTCGGTCCGACACCCGAGGTGATTGACTTGATGGGTGACAAGGAACGTGCGCGCCGCGCCGCGGCCGACGCGGGCGTACCGGTGCTGCCGGGCACTGGGCGCCTGGACGTCGACGACGCGGCCATGATCGAGGCGGCCGGGCGCCGCGTGGGATTTCCATTGATCGTCAAGGCGGCCGCCGGGGGCGGTGGCATTGGCATGCGGCAGGTGACCGTGCCCGAGCAACTGCTCGACGCTGTGAAATCGACCTCGACCATGGCGGGCAAGGCGTTCGGCGATAGCTCGGTTTATCTGGAGCGTTATATCGAAAAGGCGCGGCACGTCGAGATTCAGGTATTCGGTTTCGGCGATGGCCGCGCCGTGCATTTGTTCGAACGTGATTGTTCGTTGCAGCGTCGTCATCAAAAGGTGATCGAGGAGGCGCGGGCGCCTTTGCTAAGCGACGCCACGCGCGCACGCATGGCCGCAGCCGCGGTGGCACTCGCGCAAGCCTGCCGCTATACCGGCGCGGGCACGGTCGAGTTCTTGTTCGACGTGACGCAGGATGCGTTCTACTTCCTCGAGATGAATACGCGCATTCAGGTAGAGCACCCGGTCAGCGAAATGATTTCCGGCGTCGACCTGGTGGCCAGCCAGTTGCGACAGGCACTCGGCGAAGATCTCACGCAGGCGCTTGCGCAGTCGACCATCCACGCATCGGGCCACGCCGTCGAGGCGCGTATCTACGCGGAAAACCCGGCGAAAAACTTCATGCCGAGCCCAGGCCCGCTGAACGTGTTGGAGTTTCCCGAGTTGCCCGACGTTCGTTTCGAATGCGGCTATCGCGCCGGCAACAAGGTGACGCCGTTCTACGACCCGATGTTAATGAAAGTGGTTGCCTTAGGCGCCGACCGCCCCGCGGCGATCAAGCGGCTTGGCGAGGCGCTTGCTGGGCTGCGCATCGAAGGTATCACGCACAACACCGCTTACCTGATGGCAATTCTCAAGCATCCGCGCTTTATTGCCGGCGACGTCTATACGAGTTGTCTGGCCGACTGGCATGCGGAGTTGATCGCCGGCTGACGTCGCTTCAGCGGTCCCGGCATCAAGGTTTATGCCGCTTGACCGTGTCGTAAATCGCTGCATATACTAACGAGTGTTCGTTCGTAAAAAATGCGGCGACATGCGCGGTGGTTTATCGGAAGTAGCGGGTCATAGCAGTCAATAAAAAACCAAGCCGAGCCTCTGTAGATAGCGCGCTGCAAAGCGGCATCGAATTTCGGGGCTGGACACAGGAGACAAGACATATGTCAGGGCCAGTTGCTGTTTCAACCAAGCTTGTCGACGCGGATCAGCTCAGCCGCCAGACAGCACGGCGCGCGATGAAGCGACCATTGACACGCATGGCCGCTCTAGTCGGCGCCAGCCTGTTCGCGTGGCTGCCGCTCGCGCATGCCGCCGACCCCATCAAGATCGGCGCGGTCTATTCGATCTCGGGTGCCGGGAGCTTTCTCGGCGTGCCCGAAGAACGCGCGCTCAAAATGCGCGTCGACCAGCTCAACCAGGCAGGCGGCATCAACGGTCACAAGATCGAACTGACGGTGTACGACACCGAAGGCAATACCACCAAGGCAGCCCAACAATTCCGGCGCCTGGTTGATTCAGATCAGGTGCAAGTGGTGTTCGGCCCATCGAGCTCCGGGGAGAGCTTGCAGGTGCTGCCGATCGCCAATGAATTGAAAGTGCCGGTCATCATGCATGCAGGCACCGAGAAGGTCATCAACCCCATCACGCCGTATGCGTTCAATACCGCGCCCACCGATCGCATCGTCGCCGGCCATCTGCTGTCAATTTTCAAGAAGCGTGGACAGACGACGGTGGCGCTGATGAGTTCGGCCGATGGCTTCGGTCAGTCGGGCGCCAATGTGTTGAATGAACTGGCCCCGCAATACGGCATCACCATCAAGCCGCAGGAAACTTTCAATCGTCAGGATCAGGACTTTACGGCGCAGATGCTGCACGTGAAAGATTCACCGGCACAGGCAGTGCTGGTGTGGAGCGCATTCCCGGCGCCCACCATCATTCTCAAAAATGCCGCGGCGATCGGCTACAAGAAGCCGATGTACAACAGCTATGCGGCAGCCAGCGACGACTTGATCACGCAGGGCGGCGCGGCCGCCGAGGGCACTTATGTATCGTCGATGCGCTTGCTGGCGCCCGAGTCGTTGAAGTCGGATGATCCGATCCGCCCGGTAGTACTCAAGCTCTACAACGACTTCAAGGCGCAATACCACGTCGCGCCGGCATCGTTTGCCGCGCATAGTTATGACGCGATGTTGATCGTGGAAGCAGCGGTGAAATCGATCAACGGCGAGGTCACACGCGACAAGTTGCGTGCGGCCATCGAAAACGTCACGGTAACGGGCGCCAACGGTGTGTTCCGACTGTCGCCGAGCGCACACGGCCTGGTGGCCGGTTCGCAGTCGATGGTGTTGCTGGTCGACAAGGGCGGCAAATGGAAGGTCGACGAATAGTCGACAGCGCATCCTCGCAACGCTTTGGGAGAGTTGGGTAATGCTTGCGCAGATCCTGATCGCGGGCCTGACGGTGGGGGCGATCTATGCCTTGATCGGGCTCGGCTTCACTATCGTCTTCTCGACCATCAAGATCATCAACTTCGCCCATGGCGAATTCGTGATGGCGGGCGGCTTGCTGAGTGCCTATTTGCAGGCCGCCTACGCCGTGCCACTGATCGTGGCGGTACCTCTGGCGATCATTGCCTGCGGCTTTATCGGCCTGTTGGTGTATCAACTGGGCGTGAAGGGGATCGACCGCGACGACGATCCAATTGCGCAGGTCATGATCACGCTCGGTATCGGCATCGTGTTGAAGGGCGCGGCGCAGGTGGCGATCGGCAAAGACACCATGTTCCCGCCGCCGTTTTCCACCGGCACGCTGCTGAGCATCGGCGATATCTCGATATCGGCGCAAGCCGGCTGGGTGATGGCCAGCGTGCTCGTCCTGATTGCCTTGTTGTATTGGCTGCAACGGCACACCTGGTTGGGCATGAGCATGCGTGCGGTCTCGATCAACCGCTATGCGGCGACACTGATGGGGGTATCGCCGCAACGTACCGCTACCTTCGCCTTCGTGCTGGCAGGCGTGATCGGCGGCGCCGCCGGCGCGCTGCTGGCACCGCTGGCTTCCACGAATTATGAGAATGGCATTGCGCTGGGGCTGAAAGGCTTCGCCGCGGCGATGCTGGGCGGGCTTGGCAGTCCCTTCGGCGCGGTGCTGGGTGGCGTGATCCTCGGTATCTCGGAAACCCTGGCGGCAGGCTATGTGAGTTCCGCCTACAAGGATGCCGTCTCGCTGATCCTGCTGCTCGCCATTCTGCTGCTGCGCCCGCAAGGTCTGCTCGGCAAACCGTTGCCTGAAAAGCTATAGGAACCCCAGATGTCGACCTCGACCGATCGCGTGCTGACCGTGATCCTGCTGGTGCTGCTGCCGATACTGTGCCTGGTTACGGGCAACGCCTTCTACAAATCGTTGTTGATCTATAGCGCGCTGAACGCTACCGCGGCGGTGGGCCTGTGCCTGATGCTGGGCTTTGCCGGACAGATCTCGCTGGGGCAGGCCGCATTCTCCGGCATCGGCGCTTACGCAACCTCCTTGCTCACTAGCCGGCTCGGGCTTGAACCAGTGCTGTCGATCGCCTGCGGCGCCGTGCTGTCGATGGCCGTAGGCTGGATGATCAGTCGGCCGCTCGCGCGCATGCACGATAACTACCTGGCGATGGCGACCATTGCCTTCGGGGTGGTGATGTACGTGGTGTTCGTCAATCTGCGGCCGCTTACCGGCGGCCTCGATCCAGGGATCAGCGTGCAGAAGTTCTCGGTGCTGGGCATCGACGCATCGTCGCCGAATGCCTTGTTCGGCCTGGCCTGGGTAGCGCTGGCGTTCGCGGTGCTGCTGGCCCATAACATCGCGTCTACCAAAATTGGCCGGTCGCTGCGAGCGATGCGCATGTCGCGCGCGGCAGCCTCGAGCGTGGGCATCGACGTGGTGCGCACCAAGTCGTTCGTGTTTGCGGTCGGCACCTTGCTGACAGGACTCTCCGGCGGCGTCTACGCGTTTGTCGCGCGTTCGTTCAATGCCAGCACCTTTAGTGTCGACTACTCGATCGAGCTGTTGATGATGGTGGTGATCGGCTCACTGAATCGCGTGTCGGGAGCAATTGCCGGCGCGGTGGTGATCACGGCGCTGCCGTTTGTATTCGATAGCTTCGATGACTACAAGACGCTGGTATTCGGACTGACGATGGTGATAGTCATGAAATATATGCCGACTGGCCTGGTCGACGCGATCTTCCGTCTGTTCAGTGGCCGCGCGCTTGCGCGTCGCCGTAGTTAAGGGACGCGCGGCATGTTGAGCGTGAAAAACGTCAGCAAGGTGTTCGGTGGTCTGCGCGCACTGAACGCCGTCAGCATCGACCTGGAAGCGGGCGGTATC
The DNA here is from genome assembly GCA_050955105.1 of Janthinobacterium lividum. Taxonomy (GTDB): domain Bacteria; phylum Pseudomonadota; class Gammaproteobacteria; order Burkholderiales; family Burkholderiaceae; genus JBPBQZ01. Next base: position 9,646 of record JBPBQZ010000006.1, on the reverse strand, counting down.
CGTGGTGTGATCGGCCCGAATGGTGCCGGCAAGACGACCTTGATGAATTTGATTTCGGGATTCGGTATGCCCGACAGCGGCAGCGTTTCGGTGGACGACATCGATGTGACGGGCAAGCCCGCACATCGCATCTGTCGCGCCGGGGTGGCGCGCACGTTTCAGAATCTGCAGATGTTTTCCGACATGACGGTAGAGGAGGTGGTGGCCACCGGCGCACACCGGCATCTGCAGGCCTCGCTATTCGCTGACCTGCTGCGCCTGCCGGCCTCGCGGCGCGATGAAGCGCAGGCTGCCGACGAAGCCCGCGAGCTGCTCGACTATCTCAATATCAGCGACACGTATCGCAAGCGGCGCGCTGGCGACTTGCCGTATGGCATCCAGCGGCGCGTGGAGATCGCGCGCGCCTTGGCGACCGGCCCGCGTTATCTGCTGCTGGACGAACCGGCCGCTGGCTTGAACGACGAAGAGACCGGCGCTTTAGGCGAAGTGCTGATGCGCATCAAGGCACGCGGCATCGGTATCGCGCTGATCGAGCACGATCTGGAACTGGTGATGCGGGTTTCCGACCACGTTTTCGTGCTGGATGCCGGCACTGTCATCGCCAGCGGCCGTCCAGACGTGGTGCGCGCTGATCCGGCCGTGGTGGCCGCTTACCTGGGAGACGGGCATGCCGGATAGAGCCATTGCGGCCGACGCGCCGCCGCGCGCCTCGGTGACCACGCCGAGTGCGCACGCCCCGTTCGTGTCTGCGACACCGCGTGGCGTGCCGGTGCTGTCGCTCGACGATGTGAGCGGCTATTACGGCAAGCTTTGCGCCGTACGCGCCATCAATCTCGAAATATTCGCCGGCGAGACGGTTTGCATCATCGGCCCGAATGGCGCAGGCAAGACTACCTTGCTGCGGGCGATCTCCGGCATCTTGCCGGGCACCACCGGCGTGATTCGCTACAACGGTGCGGCCAGCAGCGGCCGACGCTCGCAGCAATTGGTGCGCGAAGGCCTGATCCACGTGCCGGAGGGACGGCAGATATTCGCCGACATGACGGTGGAAGAGAACGTGCGCATGGGCGCCTATGTGTTTCGCAGCGATAAGCCGGCCGAGATGCTGGAGCCGACGCTCGCCTTGTTCCCGCGACTTCTGGAACGCCGCAAGCAACTGGCCGGCACGCTGTCCGGTGGCGAACAGCAGATGGTAGCGATGGCGCGTGCCTTGATGGGTCGGCCGAAACTATTGATGCTCGACGAGCCGTCGATGGGACTGGCGCCGATTGTGGTGGCCGAGATCTATCGGCTGATCAACGTGCTGCGCGAACGCGGCGTAACGCTGTTGCTGGTTGAACAAAGTGCCGAGTTGGCATTGAAGACCGCCGATCGCGCGTTGGTGCTGGCCGCAGGCGAGTTGCGCTACGACGGACCGAGCGCCACGCTTAAGCAAGACCAGGCGCTGGCATCGATGGTGCTGGGTCATTCGGTCCAGCCTATCTCGAATTAAACAGGAGGATTCACGATGGCGACCTCACCGGCCGAACATGTCGCGCGCAACGCGCGTAAATTTCCCGAGCGCATTGCGCTGATCGATGAGCGCGGCCAGTTGACCTACGCCGCGCTGGAAGCGCAAACCTGCCATTTCGCCAGCTACCTGGCAGCACGCGGCGTACAGCGCGGTGACAAGGTCGCGCTGCTGGCCAAGTCGTCGATCAACTGGGTGGTGGCATTTCTCGCCGTATTGAAATTGCGCGCGACGGTGGTGCCGCTGAATTACCGGCTCACGCCTGATGACATTCTTGGCAATGTCGAAGATGCCGAATGCAAGCTGATGATCACCACCAGCGACTATCTGGCCTCGCACGTTGCCGGACGCATTGCGCTGCCCTGGGCTTTGATCGACGATAGCCAGACGCCGGAGTCACTGCCTACAGTATTGCGAGATGCCGCAGCCTCGAATACGCCGCTGGCCACATTCGAGACCGCCACTGACGACGATCTGCAGATCATCATGTTCACCGGCGGTACTACCGGCCGCTCGAAGGGCGTGATGCTGTTGAATCGCCACGTTTTCTGGAACACGGTGCACGAGGCGCTCGACACCGGCATGACGGAGTTCGACAACACCATTCTGGCCACGCCCTTGCATCATGCGGCGGCATTGAACTGCTGGCTGTTGCCGCATCTCTATCTGGGCGCTACCTCGACGATCATGCTCGAATACAGTCCGCAGGGATTGCTGGATATGATCGCCGCGCATGGCGTGACGAACGGCTTCACGCCACCGTCGATGGCGCGCGACTTGTATCTGGTGGCGGCCGACTGTCCCGAAAAAATGGCGTCGTTCCGGCGCTGGTACGTGGGCGGCGGTGTGCTCTCGGCCAAAGACCGCGAAAAGATGTACGCGCTGGCACCTGGCGTGAAGATCTACTACCAGTATGGCTTGACCGAGGCCGGCGTCATCGTCACGGTGTTGAAGGACGAAGACTATGCGCTGGCGCCCGACTCGATCGGCCGGCCATTCGTCAATTTCGAAGTCAAGATCGCCCGCGAAGACTTGTCCTGGGCCGACACCGGCGAGGCCGGCGAGATACTCGTGCGCGGCCCTTCGGTGATGGCTGGCTATTACAAGCGCCCCGATGCGACCGAGCAGGCGTTTCACGATGGTTGGCTGCGTACCGGCGACATGGGCTTGATGGATGCCAACGGCTACGTTTACTTCACCGATCGGTTGAAAGACATGGTGAAGACCGGCGGCCTCAACGTCTATTCGCAGGAAGTGGAGCGCGTGCTGCAGAAGCATCCTTCGATTCGCGAGGTGGCGATCATCGGGCTGCCGAGCGAAAAGTGGACCGAGGAAGTGACGGCGATCGTGGTGGTTCATGACAACGCGCAACTGACTGCCAGCGAGCTGATCGAATTCTCGAAATTGCACCTGGCTTCATACAAGACGCCCAAGCGCGTGCTGTTCATCGAGTACACCGATTTGCCTATCAACTACTCAGGCAAGATCATCAAGCGCACCTTGCGCACGCAGATCGAATTGCTGCTGGCGTCTGAGAAAGACGCCTCCTGAGCAGAGGTTTTTACCGAAGGAGTTCATATGACGCAGCAGATCGACGCACGCTTCGACAATGAAATCGTGCTGGTGACAGGTGCCGCGCAAGGTAACGGCGCCGCCATCGCGCGTGGCTTCGCCGAGGCGGGTGCGCAGGTGCTGGTAGTGGACCGCAATATGAGCGGTGCTCGCGCCACGGCTGTGGCGATCGTCGAAGCTGGTGGACGAGCACAGGCTTACGAACTCGACGTAGCCGACGACAAGGCGTGTGCGGCGCTCGCCGCTAAAGTGTCAGGCGAAGTGGGCGACGTCTCGGTACTGGTGAACAACGCTGGCATTTTGATACGCGCGCGACTCGACGAAGGCGACCCGATACAAAGCTGGCGCGCCACCCAGGGCGTCAACCTGAGCGGCCCCTATTTCATGACGGTTGCGTTTCTCGAAGCGCTGAAGCGCCGCAACGGATGCATCTTGAATGTCGGCTCGATTCAGTCTTTCGTTGCTACGCCGAATTCCGCGCCTTACACGGCGTCCAAGGGTGGTGTGGCGCAACTGACCAAGGCACTGGCTTGCGAGCTGGCGGAGTTCGGCATTCGCGTCAATGCCATCGCGCCGGGTGTCATAGAGACGCCGATGACCGTCACGACCATGCAAGACCCGGTGAAGCTGGCCGGGCTGCTTGCGCATGTGCCGATGCGACGTCCGGGCCAGGCAGACGAGTTGATTGGCCCTGCGCGCTTTCTGTGCTCGCGGCAAGCCTCGTATGTCACCGGAGCGATTCTGCCGGTCGACGGCGGTTACTTGGCTTGCTGAGTTGGCAGCGCTGCTTGCTTGCTTGATTAGCTGGCTGCTTGATCCGGTCGGCGTATTGGACAAGCTGTTAAGATCGCGTTTTACGATAGCGCGTAACGTCGTGAGTAACCGGCGTTACGTGCTGCTTCGGTAACTCTGCCTGTTCTCTTTGTTGTTCGCGGTCCGCTTGGACAGCGAACACGTGCCTGATCATCTTGAATCGCCATTCTCAGATTTCTTCTACCGCCGATCTATTGGCGCGCAGTTTGCGCGCTGTCTGGCACCCATGCACGCAGATGAAGCATCACGAACGTCTGCCGTTGATTCCCATTGCGCGCGGTGCTGGCGCATGGCTTTACGATACGCAGGGTGGCCGTTATCTCGATGCCATCAGTTCGTGGTGGGTCAACCTGTTCGGGCATGCGAATCCGCGTATCAATGCGGCCTTGAAAGAACAGCTCGATACGCTCGAGCACGCGATGCTGGCAGGCTGCACGCATGTCGGCGCGGTTGAATTGGCCGAACGCCTGACGGCGCTGACCGCGCATACGCTCGGCCACGCATTCTTCGCATCCGACGGCGCATCGGCAGTAGAGATCGCCTTGAAAATGAGTTTTCACTATTGGAGCAATCAAGGCGCATCGCAAAAAAGTGAATTCGTCTGCGTGGCGAACGGCTACCACGGCGAGACCATCGGCGCATTGCGGGTGACCGACGTGCCGCTGTTTCGCCGTGCCTATGCACCGATGGTCGGCGCCGCGCACGTGGTGCGTTCGCCCGACACGCGGCAGGTGGATGCCGACAACAGCGTCGCTCAAGTCACGCAGCGTGCATTGCAGGACGTCCGTGATCTGTTCGTCGAACGCGCGCCATTCATTGCGGCGCTGATCGTCGAGCCGCTGGTGCAGTGCGCCGCCGGCTTCGCGATGCACGAGGCCGCCTATATCAGCGGCTTGCGCCAACTATGCGACGAGTACGGCGTGCATTTGATCGCTGATGAAATCGCTGTCGGCTGTGGTCGCTCGGGCACCTTCTTCGCCTGCGAGCAGGCGCATATCTGGCCCGACTTTCTTTGTCTGTCGAAGGGCATCAGCGGCGGCTATCTGCCTTTGTCGATCGTGCTCAGCCGTGACGCCATCTACCAGGCTTTCTACGACGACGATACCGCGCGCGGCTTCCTGCATTCGCATTCCTATACCGGCAATCCGCTGGCTTGCCGGGCGGCACTGGCCGCGCTCGATATCTTCGCGTCGGACGACGTCTTGCGCCGTAATCGCGCGACCGCGGCGACACTAAGCCGGCTGGCGAGCGCCTGGACCGACGATGCGCGCATCCAGCATCCGCGCCAGTGCGGCATGATGTTCGCCTTCGACGCACGCGTGCCGGCCGCGGCCGCCTCGGCATTTTCAAGACAGATGTTCGAACGCGCCGCGGCGGCGGAACTGCTGCTGCGGCCGATCGGCAACACCGTCTACTGGATGCCTCCCTATATTCTCGACGACGCCGAACTTGTGCTGTTGGCAAGTCGTACCCACGCAGTGTTCGACGCCGTGATGCGGCAAAGTGAGTTTGCCTGATGCGACTGATCGACAGCTTGCAAAGCGCCTTGGCGCAACTTGACGATGCCGGGCTGCGGCGTCGGCGCCGCGTGGCCGACAGCGCCTGCCGTGCGCACATGACGGTGGATGGCCGCGAGGTGGTGGGCTTTGCCAGCAACGACTATTTGGGGCTGGCCGCGCATGCGCTGCTGGCCGACGCGCTGGCGCAGGGCAGCCGCTTGTATGGCACCGGCAGTGGCGGCTCGCATCTGCTGGGCGGCCATTCGCGCGCGCATGCGCGGCTCGAGGATGAATTGGCGGCGTTTTGCGGTGGCTTTGTCGACGCGCCGCGCGCGCTGTATTTCAGTACTGGCTATATGGCGAACCTCGCAGTGCTGACGGCGCTGGCCGGGTCGTCCGCCAAGGCGCCCGCGGCGATATTTTCCGATGCCCTGAATCATGCGTCGCTGATCGATGGCGCGCGCCTGTCGCGTGCGCCGGTAAGCGTGTATGCGCACGCCGACGTGGCTGCGCTGGAGCGGCTGTTGGCCGCCTCGGATGCGCCGGTCAAGCTGATCGTCAGCGACACCGTTTTCAGCATGGATGGCGATGTCGCACCATTGGCGCAGCTATTGACGCTGGCCGATCGATACGACGCGTGGCTGGTGCTCGATGACGCGCACGGTTTCGGCGTGCTCGGCAGCCAGGGCCGCGGTGCGCTCGACCACGCTGCGCTGCGCAGCGAACGCCTCGTCTATATCGGCACGCTAGGCAAGGCGGCTGGTGTGGCCGGCGCCTTCGTGGTGGGGCATGCGACGCTTATAGAGTGGCTGGTGCAGCGCGCGCGCACCTATATCTTCACGACCGCGGCACCGCCCGCCGTAGCGCATGCGGTGTCGGCCAGCCTGCGGCTGATTGCCGGTGACGAAGGACAGCAGCGGCGCGCACATCTGCAAGCCTTGGTTGCGCGGACGCGCGATCTGTTGCGCAGCACCGTCTATCGCACCGTCGACTCGCATACCGCGGTGCAGCCGCTGATTGTCGGCAGCAACGACGCCACGCTCGCGCTGGCCGCGCATCTGGATCAGGCGGGGTTATGGGTGCCGGCGATCCGTCCGCCGACCGTGCCGGTGGGTGCATCGCGGCTGCGCATTTCCTTGTCTGCCGCGCACTCGCATGCCGATCTGGACCGTCTTGAAACGGCATTGGCGCATGCGCCGATCCAAAGCCGGGAGATCGCATGACGACGCTCTCCGTATTTGTCACGGGCACCGATACCGAAGTCGGCAAGACCCTGGTCGCCAGCGGCTTGCTGCGCGGCTTGGCGGCGCGTCAATTGCGCGCGGCCGCGCTCAAGCCGATTGCCGCCGGCGCATTTTTGAAGGATGGGGTTTGGCATAACGACGACGTCGATCGACTGACTGCGGCGGCGACTGTGACCTTGCCGCTCGAAACCCAGGTGCCATATCTATTGCATGAGCCGGCCGCGCCGCACATCGTCGCGGCGCAGCGCGGAGTATCGCTGGATATCTCGAAAATCGTGGCCGCGTATCAGGCGGCCGCGCAAGTTGCCGATGCGGTGGTGGTGGAGGGCGTGGGCGGCTTTCTGGTGCCGCTGGACGATAGCCATGACTGCGGCGATCTGGCCTGCGCGCTGGGTCTGCCGATCGTGCTGGTAGTCGGCATCCGCCTGGGCTGCATCAACCATGCGCTGCTCACCATCGAAGCGATCGCGGCGCGGGGTCTGCGCTGCGTCGGCTGGGTAGCCAATCTGCTCGACAGTTCGATGCTGTACTGCACCGAGAACGTCGATACGATCGCGCGGCGTTTGGCGGCACGCCATGCGGTACCTTTGCTGGGCATCGTGCCGTGGCTGGCCGATGCCGAGGCGCGCGACGCATCACCGCATGTGAATGCACTTGGAATGGCCGAAGCCGCCGCCCAGTATCTCGATATGGATCGGTTCTGCAATGCCTTGCAATATCAAGCCAGCGTAGCGCCGCACCTTCAGTCGTCGCGGCAGTCCGTCGCCCAGCCAGTCCCTCGAGCCATCCCGTAATCAAGCGTAACGAAGCCGCCTGGGTAGCTGGTAACAGCACCCCGCACGTTCGATCCACAAGAGGACCCATCATGACCATTGCTCATTCTCCAGTTGCTGCCACGGCACCAGGCCGCGCCGCGGCTTCGCTGCAAAACGGCAGCGCTCGCCATGCCGGCGAGGCGTCTGACGACGCTACGCTTGCCGCGAGTTGGTCGCTGGCGGAAGTCATCGCGCTGTACGAGCTGCCGTTCAATGATCTGCTGTTTCGCGCGCAACAGGTGCACCGCGAACATTTCGACCCGACGCTGGTGCAGCTGTCGACCTTGCTGTCGATCAAGACCGGTGGCTGCGAGGAAGATTGCGCGTATTGTCCGCAGTCGATCCATCATGACACCGGCCTTGCAGCCAGCAAGCTGATGCAAGTCGACGCGGTGCTCGATGCGGCGCGTCTGGCGAAAGCCTCGGGTGCCACACGCTTTTGCATGGGCGCCGCATGGCGCAACCCGAAAGATCGGCATCTCGAGCCGATCAAGGAAATGATCCGTGGTGTCAAGGAGCTTGGCCTGGAGACCTGTGTGACGCTGGGCATGCTCGAGCCGCAGCAGGCTGCGTCGCTAAAAGACGCGGGCCTTGATTATTACAATCACAATCTCGACACGTCGGCTGAGTTCTATGGGCAGATCATTTCAACGCGCACTTACCAGGAGCGGCTCGATACGCTTGAACGTGTACGCGAGGCGGGCATCAATGTCTGCTGTGGCGGCATCGTCGGCATGGGCGAGACGCGGCGCGCACGCGCGGGCCTGATCTGGCAACTGGCGGCGATGCGGCCTTATCCCGAATCAGTGCCGATCAATCATCTCGTTAAAGTGGAAGGCACGCCGCTGGCGGATGCCGAAGCGCTGGACCCATTCGAATTTGTACGCACCATCGCGGTGTCACGCATCACCATGCCGCGCGCCATGGTGCGCCTGTCGGCGGGACGCGAGCAGATGGACGATGCCTTGCAAGCGCTATGCTTCATGGCCGGTGCCAATTCGATTTTCTATGGCGATCAGTTGCTCACCACTGGTAACCCGCAGGCTGAGGCCGATCGCGCCTTGCTGCGGCGTTTGGGGCTGCGCACGCAGTTGGCGGGCGCGCCGGTCGCGTCGGCTGGCTCGGCAGGCAGGGCCGACCCTGATGGCGCGCTCGCACCATAATGAGATAATCCGCTTCCCGGACGGTGCCGGCGACTGGCTTCGCCTTGCCGCCGCCGGAAATTGCCTCGATGCTAGGGCGTCGTGAACGGGAGTCGGGGCCCGGCTCGCGGGTCGGCACCGACTTTGCTTGATGGTTCAGAGGAATCAAGCATTCTCCGAGCGCATCGCCGCCATGACAACGGTTAGCCATTGGCTTACAGCACACCGTAGTGGCCGGACATTACCGTTTTACGCGATGCGGCAGTTCCCCAACACCTCGCCTCGGGAGGCGTGCAGTTGAAGCGGATCCGTAATGACTAAGCAAGCGAATCAAGAAGACAACAAGCAACACAGCAAGCAGCAGATGAAGCAGGAAAGCAGGCACGAAATGCTACTCAAGGGCGCCCGCATCGTCATCATCGAAGATGACAACGAAAGCCGGGAGTCATTGCTGATGGCGCTGGAAGAGCAGGGCGCTACGGTAGCGCCCGCGTGTGATGCCGAGGATGGTGTGGAGGTGGTGCTGCGTGAAAGCCCGGAGATCGTGATTTGCGATATTGGCCTGCCCGGCATGGATGGCTACTATCTGATCCAGCGGCTGCGTGACCACGAACAGAGTCATGGTTTGAAACCGGCGGTGGCCATCGCCTTGACTGGCCGTACCGATGAGGTGGACCGCTTGCGCAGCGTCGGCGAAGGGTTCCAGCACTTCATCTCAAAACCGACGGATCCTTACGTCGTAATCGACAAGATCGTCACGGCGCTCGACGCGCAACGTTAAATGTAATGCGGCGTGGCGCGCACTTCGCACGCCGCAGCGCGCACAATTTGGCACGCCTTCGCACATAATTTTGCACGCCTTAGCGCGCATAATTTTCAGAGTATTGAAGATTCGGGCTTGCCCGCGACCAGGCGCAGCAGCGTAATTTCCGATGGCGCGCCCAGTCGCTTCGGCGGTCCCCAATAGCCGGTGCCGCGACTCACGTAAACCCATAGGCCATTCAAGCGCGCCAGGCCGGCGGTGAAGGGCTGCTGCATCTTCACGACCAGC
>JBPBQZ010000005.1:0-50956 GCA_050955105.1 Janthinobacterium lividum | reverse complement strand
GTAGTACCACGTGCGCTGACCCGTCCGCTTCGATGCGTAGGTGTGCACTGAAATCGTCGATCGCCAGCCGATACATCTTGAAACCGAGTTGCAGTGCTTCGTGCAACGTGGCGCAACGCACCATCTGCGCCGCCACCAGGCCGAAAGTGCCAGGCTTCACCGGCCGCGACGCCAGGCCAACGCTTTCATCGCGCATATGCCGGCCGAGCCGCGCCAACAGGTTGGCGAAGCGATCCAGCGAAATGCGTGAAGCGGGCGACTCTTGCAAGGACGGCATGATGCCGTGGCGCAGCATCATGCTCGGCAGGTCCACGCCCTTGCTCCGGGCGCCCGCGAGAAAGCCCACCGCATAACAATTGGGGATGAAATGATCGACCGAGGCGCGGCGCGTCTCGACGCCTGACGCATCAGTCAGCGCACCAAGCGGCGATACCGGCTGCTGAACGGTTGATGGCGCGGGGTGCGCGGGGGCGTTCACCGACGATCGCATAGTGGTGTCTCCGGAAGCGGCTGAGCGTGCGTCGCTCTTTCGTTCCGAAGCCTAAACAGCACAGCAGGGATGTCAATCGGGGATTTCCTGCGGAAGCCTCTCAACGCGGGCGCGCAGACAGTGCATCGGCCGAGGCATCGCCCAGGCTGGTGCCGCCGTCGCAGTCGAGAATCGTGCCGGTAATGTATTGCGCGTTGTCGGTACACAGGAACAGCGCCATGTCGGCAATATCGCGCTTGCTGCCGTAATCGCGCAGCGCCAGGCGCGATTTCAATAACTGCTCGCGTTCAGGCGAAGCCGCCAGCTTGGCCATGCCGGTGGTGTCGGCGATCGGCCCCGGCGAAATGCCGTTCACGCGAATGCCCGCAGGCCCCCACTCCATCGCCAGGCACTTGACCAGCATATTGATGCCGGCCTTGGCGGCATTCGCATGCACCTGGAACATCGAAGGATGGCTGCCGCCCGGTGCGGTAATCGCCATCAGCGACGCGCCCGGTTGACGCAGATGCGGGAAACTCGCGCGCAGCACGTTGAAGGTGCCGATCAGGTCGATGTCGATCACGGTCTTGAAGCCATTGGCCGACAACTGTGCGGCGGGCGAAATGAAGTTGCCAGCGGCACCCGACACAACGATATCGATCGGGCCGAAGCTCTGGGCCACCTCGGCGAACACCGCATCGATCGCCTCGAAGCTGCGCACGTCGGCCGCGCGTGCCAGCACCGTATGGCCGGCGTCGGAAATGGTTTTCGCAGCCGCGTCGATGCGCTCCTGGCTGCGACTCAGAATGGCTACCTTGGCACCCGCCGCCGCCAGATGTTGAGCAATGCCCAGATTGATGCCGCTCGATGCACCGGCGATTACCGCTACCTTGCCGGCCAACAATCCTGGTTTGAACGCGTCTTGCACCGAGTGTCTCCTGGGGTACGTCAGTGAATGCCGAAATAGCGTGCCAGTGTCGCCGCGGCAGACGGCCCGCGACAATTGCCGTTGTGTGCAAATGGATTGGCTAAAGGCTCGGCCCGAGGCGTCGGGGCGGCGCCCAGGTCACTTAAGCGGCGAGCGCAAGCGCCACGGCTGTTGCCGGAACCGCTCGCGCCGCTGCTCTTCATCGAAGAACGCCAGCGACGGCTTCACCAGATCGCTGCGGCTGACGATGCCGATCAGCCGTTGCGAGTCGGCGCTGGCCACCACCGGCAGGCGTTCGAGCGCATGCACCGCCAGGCGATTCGAGACGATGCGGCAGGTTTCGTCCGGCAGTGCGATCACCGGTCGATTGGCACCGAACAAATCGCTCAGCCGCGCTACCTTGGGCTGGCCAGCGGCGGCCGTCAGCATGGCGCGGTCGAGCATGCCGACCAACGCCCCGTCGCGCACCACCGGGAAGGCACGATGCACCTGGTCTTCGCCGAAGTAGCCGAGCAACGCCTCCGACCAACTCAGACCGGCATCCAACGTTTGCACATCGGTGCTCATCACTTCCGCTACTTGATGCCGCTCGAGCGGATCGACGCCATATTCACGATAGATATGCAAACCACGACGCGCGATCTTCTCAGTCATGATCGAACGCGGCATCACCAGCACGGTAAAACCATACGACACCGCAGTGGCCAGCAGCAGCGGCAGCAAGGCATTGCTGTCGTGCGTCAGTCCGAAGGCGAAAACGATGGCGGTAAGCGGCGCGCCCAGCACGCCGGCCAGCGTCGCCGCCATGCACACCAGCGGCCACAGCGCCGGACTGCCGCCCGGCAACACCGGCGCCAGCAACACCCCTAGCCCCGCCCCCATCATTAGCAGCGGCGCCAGCACGCCACCGGACGTGCCCGAGCCCAGCGCAATCACCCAGATCAAGGCCTTGACCGACAGCAGTCCCAGCACGATGCCGAGCGCCAGGTGGTTATGCAGCAGGTCGCCGATCACGTCATAGCCGACTCCCAGCGCGCGCGGTTCGAAATAGCCGCCGATACCTACCGCCAGACCGCCCAACGCCGGCCACCACATCCAGTGGATCCCCGACTTGCCGAACAGGTCTTCGGTTTTATACAAGGCGCTCGACAGCCCCGACGATAGCGCGCCGCACAGCAGCCCGGCGATGATGCAAGAGAGCAAGGCCGGCGACGTCGCGGGCGCGGTCTGCAGCGGGAACAAAGGCCCCGCGTCGAGCAAAAAGACGCGCAAGAATCCCGCGACTGCGCAGGCGATCGCCACCGGCAACAAACTGCGCGGGCGCCATTCGAACAACAACAGTTCCACCGCCAGCAGGACCGCCGCCACCGGCGTGCCGAATACCGCGGTCATGCCGGCCATGGCACCCGCCACCAACAGCGTCTTGCGTTCGGCGCCGCTCAATTCGAAATATTGGGCAATCAGCGAGCCGATCGCGCCACCCGTCATGATGATGGGTCCTTCCGCGCCAAACGGCCCGCCACTGCCGATGACAATGCCGGACGACAAAGGCTTGAGCACCGCCACCTTCGGCGACATGCGGCTCTTGCCGAAGAGAATGGCTTCGATCGCTTCGGGAATGCCGTGTCCGCGAATCTTCTCGGAGCCGAAGCGCGCCATCAGCCCGACAATCAGGCCGCCGATAACCGGTATCGCGATCACCCAAAGGCCCAGCGTATTCGTCGCCGGTGAACGATTCGCCAGAGACAGCGTTTGAAAGAAGAAGAGATTGGTAAAGAAACGAATCAGCTGCAATAGACAATAAGCCGCCACGGTGCCGCACACGCCAATGGCGGCTGCCAGGCCCACCAGCTTGAACAAGCGTGCATCGGTGGCGAAATCGCGCCGCGAATGATCGATCTGCATCGGCAAACCTCAGAGGGAACCGTTAGGGTCTTGGGGAATCTTGAAAGCCTTGGCAAACGCCTGCAGCTCGGTTTGATGCAGTGCAGCCAGGCGCGCCACGCAGCGCTGCCCAACACGCGTGAGATGCACTTCCACTTGCCGATGGTCGAGCTGGCTTTGGCGCCGCTGCACCAAGCCCGCCAGCTCGCAGCGCGACACCAGCGAGACTGCGCCGTGATGCGAGGCCTGCAGCCGCTCGGCCAATTCGCCGACGCTGGCCCAGTCACGGCCAGGGAAACCCTTGATGTGCAACAGCAGCAGATATTGCAGAGGCGTGATGCCCTCCGCCTGTACGACCTCTTCGGAAACGCGCTGAAAACGTCGCAAGCGGTAACGGAACTCCGACAGTAGCTCGAAATCCGTCTTGCTCAACGAGGTAGGCTCAAACGCCTTGCGGGCACTGCGTGGCGACATGGTTGCTTCCGGGGAAACCCTGAGGTCGAAAATATATCATCATGTGATGTATTTTTCTCAAAATGTTTCGGTGCGATGGTGGGCGCGCCCGCAAATTGCTTCCGCATAAGAATCCGCTATTAACTAATTCCAAAAAAAGCCTTCTTGCTACGCGGCTTTTCAGGAATGCTTAGGCAAAGCGCAGGCTTGCCGGCATCCGGCCGGGTCGCTATATTCGAAGTCCGCCTGCAGCAACGGCTTCCACTCACTAAAGGGTTCCTTATGAGCGCACTCCATCTGGGCGATACCGCGCCCGACTTCGAACAAGACAGCTCGATCGGTCGCATCAAGTTTCATGAATGGGCGGGCAACTCGTGGATCATCCTGTTCTCGCATCCCTCTGATTTCACGCCGGTCTGCACCACCGAGCTAGGTCTTACGGCCAAGCTCCAGTCGCAGTTCGAGAAACGCAACGTCAAGGCGATCGCGCTTTCGGTCGACGATGTCGAATCGCATAAAACCTGGCTGAAAGACATCGAAGAGACACAAAAGACCGTGGTCGGTTTCCCGATCATCGCCGACAAGGACAAGAAGGTCGCCACCTTGTACGACATGATCCATCCGAGCCAGTCGGGCACCGCCACCGTACGCTCGGTGTTCATCATCGACCCGGCGAAGAAGGTGCGACTCACGCTCACCTATCCGATGGCCATCGGCCGCAACTTCGATGAAATCCTGCGTGTGATCGACGCACTGCAGCTGAGCGATGGCTATAGCGTCGCCACTCCCGGCAACTGGAAAGATGGCGACGACGTGATCATTCCGCTGACGATCCAGGATGAGAAAGTCCTGAAAGAAAAATTCCCCAAGGGTTATCGCGCCGACAAGCCGTATCTGCGCTTCACCCCGCAACCGAACAAATAATGTCGCAAGCTGAAGAGTTGCATCAACAGGCGTCGCCGTGGCCGACCGCGGCGGCCGCCCAGGGGTGGCAGGTGGCGGCCTGGCTAGATGTCGCGCGTGTGCCCACGTCGCAGGCGCTTGAACAGATCAAGCGCCTGGTGGCCGCTCACGAAGCCTTGTCGGAAGTGATTCACTTCACCGACGAAGGCCGCGCCATCGGCTGGGTCGATCAGGGGCGTTTCGAATCGCGTTTCGTGCCGCTGCTGGATTTCGGCACGGCGCGCAAGCCAGGTACGCCGAGCACACAGCTCAGTGATCCGGCGCCGCATGCGCTGGGATGGCGGGCAGGTTTGCTGGCCTTCAATCAACAAGCGGTCGTGCTCTCCAGCACCGCGCTGTTCGCCTCGATCGACAACGCATCGCTGCTGATCGCGCTCGACCGCATGACGCGGCAGTTGCACTGTCTCAATTTCTTCCTGGGCAGCGTGCCCGGCCTGCTGTTCCTGCCGGTGCACGAGCGCCTGCTCAAGAGCGTGCGCTACGATCACGGCAAATACTTCGCCGCGGCGTTGTTGACGCTCGGCTTCGATCCCGCACGCGTGGTAATCGAGATTCCGGATGCCGCGGCCGCGCATCGAACCTTTCTCGAATATCTGGTTACCAGCTACCGCAGCTACGGATTCAAAGTAGCGGCCACGCTGCAGAACCCCGGCAGCATCTTGTCGCTCACCCGCTCCGGCATGCCCGATTTCGTTATCGCCGACGTCGAGCAAGCGCTGCGCGACCGCATGGTCAAGCCGCTGCTGGCTTACGCCGAACAGATCGGCACACGCCTGATCTTCGATGGCGTGGATGATCTCGATCAGGCTTCGCGCATTGCGACACTCGCGTCGCTGCGCGAACAGGGCGTCCGCTATCTGGCAACGTCGAGCTTGTCTACGCCGCCTGGCGGAACTGCCCATCGCGCCAACGACCTCGACGATCTGCCGTTCGCGGCGCGCTAGTGCTAGGCCGGCGCGCGCTGGCCAGCCTCGCTCAATCAGTCCTCGAAAAAGCGATTGCGCGGCCGCGGCAACCCCAAATTCTCGCGCAGGGTGCGGCCCTCATACTCGCGCCGCAAAATCCCTCGCCGCTGCAGTTCCGGCACCACTTTGTCGACGAAGGCGTCCAGGCCGCCCGGCAGATAGGGGAACATGATATTGAAGCCATCGCAGGCTTCAGTCTCGAGCCATTCCTGCATCTCGTCGGCAATCGTTTGCGCGGTACCGACGAAGGCCAGCCCCGCGTAGCCGCCCAAGCGCTGCGCCAGTTGGCGCACCGTCAAATGCTCGCGGTCGGCCAGTTCGATCACCCGCTCACGGCTGCTTTTGCTGGCATTGGTCTCGGGAATCGCCGGCAATGGCGCATCGGGGTCGAAGCGCGACGCGTCATGGCCCAGCGCCACTGACAGCGATGCGATCGCACTCTCGTAATGCACCAGGCTGTCGAGCTTCGCGCGAATCGCCCGCGCCTCCTCCACCGTGTCGCCGACCACCACGAACGCGCCCGGCAGAATTTTAAGATGGTCACGCTCGCGGCCGAGTCGATCCATACGACCTTTGACGTCGGCGTAGAACTGTTGGCCGCCCTGCAGCGTGGCTTGCGCGGCGAAAATCACCTCCGCCGTCTCTGCAGCCAATTGCCGGCCGGGCTCCGACGCGCCCGCCTGCACGATCACCGGCCAGCCCTGCACCGGACGCGCGATATGCAGCGGCCCGCGCACCGACAGGTATTTGCCGCGATGATTCAACGTATGCAAGCGCTCGGGATCGAAATAGATGCCGCTCTCGGCATCGCGCACGAACGCGTCGTCGGCCCAGCTATCCCATAAACCTGTGACCACGTCGTAGAACTCGCGCGCCCGCGCATAGCGCTCGTCGTGCGCGAGGTGTTCTTCGCGACCGAAATTGAGCGCAGCATCCGGATTCGACGTCGTTACCACGTTCCAGCCGGCGCGGCCATTGCTGAGATGGTCGAGCGACGCGAAGCGGCGCGCAATATGGAAAGGTTCGTCGAACGTGGTCGACGCGGTGGCCACCAGCCCCAGATGATCGGTCGCCTGGCTCAACGCCGATAACAAGGTAAACGGTTCGAACGAGGTCACTGTATGGCTATGCTTCAGGGCCTCCAGCGGCATATTCAATACGGCCAGGTGATCGGCCATGAAAAACGCATCGAAGCGGCCGCGTTCCAGCGTTTGCGCGAAGCGCTTCAACAAAGGAAAGTTGAAATTGGCGTCGGTGCTGGCGCCGGGATAGCGCCAGGCGCCGGTGTGGATACTGACCGGACGCATGAACGCGCCCAGCTTCAATTGACGTGCGGAAGTCATGGCTTTCGAACCCGAAACGGTGAAGGGGGAACGGCCCGCGCGCCACGCCTCGGTTATCGCTATGGCACCGGCAAGAATGCGGCCCTGCGGCATCCTGGCCGGCGCTACGGCATCAGTACGGCACTACCACTACCTTAGGCCGTCCAAAAAACCAGCGCACGGAGTTCGATACTGCGCCGTGGCGGCGCATCAAGGCTGGAGGTCGGGTCGTCGAATGCAGTATGGGCAGTCAGGCGCGCAACGCCGTCATCGCGTGAATCGTAGATCTTCAGCAGCAAGGCCTCATCCGGCCGCAGCTTGGGGAAATAATACCAGCGGTGCCGCGGCTGGTAAGTGAACGAATACGTCTCCCCCACCTTATCTCGATAAACCAGATCGCTGGGCACCAGGTCCTGCGGCGCGATCGAGCGCGCATCGCAAAGCGCCAGCGGCAATTGCTCGACGGTGGCCAGCGGTCGCCAAAGGTTGATGATAGCGAAGCGATGTCGCAAGCGCTCGTCGGCTTCTTCAGGCGGCAGATGATCGCGCACGCGGCGCGGGCCCGACACCAGCGTCTGATCGTTGTGCACGCGGCGCACCGGCTCGCGCAAATTGGCGGTGGCGCGCGAGCCCTGCGCACTGTCGCGCAAAGTGTGATCAAAAATCAGCACCTGTGCGGCGCCGGTTGCGTCGCGCAGCAATTGCTCGGCTTCCGGGTAGTAGACCGCGCGAATCGCCGCCTCGTCGGAAAAGTCGCTGAGCGCGCTACGGTGCGCGAGCAGCTGGAAGCCGCTGCGGTCGAGCGATAGGTCGCCCTGCGCCGCAAGCGCCCGGCCGTCACGTATCGTCACGCGCTGCGGCGCCAAGGTGCCGGTGGTCCAGGGCACCCCAGGCGGCGGCTCGAACGCGTAACTGGCCGGGCGGCCAACGCCTGCTTGCAGATAATTGAGTTCGGCTTCCACCGCGGCCGGTGACACGACGCGAGGCTGATCCAATACGGCACTCATATTCGGCTCCTTCCTTGAAACGGCTCTATCCAAGCTATCGACGCAGGCTATACCCCAGCGCCGCAAGGGTGAAGGAAGCAAAACATCTAAGGTTATTGCGCTGGCATCTATTCGCAGCGAGAGGCTTTAATCAAGGCTTTCGAGCGCGTGGCCCGTTGCGCCCCAGGGCGGGGCGCGAGATTACGCTTTATGACGGCACACCTGCACGAAATGGCATACCGATTCCACGAATGCTTCTTTTGGCCTGGCCGCAAGGCCTGCTAGATTTTACGAACGGCCCAGCGTGGGATTCGGGAGATCGATCATGGCTTTCACCGGTTACGGCGTAACAGAAGCATCAGCAGCCACGGCAGCAAGCAGCGCGAGGGGCGCGCGGCCACGCGCGGCGGGCTCATGGTGGCGGCGCGGCATCGACTGGCTTGCCGCAGGGGCCCGCGAGCGCGCCGCGCCAGTCGATGCGCAGCCGGCACCGCCCAGCACGCGTGACGCCGCCTATTTCGATGGTGTGGCGGCGTTAGCCTGCAGCGGCTGCTTTCACATCGGCGAAGGCGGCGGCGCCGGTACGCCCTTCGACCATACGCCAGTCTGAGGACCGTCGCGTAGTTCGTCACGCCGTCGCTACACGACGGCGCTGGCGAGGCGCGCAACGTCGGTGAGCCCTGCACGCTGCGGTCAACGATTCGCGCTACTGCGGTCATTGTTGGGCGCCATACCGCTGCTTACACTGCCGCTATCCAAGGAGATGGCGACATGAGCGATCCGACTACGCAAATCCAGGCTCTGGACCAGGCATTGGCCAGCCACGACCTCTACGCCGATCCCGAGCGCATGCACGCGACCTTCGCGCGCCTGCGCCGCGAAGACCCGCTGCACTGGACCCAGCCGGTCGGCCATCCGCCCTTCTGGGCGGTCAGCAAACACGCCGATATCATTGAGATAGGCAAACATCCGCAGGTGTTCATCGCCGAGCCCAAAAGTTTCATGCGCGACGACGAAGAGGTACGCATCTCGCGCGCCGAAACCGCAGCCACCGGCGGCAAATACGTGCGCACCATCATTCATATGGATGACCCGGATCACAAGCAATACCGTGGGCTCACGCAGGCCTTCTTCATGCCGGCTAACATCAAGCGGCTCGACGCCATCATTCAGGAACGTGCGCGCAGATTGGTCGACCGCCTGCTCGAATTTGACGGCCATTGCGACTTCCACGGCCAGATCGCCGTCTGGTATCCGCTGCAAATCATCATGACACTGCTCGGCGTGCCCGACAGCGACCATCCATATCTGCTGAAGCTGACGCAACAATTCCTCGCGCCCAAAGACCCGACGCTCAGGCGTGACAGCGCCGAAGCGCAATACAAGGGTGCGGTGACCAAAGAATATATGGCGTTCTTTCGCAAGCTGCTGCAAGCGCGCCGCGCGCAGCCGACCGACGACCTGGCGTCGCTGATCGCCAATTCCGAGATAGACGGCGCACCGATCGGTGAAATGGAAGCCCTGTCTTATTACGTCATCATGGCGACCGCCGGCCACGACACCACCAGTTCATCGATGGGCAGCGGCCTCTATAACTTGCTGCGCGAACCCGGCGCCTTCGACGACTTGCGTGCACGGCCCGAGTTATTGCCGTCTGCAATCGAGGAGATGTTCCGCTTCGCCACACCGGCCAAGCACTTCGTGCGGACCGCCACGCAAGACTTCGTGCTGCGCGGCAAAACCATTCGCGCCGGTGACGAAGCCACGCTGCTGTATCACTCGGCCAACTTCGATGAGGAAGTATTCGACGATGCGCGCCGCTTCCGCATCGACCGCAAGCCGAATCGACAGATCGCCTTCGGTTCTGGCATCCATGCATGTCTGGGTCAAAACCTGGCGCGCGCGACGATGCGTGCATTTTTCACTGAGCTGCTGGTACGGCTCGACTCGATCGAACTCGACGGCGAACCGGAATACATCGCCAGCAATCAAGTCGGCGGCCTGAAGAAATTGAACATCCGCTACACGCCCGCGCGGCACCTCGCCTAGGCGTTGGGCATAGCCAACATTCTGCGGTAATCGACCGGCGTGCGGCCGGTCCAGCGACGGCAGGCGCGATGAAAGGCGCTGGGCTCGGAAAATCCCAGCCGCTCGCCCACCTCGGCCAGGCTCAAATGCGGCTGGCTCAGCAGCCGTAGCGCCAACTCGCGGCGCAACTGATCGACGATGGCGCGATAACTCTCTCCTTCCTCGCGCAAACGCCGCCGCAAGCCATCGCTCGGTTGGCCCATGGCCTGCGCCACCACGGACAGCTCGGGTAGCCGCGCCACGTCCCAGCCGCGCAACTGCCGGCGCACTTGCTGCGCCAACGGCCGATCTTCGCGGTAAGACACCAGTGGCTGCGCCGGCAGATTCAGCAGAAAAGCGTTCAAGCCACGCACATCCACCGCCAGCGGTTGTTGCAGCCACTGCGCATCGAATGCCACCCGACTCTGGCCGTGGCCGTAGCTGATGGCCGTGTCGAACAAGGGCTCGGCGCCGGCGCATTGCGGTAATGGCGCCACCGCACGCATGCGTACGTCATGCAACGGAATATGCCGCTGCACCATCCAGCAAGCCAGGCCGAAGCCCCAATAAAGCAGCAGCGTATGCGCCAGCCAGCGATGCGCATCGGGTGGCGTGTGGTCGATGATGTTCCAGACCGCCAGATCGCCGTCGAAATGCACGCGCATACCAAAGTCGTCGATCGCCAGATGATAGAGGCTACATGCCATTCGCAGCGCCTCGCCAAGCGTCGCGCAACGCAGCATCTGTCCGACAATCAGCCGGAACGTTCCCGGCTTCACCGGTCGCGTGGTAAAGCCCAGCAATTCGTCGCGCATCGCGTGCTGCAACTGCCGCACCACGTGAGCGAACTGTAGCGGCGTCACGCAGTGCAGCGGATCAGCCAGTTGCTGCGGCGTCACGCCGACTCGGCGCAGCAGCGCGTCGGTATCGTAGCCGCCTGCGCGCGCCGGGCTCATCAGCAGTTGCATACGGCAAATCGCCACGCCACGTCGGGTCGAGGCTGCCCGCGCGGGGGTACGACTATTCGGCAATAAAACGCGCGTCTCCATGTGCTCCTCCACGGCCGCACTCGGTCGGTGCGGCTTCTTGGCGCCGGCGGCAATCCAGCATGAATTTCACTGAGTATAGTGCTGGTCTTGCACGCTCACGAGGCAAACCATGGTCGAGCAGCGCGGCCGGCGATCAACTAACATCGGCCCGACGCCATCTCTAAATTGGTCAGCGCCGCCATCGCGGCGTGACAACGTTAATTCGAAGGAAGCAAACGATGGAACATCGACTACTCGGCGAAACGGGATTCAAGGTGCCGGTGCTAAGCCTCGGCACCGCCACCTTTGGCGGCAGCAACGATTTCTTCAAGGCTTGGGGCAGCACTGACGCTCACGGCGCCCGCAACCTGGTCGATATCGCACTGGAAGCCGGTGTTTCCATGTTCGACAGCGCCGACGTCTATTCCGACGGGATGGCCGAGGAGATTCTCGGTAAAGCCATCGCGGGACGGCGCTCGGACGTGATCATTTCAACCAAAGGCACCTTTCAGTTCGGCAACGCGGTGAACAGCGTCGGCTCCACGCGGCACCATCTGACCGAAGCGATCCATGGCAGCCTGAAGCGCCTGCACACCGACTACATCGACGTCTACCAATTGCATGCCTTCGACGCGCTGACACGGGTCGAAGAAACCCTGCGCACGCTCGACGACTTCGTGCGCGCGGGCAAGATCCGCGTCATCGGCTGCTCGAACTTTTCCGGCTGGCACCTGATGAAATCGCTCGCGGCGTCGGACCGCGAAGGCCTCGCGCGGCACTCGGTGCATCAAGCCTACTACTCGCTCATCGGGCGTGACTTCGAACACGAATTGATGCCGCTAGGGCTGGACCAGAAGGTCTCGACGATCGTCTGGAGCCCGCTCGGCTGGGGCCGCCTCACCGGAAAAATCCGTCGCGGCAGCGCCTTGCCTTCGCACAGCAGACTGCACAAGACCGCAGACATGGGGCCGCCCGTTGCGGACGAGCATGTATTCAACGTGGTCGACGCGCTGGACCTGGTGGCGCAAGAAACCGGCAAGAGCGTGCCACAAATTGCGCTGAACTGGCTGCTGCAGCGGCCCACGGTGGCGAACGTCATCGTGGGCGCGCGTGATGCCGTGCAGTTCAGGGAGAACCTGGGCAGTATTGGCTGGTCGTTGAGCGCGCAGCAAATTGCTCAACTGGACCAAGCCAGCAAATTGCCGGCGCCCTACCCGTACTGGCATCAAAGCGGTTTCGCCGATCGAAATCCGCCGCCGGTGTGAGGCTAGCCGCCCGTCTTCGTCACCCGCCACACCGTATTGCCGACATCGTCGGCGATAACAAGCGCGCCGTCCGGGTCCTGGGCGAGCCCGACCGGCGCGCCATACAGTTCCTTTTCGTCATCAGACACGAAGCCGCTGACGGCCGGCTTCGGCGCGCCAACCGGCTTGCCATTCTCGAATGCCACATAAGCGACCGCATAACCGCTCAGTGGTGAACGATCCCAACTGCCGTGCTCGCCGATGAAAGCACCGCCTTGATACTGTGCTGGCAGGTTGCTGCCGGTATAAAAAAGCAGTCCCAGCGGTGCGACGTGTGAGCCAATCGAATAATCCGGTCGGATCGCCTTTGCGACCATGTCGGGACGCGGCGGTTGCGCGCGCCGGTCGACATGTTGACCCCAATAGCTATATGGCCAGCCGTAGAAGCCGCCTTCCCGCACCGAAGTCAGGTAGTCGGGAACGAGATCCGCACCGATTTCGTCGCGTTCATTCGCGACCGCCCAAAGTTGTTTCGTTTTCGGTTCCCATTGCAGCCCCGTCGGATTACGCATCCCCGCGGCATAGATACGGCTGCCGCCGGATGCAATATCGACTTCCAACACATTAGCGCGCCGGTATTCGACGTCCAGACCGTTCTCCCCCGCGTTGCTATTCGAACCGACGCCGACATACAGCTTCTTGCCGTCGGGACTCGCGAGCAGCGCCTTGGTCCAGTGATGATTGATCTTGTCCGGCAGATCGGTCAGTTCCACGCCCGGGGCCGAAATACTGGTCTCGCCCGATCGGTAGGGATACTTCAGGATCGCATCGGTGTCGGCAACGTAGAGAGTGTCGCCAACCAGTTGCATGCCGAACGGCGAATGCAGATGATCGATGAACACATACTTGTCCCATTGCCCACTACCGCCAGCATGCTTGCGCAGCAAGGTGATGCGATTGGCGCCCTTTGCACTTTTTCCCGAACGCGCCGTGATCATTCCGGCAATCAACTGCTTCGGAGTGGTAACCGGCTCCGCATGAGGGCTATTCGACTCAGCCACCAGGATATCGCCATTCGGCAGCGCATAGACCTGGCGGGGATGCTGGAGACCGGAGGCGATCGCCTCTATTTGCAGGCCATCCGCAACCTTCGGCTTCCTGCCGTCCTGCCATCCGACATATTTCGGAACTTGCATCGGCGGCGCAAAGAAATTGTGCGCCCCGGGCAACGGCGGGTTGGCCCCGGCCTGGTTCGAGGCGTCATACTTTGCCTGCTCGTTGCATCCGCTGACGAGAGCCGCGAGCACAATCACCAAGGCGCCGCTCAAGATGGATTTATTCACGAGTGGTCCCTTTGAAATTGAATCTGGAAAATCCGAGAGCGAACTGCCCGATACTCAGCAGCAGCACCGTAATCACCGATAAGATGACGTTCTCTGGAACCATTGCGTAAGCGTCCCGGCTATGCACGAAGGCATTGGCGATCGCTGCGACGATGCCCAGCAGATGCAACCAGAAGTCGAGTTTCTCTATCCCCGCCACCGTGCCACGCGGCGAAAACCATACATGCCAAAGATTGATCAAGCGCGGAATAATGGCAAAAAACAGCGCCGTAGTGACAAGCCACGCGGCGCCCTTGCCCCACAACACGTTGCCGCTGACCGCGTAGGTAATATCGAAAATAAGCGTACCGACGAAGAGCCCATACGGAATTGGATTGAACAGATCGAAAACCGCCGTGGCGAATCTCGATCGATGTCTCGGAGTTGCCGGAGTCATGGGTTGATCCTTATGCACGATATTGTTTCGGTAGCATGCGCCGTACCTGACATGCGGCTGTCGCTCGCGGCGTTACGCTGATGACGATAGTTCGCCTAAACGCCGCCTTGCGGCGCACCCGCTCATGCGGCCTCTGCGCGGCTCTTGCCTTAGCCGGCGCCGCCGCCTCGACGTCGGCGAACGCGCAGAGCACTGTCACGCTTTACGGACTGATCGACAGCAGCATCGAAGTGACCAACCCTGGCAGCGGCTATACCGCACGCCTTGACTCTGGCGCCTGGCGCGGCTCGCGTATCGGCATCGCAGGCTCCGAGCCGCTCGGCAACGGCAACGACCTGCTGTTCACGCTCGAGAATGGCTTCAGCAACGCCGACGGCACACTATCGACCGCGGGATCGCTGTTCAATCGCCAGGCGTGGATCGGCGCGCGCGGCGCCTGGGGTGAAGTGCGCTTCGGGCGCCAGTACTCGCCGTTGTACATCCCGTTCAAAGGCAAGCTCGACGCGTTCGGCGCGGGCACGATCGCGTCCGGGCTCAACAATCTGTCGAAGATCACGCCCTATGTGAGCGATGCGATGACGTGGCTTGCGCCGCGCGTCGCCGGATTCAGTGGCACGGTGATGGTCGCTCTGCGAGATCCCGCGGCGGCAGACGGCAACGGCTTGGCTGGCTACTACACCACGCTCGACTATCAGTTCGGTCCCTTCGAAGCCGACTATGCACGGCAGCAGACGCACGGCGCAGACGCGCTGCGATCGAACCTCGGCGGCATCTCATACCGCTACGCTGCGTGGCGCGCGTGGTTGGCGTTCTTCAACGGCGATGGGGGCACGCCGCTCTATCGCGGGCATGGCGGCTCCGTGTCGTTGCAGTATCAGCCATCGGCCGCGCTGGCGTTCTCGGTCGGCTATGCACACGTGAGCGATGACTCGGTGGCGGCCGGCAGCGCTAGCCAATGGAGTGCGTTAGTCAACTACACGATGTCGCCGCGGCTAACGCTCTATGGCGCGGCTGCACGCCTCGCCAACCATGGCGCATCGACCTTTACGCTGCGCGGCGTAAACGTTACGGGGTTGCCGGTCGCCTATCCGGGAGCGCCAGTCCAGGGTGTGCAATTCGGGCTGATCGAGCGCTTCTGAGCCTGCTCAATCGTCTGGCACGTGCCCTGAGCATCTGCATGAACGCAAATTCAAGATGTCTCTGCTAACCCGCGGCGGGCAGGTCTTTTATCTGCCCTTGACCCAGCAACTCATCGCTGCGGTCTTTCAGACTCACGCCGGTCAGCCCAAGCCGGCGAGCATGCATCAACAGATAGTGCAACTTGTGCGCCGCAGCCTCATACCCCAGCCCTGCGGGCCTGACATTCGAAATACAGTTGCGCTCGGCATCGGTGCGGCCCACCTTGGGTCGGCAGGTTATATAGATCCCGAGGCTATCCGGGGAACTCAACCCTGGCCGCTCGCCGATCAACATGACCACGAACTCTGCATGCAGGGCCTCGCCTATCTCGTCACCCAGTGCGACTCTGCTCTGCTCGGCGATCACCACCGGCCCGATCCTCCATCCGGAAAGCCGCGGGCACACCGCCGCCAGGAGCGGCACCGCCTGCCTCTCCGCGGCAAACGCGGACAGGCCATCTGCAATAACAAACACCACGTCGTGAGCGACGGCATTCGCGCTGTTCAGGTCGTCGAGCGCGGCCCGGCTTGCTGCGCTCAAGCGTCGGCCAGAGTCCGGACGACGCAAATAATGCGCGCGGTCCACTGCCGCGCTATGAACCGGGATCGTTTGAAACCCCGCCGCCTGCACTTGCAGGATGAGAGCATCGAGGTCGAGCGCATGATGCACCGCGTCACGCGCTTGCGCATGCGCAAGATTGAACGACAGCAGTGCCGTCGTCGGCAGGCTGTTTCCCGCGCGGCCGAGCGCAATCCGCGCGTTGGTATAGTGACGTAGCGCTTGCCACGGATCGTCGGTCAGCGCGTCACTCATCGCGTCTGCATCCATGCACTGGTGTCCTCCAACAAGCGCTGTCCCGCCGCGCGACTCAATAGCCTGCCTCGCGCATCCGCGACCCCCATCTGCGTCAGCCAAGCCTCGAACTCGGGTGCACGCCGCAGGTCCAGCACCTCGCGCGCGTACAAGGCGTCGTGGAAGGACGTGCTCTGGTAATGCAGCATCACGTCATCGGCACCAGGTACGCCCATAATGAAATTGACCCCGGCCACACCCAGCAGCGTCAGCAGGTTATCCATATCATCCTGGTCCGCCTCCGCGTGATTCGTATAGCAGATATCGCAACCCATCGGCACGCCCAGCAGCTTTCCGCAGAAGTGATCCTCGAGCCCCGCGCGGATGATCTGCTTGCCATCGTAAAGGTACTCCGGACCAATAAAGCCGACCACTGTGTTCACCAGAAGCGGTTCGAACTTCCTGGCCACCGCATAGGCTCGGGTTTCGCAGGTTTGTTGATCGACGCCATGATTCGCGTCGGCCGACAGCGCGCTGCCTTGCCCCGTCTCGAAATACATGACGTTCCGGCTCGCCGTATTGCGCCCGAGCGACAGCGCGGCAGCCTGTGCCTCGCCCAGTAACGCCAGCGAAATGCCGAAACTCGAATTCGCCTTCTCGGTGCCGGCTATGGACTGGAACACCAGATCGACCGGCACGCCCTTTTCGATCGCTTCGATAGTGTTGGTCACGTGTGTCAACACGCATGACTGCGTCGGTACCTGGAAGCGTTCACGGAAATCGTCGAGCATCGCGAGCAAGGTCGCGATTGCCGCAAGGCTATCCGTTGCCGGATTGATACCGATCACCGCGTCGCCGCATCCGTACATCAAACCGTCCAGCATAGAGGCTGCGATGCCCTTGATGTCGTCAGTGGGATGATTCGGCTGCAAGCGCACCGACAGATGCCCGGGCAAACCGATGGTGCTGCGAAAGCGCGTTACCACCGGTCGCTTGCGTGCGCCGACGATCAGATCCTGATTGCGCATCAGCTTCGACGCAGCCGCAACCATCTCCGGCGTCAATCCGTCGCTTACGCCCTCGAGATCCGCGGCGCTGGTACTGGCCGACAAGATCCAGTTTCGAAATTCCCCGACCGTCAAACGGGCGATCGGCGAAAATGCCTGCGGCGAATGCTCGTCCAGAATGAGCCGGGTGACTTCATCGATCTCATAGGGGACGAGTGGCTCATCCAGAAACGCTCGCAACGGTACGTTCGACAGCGCAATCCTGGCCGCAACGCGCTCCTCTTCACTGGCCGCGGCCAACCCGGCCAGTTGATCGCCGGAGCGCAGCGGGCTCGCCTTGGCCATCAGGGTCTTGAGATCCTCGAAGCAATACCTTCGCAAGCCAATTGTTTCGACGTAGCGCATATGCTTGCCTCGATTGCCACTGGCGCTTCAAGACCGGTGTGCCAACTCGGTTGAGATGATGGCCGATGTTGGGAGAGAAAGCGTGGCACAAAAAAATTAGCAGTGGGGTCATTTCGATTCTACAGCGCTCTGCGGGTGAGGCAGGCGGAGCCAATATCGAGATAACGCCAGTAGTCAGCTTTACTTATGCAGTTCGCTCCTCAAGGTCTGCACGTCGTTGGTCGTCACCGGCCCGGCATCGTTGCCCCAAGCGGTGCGGATGAAGGTGAGCACCTGAGCGATCTGCAGGTCGCTCAACTGTCCGGCAAAGGCCGGCATGTTCTGGCGCGCCGGTCCGTGCAGGGTGTTCGGACTATTGCCGCCTTCCACGAGCAGACGAATCAGCGAGGTCGTGTCGTCGTTGAGCACTGTCGGGTTGCCCGCCAGCTTGGGAAATGCCTGCGGTATGCCGCTGCCATCGGCCTGATGGCATTGCGCACAGAAGGACTGGTAGATAGGCGCGCCAGCCGGAGCTTGATCGGCGAGATGGTTGCCTTGCGCAGGCGTTCGCACGACCGCCTTGGTTGCTGCCACGAAGTTGCCGGAGCCGCGTTGCGCCGGCAGACTTTTGAGATAGCGGGCAATCGCGCTCAAATCGTCGTCGCTCAGGTATTGCGTACTGTCTTCGATCTCCTCGACCATGCTGCCATAGGCGACCAGGCCGGCGCCATGACCTGTCTTCAGGAAAGCTGCCAAGTCAGCCTCACCGACACGCCCCAGGCCGGAGGCTCGATCGCCAGTGAGGTTGGCCGCGAACCAGTGGTCATTGACTGCGCCGGCCAGGAACTGCAGCGATGTCTCGTCATTGCCACGCTCCTGGAAGCCGATGCCGCGCGGTGTATGACAGGCACCGCAGTGGCCCATTCCTTGTACCAAATAAGCGCCGCGGTTCCACTGCGCGTCGCGATCATTGCGCGCCTGGTAGACGCCGTTCGGCTTGAACAGCATCTTCCAGAAGATAAGCAGCCAACGCTGGTTGAAGGGAAACGGCACGTGCGTAGGCGGCGCGGGTCGGGCTACCGGCTTGACGCCGTGCATCATGTAGGCATACAGCGCGCGCATGTCCTGATCGTCGATTTTCGAGAAGGCAGCGTAAGGCATGGCCGGATATAGATGCTTGTTGTCGGGCGTCACGCCGTTACGCAGTGCTCGCGCGAAGTCTTCGTAGCGATAGGCGCCGATGCCAAAGCGTGGATCGGGCGTGATGTTGCTGCTGACAATGGTGCCGAACGGCGATGCCATGCCGAGACCACCGGCATACGCGGCACCACCGCCTGTTGCGGTGTGACACCCCGCGCAGTCGGCCGCCTTCGCCAGATAGGCGCCGCGCGCTACCAGCGATGCGTCGACTGCAGCAGGTTCGGCCGACGCCATCGGTAAAGCCCCGACGCCAGCCAAGAGGATTGCCAGGCTCGCAAGCATGCCACCGATGATGCGGATTCTCATCTCAATGGTCCCTCCGCATGATGCTGGCGCGGTCGCCGAAGCTTGGTGCACGGCGCCGCATCAGCCATCGAGCGCCGACGATCAAGCCGCCCACCAGGTAAGCCAGGCCGCCCGGCACCCACATCACCAGGCCGCCGAGCTGCTGGTCTTGCAGCGGATCGAAGCCAAGGGCGCTGGTGGGTTCCACGTAAGACGGATACCAAAGCCCGGGCGCCAGCGTCAGCAATGCGCCGAGCGCACCGGTATGCGCCATGGTGGTAAACAACGACAGCATCGCATGGCCGTTTCTGTCGTCTCGCGCTGGCTGGCCGAAGATGGTCCACCAGAAAAGCAATGCACTGAGCATGAAACTGGCGTGCTGCAATGTGTGAATGGCGGAGTGAGCCAGTGCCGCCTCGAACAACATAGGCGTATGCCAGCCCCACAACGCGGCGGCATGCAGCCACCAGGCGACCAGCGGCTGCGTGAGCGTTCGCCAGATCATTCGCACCGGCCGAGTACGCGTCGCCTGCCCCGCAGCGTGGCGCATCGATTGCGGTAGCGCCCACAGCCAGACCGCAAGCGGCCGACCCACCACCAGCAGCGGTGCGGCGATCAGCATCATCACTTCGTGCTGCACCATATGTGCCGAAAAAAGCGCGGCGCCGAGCGCGTCCAAGGGCGAGTCCAATGCAATGAGGAGCGCAGTCCAGCCGCCGAGGAACGCGACCAACTGCCAGCTGCGTAGGCGCCGCGCCACGTGGCTGCGTTGACGCAGTCGCAGGTAACCGACCAGGTAAAGCAAAAGGCTGATCGACAACAGCGCGACCACCCATGGCTCAAACGTCCATCCGAGCGGCGGCGCACTGCGCTCACTGGCTGACAGAACGTGTGACGAGGCCGCCGCTGGCACCGACAGGCATGCTGCTCCGGTCAGCACCCGCGTGATCGGCACGCGCCTGATCAACGGCAAGGCGAAAGCAGCCATTGCGGAATCCACATTGCAAGCAGCGACAGCACCGAGAGCGCTCCCATGCAGGCGGCGAGCACCAATGAGGGCGCGCCCAATAGCGCAAGCCAGGTTCGCATCAGAGAGTCGCTCCCCGTCAGAAGCGCGGCGCCAAGTAAATGACCGCGTAGATCGGCAACCAGCTCAGCACCACAAAATACCAGTAAAGTGCATTCTCGCTAACGTCTACCAGCCGTCGTGAATCGAACGGCCCGGTGAACAACAGCACGGCCAACACCGCCGTGTCGACGGTGTCGGTGATTAGATGCGTGGTGTGGAGCCCCAGCAGCATCCAGACGCTCGAGCCGTAGGCGTTGGCATACCAGCTAATGTTGAGCGTGGCGAACTCGAACGCGCGGAACACCAGAAAAACTATCGAGAACAGCAGGCATAGCGTCAGGTATCGGCGTGCAATACGGCGGTCGCCGCGCTCTGCCGCACGCTTGGCCAACTGGTTCGGCCAGAGGCTCACAAGCAGCACCAGCGTGTTGATGGTGCCCCAACGCAGCGCGGGAGGCGGTGCGCCGATCGGCCAGTTCACCGCCAGGCTGCGCAGATAGAAGTAAGTCATCACCGCTATCGCGAACACCGTGCCTTCCACCAGCATCAGTCCCATCGTGCTCCACCACATCAGGCTACGATGGCCGAAGCCGAAGCTGGGCAGCTCGCGCACGTCGAGCACTAGCTCGGACGAGTCGCCATGGCCGCTGCGCGGTATCTCGGCATCCATCTTGGCGTCCATGGGCGTGCGGCTCGTCGGCGTCATGGTTTGCGCTCCAATGCAACAGCGCGCGCAGTTTGCCGTCGGCGTGGCCAGAACCAGGCGATCATTGCCACGGCGACGGGTATCGAGCCCCAAGTGACCGCCCACGGCGTAAATACCGAAGCGATGAAGAGCAAGGTGGTCGCCAGCGCGCTGATAAATGGCCAGATTGATGGGGTGGGAAACAACGAACGCAAATCCGGTTGGGCGTCGAGCACAGTGGTAACCAGCACTTCACGGGCGTCGGCCGCCAAACCGCTTACCCAGGCCGGCTGACCGGGCGGCTCCCACAGCGGATCCCGTCCATAGACGATCGGCATCGCATCGAAGTTGTGGGGCGGCGGCGGACTCGACACGCTCCACTCCAGCGTGCCGGCGCCCCACGGATCGGCGCCTGCCGCTGCGCCACGGTAGTAGCTCTTTACCACGTTGAAGATGAACACGAGCACGCTCACGGCAATGGTCCATGCGCCGATCGTGGCCGTCAGATTCATGCCGTCCCAGCCCATGCCGTGCGGATAAGTCCAGACACGTCGCGGCATGCCTTCAAGGCCCAGCAGATGCATCGGGAAGAAGGTGACATTGAAGCCGATGAAAAACAACCAGAAATTCCAGCGCCCGATGGTCTCGTCGAGCATGCGCCCGGTGAATTTTGGAAACCAATAATAGAAGGCGCCAAATAGCGGAAAGACGGCGCCGCCAAGCAGCACGTAGTGCAGGTGCGCCACCACGAAATACGTGTCATGCACCTGCAAGTCGAGCGACACCGAGCCCAACATCACACCCGTCAGGCCGCCCAGCACCAGAATGACGAAGAACGCCAGCACGAAATACAGCGGCGTTTTGAGATTCAGCCGTCCGGTCCATAAGGTGGCGATCCAGCAGAAGATCTGAATCGCCGAAGGCACCGCGATCATCAGGCTCGCGGCGGTGAAAAAGCTCTTGCCCATCTGCGGAATACTGGTGGCGTACATATGATGCACCCACAGTCCGAATGCCAGAAACGCGGTGGCGAACAAGGCCAGCACCATGGCTGGATAACCGAATACGGGACGGCGCGCGAAGGTCGGGATGATCGACGAAATGAAGCCAAGCGGCGGAATAAAAATGAGATAGACCTCCGGGTGACCGAAGAACCAGAACAGATGCTGCCAGAGCAACACGTCACCACCGCGCACCGGATTGTAGAAATGCGTGCCGACCAGTCGATCGAGAATCAATGCGGTACTGCCGAACATCACTGAAGGCATGGCGAACAGCACCATGAACTGCGTTACCAGCGTGGCCCAGACGAACAGGGGCATGCGGTTCAGCGACATGCCCGGTGTGCGCATCTTGAAAATCGTCGTAATCAGCACGACCGCTTCCAGCAGCCCCGACAACTCCGTGAAGGTGATCATCTGCGCCCAGATATCCACGCCTTTACCGGGCGAGAAATCCGGACCTGCGAGTGGCACGTAACTGAACCAGCCGGCATTGGGTCCCGAGCCAACCGCGAACGCTACGTACAGCAGCAAGCCGCCAAACAGGAACACCCAATACGCGTAAGCATTCATGCGCGGAAATGCCACGCTGCGCGCGCCGATCATCAGTGGCACCAAGTAAGTGGCCACCGCTTGCATCACCGGCACAGCGAACAGAAACATCATCGTGGTGC
This sequence comes from Janthinobacterium lividum, assembly GCA_050955105.1. Lineage (GTDB taxonomy): Bacteria > Pseudomonadota > Gammaproteobacteria > Burkholderiales > Burkholderiaceae > JBPBQZ01. The sequence goes on along the minus strand of JBPBQZ010000005.1, from coordinate 28,592 downwards.
CATGCATCGTGAACAACTGGTTGTAGAAGTCGGGGGTAAATAGCCGGTTTTCGGAGCGCGCCAGTTGCGTGCGCATGGCGAGCGCGAGCAGACCTCCCAGCAGGAAGAAAACAAAACACGTCGTTATAAAGCGCAGGCTGATGGTTTTGTGATTGATTGCCGACAAGCGGCCGATCAAACCGGACGGGTCGCGCCAAGTATTCTCCAGTGCCTGCCTTATCCGGGGCGACGGCGACGGTCCGTCGAACAAGCGGGCTGCCTCTGATTCGGGTGCGTTGTCGCGAGCGCGGTTCATTTGAGCGTTTCGAGATAGGCAACCAACAATTGAAGATCTGCTGGCGCGAGCTTGCTGGCCGGCATCGTGGTGGCGGGTTTCATCCTCTGCGGATCATTGATCCAGGCGAACAGATTGGCTTGCGTATTCGCCAGAGTTCCCGCCGCGAGTGTCGGCCGGCTGGCGACATGGGTGAGGTCCGGGCCGACCGCACCCCGGCCGGGAGTGCCACGCACGGTATGGCATTGAGCGCAGGCATTCGACAGAAATAATTGCTGACCGCGGACGGCCGCCCCGTCCGTCGGCGTCGCGGCGAGCTGGCGCTGCTGGCGGCTCCATGCCCTGTACTGCTGCGGGCTCTCGGCGACCACTGAAAACGCCATCAACGCATGTTCGGCACCGCAAAACTCCGCGCATTGGCCCCGGTAGTCACCCGCTTTGTCCGCGCGGAATTCGATGGTCGCGTCGCGGCCTGGAATCATGTCCTTCTTGCCGTGCAGGTTCGGTACCCAGAAGGTATGGATGACGTCGGCGGACCTGAGCGAGACGATGACAGGTCTGCCGACCGGCACATGCAGTTCGTTCGCCACCACGAAGCCCGGCTGGCCGTCGTCATCCGCATAGCGCGTTTCCCACCACCATTGATGGCCAATCATCTCAATATGCAGGGCGTGCGCCACCGGCAAGCTGGAAAGCGCCCGGTCTGTCATGACGTCGGCTAGTACCAGCCCTATCAACAAGACAATCGATACCGCGGTGGCGACGGTCACTGCTCGGCGCGGACCGGCCTCCTGTCCGGCTGACGGTTGGCTGGGTGCGCTTCTCTTGTCGCGTTGCGCGGCGCGCATCATGCCGATCAGCAAGGCGCCCAACACCGCCGCGAACACCGCCGCGCACACCACAAGCGTGAGACGCCACAGATCGAGGATATGAGCCGCCTGGATACCCGCGGGTCGCAGTGCATCTTGCCCTGGCGCCGCGCGTGCCGCCGAACTTAGCGCCAAGAGCGCGGCCGCTGGCCCAAGCGCGGCGCGGCGCCGTGCGCTGGCAATGATCGAAAGAACTCGATGCCGTCGCACATCTTGCGCTGCGTTGCGTCGACGCGCATGCGCTCGGCCGTCAGCGGTATAGGAAAGGCTCATCGTCTCGAAAAAGTGCAGGTTACGATCGGCCGCCAGCGTTGCAACAATGGCGAATCAATTAAGCCACAAATTGAAGGGCGCGTGTTTGGCAAGGGTCTGCGCAGCAGTTCAAAAAAACCACGGCGGCTGAATTTACGGCTGAATTTACGCGTGTACCAAGCATATTATTAGTGCGCCAACATTGCCGAAAGGCATTACCGGCCGAAAACGCGTGCTAGCGCGGGAGAGCAATGCGCTGCCTGCCATGTCTCCATTGAGCCAATCAGACAGCATTACTGCGTCAACGAAGTTGCTTGCAAGCAACTTCGATCCGACCAATGTATGATTTCTTGAGGGTCGAATAGGCGCGTGATCACGCCGCCCAACGCTTGGCACTCGGATACACGCTGACGGAGATGGTTTCTGAGTATCGGGCGCTGCGCACCAGCGTTGTGCGGCACTGGCGAACGCGATTCGGCCTTCAGACCGCGAAGCGTTGGACGAGCTGGTCCGCTTCGACGAAGCGGTCGACCAAGCGTTAACAGAGTCCATCGCCAAATACTCGCGGGCCTTGCTCGAACCCGAGATGTTTTGTTGGGATCCGCGCTCGTGATCTCCGAACGCCCTTGGGCGCCATCAACATGTCAGCTGAATTGCTGATGCGAAATTTGGCGCGGGCATGGGTCTTGGGCTATATATTGCAAAGCAAATCAGCCTTGCGCACGGCGGCAGCATTGTGGCAAGGTCTGGCTCTAATCGCACCGTTTTCAGTGTATGGCTGCCTCAGAAGAGCTAACCGGTCCCACCGTGCGGCGAACGCTCAGTGGCTGATCAATGACTCACAATATGGCGGAGAACTGCTCATTTTGCACCGACTCAGGCAAGCTCTCCGAAGTTTCGCACTTTGCCGTCACAATGGGCGAAACAAATACAATTCGCACCGCGCTACATCACGCCGAGACTACTCGATTCCTTCCGAGAGCCTTTGCAGAATACAGCGCCGAATCCGCACGCGCCATTAAACTCACCAGCGACTCGCCATCGTGGTGTTCGGCAACGCCAGCACTGAACGTGAATCTAAGGTTTCCTTGACCGCCATTTTCAGAGCCATCAGCACCGATCTGCTGACGCGCATCCGGCGTCTTCGTGCGCAGCCTATCAACCCAAGCAAACGCATTGTCCCGGCTAGTCGCTGGAAACAAAATAGCGAACTCCTCTCCGCCAAGCCGGCCAACGATGTCCATCGCGCGCGTGTTCTCCACCATTAACCGTCCAAATTGCGCAAGCACCCAGTCGCCGGCGGCGTGTCCGTAGTGGTCGTTAAAGAACTTGAAATGGTCGATATCGACGATAGCAATCGACGACTTCATATAGGGTCCCGTCACTTCTTCCAGCATGGTGGCGGCCTTGGCGAGGAACGCGCGGCGTGTTAATGCGCCGGTGAGTTCATCGAAATTTGCCCAACGCTCAAGCCGTTCAGCCATGCGATCATGCGAAAGCATTACCATGCCGATAGACAACGAAGGCAGTGCGAGAATAGCAAGCGCGAGAAATGCAACATTTAGTGGCGCCGACTGTAATAAGGCAGTCTGCTGCGCCCAGCCAACCGCGTAGGCGAACCCCCGTGACGCATGGCCGAAAGCGCCCAGCCACGCGGCGACACACATGAAGCGATAACTATACGTTGGCCGGCCCGGCGTATGCTGGCGCCACGTGATCCAGCCGACGCTTGCGTAAATATAGGCGTGGAACTCCGAGACAATGACGATTCGGGCATGGATATCGGGTGATACGTAAGTCCAATATATGATGCTCAGGAGCACTAACATACACCCCACATACTCAGCCATGTTCGATGGAGCGCATCCGAAAAACTGCCGGCATCCCTGCAGCATCAATACCACGGCGATAGCGAGCAGCTCATTCGCCGCGACTACCGAAATAGCGAGCGGTACCACACGTTGAAGCGTGAAAAAAATCAGTGCAACGACAGACAATGCATTAGCAGTTATCCAGCGTCCCACTCCAGGAATAGCGGCCGATCGCAAGGAACCAAGAATAGCCATGCTCATCATGCTGGAGATCATGATGACGATAAGGATATTGACCGGATCTAACATAGGAATCGCATGTTCGCGAGAAGCCCAAGCACGGACGCAGCCAAAACTCTGGCTAGTGCCATGGTCGCATGCGATTCGAAACAGTCATGCGCACCATGTTACTGATATGTCCGCCTTCGAGGCAGCTTTCAAATCGAAGAATGGTACATCGCGAACGGCACAGCACATAAATCCGGCCGCTTTCAAAAGCGCCCGACACGACATCAACAAACATGCAGTCGGATGATAAATGCACTTCGCACTGGCGGTGCATGGATTGCGCGGCCAATAAGCATGCGAAGCGCGGCTGGAAAGCCGCATAAGTCGGATTCTCTGCTTCCAACCAATTACTGCGCATTATGTATAAAATAAATTCATAGCGGCATGAGCCGCAGACACTTCGCGATGGATGAATGCCGGGCGCCAGGCCAAGCGCATTGCGGCGGGGACAAACGGCATGAAGTTCGAGATTGGCCAGCGGGTGCGTAATGCGCGCGGGGAGGTGTGCATCATTGCTGAAGTCGAAGTCATCGACGGCGCACCGTATTACCGATTGCGACGAGCGTGGGGAGCACTGATGCGTGACTGGTGCAAAGAAGATCAGTTATCTGCTTTCCCGGCCTCCGAAAGTAAGCATCGTCCGACCCCGAAGCGAAAAAGGGGCTGACCGAGACGGCGACAGGCTCGTCGTCGCCGATATCCGTTCCTGCCACTCATGGCCGTCTAGCGCAGCAATAGCCACGCTCGCGGACTCAGGTTGCAGAAGCGAAGTCTGCTGTGCGATCGAATGACTCGCGGCGCCTATCGTGCGAGAAAGCCATCGTCTGTCATATGCACGAAACTGAAGAAGCGCTTTTGCCGCCGCGGAGTCGCGCCAGCGAGTGATTTTTCTCGGCGTCGTCGGCATAATAAAGCAAACTTCCAATCGTTATCATGAGACGAATTCATCCTCGTACGCAGTCGCTCTGGGAAGAGATGGCGAACGCTGGCAGTCATGTTGCAGCGCTGATACTTATCATTGCAGTAGCGCTCACAGCGTGGCCTCTCTCTCCGCCCGGCGCGGGCCACGTGCCTCGACTCGCAATGGCAGTTTATCTGGTGACGATGCTGCTGCTCTACGCCACCTCGGCTCTTTACCACGCGTTGCCAGCGGGTGCTGGCAAACGGGTGCTTGTGAAACTCGACTACTGCGCGATTTATCTCTTTATCGCGGGTAGTTATACTCCTTTTGCCGTTGGCATACTCTCAGGCCACGGAGGTACTGCACTCCTCATCATCATCTGGATACTCGCAGCAGCAGGCATCGCACTACAAGCATTTCGCAAGCTCGCCCACCCATTCCTGTCCGTAGGCTTTTATCTCGCGATGGGATGGATGGTACTTGGTGTGGCTTGGCCACTTTTTACACTGCTACCCGGTCGGGGAATCGGTTGGCTTTTGGCCGGCGCATTGTGCTACACCGGTGGCACCATCTTCTTTTTGCTGGACAGCCGTCTGAAGTTCGCGCACTCCATTTGGCACCTATGTGTGATCTCTGGTTCTGCCTGTCATTTTTTCGCGATCGCAAAGTACGCATAATATTAGACAAGAAGCGCGGCGAGGACCGCGCTTTTCGCGAGCGAGAGAGCCGATCACCAAGCCTTGGATCAGAAAGCCGGTAATGCTGTCTCTTCGATTCGAGGCGACAGAGGCCGCGATAATTGCATCGATGTCGACGCGTCCGAGCGGGCGCTGTATATGACTAGCATATACGAGGCAAACGATCTTCGAAGGACCTCTTGCGGGCGCCATCAGCGATGCTAACCCAGAAACGCTTTCGCTTGTAAGAAAGGGATTGGTTGGACGCGGCGCCCATTTGCTAGTTTTGAAGCGCAGCGTCGCGATCTTGGCCAACCATGCAAATTTTCTCAACCGGCCGGAACCGTAATCACCGGAGTCTTGGCGTCCTGATTCGCTTCAGCTAAAGCCATCAAGTTCTGTACCACGGTAAAAGCATATTTGGAATCGAAGTCGGCGTTGTCTATCCAATAAACGGTGCCGCCATAAGCAATGCTTGCGTAGGCATTCGCGGGCGCGCTTTTTCCGGCGTGCACAACGACCGTCGGCCGCGCCTCACCTCCCACCAAACCGACTGTCGGCTTAGTGGCGCCACTTTCCACTTGCCCGGGCGGTACGGAAATCTGTGCGCCCAGATTGCTCAATATGCCCAGCACCGAGCGGGGGACCATAGTTATAGTGTCGCCGCTTCCGGCAGCTTGACCATAAGTCACCTCATAAGACTTGGCGCGGCTTGATAAATGCAATAAGGTCCGGACGCGTTCGACGTCGCGTTCAGTCTGCGTCGAATCGCCGGTCGGGGTGCCCGCAAGAGTGATCGATACGTGACCGATATGATTGTCTTCCCGATATTCGACCGTCAATTCGCCGGCAATCTGCAAGCTTCTTAGCAACCGCAGCAATTCGAAGAATTGCGGCGAGCCATTGCTGTTGGGTCCCCCAAGAGCGCTGCCGTTACGCAAACCGCCCATCGACTGTGCGGTCAGGCGCAACAGAAGATCGATAGGAACGTCGCTGCTGGCCAATGGCAGGAACAAGGTAGCCGGAAGTGGACGGATAAACGCCGTGGCATAGGCTTGTCCGGTCGTTGGCGTGAAAGTGAACGTCGGATGATTCGAATAAGAAACGCTGCCCGTCGCCTGCGCGAAGCTCGCCTCACTACCCGAGCCTCCATTCAGGGTCGAACCGCCCGTCGCGTCGAATGTATAGGCGGCGATAATTTGCGTGACCGTCAGAAACCCCGGCTCATCGGCATAACGTAGACCGACGATTGCGGCCAGCATTTCACGCTTCTTCGCTTCACCGAGGGCTCGTTCATAACTTACCTGATCCGCCCGTAACTGCGTTTCTCCAATAGAGACACAGCCGCCGGCAATCAGACAACTACAAAGCGCCGGCAGTAGAAATAGCTTACGAAACATGAGCGCCAATTGCGGAAGCAGTACCGACTGATTATGCCCGAGGTGGTTGCCGCGTGCAGCCGCCAAACCCGTTCGACGTGCGGGCTGTCTATTAAAAGTCTCAATATATGTTGCGCTGCACCATGCGGCGGCCTATGCTGAACCAGCGGGTGGCATTTCTGGCTAAAACCGTTTTACTTTATCGATGGGGATGTGATTCACGTTCTTTTCGACCGTTCGCCCGAACTCAAGTCTGCCAATTACAAATTCGCCAGTTCATCACGTAATCAGGGAGCATTCCAATGGCGCCGTCTACATCGTATTCCCTCCTTGCAGACCTCTCCGACACCTGGTTAGAGGCTCTCGCCGGGGCTGGAGAAATGTTCGCAGCGGCCACGCTGGTCGTGGGACATCGAACCGCCCGCATGGCGTTTGCCGGCCCTATACCGAGTGAGAGGGATCGAACTGAATTCAGTCTTATGAGCCGCGAAAAGGAAGAGGCGGCCGCAGAATCGCTCCAAGCCTTTGGCCTCGGCTTTTTTAACCTCGCTATGATGGTGGCGGTCGATACGAGTAGCCACGTGTGGGCAACGTCTGCCGCAGCGCTCGCATTAGCATCCAGCCAATCGCCGTCGCAATGGCTTGAGCGCCAGACAGCGTGGGTCGAGATTGCCACTGAGGCGCCGGCCAACCCACTGCGCTTGGCAAACTCTGCGGCCCGCGTCATGCAGGAAAGTGTCGCCCCTATTCACGATCGTGCAACGGCCAACGCAAAGCGTCTCGGCGCCTTGGACCCCGTGGCAACCGTCCCCTGGCATCCGGGGAAAGCGACGCGGCAGCAAAATCCTATCGACGCGACAAATGTCGTATCGAACCTCGACAGCGTATCGGAAACGATGCTGTGGACACTTTATGACCGAGCGTGTGAGTCAGGGCGGGCAGACGCCGTTCTGATAGACCACGAAAGTGCCCGGATATGCAAAGCCATCGACTACGACTTCGCCGGCCGCTTCGGTGACCCCGACGGCTCGTTCGCCGCACGGGCGGCAGAAATAGATCATCTGCTCATTCGCTGGCTCGAGAATCACCCCGACGGGGTTGTCGTTTCGCTAGGGGAAGGTCTGGAAACACAGGGACACCGTGTCGATAATGGCCGCATGCAGTGGCTCACCGTCGATCTTCCTGCCGCCATCGAGTTCCGCGAGAATTTCCTGAAACCCTCAAAACGCTTCCGCCACATTGCAGCGAGTGCACTCGATCCGGTGTGGGCCAATGAAATCGAGCCAGCTACGGACGTATTCATAGTCGCCCAAGGGCTGTTTATGTACCTTCAGCCGCAGGCCGTTAAGCGCCTGATCGCAGACTTGGTCGCGCGCTTTCCAACTGCCGAACTCGTTTTTGACGTGGTCCCGCAATGGTTTTCTTCGCTCACCATGTGGGGCGTGATGAAGACCCCTTCCTACCGGCTGCCGCCCATGCCGTGGGGTATCGACGCCGACAACATCGGTTCTTGTCTACGCGATTGGTCTTCGGGCATTGAAACGATTAATCTGCTCGAATATCGCGCACCGCGTGGCTGGCCAAAATTGATGGAAGACCTGCTTCGCATGAACCCCGACAATGAAAGGTATCTTCCTTGCCTGGTGCACGTCATGCTAAAAAAGGGAAACTGCGATCGCCCCTCGCTGACGATTTCAGCAGGGCCACTTTTCGCATAAAGCTCCGTCTGACCCAAGACAACCTTCCCAAGAAAACGGCGCTGGCCTAATGGCGGGGAGCGTCTCGTGGGCCGAAATCACTGAGCCTCGAACTCCTGGACCCGGTGCCAGTACTCGTCTGCACGGCCTTCCGGGCTTCCCTCTTGCTGCCACAACACGTAGGCCCGCTCACGCAGATGTTGCGCCAACGCGCGTTGCCAGTATTCCTCAGTGCGTCCCGATGGACGACCGTCTTCTTCCCAAAGGGAATAGGCGCGCCCACGGACCTCCTCCTCCAAGCCGATTTTGGTTTCCGAAGCGGAATCCAGATCGTCGCCGTAACTAGCCATTTGACCGCCTCGTGCGACGTGGATCCTCGCCTTCAGCCGGCCAAGATCAGCGTCAGGGACCAGTCGGCCGCTGGCGGCCGCCTCCAGCCCCTTTCTCAAATACTCGGCATCATCCGCTTCATTCCCCAATTCCCCGAGCGTGACCGGGTAGGTGTGAATGACAGAACCGCTGCTGTCTAATACATCAACCAAGCGCTCAGCCATCTCGGAATCTCCAACGCGTTGTTTAACGGCCATGCACTGGAACAGCTCTTCCTGGCAACTATTCCTGGCCCGCTATTTACCGCCGCTTGCGAATCAAATTAACACGTTTTTAAATCGCTTCTCAGCCGAATTTTGAATTATTGATTTTCGGCCGATCATCAACTCCGGAAGCAGAGGCTCTGCAGACGACATACCGCACCCGTCATCCGGCGGGCTGCAGAGGCCGGGTTCAGGAAACGAACGGCAATTTGCTGTCGCGCGCCGCAGCCAGCATTGACAGCGTGATCTTGCGCACTTCCAGCTTGCTTTGCGTGACGTGCGCGCGCAGCAGAATGATAGCCTCGGTGAGTTTTCCGCGTTCGATCAGGTTGAGCATGGTGGAATGCTCGTCATAGGTCGCGCTGGTGCGGTGCGGCTTGAGAAAATCGAGCCGCCGCACGATGCGGATGCGCTCGGTCACTTCATTGTGTACCCGCAGCATCTCGGCATTCCCGGTCGCGGCCACCAAACGCCGATGAAAATTCTCGTCCATCTCGAACATGGTGACGGGATCGTTTTCGCGCAGTTCCGCCGGGACGCACCAGATGGCCTTCAACGCGTCGATGGCGATATGCTGCGCCCCGCTGCTCGCAAGCCGCTCGATGGAGGCGACTTCCAGCACGATGCGCAGGTCGTAGAGCTGGTCGAGCTGCTCGAAGTTGATATGCGATACCTTCCAGCCGCGCCGGAACCCGACTTCGAGATAACCTTCGCGCTGCAGGCGGAAGAGTCCGTCGCGCATGGGCGTACGCGAGACGCCGTAGTGCTGCGCAATGCCGTTTTCGGAAAAGCGATCGCCCGGGAAGAGCCGGAAATTGAAAATATCGCTCTTGAGCTTTTGATAAACCTGCTCCGCAAGCGGGTTCGCTGCATTGACCGTGCGGCTCGCGTTGCTGGCTACGCCGCCCTCGCCGGTGGCGCCGGCCGCGGGCGTCGTCTTCCGGGCGGACGCCTTGGTCACGTTGACAGCCATATCGCAGAGCCTCCTGTTTTTCTTATTATCGGCGTATCAGGGGGCGGCAATCAGGCTGACGTGCGCGGCCACGATCTTCCAGCCCTGGTGCACTTCCGAGTGCGCGCCGACCCTAGCCCATGTCTGCATCTGACGGCCCCTGAGCGTGGTCGCATCACTCGTGAACTCCGTGCTGACCGTTGCGTAATCCGCACCGAAGGTCGTGACTACCGTGCGATGCAGCCTGCGCGAACGGGGCACCGGCTCGCAGGACTCGCGCCACGCGCGAATCGCCTCGCCACCATGCTGGATCTCCGCGATGCCGTAGCGCACCGTCTCGGGCGCGTGCCAGAACAACGCATTCATGGCGCCGACATCGTGGTCGACCAGAGCACGTTCATATTCCGTGAACGCTGTCGATACCTGCGCCACGACTTCCGGCCGATTCAGTTCCATGATCGGGATTCCTTTATCAGGTCGGCAAGCGTGGCAGTCCACCCTACGATTCCGCCCTGCGAATGGATCATCTCGATCGTCGCCTCCTTGAACGCGGGGATGTAGCTCGCGGTGGCGTCCTCGATCAGCAGGCAGTCATAGCCACGGTCGTTGGCCTCGCGCATCGATGTCTGCACGCAGACTTCGGTCGTCACCCCGGCGAACACCAGATGAGTCACGCCGCGCATCGCCAGTTCCTCGCCGAGCCGCGTCGCATAGAACGCCCCTTTGCCGGGCTTGTCGATGACGAGTTCGCCGGCGAGCGGCGTGAGCGCATCGACGATCGCGTTGCCGGGTTCACCGCGCACGAGGATGCGGCCCATCGGGCCGGTATCGCCGATGCGGGCGTTCGGCGCGCCGCGCAGGCGCTTGGCCGGGGGACAATCGGACAAGTCGGGTGCATGCGATTCGCGCGTATGCACGATGAACCAGCCGCCGCGGCGAGCGATGTCGAGCAAGGCCGCCACCTCGGGCACGATGCCGGCGAGGAGCGACACGTCATTGCCAAGCGCTTCGCCGAAGCCGCCTGGCTCGATGAAATCGCGTTGCATGTCGATGACGACGAGTGCCGTCTTTGACGCTTCGAACACGAACGGCGACGGCTTTGCGGTGACCTGCATGCTTATCCCTTGTCCTTGAATTTGCGTTTTGGCGCCCGCTCGAACTCATCGGTCAGGCCCTTTAATGCGCGGTTACGGTTTCGAGACTCGACGACGCCGTCGCGGCATCTTCCGAATGCCCCGCCATATGACGGCCGAGCAGCGCGCGATCGGCGGACGCGGCGGGCGTCTCGAACACGAAGTGCCCTTCCGCGATGACCGTGATGCGGTCGGCCAATTCGAGCAGTTCGTCGAGGTCTTCGCTCACGAGCAGCACGGCCGCCCCGCCATCGCGCGCGGCGAGAATGCGCGCATGGATATCGGCGACGGACGCAAAATCCAGTCCAAACACGGGATTGGCAACGATCAGTATATCTACTGGCTGGCCGAGCTCGCGTGCCAGCACCGCACGCTGCACGTTGCCGCCGGACAAGGTGCCGATGGCGCGCTCGGGCACGGGCGGCTTGACGTTGAAATCGAGGATCAGGTGCGCCGCACGTTCACGCATCGCACGGCGATCGAGCCGCCAGCCGCCACGGCAGAGCGGCGCGCGGTCGAAGTCGCGCAAGGCCAGGTTCTCGGCGACGCTCATGCCGCTTACGCACGCGTTTCGCAGCGGTTCCTCCGGCAGCGCGAAGACGCGCAACCGGGTCATTTCCGCGCGGCTCGCGTGATAGGTTTCGCCGCGCACCCGCATTTCGCCTTCCTGCACCCGGCGCTGGCCGACCAGCGCCTCGATCAGCTCCTTCTGGCCGTTGCCGGAGACGCCCGCGAGACCAAGGATTTCGCCCGAGCGCACCGCTAGCGACGCGTGGCGCACGGCGGTGTGGCCCCGGTCATCGACGATGGAAACATCGCGCAGTTCGAGCCGCACCGCGGCATCAGGCGCGACGGGCACGCGCGACGGGCGCTCGGCGTTGACCTCCGCCATCACCGGCGCATCGTGCGCTTCGGCTGTACCCATCATCCAGCTCGCGAGCTGGTCGCGGTTCGTATCGGCGACCGAACTCGTGCCGACCTGCCGGCCCTTGCGCAGGACGGTCACGTCGTCGGCATAGGCCATGACTTCGCGAAACTTGTGCGTGATCATCAGCACCGTCAGTTCGCCGCGCGATGTCAGGTCGCGCATCAATCCCAACACTTCGTCGGCTTCCTGTGGTGTCAGGACCGAGGTCGGCTCATCGAGGATCAGGAAGCGCTGGCGCAGGTACAACTGCTTGAGGATCTCGAGCTTCTGCTTCTCGCCCGCGGCAAGCATCGACACGGGCGCATCGAGCGTCAGGCGAAACGGCATGCGCCCCATGAACTCGTCGAGCGCGGCACGCTCGCGTTTCCAGTCCACCTTCCACGGCAATTGGCCACGCGCGAGCAGCAGGTTCTCCTCCACCGAGAGCCCCGCAGCCAGCGTGAAGTGCTGGTAGACCATGCCGATGCCGAGTGCCTGCGCGTCGCGCGGCGAGGCGATCCGCACCTCGCGCCCATCGGCGACGATCTGGCCGGCATCGAGCAGGCCATAGCCGACCAGGCCCTTGACGAGCGTGCTCTTGCCCGCGCCGTTCTCACCGAGCAGCGCGTGGATGGTGCCAGGCTTGACCGTGATCGACACGCGGTCGAGCGCGCGGAAGGCGCCGAACGATTTGCTTGCGCCCAGCACTTCCACGCCGAGCGCCTGAGGAACCGTCGCCATGATTCAGCCTCCCAGGGTGGCAAGCAGCGCCTTTGCGTCGGACACGGCGCCGAACACGCCGCCCTGCATCGTAATCATATGCAGCGCGGCATCGTGGTTGCCCTTGTCGGTCGCGCCGCAGCAATCCGCGAGCACCATGCATTCGAAGCCGCGATCGTTGGCTTCACGCATGGTGGTATGCACGCAGACATCCGTGGTAATGCCGGTGAGGACCAGGTTGACGATCCCGCGCGTGCGCAGGATCAATTCGAGGTCGGTCGCGCAGAACGAGCCCTTGCCGGGCTTGTCGATCACGATCTCGCCCGGCAGCGGCGCGAGTTCGTCGATGATTTTCCAGCCGGGTTCACCGCGCACGAGGATCTTGCCGCACGGCCCGTCGTCGCCGATACCCACACCGTCAGTACCCGCGCGGCGGCTGCGCCAGCGCTTGTTCGCGGGCAGGTCGGACAGGTCCGGACGATGTCCTTCGCGCGTATGGATGATGGTGAAGCCCTGCTCGCGCATCGGCGCGAGCACGCTCTTGATCGGCTCGATCGGCGCGCGCGTGAGCGAGAGGTCGTAGCCCATCTTGTCGACATAGCCGCCATGGCCGCAGAAGTCGATCTGCATGTCGATGATGACGAGTGCGGTGTTCTGCGGACGCAGGTCGCCGTCAAAGGGCCACGGGTAAGGACGCGCTGCGATGAAACGGTTCATGTTTTCACCCCTCTTGAAGGACGGTTCAGCGGGTCAGACTGAGTTCGCCGGGAGCCCCGGCCAGCGTCCGGTCAGGACGGCAGTTGATGATCATGATGACGAGCGTGAGCACATAAGGCGCCGCGTTGTAGAGGTAGTAGCCGCTGGTCACGCCGATCGCCTGCAAGGCCGGCCCGAGCGCGCCTGCGGCGCCGAACAGCAGCGCGGCCCAAAGGCAGCGCAACGGCTGCCAGCGCGCGAAGATCACCAGCGCGACCGCCATCAGGCCCTGCCCGCTAGAGAGCCCTTCGTTCCAGCTTCCCGGATACACGAGCGACAGATACGCCCCGCCCACACCCGCGAACACGCCGCCCACCGCGGTCGCGGCGATGCGGATGCGCGTGAGCGGATAGCCCATCGCCCGAGCGCTCTCGGCATGGTCGCCCACCAGGCGCAAGGTCATGCCCCAACGCGTATTGCGCAGGCCCCACTGCAGGAGAAACGCGAGCACCACGCCGATCACGAACAGGAAGTTGATATGGAGAGCGTTGTGCAGTTGCGGCGACGCCGTCCATGTCCCGAGGTCGATGGACGGCAGCATCGGCGCCTGCGGTTCGATGAACGGCTTGCCGAGATAGAACGCCAGGCCCGTGCCGAACAGCATCAGGGCGATACCGAAGGCGATGTCGGACACCCTCGGCAACGAGCATACGAGCCCGTGCAGGCAGCCGAGCAGCAGTCCGGCGCCACCGGCTGCCACCACGCCAAGCCACGGCGAACCGGTGAGATACGCCGTGGCATAGCCACTCATCGCGCCAGAAATGAGAATGCCCTCCAGTCCCAGGTTCACGCGGCCGCCCTTTTCCGTCAGGCATTCGCCGAGGCTCACGAACAAGTAAGGGGTACTGACACGGATCGCTCCCGCGAACAGCGAGAGCAACAGCACGACCACGGGCGAATGCATGTCAGGCATGAGTTTGCTCCAGTTTGGCGGTGGCATCGTCGAGTGCGGCTGCCTGCAGCTTCACGCGCCACGCGGCGATGCGGCCGCCCAGCGCTTCCCATGCAAGCAGGTTGGCGAACAGCAGCCCCTGCAGTACGAGCGTAGTGGCATCGGGAAGATCCAGGCGCCTTTGCAACAGGCTGCCGCTTGCCTCGATGCCGCCGATCATCAGCGCGCACACCACGATCGCCAGCGGATTCTGGCGCGCGGCGAATGCAACCAGGATGCCCGCATAACCGTACCCCGCGAGCAGCGACGCATTTGCGCTGCCCTGCACCGCGCTCACCTCGAACATGCCCGCGAGGCCGGCCGCCGCACCACCCAGCGCGCACGCCGACAACGCGAGCACCTTCACGGGCAAGCCCACCAGCTGGGCAGCGCGATTGCTGCCGCCCGTCACGCGCATGGCGAAGCCCTTGGTGCTGTGCTTGACGAAGACCCAGGCCGCGACACACGCGACGACACCCCACAGCAAGCCCCAGTGCACCTCAAGCCCCGGCATCGAGCCGATCATCAGCGCGTCCGGCACGGGCGGCGTGGAGGGCTTGTTGAGACTCGCCGGGTCGCGCAGCGGACCTTCCACGAGAAACTTGAACACCGCGATGGCGATATAGGACATCAGCAGGCTGCTGATGGTCTCGTTCACGCCGCGCCATTGCCGCAGCGCCCCCACCGCGCCGATCCACACGCCTCCTGCCAGCATGCCCGCGATCGCCATCAGCGGCGTGGCGACGAGCCAGGGCGTGCCGGCCGGCAAGAGTTGCGGTACCACCGCGGCGGCCAGCCCGCCCAGCGCGAGCGCGCCTTCACCCCCGATCACGATCAGCCCGACCTGCGCGGGCAAGGCCACGCAGAGCGCGGTGAGCATCAGCGGCGCGGCGCGCAGCAAGGTGTTCTGCCAGGCGAACGAGGAACCGAAAGCGCCCTCGACGATCAGGCCGATTGCATCGAGCGCGGGTTGCCCCTGCACCAGCAGGAACAGGGAGAACAGCAGCAGCGTGCCCGCGAGCGCGCACAGGGTAGGCAACGCCGGCAGTACGGCCAGGATGAGCCGGGCGGTCTGGGCATTCGGCGCGGCTAGGTTGGCATCAGGACTCATCGCGGCTCCTTGGGAATTGGGACGACGGCTTCGGCTGGCGTTAGACCTGGCCGACAACACCCGCCACAAGATAGTTCATGCTTTCGAGGGTGATGTCGGTCTGCACGTGGGTCGTACCCGCCGGAATCGCTTCGCCGCCCTTGTTGTCCTTCATCGGTCCCTTGAAGATCACGAAGGTGCCACCCAGCATCTGCGACTTGATCGAGTCGGCGTTCTGCTTCGCCTCCGGCGTGACCTTCGGTCCGTACGGCGACATTTTCACGAAGCCTTCCTTGAGGCCGCCGCGCAGGATGTTCGGTTGAGGCTTGCCAGTCTGCGCGTCCGCGACGAGCTGCTTGTATGGCGTAGCCCAGTCCCACTCGGCGCCGGTCAGATAACCCTTGGGCGCGAGCGCGGCCTGGTCCGCGTGATAGCCGCAGCTCATGGCGCCGCGTTTCTCGGCGGTCTCGATCACAACCTTCGGCCCGTCCACGTGACAGGTCAGCACATCGCAACCCTGGTCGACGAGGCTGTTGGCCGCCTCGGCTTCCTTGACGGGCATCGACCAGTCGCCGGTGAAGATCACGTGAGTGGTGATCGAAGCATCGACGGATTGCGCGCCCAGCGTAAAGGCATTGATGTTTCGTAATACTTGCGGAATCGGCTTAGCCGCCACGAAGCCGAGCTTCTTGCTCTTGCTCGCATGTCCCGCCACCACGCCGTTCAGATACATGCATTCGTCGATATAACCGAAGTAGCTGGCGATATTGACCGGATCGCCGGTTTTCCACACGCCGCCGCAATGCGCGAAGCGGATCTTCGGGTACTTGGCGGCCATCTTGAGCACGTGCGGGTCGAAGTAACCGTAAGAGGTCGCGAAAATCAGCGTCGCACCATCCTGCTCGATCATCGCCTCCATCGTCTTCTGCACGGCTACGGTCTCGGGCACGTTTTCTTCCTCGACCACCTTCACGTTGGGCAGCTTCTTGATCACATTGGCCGCCGCCGCTTGCGCCTGGTTGTAACCATAGTCACCGCGCGCACCGACGTAGATCACGCCGGCCGTGAGCTTGTCGGCCGCGAACACCGATTCGAGGGGGAACAGACTGCCCAGTGCGAGCGCGCCTGCGCTTTTGATGAAGTCACGGCGGTGGGTCATGTTGGTCGCTTCCTTTGGTGGGGTTTATCGAGCTGCTTCGTCAAGGCTGTCGAGATAGGCAAGCCAGCCGCCGAACCCGGTGATGTCGCGTGCGCCGCTGCCGGCCGCCACGGCCGTGGGCTCGCAGATGAAGCCCTTCACCAACGCGCCGTCTGCAGCCTGCACCGTGCCGATGCCAAGCGGCGCCGGCACTTGGGCCACCAGCGCGCCGAAGCGCCGCACGGGCACTTCCCAGAGCTCGATGGCGATCGGCTGGCCGAGCGCCGTGGTGCGCACGAGCCCCGGCTTCGGCGGCGTCGTGCCGGCGAGTGCGAAGAGCCTGTAGTCCGGAGTCGTCTTGGTCGCTGCGACGAACCGCGCGCCCGCCTCGAGCAATTGCCGGTTCAACGGTTGGCCGCGCAGATGCGCCCCGACCACGGCGAGCGTCACGGTGGGTTCGTCGAAAGGCAGTGGCTGGTATTCCAGGCCCTGCGCCGCGGGTTTGCGGGAGAACAGCGCCTCGATCCGCGCGCCCAGCACCGCCAGCCGATGATCCGAACCCGCAGGCCCGATCAGGGTGACGCCCGCGGGCAGGCCGTCGCGGCGGCGCTGGCACGGTATCGCCAGCGCGCACAGGTCGAGCAGGTTGACGAAATTGGTATAGACGCCGAGCTGGCTGTTGAGCTCGATCGGCTTCTCCGCTACGTCCGCGATCAACGGATGGGTCGGCGTGGTCGGCACGATCAG
This sequence comes from Janthinobacterium lividum, assembly GCA_050955105.1. GTDB lineage: Bacteria > Pseudomonadota > Gammaproteobacteria > Burkholderiales > Burkholderiaceae > JBPBQZ01. The sequence continues at coordinate 11,477 of JBPBQZ010000005.1, read as the reverse complement.
GACATCGAAGTCCTCGAAGAGCCGGTCCACCTGGCGCCTCAACCGCGCGAGTTCATATTGGCCGTTGAATGCATCGACGGCGCTGAAACGGTCCGCCTTGCCGATCACGCTGGCTACCGTAGGGTCGATCGCCGCGTAATGGGTCTCGAAAAAGGCGCCCAGCGCGGCGCGCCGCTCGGCGACCCACGGCCCGTCGTAGAGCAAGGCAGACACTTCCTTGAGCGGCGCGAACGGGAATGGCGCGGGCGTGATCGACAGGTGCCTGGCGAGCGCATCGAGCGTCGCGGCGAAGGCCTGCTCGGCGGCGGTGTCCCCGAAGAACTCGAGGGTGTCGGGTACGCCGACGGCCGGCATGCCGTTGACCAGTCCCAGTGCCGGCACATGCCGCGAGAAGCCGTCGAGCGCATCGAAGCGGGCCACGCGCGACATGACGTGCCAGGCATCGGCCACGTCATGCGCGAAGATGGAAATAGTATCGAGGCTGCGGCACGCCGGCACCACGCCGCGTTTGCTCAGGAGCCCGAGCGAAGGCTTGAGCCCGACCAGCTCGTTGAAGCCCGCCGGGACGCGGCCGGAGCCGGCCGTATCGGTGCCAAGCGAAAACGCCACGCAACCCGCCGCGACCGCCACCGCGGAGCCCGAGCTCGAGCCGCCCGAGACGCGCTCGGGAAACTCCACCTGACGCACCGCGCCATAGGGCGAGCGGGTACCGACGAGGCCGGTGGCGAACTGGTCGAGGTTGGTCTTGCCAACGAGGATCGCGCCCGCATCCAGCAAGCGCTGCACGACGAATGCCGAGGCCTCCGGCACGTAGGCGTATTCCTTGCACGCCGCAGTCGTGGGCAGGCCGGCCACGTCGATGTTGTCCTTTACCGCGAAGGGCACGCCGTAAAGGGGCATCCGCTCGAAGAGGACCGGGCCGCTCGCGGCCAGCATCGCTTCCAGTTCCGCTGCACGCGCGTTGAGCGCGCTGGCCGAGCGCAGCAGCGTCCATACTTCTGGACGGTCAATCTTGTCGATCCGGCGCGCGACTTCGGCGATCACCCGAGACGGCGTGGTGACCTGCTGCGCGTAGTCGGCGAGCAATCCTCGGACGGTGAAGGCGGCGCCGGAAGGCTTCGATGGATTCATGAGTTCAATCTTGCATACAAGTTTGAATGCATAAAGCATGAGCCATGCCATAGATCACCGATACATGCCGCACGACCTGTTCGGCCGCGTGTCCGTTGGCTTTCTACACTTAGTGAGCCGCAAATCGTCGCGACGTTCGGCCTGCTCGTGGTGCAGCGTTCCCAAATTAAGCGCACCGCGCGCGGTGCGGCGCACTCATTTGTAGTCGAGCCGCTTTAGGTGCTGCGTCCGATGCACGAGACTGGTGCCTGCAGCCGCCTCGACGCATGAGCGATTGCGACACAAGCAGGCGCCGCCTGCGTAGTCGCATGCTCTCCATATAGCAACCAAGTCGCCGTGCCTCGACTCTGCATGGCCCACATTCAATTCCTCCTTCACCTGTCTTCTGCATTCAGCGCGAAATCGACTAAGTACAGTTCACGACTTTTGCGGCTTCTTCGAACGCTGCGCGGACTTCACGTATCCTTTGCCCACTACGGACAAAAATCAGGGCTCGCCCCGACATTCGTTCAGCAATAAACGTCAATCCGGCACTTTGATTAATGAATAAAGCAGACATCTCCGGGCACACGCCCATTGTGTTGGGACGGAGGTGCGAGTTCGTAGCTTGGCGCGGCTTAGTTATAAAAATCAGCCGGTTATACGACCTACGCCGCAGCACGCCGAGTTCCACTGGGGCGTGGATTGGCATTGTTTAGCGAGGGAAACGCCCCAAAAACACCCCATGATTTCGCAACAGGTTACGTACATCGGGCGGTTTGCCGCTGATCTGTTCTTCAATTGCGTACAACACGGCAATCCCGCGCGCCGCCTCGCCAATGGCTGGCGACGGATGCGATTTCGTCAATTCATAGAATTTGCGACGCACATGCGCCCAGCAGGCCGCCTACGTTCGCTTGGCGTCGTGCAACTTGTCGTAGCCGGCGAAGCAATCTGCGTGGATGATGCCGGTGAAGTCCCGGACATGCTGCTGTACATGCTCGCCACGACGATCAGGGTGAATGCCATCCACAATGCCGGGGATTGGCCGAGCGCTCCCATTAGGCTCGCCTAAATGATCGAATTTGTTGTTCACCGGGGACGCAAATGGCGGCGTCAAGCGAAAAGTCCCAACGAGACGGTAATCCCCCATTTTTAACGGACCGGAGAAGTAGGCAAACTATGCGGTCATGGCCAACCGCTGTTTTGGTGTAATGCCGCCCAAGGCCATATTGGGTCGTTCATGATTGTAGGACCACATCCAGTCGGTCGCGACGCGCTGAACGTGGTCCAGGTCATCCCAGTGATATTGGGGCAGCCATTCGTACCGTACAGTTCTGTTGAAACGCTCCACGTAGGCATTCTGCTGCGGCTTGCCGGGTTGAATGTATTCGAGCTTGATGCCCCAACTGCGCAGCCCACCCGACAATCGCGGAACTGAGGTACTCCGAGCCATTGTCGCAACGAATTGCCAGGGGTCGACCGCGCCATCCGATGATCTGCTTGAGCGTTCGAATCACCCGCTCGGACGGCAGCGAGAAGTCGATCTCGATGCCCAGCGCTTCGCGATTGAAATCGTCGATTACACTGAGCACTCGAATGCTGCGGCCGTCGCCAGCTGGTCGTGCATGAAAAGCCCATCGACCAGACCTGGTTGACCCCGCTCGGCACGGTTAATGGCTCTGGCGCTTGCCTGATCAGTCGCTTGCGTGGCTTGATACGCAGGTTCAATTCCAGCTCGCGATAGATTCGATATACGCGCTTGTGATTCCATGGAAAACGTTTGACGTTGCGCAAATATATGAAGCACAGCCCAAAACCCCAGTTCCAATGATTGTCCGTCAGGCGCAGTAACCAGTTGGCGATCTCATCATTCTCGTCATTCTGCTTGCCGGCGTATCGATAGCAGATCTCGCTCACGCCAAAGGCGCTGCAAGCCAACCGGATCGATACGCCACGCTCCTGTACAGCACGCTGGGCCATCTCGCGGCGGCGAGATGGCCTCACCACCTTTTTTCGAGCACCTCGGCAACGATCCCAGCTTTGATCTTTTCCTCGACATACATCTTTCGTAGCCGGGCATTTTCCGCCTCCAGCTCCTTCATTCGTGCCATCAGCGACACGTCCATGTCGCCATACTTCGAGCGCCATTTGTAGAATGTCGCAGAGCTAATCCTCAACTCCCGTCACAGCTCCGGCACCGACAAGCCCGGCTCCGCGCGCTTGATCGCTTCCATGATCTGGCTATCCGTGAATCCCGATCTCTTCATGCTGTAGAACTCCCTTTGCGAGAAATTCTACTTCTGCTGTCACCGCTTTTGCGGGGGATTACCATATAATCCGTGCGTTGCGTCGATCCGCACATTCAAGAGTGTTGTCATTGACTCGTTTCCTCGACGTCGGGCAAAGATCCGCTGCGGATATCCCACATCCCCAGCTTGCCGAGCTTGGCCGCTAACTGGAGGCGTGAGGATCGCCAGTCGGTCAATGCCTGGATACGTTGCCGCTTCGCTGTCGCCAATGACGATTGCGCATTTAAGAGTTCCAGAACGCTGCCGACGCCGACTTGATAGCGATGTTGAGTTGCCGTATACGAACGGCGAGCTATATCAAGCAAGGTTGCACTATTTCCGAGGTTGTGGGTCGCGGTCTGTAGCACCTGGTAACTGTTCCATACGTCGAGACCCACTTGCTGTCGAACTTCTTCAACCGTATCGGCCTGCAATTCAGTCTGCGCCTGTGCCTCGCGGATCTGATACGTCTGGCCGAATCCGCTAAAAATCGGAATGGTCAACTGCAAACCAAAATACGATTCATGGCCGTTTGCTGGAAGCTGCGGCAAGCCTATCTCAAGGCTGGTTGGCTGATTATTCTGACTATACTTAGCGACGAAACTCAGGCTCGGCAGTCCTTCCGCGCGCGTTTCCGCCACCTTATCGCGCGCCGCCTCTTCTTGCGCCTCTGCAGCGATAACACTCGGGTGCGATTGCTTTGCGTCCTCGATTAAGCTAGCCACTGACTCAGTAAAATCATTGTCCGGTGCTACACCTTCGTCTACGTCGGGTAGGGCGATTTGGACACTTGGATTCAGGTCCATATCGGCCGCCAACGTACCGAGTGCGGCCTGCCAGTCGCCGTACGCCTTGGTCCGGCTAAGAACCGCCTCTGCGTGGGAAGTTTGCGCTTGTAACTCGTCAGTAATCGGCGCTACACCTTTATTCACTCGAGCGGTCGCAGCGGCAAAACTGTCATTCGCCGTCTGCTCAATCTGCTGAGCCGCGACAAATGCACCTTGCGCCGCCTGGGCCGCATAGTAATCCTTAGCTACGGTTGCAAAAGCCGCCTCGAGTGCTGCCTGTTGATTAGCCTGTGCAGCCGCCAGTAACGCAGTCGCATTTTGCAACGCAGCATCACGCCCTCCGAAATCATAAAGCACCCAACTCAAGGACACGCTGTCAGTTTTCAGCAAATTCCGATAATTCGAACTGTATTGCGGAAAGCCGTTGATATCCGAGACACTGTGATCCCGTACCCCTTGCCATGTGGCAGATACCGTCGGCAAGTATGCGGCGCGGCCAATCCCCACTGCTGCCGCTTGTATCTTGACAGTAGCCCACGCCTCACGAGTCTTTGGACTATTGCAGAGACTTCGCTCGACCGCGTCCTCCAGCCGAAGTGGCATCTGCATTTCACCGAACGTACAAACTTCTGTCTTTCCATCTTCAAGCATGGATGCAGCCGCAGTTGCTGGTACCGACTGTTGCGTCAGGAGGGGGTCGATTGCAAAGGCAGAAAATGAGGTGGTGAGAAAAATGGCAGATATACAAGAGATGAACGTGCTCGGTCGCATCCCCACCTTTACTAGCTTGCATCCATCTCCTCTGGAACGAACTGAGCCACCTTGCTTAACGCTCACGCATGCTCTCCATCTCCGTGCGCATGAGAGGGTCAAGAAAGTACTGAGCAACGCTGCGCGTTCCCGTCTTGATCTCAGCGGTCACTTCCATACCGGGCGTCAAATTGATCCACTTACCATCAACGTCAATGCGGTTCGTTGGCAGACGGATACGGGTTGGAAAAGTAAGTCCTTGCTTCTTGTCTTGTACTGCGTCGTTAGAGACCGAAATTACCTTTCCAGCCAGGTAACCGTATCGGGTATATGGAAATGCTTCAATCTTGACGCTGGCAGTTTGTCCGACTCGCACAAAGCCTATATCTTTGTTTTGAATATTGGCTTCCACTTCGACAGCATCGTCAGGAACAATCTCCATTAAAGACTGCGCAGCGGTCGCGACCCCACCCAGAGTATGAATCGCTAACTGCTGCACAGTGCCGGCGACCGGCGCCGTTAGACTCATCAATTTTTGCCTGGTATCAGCCTTCATTTCATCGTTGCGACTCTGTTCAAGCTGCTGGGTAGCTTTGTCAAGATCGTCCAACTGCGTACTGCGAAACTGCGAGGTAATCGAAGCAATGTCCGCACGTTGCTCCGTGAGGCCTTCCATGAGCTCATGTGCGTGATTTTTCTGAGCCGCCAATTCGTGCTCTTGTTCAAGCGCCGTCTGCTCTTTGTCGAAATAATCAGTCTGTGCGACGTATTTGTCCGTTGCTAGCGCTTTGTATTCGTTAGCTTGCTGCCGGGCGAGTGGCGCGGTTGCGGCAAGCTTTCCAATCTCCTCGCGTGTCATGTCAAGTTCCGCTTCGCGTCTGAGCAGTTCGGCCTGCGAGCTACTTAATTTGTCTTGGTATTCGCGATACAGACCTTCCGCAAATCTCTGTGCTTCGCTCTGTTGTTCAGGCGACACTCCCGCGACCGGCGTCATTGCGATCGGGCGATCACTACTCTGCGCCGCCAGCAGCGCGCGCGCGCGCTCAACGGCAAGAGCGGCATTAATCTTGGCCAATCGAGCTTTGTCCGTATCGGCAGTCGCCTGATTCAGATCAAGCTCCATTAACAATTGGCCTGCTTGGACGCGTTGTCCGTCCTCCACCAAGATGCGTCGGACTACCCCTGTGATCGCAGGCTGAATCACCTTAACGCGTTCGTCTGGAAGCAACTTCCCTTTGGTTACAGCGACGATGTCTAGATGACCAAAAATCGCGATCAAAAGAATCGCGGCCGCTAACGCGACTATGATGCGCATCGCCCACCGAGGCGCAGGATGCGTCGGAGTTTCGATTAGCTCCAAATTTGCTGGTAGAAATGCTAGTTCGTGCGACTGCCGGGTCTCCGTATCAAGTTGATGACGTATCGACCACGCTGTCCGAAATACCGAGCCATAACGTCGCAGCAGGTCCCCGAGCGCCTGCATTCTCATGATCACCATGGGTTGTTCCACCGCGCTCAGCCGTTTTGGAGGGAAACTAGATGGGCATAGTAGCCGCCCTGCTGAAGCAATTGATCGTGTGCTCCTCGCTCCACGATCCGCCCTCTATCCATGGCGACAATATGATTCGCGTGACGAACGGATGTCAGCCGATGCGCGATGATGATGACAGTACGCCCTTGGCATATCGCCTTCATATTGTTTTGAATAATTCGTTCCGTCTCGAAGTCCAGCGCGCTAGTCGCTTCGTCAAAGATCAAGATACGTGGGTTGGTCACCAACGCCCGCGCTATCGCGATCCGCTGCCGTTGCCCTCCCGATAGATTCGACCCATGCTCTCCAACGATCGTATCGTAGCCCTCGGGCATTTCAGAGACAAAGTCATGAGCGCCAGCAAGTTTCGACGCATGCATGACCGCCTCAAGTGGCATACCAGGATCAGTTATCGCGATATTGTCCCGAATCGATCGGTTGAACAGCAAATTCTCTTGGAGCACAACGCCTATCTGGCGGCGAAGCCACGCCGGATCGGCCAATGCGAGATCGATTCCATCAATAGACACTTTGCCCTGTTCCGGCAAATATAATCGCTGTAGAAGCTTAGTTAATGTGCTCTTTCCAGATCCTGAGCGCCCGACGATGCCAATGATCTCGCCGGCTTCTATTTCCAGCGTTACGTCATTCAGAATCACCGGACTATCCGGACGATAGCGGAAGCGGACATTTGAGAAACTGATTTGACCTTTGACAGCAGGGAGAGCTTGTCGGCTCTGGGGTAATTCGGAGCGCGTATTAAGGATATCTCCAAGCCTTCCCATGGAAATGCCAACTTGTTGGAAATCCTGCCACAACTGCGCGAGACGCAAGACCGGAGCAGCAACACGCTGAGACATCATGTTGAACGCGATCAACTCGCCTACCGAAAGTTTGCCCTCGATTACGAGCTTTGCTCCAAAAAACAGCGTCACCAGAGTTACCAGCTTGCCGACAAGCTGAATAAGTTGTTGACCAATATTGCCAAGAGAACTGACTCGAAAACCAGCAGCTACATATGCGGCAAGCTGGTTGTCCCAGCGCCGTGTGAACTGCGGCTCAACCGCCATTGACTTGACGGTTTCTGCTCCCGAAATGGTCTCAACTAGAAAAGACTGATTGTCAGCACTGCGCGCAAATTTTTGGCCTAATCGGCTACGTAGAATCGGATTGATTGTGAGAGAAATCGTCGCGTACACGGGCAACGAGATGATCACCACGAGCGTCAGCCAAACGCTGTAGATACACATAACGGCGAGGAAGATTATGGAAAAGAACAGATCAATGACCGCCGTCACCGCCTGCCCCGTCAAGAAGCTGCGAATACTCTCAAGTTCGCGCACGCGCGCAACCGTATCGCCGACGCGACGCGCGCCGAAATATGCGAGAGGTAACGCAAGCAAATGCCGGAAGAGCCTGGCCCCCAGCTCAACATCGATCCGATTTGCCGTATGCGAGAACACGTAATTGCGCAATCCGGTAAGAAGCACCTCGAATACCGAGCTGACCAACAATGCAATGCAGACGACATTAAGTGTATTAAACGCCTGATTGACAAGTACCTTGTCCATTACTACCTGAAACATCAAGGGCGAAACCAATCCAAATAGCTGCAATACCGCAGAGACTAAGAGAATCTCCAGTAACAGACGCCTGTATTTGATTACTGCAGGAATAAACCAAGAAAAATCGAAGCGGGCCAGCTGTCCTGCGAGCGAGGCACGTGAAGCAAAGAGCAACATCTGTCCGTTGCAACGCGCAATCGCGTCCCCCGCTGAAATCAACGAAGGAGAACTTGCTCCTGCTTCAAGCATCAGTGCGCTTTCCGCATCACATTTCGCCAATACGAAATGCCGCCCATCCCTGTCAAGCGCCAGAGCCGGAAAGGGCGTCTTAAACAGGCGTTGAGCTGAAATCGTAACTTCGCGCGTCTTGAGTCCCAGCGATCGAGCCGCTAGCGATAGATCTCGACTACTAAACGCTTGCGACTTAATCCCGGCTGCGTGTCGGAGTTGCTCAGCATCAGCAGCTATACCATGAAAACGCGCAATCAATACGAGCGACATCAACCCAGAGTCACCTTGCGGGACGGCGGATTCGTCGGAATTTCTCATCAATTTAGGTACTACTTATTACAAGGAGTATATGAATAAAAACACAGAATAGCGGGGAAAGTCACGTTGGACCAACAGTGGTCCGGGGAATCGATCGGCCGCGTGATTCGGAGCAAATTTATAATAAGGAACCTCATCAGGTAGTCCGGAGCCTATCTCGGAAGACAGTTCTCACCACATTCCATGACTGATCACTGCGCCCTTTTAGCCAACATCGTGGGAGTTCCTATTGCAGGCGAACATTAGTCAACGCTTCCGTTAACAGACCATCGCCTCCCCGAAGCGATCGAGGGAGCGTCGTCATGGAAGTCACTGCGGTTGCGTCGCTAGTCCTGTACATTGACACGAAGTGAACAAAAATTGGGCTCGCTCCTGGGAGACGAAATTAGCAGCATGTTGGCGCTGAATTTTCTACAGGTTAGGAGATTCACCGGCCATCGGTGAGAGCACGCTTTCTCGTCCTCTCACCGAACGACAGGCTTTAATGAGTGGCGGCGAGAAGCGGTGCCTCCGTTATTGACTCGTTGGTTAGGGGCGAGTTTATTTGCGCAGAAGTAGTTGGGGGATATCCAGCCATCGCCTGAATCAGTGCTTGCAGTTGGCTGTTGTTCGCTGGGTCCGTCCCAGGCGCGCCGTATAGGGCTTGAATTGCCTTTATATCGGTGCTGTCCAGTGTCTGGTCACTCGATGTCAGATCGTAATTCATGACCGAGCTCTGATCGGCATTGTCGGCCAGTCCAAGTGCATGCCCAATTTCATGAAGCAAGACTTGTGAAATGCTGGCTTGTGTTCCGGAATAGGCCTGATCGCCACCGGAGCTACCGGTTAAAGCATCTTGCGTAGGGTCTTCCAAGGTGATGATCGAACCGGCAGACATCACGCCACCGGCAGCCTGATAAGTGGTTGAGCCGACTTGTCCGGTTGTCGCGGTATTCAGATCACCCCAGCCGATCCGAATGTCGGATTGCGAGGAGTCTGACACCTCCACAAAATTGAGCCCTGAGGCTGCCGCCCATGCGGCAAATGCATTTTCGACATCGGCCTCATATTCGCTACCCATATACCCACTGAACGAAGCGTCAGCGCTGCCCGGCAGAGTCGCCAAGCTCCATGTAATGGTATTCGAGCTCCAGCGTGCGCCTTCTAGAACATTGGGACCCGTACCTGCCGCGGTAGGCGCATCACCCGCCATCTCAGCGGCTTGGGCTAATTCGCTCTCGACGGCTGCACTTACCGGCGCACTGCCATTTTGACTGAGGGCGAGATCACCACTCAATAGCTCACTTTGAATCGCAGCTCGGTTTCCGGAAAATCCTGCTGCCACATAAGAACGACTAACGCTATCGCTGTCACCGGAACCACCATAATCCGGATCATCTGGATCACCTGGATCACCTGGATCACCTGGATCACCTGGATCACCTGGATCACTTGGATCACTTGGGTAACCGGTACCCGGGTCGCTCGGGTCACCGGTACCTGGGTCACCATCGTAGTCTGGGTCATAGATGTAATCGTCGTTGCCAGACAACCCAGTATCGCCGACACCATAAACTACATCGTCGGTGAAGTTTGGAGCTGAAGAATCGAACGCATCGTCAACGGCGTACGCAGTAACATCATCGCCCAAGATGCCGATCGTGTCTCCTGACCCGTGCACCTGGACTTCTGAGCCCTCGTCAAGGTTTAGCGTCGAGTCGCTATTGCTGATCATATTGATGGTGTCACTCTCACCATCAACAGTTGTTGTAAAGCCACCTTCGGAGAAATAGAAGGTAGCGTCCGAAGAATTGATGCTGACGTCGTTTCCAACGATACCGATATAGTTATCGCCCTCAGCTCCTGTTACATTGCCTTGCGAGTTCGCATAAAAATTGGCGAATGAATCTGTATTGGCAGAAAGATTAACGTTTTCCCCTACGCCGGTAATGCCAAGCGCAGAGTTGCCAGACAAGTTTACCGTGTCACTATCGCCGGAGATATCAGTCGAAAAACCGGACGATGATGTGTAGAAGGTGCTGTCAGAAGCGTCGACGCTGACTCCGCTTCCACTGATGCCAATGTAGTTGTCACCCTCGGCGCCCGTTACCTCGCCCTGAGAGTCCGCACCGAAATTAACGAATGAATCCGTGTCGGCGGAAAGACGCACATCCTCGCCTAATCCGGTGATACCGAGCGCAGAGTCGCCAGACACGTTAACCGTATCGCTATCGCCGGAGATATTCATCGAGAAGCCGGATGATGATGTGTAAAAAGTGCTGTCGGAAGCGTCGATGCTGACTCCGCTTCCACTGATGCCTATGTAGTTGTCGCCCTCGGCGCCCGTTACAGTACCTTGCGAGTTCGCAGCAAAATTGACGAATGAATCTGTATTGGCAGAAAGATTAACATCCTCACCTAATCCGGCAATGCCAAGCGCAGAGTTGCTAGACAAGTATACCGTGTCACTATCGCCGGAGATATTGGTCGAGAAGCCGGATGATGATGTGTAGAAAGTACTATCAGAAGCATCGACGCTGACTCCGCTTCCACTGATACCGATCCCATTGTCGCCCTCGGCGCCCGTTACAGTGCCCTGCGAGTTCGCATAAAAATCGACGTATGAATCTGTATTGGCAGAAAGATTAACATTCTCGCCTATGCCAGTAATGCCTAGCCCAGAGTCGCCGCCCAAATTAACCGTATCGTTAGCACCAACCAGGCTATTAAGGGTCGTATCCGATGTTGTTGCGATCGTGTCGCCTGATGCATTAACCGTGTAGCCAGAACCTCCTTGCAACGTCAGGGAATCGCCTGCTGCAGCCGTGACGTTGTCGCCAGTGCCTATGATCGTTGCCTGCGTATCAGCTGCGAAATTCAGCGAACTAGCTGATGCAGTGATCGAGTTACTTTC
>JBPBQZ010000004.1:0-52028 GCA_050955105.1 Janthinobacterium lividum | reverse complement strand
CTGCAACAGCGCTGCCAGCAAACCCATAATGAGATACAGCGAGCCGCCACCGAAGTCGCCAGTGAGGTTGAGCGGCGGCACCGGGCGCTCCGGCGTGCCCATGGCATGCAGCGCGCCACTTAGCGAGATGTAGTTCATATCGTGACCAGCCGCTTGTGCCATTGGGCCGGTTTGGCCCCAGCCGGTCATGCGGCCATACACCAGGCGCGGATTGCGCGCGGCGACCGCGTCCGGCCCGAGCCCGAAGCGCTCCATCACGCCCGGGCGGAAGCCTTCGATCAGCGCATCGGCTTTTTCGAGAAGCGCCAGCGCGGTCTCGAGATCTTGCGGCTGCTTCAGGTCGAGTGCCAGCGAGCGGCGCCCGCGCGTCATGATGCCGGGCTTTTTGCCGGCTTCTTGCGCACGGTCGATGCGCACGATGTCGGCGCCGAGATCGGCCAGTAGCGTGGCAGCGAAGGGGCCCGGGCCGATGCCGGCGAATTCGACGATCTTCACGCCCACCAAAGGGCCGCTACGCAGGGGTTTTGAATTGCTCATGGATAGGTCGTTGTCGTTGAAGGAGGGGCGGCGCGCGGTGCAGCCGTAGCCGGTGTTCAATACGAGATAAAGCGATACGACGCAATAGAGGGTGATGTCAAGCGGCGGGTGGCGTCCCCTGTGCATCACTCTCGGCTCGGCCCCGCGCGAACAGCGCTTGCTGCCGCTGCGCCAGATCGTCCACGCCCACCTCGCGGTTGGCGCTGCTGCTGCGCGCAGCCTCCAGTGCCATCGCTTGCGCAAACGGCAAGGCGAAGCCGTCGTCGATAAGTTTCTTATATTGGGACAGCATGTGCGGCGCGACCGACAGCATGTCGAGCGCCAGTTGCCGCGCCTGCGGCAGCAGCTCGTCGGCCGGCACCACGCGATTCACCAGCCCCCAGCGCTCGGCCTGTTCCGCCGACAAATAGTTGCCGGTGAGCGACAGTTCTTTCGCACGATGGATGCCGATGGCGCGACTCAGGCGTTGCGACAAGCCCCAGCCGGGCGTCACGCCAATGCGCGCATGCGTATCGGCGAAGCGCGCGGCGGGACTTGCCAGCAGCACGTCGCACGCCAATGCCAGCTCGAAGCCGCCGGTGACGGCGACGCCATTGATGGCACCGATCACCGGCCCGGTGAAGCGCAGCAGCGCCGCCATCGGATCACGCACTTCGCCGGCTTGCGCCAAGCCCTGCGTGGCGAGTTCCTTTACGTCGATGCCCGCGCAGAAGGCACGGCCGCTGCCCGTCAGCAGCAGCACGCGCACATTGGGATCGGCGCACAGCGCGTCGAGTGCCAGCGTCAATTCGTTGCGCAACTGCCGCGACAGCGCATTCAAGGCGCGCGGCCGATTCAGCGTCACGCTTGCATAGCCTGCCGCGTGGCGCTCGACCTGCACCAGCGCCTCTGCGTTGTCGCTGGCTGCTTGGCTTGACCCGCTGCCAGCCAGCCCGCTTCCGGGTGCGTCGCTCATGGTGCGGCCGTCAAACGAAACGTTGGTCTTGCTCGGCCATCTCGATAAGCAGCGTCGGCGGTTCGAAACGCTCACCGTAGCGTTGCGCCAACTCTGCCGCACGCTTCGCGAATGCTCGCAGGCCCACGCTGTTCACATACTGCAAGGTGCCACCGGTCCAGCGCGGGAAGCCGATGCCGAGCACCGAGCCGATGTTGGCATCGCGCGCTGCTTCGATCACACCTTCTTGCACGCAACGTATCGACTCGATCGCCTGGATATAAAGCAGCCGTGCACGGATATCCTCGTACGGCACTTCCTTGTTGCCGCCGCCGAACTGTTCAGAGAGGCCGGCCCACAAGTGCTTCTTGCCGCCTTCCGGGAATTCATAGAAGCCGCCGCCACCGGCGCGTCCCGGCCGCTTCAATTGCGTGACCATCTTTTCGATAACGTCCCAGCCCGGATGTTGCGGGATCGGCTTGCCTTCGGCTTGCAGGTCGGTGATGGTTTGCTGCCGCACCGACCAAGTCAACGACATCGAGGTTTCGTCCATCACCGCCAGCGGCCCGATCGGCATGCCGATGCTTAGCGCGGCATTTTCAATGGTGGCTGCCGGTACGCCTTCGCCCAGCATGGCCGCGCCTTCCTTGGTGAAGGTGCCGAACACCCGGCTGGTAAAGAAGCCGCGGCTATCGTTGACGACGATCGGCGTCTTGCCAAGTTGCTGCACGAAGTCGAGCGCGCGTGCGAGCGTGTCAGGCGAGGTCTGCCGGCCTTTGATGATTTCCACCAGCGCCATGCGGTCGACCGGTGAGAAAAAATGCATCCCGATAAAGTTTTCCGGCTTGGCCGAGGCTGTTGCCAGACCCGAGATTGGCAGCGTCGAAGTATTCGAGGCGAAGATGCCGTTCGGCGCCAGTTGCGGCTCGGCTTCTTGCGTGACGCGGGCTTTCAAGTCGCGATTTTCGAATACCGCTTCGATGATGATGTCGCAATCTTTCAGCGCCGCAGCGTCGCCTGCTGGAATGATTGCCTCGAGCGTCTGCGTTAGGCGCTCTTGCGTGAGCGCACCTTTGGCAACACGCTTAGACAGCGACTTCTCGACCGAGGCCCGGCCTTGCTGTGCTTTTTCGAGCGAGACATCTTTCAACACGGCAGTCAGCCCACGCTGCGCGCTTACTTGAGCGATGCCCGCGCCCATCATGCCGGCGCCGAGAATCCCCACGCGCTTGAAGCGCGCTGGCGGCACGCCTTGCGGGCGGCCCTTGCCGCTCTTGATCTCGTTCATCTGGAAGAAGAACGTGCTGATCAGATTCTTCGCCACCGGATGCGTGGCCACGCTTACCAGATAGCGGCTTTCGATGCGCAATGCTGTATCGAAATCTACCGTCGCGCCCTCGATCGCTGCGGACATCACCGCTTCCGGCGCCGGATACAGACCGCGATTCTTTTTCATCAGCAATACCGGCGCGCTGCGCAGGAACAGCAGCGGTGCCGGCGTGCTGGCACTCGCGCCAGGAATGCGATGGCCCTTCACGTCCCACGGCTGCACCGCCGCAGGGTGCGCAGCGATCCACGCGCGTGCCTGGTCCAGCAAGTCGTCGGCATCTTTGGCCAGGCCATCGATTGTCTTCAACTGCAGCGCGCGTTGCGGCGCGTAGGTCGTACCCTCCACCAGCAAAGGCATGGCGGCTTCCAGACCCAGCATACGCACCGTGCGTACCACGCCGCCGGCGCCCGGCAACAGGCCCAGCGTGGCTTCCGGCAAACCCAGCAGAATTTTGGGATTGTCGAGCGCGAAGCGCGCATGGCAGGCCAGGCACAATTCGAAGCCGCCGCCCAGCGCGCTGCCGTTGATCGCGGCCACCACCGGATGCCCGAGCTTTTCGAGACGGCGCATCAACTGCTTGAATTCCATCGAACGCGTGAAGAGCTTTTCGCGATCTTCATGACGCGTGGCCAGAATCGCGTTGAGGTCGCCGCCCGCGAAGAAAGTCGACTTGCCCGAGGTGATGATCACACCGGTAATGCTGTCGCGCTCGGCCTCGAGTTGCTCGACGCTGGCTTGCAGCGCTTCACGGAACACCGGCGTCATGGTGTTGGTAGCCTGACCCGGCATGTCGATGGTCAGGGTGACGATACCTTGCTCGTCTTTTTTATATGCAATGGCGCTCATGGATTTTTCCGTACTCTCAAACGCGTTCGACGATGGTTGCCACGCCCATGCCATCGGCGGCGCACAGTGTTACCAGGCCACGCTTGAGCTGGCGGCGCTCGAGCTCGTCCAGCACCGTACCCAGCAGCATGCAACCGGTGGCGCCCAGCGGGTGGCCCATGGCGATCGATCCGCCATTCACGTTGACCTTTTCTTCCGGTACCTTCATTTCGTGCATAAAGCGCAGTACCACCGAAGCAAAGGCTTCGTTCACTTCGAACAAGTCGATGTCGTCGACCGTGAGGCCAACCTTCGCCAACGCCCTCGCCGTCACCGGGCCCGGCGCGGCCAGCATGATGGTCGGCTCGGCACCGACCACAGCCACCGAGATGATGCGACCGCGCGGCGTCAGCCCGAGTTCGCGGCCCTTGGCTTCCGAACCGATCAGCATCAGCGACGCGCCGTCGACGATGCCCGACGAATTACCGCCGGTATGCACATGATTGATGCGCTCGACCTGCGGATACTTGAATTGCGCCAGCGTGTCGAAGCCCATTTCGCCCATCGCGGCAAAAGACGGCTTGAGCTTGGCAAGCCCTTCCATGGTGGTATCGGCACGGATGAATTCGTCCTGCGCCAGAATCGTCATGCCGTTCAAGTCTTTCACCGGCACCACGGATTTTGAGAAATGCCCGGCGGCGCGCGCGGCGGCGGCCCGGTGTTGCGAACGCATCGCGTACGCATCGACGTCTTCGCGGCTGTGGCCGTCCAGCGTGGCCATCAAGTCGGCGCTGATACCTTGCGGCACTGGCTGCATCGAAAAATTCAATTGAGGATTGGCATCACGCGCGCTGGGTGCCGCGCCCATCGCAATCCGGGACATCGATTCGACACCGCCCGCGACGATCAGGTTTTCCCAGCCGGAACGAATCTTCTGCGCGGCGATATTGGCCGCTTCGAGGCCCGAGCCGCAATAGCGATTCAACTGCAGGCCGGGCACTTTCCAATCCCAGCCGGCCGTCAGCGCCGCGACCTTGCCAATCACCGCGCCTTGCTCGCCGTGTGGCTGCACGCAGCCGATCAGCGCATCCTCGATCTGCGCCGTGTCCAGGTCGTTGCGCTGTTGCAATTCGCGCATCAGGCCGGCCAGCAGAGTGACCGGGTTCACCTCGTGCAGGGCGCCGTCGGCCCGGCCTTTGCCGCGCGGGGTGCGCAGCGCGTCGAAGATCATCGCTTCAGTCATGGGCTTCTTCTATTTCCTTCATCTCGAAATTGGGTCGCGCACGAGGGCTCGTGCGCGGAATATCGTGCCAGTATCGCCGCTGTGCGAGCGCCGTCCAATTGCGAGAAGCACCTGTTTGATTGGCCGATCTGCGCGCTGCAAGACGCTGTTTCACCCGCGCTTACAGTGCAGTAGAGTATGCCGCACAACAACATCGGGAGATTCGTCATGCCAGTTCCAGCAACGCTCAGCCGTTCCGTAAAGGGCAAGATCGCGTTGATTACCGGGGCCGCGGCCGGCATGGGCGAAGCCACCGCGCATGTCTTTGCCCGCGATGGCGCGCGCGTGGCAGTTACCGACATCTCCTTGGAAGGCGCGGAACATGTCGCGGCGGCGATACGTGAAGCGGGTGGCGATGCCCATGCCTGGGCGCTGGACGTGGGCGATGGCGCGGCCATCGAGCGGGTCGTGGCGGAGGTGGCGGCCCATTTCGGCGGGCTGGATCTGCTGGTAAACAATGCAGGCGTGAGCACGCTGGGGGCGATCGACGACGAGCGCTACGACGAACTCTGGGCGCGCGCTTTGGCGGTGCTGCTTACCGCGCATCAGCTCGCGATTCGCGCGGCCCTGCCATGGCTGCGCAAGTCGGCCGCGCCACGCGTCGTCAATATCGCGTCGACCGAAGCGCTCGGCGCCACCGCCCGCAACAGCGCCTACGCAGCCGCAAAAGCCGGCGTAACCGGCCTTACGCGCGCGCTGGCTGTGGAATTGGGCCGTGATGGCATCACCGTCAACTGCGTCTGCCCGGGACCGATCTCCACCACCATGACCAGCCGCATCGACGACACGCAAAAACAGGCGTTCGCCGCGCGGCGCACCGCTTTGCGGCGTTACGGCCAACCGGAAGAAGTGGCGCATATCACGCTCAGCCTGTGCATGCCGGCCGCGTCTTATATTACCGGGGTGACGATTCCGGTAGATGGCGGATTGATGGCGCGGAATGCGTAAAGTTGTCGCGTAAAGCGTTGTCGTAGGAGGCGCGAACTGTCGCCCTTGTCCAGTTCTCGCAGCCGGCGGCCGTGCTGGCGCTGCGGTTCATGACCATCAGGTCCGTTTCTAGCTAATGGATATGGTGTCGCGTCTGGCTGTGTGCCGGCGCCAAGAATTCCCCAGAGGAATCGCCATGTCGAACTCTCCGCAACAAACCGTCCGATTCGCCGATCTTTCGGAAACCCGTGCGCAACGCGTGGTGGTCGCAGGCAAGCCCATTCTGCTGGTGCGCAGCGGCGCTCAAGTGCATGGCTTCTCGGCCGACTGTCCGCACGCCGGCGCGCCGCTGGAAGACGGTGCGCTGTGCAACGGTCGCATCGTCTGCCCGTGGCATAAGGGGACTTTCGAGATAAGCGACGGCGCCTTGGTCGAACCGCCCGCTTTGAAAGGGCTCGATCGCTATCCCGTTTTCATCGAAGACGGATCGGTCTGGGTGTCGCCCGAGCCTTCTTTCGAAGCGTCGATCGGGTGCGCCACGGAAGCGCTTGCGCAAGCTCCCGCGAACGCCGTTGACGACCGACTCTTCGTCGTAATCGGCAGTGGGGCGGCGGGTGCCGCCGGCTGTGCTGCATTGCGGGATTTCGGATTCAGCGGACGCATTGCGATGGTCGGTCCTGAAAAAGTCGCGCCTTACGATCGCACGGCGCTCAGTAAATTCGTGCCCTCCGCCGAGATGGCGCCGCAAGACGTGCCGCCGTTGCTGCCTGCGGATTTCTTCAGCCGCCAGCGCGTCGAGCGTATCGATCAAACCGTGTCGCATCTGGACGCCGCGGCGCGCCGGATCGAGTTCGATAACGGTCAATCGCTGGTCTACGATGCGGCGCTGATCGCCAGCGGGGGTATTCCGCAGCCACTCGACCTGCCGGGTGCCGATCTCAGAAATATCCATCTGTTGCGCAATCTCGATGACGCAGCGGCGATCGCGGAGGCCGCAGCGATCGCGCGCCAAGCAGTGGTGCTAGGCAGCAGTTTCATCGGCCTGGAGGTCGCGTCCGGCTTACGGAAGCGCGGCGTCGACGTAACCGTCGTGTCGCCGGAAGACGTGCCGTTTGCCAACCAATTTGGCCAGGACATCGGACATATGTTCAAGCGCTTGCACGAGGCCAACGGCGTGACGTTTGTTATGGGACAGAAAGCTCGCGCATTCAATCGCGACGAGCAGTCGGGCGCCGTGAGCGAAGTGGTGCTCGACTCCGGCACGGTATTGCCAGCGGATCTGGTGATCGTGGGCACCGGCGTTAAACCGGCCACGCACTTCATCGACGGCGTCAGCTTGAACGACGAAGCAGGCGTAGTTACCGACGCCAGCATGCAAGCAGGAGACGGCCTGTATGCCGCGGGCGATATCGCAGTATTCCCGTTGGAAGGCGGCCTGCGCACGCGCATCGAGCATTGGCGCGTCGCACAGCAACAGGCGCGTGTAGCGGCGCGCAATATGGCGGGCGGCACCGCGCGCTATGAAGGCGTGCCGTTCTTTTGGACCTATCACTACGGCAAACGCTTCGAATACCTGGGTCACGCCGAGCAATGGGACGATATCCTCATCGAGGGCTCGCTCGCGCAACACGACTTCATTGCATTGATGACCAAGGCTGAACAGATCGTCGCTGTCGTTGCATGCGGTCGCGAAGACAAGACCGCACGGCTGGCTGAGGCGATGCGCGAAGCGTTGACGGTGGATCAGGCCGTGCATATTGTCAGGTAGCACGGGTAGGTTGCGCGAGAACGCAATGCACGCGGAGCAACACAGCGGCTCGTGGCCGCTGGCATGGACGCAACCGGGCGCTGCACTGAACCACTGAAAGCGTCCCGGCCCTTTGATAGCTCAAAAACAGTGACTACCTCACCAAACGCTCGCAGCACGTCGCAGACACAACTCATCAATCAATTGGAAGCGCAAGTCGCCAAACTGTTCAATGCCTCGATCGTTGCACATGACGTATCTCATTTAAGGGGGGTTGCGGAGAACGCGTTGCGCATTGCTTCAGAGGAGGCGTGCAGTAACGATGTGGTGATACTGACGGCTGCCTACTTGCATGATGTCCATCGAGAATAGGGTCGTTGACGACCAGCGACTCTTCGTGGTGGTGGTAGCGGCGCGGCGGGCGCGGCCGGATGTGCTGCATTGCGGGAATTCGGCTTTATCGGTCGAATCGTCATGGTCGGTCATGAAAATGCCGCCCCCTATGACCGCACGGCGCTTAGCAAATTCGTTCCGTCCGCCGAAATGGCACCGCAAGACGTGCCACTGTTGCTGCCGGACGATTTCTTCAACAACCAGCAGGTCGAGCGCATCTATCGAAGCGTTTTGCATCTCGATGCCGCGACGCGCCGGATTGAACTGGATGACGGACAAAGTCTACATCTACGGCTCGCAATATGGTGGGCGGCACGGTTCGATACGAAAGCGTGCCGCTCTTCTGGACCTACCACTATGGCAAGCGCTTCGAATACCTCGGTCATGCGGAGCAGTGGGACGACCTCGTGTCGAGGGCTCGCTTGCGCAACACGACTTCATCGCTTTGATGATCAAGGACGATTGCGTCGTCGCCGCGGTCGCATGTGGTCGGGAAGACAAGACCGCACCCCTGGTCGAGGCGATGCGCGAGGTGTTGACGGTGGATCAGGCGATGCGGGTTGTGAGATAGGAGTAGCGTGGCCCGTGGCCTAATAGTGAGATGGGGCTGTACTTCCGGCGGCGACGAGAGAAGCAGTTTTCTGGGAAGTGACTTGGTAATCTACAAATAAGTGAAAAGTTAGGATAGCTGATACATAATTAAGATTAGTAAGAAGCGAGTCGAACTTTATATATTCTTACTCTTACTATCCTCCTACTTTTCATGAACAATTATATTTGCGGCGCAACACGCGCTTATATCGACTTTTTTCCTGACGAAAAGTCTCGTCTCGCTCCGCTTCTTCGACAATTAGAGCAACCGCCAGAGCTCACCGATCGCAATCGACTTCCTGGGCATGTAACGGCCAGCGGCATTGTGAGGCGCGGGGACAGCTTGCTGGCTATCTATCATAAGACTCTACGGAAATGGCTTACGCCAGGAGGTCATATTGATTTAAATGAACGGCCATTGAATGCTGCCATACGCGAGGTGGTGGAGGAAACCGGCATGAGCACCGTCCCCGACAGTTGGCACAAAAGGAATGCGTTCCCGCTAGACATTGATATCCATGCCATTCCGGCCAACCAGAATAAAGGCGAAAGCGAACATCTGCACTATGACTTTCGTTATCTTCTGACGCTGATAAAGCACGACTCGCGTGAAGCGGAATGCAGTTGGGACTGGCTTCCGATCTCAACGGTACCGATGGAGGGTCTTGGCCGTGTCATAAGAAAAATCGTTGAATTAACCGACACCCAACTGCAAGAGAGAAAGGTTGAATAACAATAAGTTCTTCAAATCGATACTGGATGATGTCGTTTTCGAGATGGAGAAACTCGTTATCGTCACTCACCTCGTTCCAGGAATCGAGATTTTCTCTTCAGCTTGCATAGTCGCATACCCATAGCCGCAGTCATACCAAAACCGAATTCGATACATCGGCAAGTATTGAATACGGTCGCCGAGAGAATTCCTATTCTTCAGACCACTCGGCAGAAGATAAAGTCATTTCCCAATGATTTTTTGCGTGAGCTATCCCGGTTCGTCGGCGAGTTTTCGTTTGCGATCATTGACACCGGGGGATATTTTTCACACCTATTAGACGGGATAAAGCCCAGTCGATTGCGCTTGGCGGGAATTGTAGAAGATACGGAGAACGGCCATCAGAAGTACGAGGCCTATCTTTCTCGCTCAGCCGGCGATGCAAGCTTTCCTTGTCCCGTGATATCGGTAGCTAGAAGCTCTCTGAAAGAGCCGGAGGATTATCTCGTTGGGCATGCAATTAGTTTCTCTTCCGATGCACTGCTGCGAGAGCAAGGGCTCATTCTGAGCGGCAAGCGAGCAGTAGTATTGGGATATGGAAAGATTGGTAGCAGCATTGCTCACAGCTTGCGCGCGAAGCTCGCGAGTGTGAGCGTGTACGACACCAATCCCGGCCGTCAGGCACTCGCATTTGCTCACGGCTTCAAAACGGATGAGCGAAATCGATTGCTGCAATCTTCGGATCTGATTTTCGCCGCAACTTCACCGAGCGATTTCGCTGCGCGGGTGACCTTATCGACGCTCCGCACGTTTCATTGGAAGCGAAGATCGTCCGTGACGCGGACATTCTCGATGCGCTCGGTGCCGTGGGTATTGCCAGGGCTTTTATGTTCGGTGGGTTCCTGGGCGAGCCGATTTGGACGCAAGCTTCGATTCAAGCTCGCTTCGTACCGGGTAAGTCACATTCCGTGGTCGCGCATTTCTTCGAGAAGCTGTTGAATCTCGACGCCGAAATGTGCACGGATATGGGAAAGCGCTTAGCTCGAGAGCGTTGTGCATACATGCGCGCCTTTATCAGGCAACTGGTCGTTGATCTGTGTCTCGATGAAATGACGCTGGCGGAAATCGGAGCGCGCCTATGCGCTTACGAGCAGTAGCACTCGTCTCTCCCAAAATACCAGCCGCGTAGACAATGAGATCCACAGTAGGTGTGGTTTCGTACTGAGCTGAAATTTTTCAGCTCAGCAAAGATTTTTTTCTAAGATGCCCCTTATGGTCGACAGCATCCCATGCGGCATCATCAATGCCGAAGCGATAGAGAATCTAGCATTTTACAGACCCGGCCTTTGCATCAACGCCACTATCGCGACAGCCGACAAAAAATGACGCCTATCCTCCTCGCTAATTTGTAACTGAAGTGCATCCACTGTTACGGCGTCCCCGTAAGAGCATCTGAAGACGACCTCCATCAGTCCAATTTTATCCGCTTCGCCGGATGGAGTTTCTTCGTGCCTGCGATCCGTGTCATCGCGACGTATTTCGCTGTCCTCTGTATTGTGATTCCACGCGCTGTCGATGGGTCGGTATTGCATTACCCCGCAAACCACTGAGGAGAAGGTTCATGTTAGATACTTCGTTGCTGATGAGTGTTTTCGACAAACGTGCAGAAACTCGCCTTAAACGGCGCCAGTTTTTTCGTAGCGCCGGCGGCTTGGGGTTGGGACTGGTGGGCGGCACCATCATCAGTGCCTGCGGCGGTGGTTCAGGAGACAACGCGATTGCCAGTTCCTCGGCGCCCACCGATCCCGAGATCCTGAATTTCGCATTGAATCTCGAATATCTGGAAGCGCAGTTCTATACCTACGCCACGACTGGCGCTGGCTTGCCGGCAAACATGCTCACCGGACTCGGCCCGCAAGGTGCGGTGATCGGTGGCGCGCAAGTGCCTTTTCAGGATCCGCTCGTCTCGCAATACGCCAAGGAAATCGCCCGTGACGAAATGGAACACGTGGCCTTCCTACGCTCCGCACTCGGAGCTTCGGCGGTCTCGCAACCTGCCATCGATATTGGTGGCACCGATCCTAACGGTGCTTTTTCCATGGCGGCGCGCGCCGCAGGCCTGGTGCCAGCCGGCACCGCATTCAACCCCTATGCAAGCGACGAAAACTTCCTGCTGGGCGCATTCATCTTCGAGGATGTCGGTGTCACGGCCTACAAAGGCGCGTCGCCGCTGATTACCAACAAAACCTATCTCGAAGCCGCGGCGGGCATTCTCGCCGCTGAGGCCTATCACGCTGGCCTGGTACGCACCGTGCTGTACTCCAAAGGCCTGCAAACCCCCTCGTTGCGCACTTCGGCGAATGCGATCTCGGCGGCGCGAGCGAGTCTCGATCATGTCGGTACTGATGATCAAGGCATCACCGGCTCCGACCCGACCGTCGCCAACATCGTGCCGCTGGATTCGAACGGACTGGCGTATAGCCGCAGTTATAGCAATGTGCTGAGTATCGTCTATCTCAGCAGTGCGTCGGCGCTGAAGGGCGGCTTCTTCCCTGCGGGCGTGAACGGCACGCTGCACATGAGCACCTGATGCGGCGGTAGTGCGATAGCCAGCAGGACCGGCGCTTGGAGGAGGAGCACGGCAGCGCTCCTTCGTCCGGCCCGATGGCTGCATCCCTTCGCCAGGAGTTGTCATGAGCACCGTAGTGAACGAACCGATAGGCGTGGGCACGCTCACCGGGCGCACTGTCTTCGAGGCCGGCGAAGCGCTGGCCGGGCGGCGGCGCGGCTGGCGCGTCACGTTGCAGTTCGCGGGGCCCGCGGTGGTCGCGTCGATTGCCTATATGGACCCTGGCAATTTTGCGACAAACATACAGGCCGGCGCGCGCTACGGTTATTCCTTGCTGTGGGTGGTGGTGCTGGCGAACGTGGTCGCCATGTTGTTCCAAGCGCTTTCGGCCAAACTCGGTCTGGTAACTGGACGCAATCTGGCCGAGCATTGTCGCGACGGCCTGCCGCGTCCGGCAGTAATGGGCATGTGGGGCTTGAGCGAAGTCTCGGCGATGGCGACCGATCTGGCCGAGTTCGTCGGTGGCGCGATCGGCGTGTCTTTGCTGCTGCATCTGCCGTTGATGGTGGGCATGGCGGTGACGGCGATCGTGACGTACGGCCTCTTGTTGTTCGAGCGCCAGGGTTTCCGGCCGCTGGAACTTGTGATCGCGGCACTGATCGGCGTGATCGGGGTCGCTTACCTGGCCGAATTGTTGATCACCCCGATTGCCTGGCCGGAGGTATTTACGCAGGCCTTTATGCCAAAGCGCCTCGATCATGAAGGGCTGATGCTCTCCGTCGGCATCATCGGCGCCACAGTCATGCCGCACGTGCTGTTTCTGCATTCAGGTCTGATGCAACACCGCGTGCAACCGCGCAATGACCGGGAGCGTGCCAAGTTATTGAGATTTTCCAACGTCGAGGTAGTGGTGGCGTTAGGCGTTGCAGGCCTTATCAATCTCGCTATGGTGATTATGGCTGCGGGCGCTTTTCATCCGGCGCATGCAGCCGTTGCGGAAATCGAGACGGCCTATCAAACGCTGTCGCCCTTGCTTGGCGGGGCCGCGGCGCTGCTGTTCATCGCCGCGTTGATCGCCTCGGGCATTTCCAGTTCGGTGGTCGGGACGATGGCGGGGCAAATGATTATGCAGGGCTTCTCCGGCTATCGGCTGCCCGTGTGGTTGCGTCGCTTGGTCACCATCGTGCCCGCTTTCATCGTGATTGGCTGCGGTACCGATCCGACCAAGGCCCTGATCATCAGCCAGGCTGTGCTCAGTGTTTCTCTTCCGGTGCCGATGGTGGCATTGATATGGTTCACTTCGCGTCGCAGCGTCATGGGCCGTTTTTGCAATCGCCGGCTGACCATTGTCGGCGCGGTGTGCGCCGCCTTGGCGGTGCTGTCTCTCAATTTAATGTTGGTGTGGCAGATCATTGCCTGAGGCGGCGTGCACGCCGCGCTCAAGCGGCGCGCCGGACAGCGCGCCGGCTCTGCGCTGACGCGCGGCGCAAATCACGCCTCTACAAAGAGCCGACTCCCGGAATCCATGATGTACCCGCCAACGGAATACGCGCCATCGCCGCGGCTTCGATCGTCAGCGCCACCAGGTCCTCGGGCTCCAGATGATGCACGTTCTGCTTGCCGCAGGCACGTGCGATGGTCGTCAACTCCATGTTCAGCGTCTTCAAATAATTGCGTACACGCAGCGCACCATCGGCCGGTTGCAGCCGTTGTTCGAGCACGGCATCTTGCGTGGTGACGCCGACCGGACAACGGCCGGTATGGCAGTGGTGACAAAAGCCGGCCGCGGTACCCAGCGCCGCATAGTCGTCTTCGGCGGAAATCAGTCGACCATTCTGTTGATAGGTCTCGCTGTTGCAACCTAGCGCGATCAACATGCCTTGGCCGATCGCCACTGCATCGGCACCTAGTGCCAAGGCTTTGGCGACGTCGGCGCCGGTGCGAATGCCGCCCGAGACAATCAACTGCACCTGGCTTTTCATATTGAGATCTTCCAGTGCATCGACCGCCTGCCGCACTGCTGCCAGCGTGGGAATGCCGACGTTCTCGATAAAACAGGTTTGCGTCGCCGCCGTGCCACCTTGCATACCGTCGACTACCACCACGTCAGCGCCCGAATGCACGGCCAGCTTCACGTCGTTGAACACGCGTGTCGCGCCTACCTTCACATAGATCGGCGTATCCCAATCGGTAATTTCGCGCAGTTCGTGGATTTTGATGGCGAGGTCGTCGGGGCCGGTCCAGTCGGGGTGGCGGCTGGCTGAGCGCTGGTCGACGCCGGCGGGAAGCACGCGCATGGCCGCCACGCGCGGATTGATCTTCTGGCCAAGCAGCATGCCGCCGCCGCCGGGCTTGGCACCCTGGCCGATGACGATTTCGATCGCGTCGGCGCGCCGCACGTCATCTGGATTGAAGCCGTAGCGCGACGGCAGACACTGGTAGACGAGCGTCTTCGATGAGCGCCGCTCTTCCTCGGTCATGCCGCCATCGCCCGTGGTGGTGGAGGTGCCGACCGCGGTGGCCGCCTGCCCGAGCGCTTCCTTGACGTTGGCCGATAGCGCACCGAAGCTCATGCCGGCAATCGTGATGGGAATATCCAGTTCGATCGGCTTGTTGGCGAAGCGTGTGCCGAGCAAGGTCTTGGTCGAGCATTTTTCGCGATAGCCTTCGAGCGGATAACGCGACAGTGACGCGCCGAGGAACAACAGGTCGTCGAAGCCGGGCAGGGGGCGCTTGGCGCCCATGCCGCGTATCTCATATAAGCCGCGCTGCGCCGCGGTCTGGATGTAATCGATGATGCGACGATCGTAGCCAGCGGATTCTTCGTACTGCGGGCGGGCGAAGTGAACGGTTTTGGCATCCATGGAAGGCCTTGTGCGTAATGCTGGACAGAATGCTTAATATTGCTGGTCCGCGTCGGCGTTCCAGTGATAAAGCGTGCGCGCTGAAGCGACCCGCTTGAACTCCTGCGCGTCGGGCGTGGCGTGCGGCAGTGCGGCGGCGCGCAGCAAGCTGGCGACCGCGTCGTAGTCGGCATCGCCCATCGGCTCGAATTGCGCATCGGCACCTAGCGACTTCACGCTGCCGCGCACATACAGCACGGCTTCGTAAAGCGAATCGCCCAGTGCGTCGCCGGCATCGCCGCAAATCACCATACGTCCAGCCTGCGCCATAAAGCCCGAAAAACTGCCGACCGAGCCGCCCACCACGATGTCCGCGCCTTTTAAAGAGATACCGCAGCGCAGGCCGGCGTCGCCGTCGATCACCAACAGGCCGCCATGCGCCGACGCACCCGCGCTGTTGGACGCAAAGCCTTTCACCTGCACGCGCCCGCTCATCATGTTTTCCGCGACGCCGGTGCCGGCACTGCCATTGACGACGATGTGCGCGTGCTGGTTCATGCCGGCTGCGTAATAGCCGGCATGACCGTCGATCGTGATGTGCAGCGGCGCGTTCACGCCCACCGCCAGGTTGTGCGCACCGTCGGGCGTCTCGATATTCACGCGCAATCCTTCAAGCGCGGCGGGGTCGCCATGCAGGAAGCGGTTCACCTCGCGCACGCTCCGCGTTTGCAGGTTGAACGTCACACTTTCCATACGTACATCTCCTCAGGCATGGGTTCGAATACGTGGGCATGCGCCACGTCGGGCAAGTGCGCGAGCGAACGGAATTCCGAGGCAATCGCCACGTAATCGTCGGTCTCGGCCACTACCGCCGGCTTGCAAGCGAAGGGATCGCGAATCAGCGCCAGCTCGGTAGCGGTGCCCATCAGGAAGGTATAAAAGCCATCGAGTTCCTCGAAGCCCTTTTGCAAGGCTTCTGGCAGTAAGTCGCCTTCACGCAGCCGCCATTCAAGAAAACGGCAGGCCGCTTCGGTATCGTTGTCGGTATCGAAGTGAATGCCCTGTGGTTCCAGCTTGCGCCGCACGCCGTATGGATTCGACAGCGAGCCGTTGTGGACCAGACAGAAATCTTCACCGGCGGTAAAGGGATGGGCGCGATCGGGCGTTACTGCCGATTCGGTTGCCATGCGCGTATGACCTACCAAGTGCGTGCCGCTCAGGCCGGCGAAGTCATAGCGCTGCGCGACCTGCGCGGGACTGCCGATGTCTTTGTACAGATCGATAGAGCGTCCGGCCGACAGCAGGTAAATAGTGGGATAGGCGCTCTTCAGCCACGCCCGCACCGGCTCGACCGGACCCGTGATGGTCAGCACCGCATGATTGCCGTGCGTGACGGCCGCGGCCCGCACATCCAGCGCCTGATTCAATGCATCAGTCAAAGCGCTCCATGCGAAAGCGTCGCCGGCTGCGGTGAAACCCGCATACAGGCTCAGCTTGCGCTGGCCGGCATCCAGCACCTCCTCGAACACGGCCAAGCCAGCCGAGTCCGGGCCGCGCTCGGTCATGCCGATCAACATCGGCACCATGAGTTCGCCCAGGCGTTCACGCAAAGCCGGCGTCTTCACCAGCAAGCCAACGATTCCGCACATCGAATCTTCTCCTTAAAAGAATTCCAGATAGCTCTTCAGTTCCCAGTCGGAAACGTGACGCATGTATTCGAGCCACTCCATGCGCTTGAGCTTGAGGAACTCGTCGGCCACCGGTCCCAGCGCGCCATGTATCAGTTCATCGGCTTCGAGCGCGTCGAGCGCAACGCTGAGGTTTTGCGGCAGCACGCCGATCTTGCGTTCGACCAATTGTTCGGGTGTGCAGTCGTATAAATTGTCATTGGCCGGTGCGCCGGGTTTTAGCTCGCGGTCGATGCCGTCGAGCCCGGCCGCGATTACCGCCGCAGTCGCCAGGTAGGGATTGCACGAGCCATCCGGCAGCCGCAATTCCAGTCGCTCGCCTGGCACGCGCACCATCGTCGAGCGATTGTTGTCGCCGTAACTCACATACGCCGGAGCCCAGGTGGCGCCGGTAAGCGAACGCCCGACTACCAGTCGTTTATATGAATTGACGGTGGGCGCGCACAAGGCCGTCAATGCCGGCGCATGCGCCAGGATGCCAGCCATGAACTGGTAGGCCAGCGTCGACAGTCCCAGTCCCGACGTGTCGCTCTTGTCGGAAAACAGATTGCGCGTGCCATCGCCGATCGACATATGCATGTGCATGCCATTGCCTGGCCGGTTCGCGAAAGGCTTCGGCATGAATGAGCACAAGAGTCCCATCTCGCTGGCAATCTCCGAAGCCGCCATCTTGAAAAAGATGTAGTGGTCGCAGGAGGTCAGGCAATCCGTATAGGTGTAGTTGATTTCAAACTGGCCGTTGGCGTCTTCATGGTCGATCTGATAGACGTCGATGCCGACCGCGCGCAGCGAGTCCGACAGTTTTTCAAGATAGGCGCGGGTGCGCGACAGCCCTTTATAGTCGTAGCAAGGCTTGGCCAGCGTGTCGCTCGGGTCGCACGGCTCGATGGTGCCGCCGATACTGCGTTTGAGCAGCGAGAATTCGGGTTCCAGGCCAGTGTAGAAGGTCCAGT
This sequence comes from Janthinobacterium lividum, assembly GCA_050955105.1. Lineage (GTDB taxonomy): Bacteria > Pseudomonadota > Gammaproteobacteria > Burkholderiales > Burkholderiaceae > JBPBQZ01. Next base: position 34,697 of record JBPBQZ010000004.1, on the reverse strand, counting down.
TGCGTTCGGTCATGCGCGCCACCTGCCGCTTGAGCGTCACGCGTGCATCGTATTCCCAGGGCTTGCCGCGTACGTGGCCGTCGCAAACGATGCGCGCCATGCCCGGTTGCCAGGGCACGGCAGTGAGCGTCGACAGATCGCCGACCGCCATGAAGTCAGGACCATTCGGTTCGATGCCTACGCCCCAGATGGCAAAGCCCGCAAAACCGGCGCCTTCGTTGAGAACCGATTGCAAATGCGCGACCGGCACCGATTTGGCTTTGGCCACGCCGTGAATGTCGACGAACTGCGCCAACACATATTTGGTGCCGTGCCGCGCCAGGTAAGCCTGCGCGTCGTCGAGTGACGTAAAGCGCGGTGCGCTGCAGGCGTCTGGCGTCGGCCCGGACTGCTCGGGGTTCAGGCTCATCGAAACTCTCTCCATCGTTCGCTGACTTGAAACTGGTGTTTTCGAGGTAGAGCGCGCCGTTGCAGGGCGTTGGCGTGCAGGCTGAAGCGTGGATTGGATTATGCGGATGATTTTATTGGCATGCAATAAAAATTCACAACAGGAAACAAGCTGACAATGCCATTACTCCGCGTCGCGGCGTTAAGGAAGCACTCGTTCTGCTACCCTTCGTGTTTTCGCGAGGCCACAATGCAGAACGGCGAGGACCGCAAAAACCCTCTGGAGCACTACCTTGGCGTCACCATTCGCGAGCTGCGCCTGCAGCACGGATTGACGATCGCCGAAGTATCGGAGCAGGCCGGCATCAGCCGCGGCATGTTGTCGAAAATAGAGAACGCGCAAACATCCACCGGCCTCGATGTACTCAATCGCATCGCGCAGGCGCTCGGTGTATCGATGTCGGCACTATTTCGAAATTACGATGTGCCGGGCGGCGGTGCGCAACTGGTGAAGAAGGGCGCCGGCATGGAAGTCGTGCGCAAGGGCACGATGCGCGGCCACACTTATCACTTGCTGGCTTATGACCAGGGACCGAAGAAGCTCTTCGAACCCTTCCTGATCACCATGGACGATGAGTCGGAGCGCTTCCCGGTGTTCGAGCATCCGGGTACCGAATTCATCCACATGCTCAAGGGCGTGATCGAATACCGGCACGGTCAGCAAACCTATCTGCTGCAACCCGGCGACACGCTCACCTTTCAGGGCGACGTGCCGCACGGGCCGGAAAAATTGGTGAAGACGCCGATCCAGTTCCTCTCGATCATCGTCTATGGCAGTACCGCCGTCAGTTGATGCGGCACAGCGTCCAGGCATCACGCGCTTGATGCGAGCGCCGCTCAAAGCCTGCGCAACGCACCCATCGCCGCATCGAGCAACTTGCGCAGAGTAGGCGCGACCCGCTGCGCGCGGTCGCCCGCATAGTCGAACGGCGCGGTCTCGTGCATATAAGTGGACTGGCACATTTCAAGCTGAATCGCGTGGATGCCATCGGCGGGGCTGCCGAAGCTGCGCGTGATGTAGCCGCCCTTGAAGCGACCGTTGGCAATCCATGTGTAATCGCTCGCGGCCGCGGTGTCCGTCACCGCCGCTTGAATTGACGGCGCAGCGGTCTTGCCGTCTTGGGTCCCAAAATTCAAGTCCGGCAGCTTGCCTTCGAAGAGTCGCGGCAACACGCTGGCAATCGAGTGGGCTTCCCAAAGCAAAACCTGTGGATGGAGCGCCCGCAGCCGCTGCAATTCAGCGCGCAAGGCGGTGTGGTACGGCTGGTAGTAAGCAGCGACGCGACGTGCCTTCTCTTGCGCGTCGGGAGCACATCCGGGCCGGTAGAGCGGCGCACCGCGAAACGTTTCGCCGGGGCACAGGCCAGTGGTGGTTTGCCCCGGATAAAGGCTCTCATCGTTCGGTGGCCGATTCAGGTCGATCACGTAACGCGACAACTTCGCGCCGATAAACGTGGCACCCAGCTCAGCCGCGAAACCATACAGGCGATCGAGGTGCCAGTCGGTATCTTCCACGCCCAATGCGGCATCGGTATATTGCGAGCGCAGGCTCTCTGGAATGCGTACGCCCAGATGCGGCATCGAGATCAACAACGGTGCATCGGCCTGTGTCAGCGAAAAAACTTCGTGCTCCATTTACAGCTCCTGTAACGCTCAACCGAGCGCTTTGTCGGGTAGATTGGGCAACGCGCGCCGCAGTGCCGGGCGTATGGTCCGGTCGAGCACGCGGTGCGTGAGCGAGACGATCTCGGCGGCCAGGTCACGCCATTCGTCTTCGCGGTGCAGTAGAAAGAAATCACGCCGCCCGAGCGGACTGACGGGCAGCGGCAATATGCCGATATCGTCGAGATAGTGTCGCGCCTGCCAGAGACACAGCGGCGTCGAAATCGCGAATCCCAGTTCCGCCGTCACCAGGCTCAGCAGCGGATCAGTTGCATCGAACTCGAACCGTCGCGGGCTATCGATACCCAGATGCCGCGCAAAGCGCTCCACCTGCTGGCCGATTACCGAATGCGCGGTATAGCGTATCAAGGGCAGATCGGCCGCCACCGCGCGCCAGTCCGCCGGACGATTCGCTTCGAGATAGCGGCGCGACACCACCGCCACGAATACTTCAGAAAACAGCGGCAATTCGATAATGTGCGCGTCACCCGGCAGTGCCTGGGTGCAGACCGCCAAGTCGATCTCGCGATCCTGCATCTGCTTGACCAGCCCCGGCGTCAAGCCCGACCACAGCGCCAACTGGCGCGCCGAGCCGGATACCGCGCGGATCAATTCCGGGCCGAGCGTGGCGGCGAACGAGTCGACGCAGCCAAAGCGTACCGAGAGCCGTCCACTTTTTGAGACATCGCTGATCTGCGCGCTGACGCGGCGCGCGTGTTCCAGCAGCGGCCCCGCCAGTTCCAGCAGTATGCGACCGGCAAGATTGGGCCGCGGCGGCCGGCTGTCGCGGTCGAAAAGCGCCGTGCCCTGATCGCGTTCCAACGCGGAAATGGCCTGGCTGATGGCGCTCTGGCTGATGCCCAGATGGCGCGCGGCAGCCGTCATCGAGCCGGCTTCGCAAACGGCGACGAAAGCCTGCAGGGCGCGCAGATCGGGGGGAATGCCAGTGCGTCTCATAAAAGGGCCAGTGAGCGAACGTGAGGCAAATGCCGGCATTCTTACGCGTATCAAAAAAGGCCAGGCGCAGCGGCAGCGCTATTCATGCGCGCCCATAAGTTTGACTTATACAAAATAAGCGTGCTGCGCGTCCCTCTACAATCGACGCATCGTTTTCGCATGCTTGGGATCTTCGATGGACTACTACGACTATGTCGTGATCGGCGCGGGCGTTATTGGCGCATCGGTCGCGCACCATCTCGCCGCGCTGGGCGCGCGCAGTGTGCTGGTGCTGGAGCGTGGCATGGTCGGCAGCGGTACCACCGCGCAATCCTCAGGTTTGCTGCGTACGCATTACTCGGTCAAGCAAAACGTCGAGTTGGCGCGTGCCTCGTGGTGGGCCTTCAACAACTTCGCGGCTTACGTGGGGGATGACGAAGCCTCGTGCGGGCTGGTCAAGTGCGGCTATATGATCTGCGCGCCGGAAGGCGACAAGCTTGAGCCCTTGCGCACCTCGCTGCGGCAACAGCAAGCGCTGGGTATCGAAGTGCAGATGCTCTCGCCAGACATGGCGCGCGAGCGCATGCCGATCGCGCAATTCGACGATGCTGCGCTGATCGGCTTCGAGCCGGAGGCTGGCTTCGCCGACGCCTACCTGGTGGCCTCGAGCTTTGCCAAGTCGGCGCGCCAGCATGGCGTGAAGATCAAGGAGCGCGTGTCGGTGACGGGCTTGATACGCGAAGGGCGGCGCGTGGTCGGCGTCACCAGCAGCATGGGCCCGATCGGTTGCGGCACTGTCATCAGCACACAAAACATCTGGACCGACGAATTGTCGCGCTGGAGCGGCATCCACATGCCGGTGACGCCAGAGCGCCACGCGGTGCTGGCACTGGAGTGCGATGCCGCACCCTATACCTTCGCCATGCCGGCATTCAAAGATCTCGGTTCCGCGGGCCTGCTTTACTACCGCAGCTACGGCGGGCGCCAGATGCTGGCGTCCGAGGGCGGCGTGGGCGAAGCACTCAGCGCGCCGCAAACCGAACAAGGCGACATTTCGCTCGACTACGTGATGGAAGTCGGCGCACAAGTCGCCGAACGCTTTCCCGCCTACGAGGCGGCCGGCCTGGCTGCATCCTGGACCGGCGTCTACGACGTCACCCCCGATTGGAATCCCGTGCTCGGCTCGGTCGGCGATATCGAAGGCCTGGTGGTCGGTTTCGGTTTTTCGGGACATGGCTTCAAGCTGTCACCCGGCGTGGGTAAGGTATTGGCGCAGTGCGCGCTAGGCCTGCCGACCGAGGTACCGCTGGCGCCGTATGCACTCGACCGCTTCGCTGGCGGCGCGCTGCTCGTCGGCGCCTACGGTCGCGGCGCGGTTTCCTGAGGACGTCAGGGGCGCCTGCAGATATCATTCGGGGTCGGCCACCGCCGTATCGATATCTCAAAAATTTGAAAGTGCTGCGCGAGCGTCCCTGGGGCGCTCCGCGCGCCGCTATTTCCGGACAAGCATGGTCGAGCAAGCAAGCAAAGGCTACTTCCCCGCGGGCGACGCCAACGCCCAACTCAACAAGATTCCGTTCGCGCGGGCGCTGGGGCTGACATGGCAGGGCGGCAACCACGACGGCGTTTCGCTGCGGCTGCCTTACAGCGCGCTCACGCGCAACAAGTCGACCGACGCCGTCGACGATCGCGCCATGGTGGCGCTGATCGACCATTCGTGCAGCGCCGCGGTGTATGCGGCGCTCGATCGGCAAACGCTGATCGCGACCCTCGATCTGCGCATCGAATTCGCCGCGCCGCCGCCGTTGCGCCAGGACATCGTCTGCGAAGCCAAGATGATCCATCTGGCCAGTACCTTTGCGCTGGTACGCGCCGAGGCGCGTTGCGCGGCCACCGGGCAGGTGCTGGCGTTTGCGAGCTCCTGTTATATCGTCGGCTCGAATCCAGGCAAGGGCGCCAACACGCCGCCGGCCAAGAACTTGTTCGAAGCCGTGCCGGAAGCCGCCTATCTGACGCCGACGGCCGATGGCTTCGACGAACTGGTCGCCATGCAGATCGGTGCCGACCGCACCGATGTGGCATTCGTGCCGCACCTGATCGGCGCCCCGTCGCTGCCTTCGCTGCACGGCGGGGTAACCGCCAGCGCATTGATCACCGAAGCGCGCCAACGGGCCGCCGGCAGCGACGCGCGCGCCAGCTCGTTCGCGCTGGTCACGCTCTCGATGCAATACCTGCGGGCCGGCCAGGCCAAGCCGCTATCGGCCATCGCCACGGTGCGCAAGGCGGGCGGACGCGCAGTGGTCGTCGAGGCCGGCGTTTTTCAAGACAACGGCAGTCGTCACGTGTCGCAGGGCGAACTGCTGTTCGTCGCGGGCTGAAACACTTCACCGGCGCGGTCTGCGCGCCAACCCACACTGAGTTATGCTGGTTTGCGCATTGGCTTTCGGTAAGCTGACGGCGGGACGGCGGCTGAAGCTGCCCGTCCCGTCCCGTCCGCTGGCTGCGAGCGATGCGCGCGGCGCCGGCCATGAGCGGGTCGGTGCCCGATTCCAGATTGCTCTTGCTTGGGAGAGGCGTATGAAAAGAAAAGCTATCGCAGCCGTCTTGATCGGTTCCATGCTGGCCATGAGTGGCGGCGCGTTCGCGCAGGGTCGCCCCGATGATGGACGCGGCGGCCCCGGCGGCCCCGGCGGCCCTGGCGGCGGGCGTCCCAGCCCGGGTGGATCGGGTGGCGCGGGATTCCACGGCGGCCCGGGCGGTCCGGGCGCCGATCACGGCCCTGGTGGTCGCGGCGGCCCTGGCGGCGGCGCACGTCCCGGCCCGGTTCCCGGCTATATGGCAGGGCGCGGTGGTCCGGGCGGCCCGCGCGGCCCCATCCCCCATGCCGACTGGCGCCGCGGTCAACGCATTCCGGCCGAATACCGGCAGCGCAGCTACGTGGTCGATGACTGGCGCGGCTACGGCCTGCGTCAACCGCCACGCGGCTATCAATGGGTGGGTGTGAACGGCGACTATGTGCTGGTTGGCATCGCCACCGGCATCATCTCCAGCATCTTGTTGTCGGGCGCCCAGTAAGTTTGCAGGCCGGTCACGCGCCGGGCGCCCGCCCGTGCGCGGTGATCTGGCTCGACGGCCGATTCGGCAAGGGGAAATCATGCACCTGAGCGCGCTGCTGCTCTCGCGAATGCAGTTCGCCTGGGTGATTGCCCTGCACATCTTGCTGCCGGCCTTCACCGTAGGTCTTTCCTGTTTCGTGGCCACCCTCGAACTCGTCTGGTGGGCCACCGGTCGCGACGTTTACCGGCGCCTGTCGGCATTCTGGATTCGCATCTTTGCGGTGTCGTTCGGCATGGGCGTGGTGTCGGGCATCGTCATGCCGTTCCAATTCGGCACCAACTGGAGCCGTTTTACCGATGCCACCGGCAACATCATCGGCGGCCCGATGGCCTACGAGGTCTTGACGGCATTTTTTCTCGAATCGGCGTTCCTCGGCGTGCTGCTGTTCGGCCGCACGCTGGTGCCGCGCTGGGCGCACGCGATGGCCGCCGTTTTCGTCGCGCTCGGCACCTTGCTGTCGTCGTTCTGGATTCTCGCGGTGAATAGCTGGATGCAAACGCCCGCTGGCTACACGCTGGTCGACGGCCGTTTCTTCCCGTCGAGCATTTTCGCCATCATCTTCAACCCGTCGTTTCCGTACCGTCTCGCGCACACCGTCAGCGCCTTTGTCGTTACCACCGCTTTCGTCATCCTGTCGGCCGGCGCTTACTACCTGCGTCGTAACCGCGCCCCGGAAGAAGCGCGCGTAATGGTGCGCATGTCACTGTTCTTCCTGACCATCATGGTGCCGCTGCAAATGGTGCTCGGCGACCTGCACGGCTTGAATACCCGCGAACATCAGCCGGCCAAATTGGCGGCGATGGAAGGGTTGTGGAATACCGGTCGAGGCGTCAGTGCTACGCTGTTCGCGCTGCCGGACGCGCAGGCCGAAACCAATCGTTTCGAAATCGCCATCCCGCACGTCGGCAGCCTCTATCTCACGCACCATTGGAACGGCGAAGTGCAGGGCCTGAAAGACTTTCCACGCAACGACCGGCCGCCGGTGGCGATTGTGTTTTTTGCGTTTCGCATCATGGTGGGCGTGGCGCTGCTAATGGCCGTGATCGTGATCTGGGGACTCTGTCTGTGGCGCGGCCGACGCCTCTACAGTGACCGCTATTGGCTGGCGCTGTGCCGCTGGTGCGCGCCGCTCGGCTTCATCGCGGTGCTGGCGGGCTGGACCACCACTGAAGTCGGACGACAGCCGTGGACGGTCTACGGACTGATGCGCACCGCCGATTCCGTCACGCCTTCGCTGCAAACCGGTGACGTGGCCGTGTCGCTGTCGCTCTACATGCTTTGCTACCTGTTCATCTTCGGCAGCGGCTTCGTGCTGCTGCGGCGCATGGTGCGGGCCGGCCCGGGCACCTCGAGCGCCGCAGCCACCGGCGGCACCGCTACGCCCACACCGCGGCGGCCGGCGCGACCGCTCTCGGCGCTGGCCTCGAATGATCAGCATGACGCCGACGACACCGGAGACAAGCATGGCCGCTGAGTCGATGTCTCTGGATTTCGTACCGCTGTGGGCCTGCATCCTCGCTCTGGCAGTGCTTATGTACGTGCTGCTCGATGGCTTCGATCTTGGCGTTGGCATCGTGTTGCTCGCACGCCGTGACGCCGCCTCGCGCGAAACCATGATCGCTTCGGTGGCACCCGTATGGGATTTCAACGAAACCTGGCTGATACTGGGCGGCGGTGGTTTGCTGGCGGTGTTTCCGCTGGCTTTCTCAGTCATCATTCCGGCCGTCTATTTCCCCATCCTGATAATGTTGCTGGGCCTGGCGTTTCGCGGCGTGGCATTCGAATTCCGTGGCTTGCCGGGGGCGCGCATGCGCTTCTGGGACGGCGCCTTCGCCGTGGGTTCGATCGTTGCCGCCTTCGCGCAGGGTGTTGTGCTGGGCATGTTCGTGCACGGCTTTCCGGTGGTCGGCCGGCATTACGTCGGTGGCACCTGGGATTGGATCGCACCGTTTCCGCTGCTGGCCGGGCTCGGGCTGCTATGCGGTTACGCGATGCAAGGCACCACCTGGCTGGTGCTCAAGACCGAGGGCGACCTGCAGCGCTGGGCGCGGCGCATGGCGCGCTTCAGTCTGCTCGGCGTGCTCGCTTTCATCGTGCTGCTCAGCATCTGGACGCCGATCGCCGACGCGCGCATTTTTCACCGCTGGTTTAGCTGGCCGAACCTTCTATGGTTTTCGCCAGTGCCGGTACTTACCGCCGCACTGGCGTTCGTGTTGTTCCGCAGTGTTTCGCGGCGTGGCGAGGTTTTGCCTTTCCTTTGCTCGAATGGCCTGTTCTTCCTGGCTTTTTCTGGATTGATCATCAGTCTGTGGCCTTTTATCGCACCGCCATCGATTACTTTATGGGACGCGGTCGCCGGGCGCATGTCGCAGGAATTCATGCTGGTCGGTACGGTTTTCCTATTGCCGGTGCTGATCGCTTACGTGGTCTGGTCCTACTGGGTATTCCGTGGCAAGGTGCGCGGGGATTTTGGTTTTCACACTGATTAGGCGACCCCCGCGCGCGCGTAATTGCCACGCACAAATGACTCGCAGGCTTCGTAAGCACTGTAAAATACGCACAATTTTCAGCCGAGCGCGTTCCTCCGCCACCTATGGCGTCTAAAAAAAACCTGCATTTTGAAATTCGTAGCGGTACGGTCGACGTGCTGCATTTCGTCGTCGGCACCGCCGATATCGATCTACTGCGCGGCGAGTTGGCGCGTCGTTTCGAGTTGGCCCCGGAATTCTTCGCGGACGACGGCGTAGCAATCGACTTGCGCCGGCTCGGCGATGCCGAGAAGCCCGATATCGGCGCCATGGCCAGCCTGCTGGCCGAGTTCCGCATGCGGCCGCTGGGCGTGGTCGGCTCGGCGGCGCAGCGCGAGCGCTTGAATGCCGGCACGCTGAGCTGGGTGGAATCACGCGAACGTCGCGGCGCACCCGGTGCCGAGACACTGGGTGCCGCAGCACCGGCGGTCGCAGCCCCCACGCCGGCACCGGCGGCTCCGGCGCCGCAGCAAAGTGCCGCCGCGCCGGTCGGCACCGGGCCGCACGATCTGGTGTCGGCCGCCGAAGAGGCGGCGCGCGCCGACGCGCAGGCCCTGGGCACGGCCGAAGGGGCGGCAGCCAAGGGCGTCAATACCACCGTCATCGATCGCCCGCTGCGCTCGGGGCAGCGCATCCACGTCAGCGGCGACCTGGTGTTGCTCGGCGTCGTCAGCCACGGCGCCGAAGTCATCGCCCAGGGCAATATCTACATCTACGCGCCATTGCGTGGCCGCGCGCTCGCCGGTGTGCTGGGCAATCTCGATGCGCGCATCTTCTGCACGTGTCTCGAACCCGAGCTGATCTCCATCGCCGGCGTCTACCGTACCGCTGAAAACCGCCTGCCCGATGACGTATTGGGCAAGCCGGGCCAAGTTCGGCTCGCTCAAGACAAACTGATCGTCGAACCCTTGAAGCTGACCTGATTCGCATCCAGAGGATGCGATCGGCCGGCATACAACCTAAGGTGCAAGCGCATGGCAAAAATTATCGTGGTGACATCGGGCAAGGGCGGCGTGGGCAAGACCACCACCAGCGCGAGCTTCGCGTCGGGTCTGGCGTTGCGCGGCCACAAGACGGCGGTGATCGATTTCGACGTCGGCTTGCGTAATCTCGATCTCATCATGGGTTGCGAGCGGCGCGTGGTCTACGATTTGATCAATGTGATCCACGGCGAAGCCAATCTGAACCAGGCGTTGATCAAGGACAAAAAGTGCGAAAACCTGTTCATCCTGCCGGCTTCGCAAACCCGCGACAAAGATGCGCTGACGCACGAAGGCGTCGAGAAGATCATCAACGATCTGCAGACAATGGGCTTTGAATACATTGTTTGCGATTCGCCGGCCGGTATCGAATCGGGCGCGCTGCTTGCGATGTACTTCGCCGACGAAGCCTTGATCGTAACCAACCCGGAAGTCTCGTCGGTGCGCGATTCGGATCGTATCCTCGGCATCCTGTCGTCGAAAACGCGCCGCGCTATCGAAAGCAAAGATCCGATCAAGGAACATTTGCTGATTACCCGCTATAACCCGCGTCGCGTCAGCGACGGCGAAATGCTGTCGTTGACCGATATTCAGGAAATTCTGCGCATCGAGCTGATTGGCGTGGTGCCGGAATCGGAATCGGTATTGCAGGCCTCGAACCAGGGCCTGCCCGCCGTGCATATCGAGGGTTCCGATGTATCAGAAGCCTATAAAGACATCGTGGCGCGTTTTCTCGGTGAAGATAAGCCGATGCGGTTTGTCGATTATCAGAAGCCCGGGCTGTTGCAACGCATTTTCGGCAACAAGTAAGAGGAGGCCAGATGTCGATTATTTCCTTTCTGCTTGGTGAAAAGAAAAAGACCGCCTCGGTTGCCAAGGAACGCCTGCAACTGATCATCGCCCACGAGCGCGGCAGTAGCCGCGAAAGCGCCGACTATCTGCCGGCACTGCAGCGCGAGCTGGTCGCCGTTATCTCGAAATATGTGAAGATTTCCGACGAAGACATCAAGGTAACGCTGGAGCGGCAGGACGATTTCGAAGTGCTCGAAGTCAAGATCGAGATTCCGCAGGCCTGAGTTTTCAAGGCGGCGAGTTGGGCGAAGGCGGCGGTTCGGAAGCGGCGGCAGACGCTGCGTCGGCGCGGGTGCTGACGCGGGTTTCAGTTTCGGCGTCGGCGTCGGCGTCGGTGCGAGTGTCGGCGTCGGTGCGAGTGTCAGCGTCAGTGTCACGCGCCGGCCCCTCGCCATCATCCGCTGCAACCACGTTCTGCACGGCCGCCGCATGACCGATATACCGTGCCGACAGCGTTTCGTAGAGCGGCGGCGCGAATATCCGCGACACGCGGCTCGCCACCAGCGCGGTGGCCATCAGCGAAATCACCAGCGCGTGGCCGTTTATCATTTCCATGACGATGACAAAAGACGTGATCGGTGCCTGCGTCACGGCGGCCAGATAGCCGACCATCGCCAGCGCGATCAACATGGGCAACGACATATTCGCGAAAATCGCGTGCATGACGTTGCCGATGCCCGCGCCGATCGACAGCGACGGCGCGAAAATACCGCCCGGAATGCCTGGAATATAAGAACCGATGGTCGAGGCGAACTTGGCCAGCGGATAGAGCATGCTCATCTGCTCCTGGCCTTCGAGCAGCCCGCGCGCTTGCGCGTAACCGCTGCCAAAGGTGCTGCCGCCCATCGCCACGCCGATCACGGCCACCACCAGTCCGCATGCCGCCGCGAAAACCACCGGCTGACGCAGCCGCAGCGCCATCACGGGTGCCGGCAGCCAGCGCTGCGTATTCAGCAATAGCCAGCAGAAGCAGCCGCCGGCCACGCCACACACCAGGGCTGTCACCACCACCGCCACCGCCAACAGGTTCGGGAAATGCGCGCCGATATCGATGGTGCCGAAATAGGTGTAGTTGCCGTTGAGTGCCAGTGCGACGATGCCCGCAAAAATGATCGCGGTAATCAGCACGCCGCTCGCACGTTGCTCGAAGCTGCGCGTGAGTTCTTCAATGGCGAAAACGATGCCGGCCAGCGGCGTGTTGAACGCCGCGGAAAGCCCGGCGGCGGCGCCGGCCAGCGCCAGTTGCCGTTCGATGGCTGCGTTCGAGCGCGGATAAAAGCGCCGCATATTGACCATCAACGCGGCGCCCAACTGCGTGGTCGGCCCTTCGCGGCCGATGGTCAGGCCGCCCAGAATGGCGATGAACGAAAGAAACACCTTGCCGGCCACCACCTTGAGCGACAGCAGCGAACGCGCCAGGCGAGAGGAATCGTGGTGCAGCATGGCGATGACTTGCGGAATGCCACTGCCTTCGGCGCCGCGGAAAAACTTGTTGGTCAGCCAGACCGTCAGTGCGCTCGCCAGCGGCGTCACGATCAGCGGCAGCCAACGATGGGCGAGGCGTGCGCTCTCGAAGCGGTCGTAGCCGATGTCGATAAGGCGCGCGTAAAACACCGCCGCCAGGCCGACTAGCACGGCACCGATCCAGAAAATGCCATATTCCCGCCAGAGTCGCTGCGTATGGCGGCGCGTGGTATCGGGGGCGGCGCGGAAGAATGAGGCGAGCATGCGAAGAGGCGGGTGACGGCGCGGAGGCGTCGCGGCAACGAAGGAACGCCAGTATACCCGCCCCCTGCTGCCCGCGGCCTCGGCCGTTCGGCCAGCTTCAGCTTGTCACCCGCGCCGATTCAAGGCGCGAAGCGTGCCGCATAGGCCGTCACTAGCCAATGTAACGGCCAGAACCAATCGTTACCTTGCGGAAACCGCATCCCACTGCGTTGAGGATTACCTTAGGCACAACTGGCGCCGCGGCATTCGCGGCCGGCGGCGCCGCTCGGTAGTCATTAGGAGAATCTCGTGAAAAAAGCGATTGTCAGAGCAGTATTGATCCTGGCGCCTGCGATAGCCTTGGCCGGCTGCGTGGTCGTGCCAGCGCGCCCGTACTATGGCGGCTACTACTACGCGCCATATGGCGCCTACTACCGCTAAGCGGCCTGCCCGGGCCGCCTGCGCGGGTCGACCTGGCCTTACGTCAGCAATGCGGGCAGCATTTCCACACCGAGGATGGCGGCGATGCCGATCACATTGGCGACCACGGCGCTGAGGATCAGTCGAAACACCGTGAGATTTCGCAGTCGGTTTGCCAGCAATAGCGAGCCGAGGAGGGCGATGGCGAAGGCAACGACCACGTCGCCATTGGTCAAATGAACGTTCATATTCATGATTGAACTCCGCGTCGCGGCTCTGGTTGAGAGCAAGGTAGCGCTTGCCAAATTGGCCGTAAATCTAGGTTAAACCCTTGCCGGCACAGACCCTTACAGCAAATCCCGAGCTTTGCTTACGAGGCAATTACCACGTTGCAAATTTGTATCGTTATATTTCGACAAGGCCTATTGGCTTGACGGGGTCGCCAGTGCTTTTTAAGGTGGTGATATTGGTCGCTTCCCCTACCGTTCTCCCGCCCTATCGGCCGTTCGCCAGCACCGGTGCTCCGTCATGGTGACTCAAAGCAAACGCTCCCTCGAAGTCGATTTCCTGCGTGGGCTCGCCCTGCTGGCGATCGCGCTCGATCACATTCCCGAAAGCCTGATCTCGCGTTTTACGCTGCATAGTTATGCGCTGTGCGACGCCGCCGAGGTGTTCGTGTTCCTCGGCGGCTACGCCAGCGCGGCGGCATTCGTCGCGGTCGACAGTCGCCGCGGCGCGGCCGCCGCGCGAGCACGCTTCTTCAAGCGTTCGTGGGAAATCTATCGCGCCTTCCTGATCACGGCGCTGCTCATGGTGTGTCTGGGCTGGCTGCTGCAGCGGCTTGGCGCCGCCACGCCGGCAGTGTCCGATACCGACGCCGTCACCTTCGCGCGCCGACCCTTCGATTTCATCCTCGATGTGTTGATATTCCGTCGTCAGCCCTATCTCGCGGCGGTATTGCCGATGTACGCCATGTACGCGCTGTGCGCACCGCTGGTGGTGCCGCAGATCCAGCGCCGCGTCGGGCTGGTGCTGACGGCGAGCGTGGCGATGTGGCTGGTGGCGCCTGTGCTGGGAGGCTTCTTGCCTGGCGTTTATCCGGAAGGATGGTCGTTCAATCCGTTCGCCTGGCAGTTGATGTTCGTGCTCGGCGCCGTCTGTCGGCTGAAACCAGCCACCCTGGCATTCCAAACGTCGCGCGCAGGCCGCGCACTCACCGGCTTGGCGCTGCTCGCGGCGAGCGGTTTCGCGATCGCCGTGCTGTTCGTGCAGATCGCGCCGCTACCGGGGTTCGAAAAGCAGAACCTGTCGGTTTGGCGCGTGGCGAATTTTCTTGCCGTGATGTGGGTGATGGCGCAGTGCGTGCGGCTGGGTTGGGTGATGCGCGTCGCACGCTGGCTGCCGTACGTCACCGCGGTCGGCCGGCAAGGGATTCCCTGTTTCGTCGCGGGCGCGGTGGTGTCGCTGCTGGCGGACGCCGCCCTCACGCAACTGGGTCACGCGAATTGGGCCTTGCGGCTGGGCGTCGACGCGCTGTCGATCGCCTCGATCGTGGTCGTCGCCTATGCGGCAAATCGCTGGAAGAGCCGGCCACGCACCGATTCGCGGCCGACGCCTGCCGCGGTCGGCGCTGGCGCCGGCGTCAGGTCGACCGGCGGCGCCGCCCGATTGGGCGTCACGCGCGCGGTACGTCACACGGCCGATGTCGATCGTGCACCGCGGCGCTGACATGCCTGCTTAATATTCGTCCATCTTGCAGCCGATCTGCTCAGGCGTCCCATATAGCGCGTCGATGCCAGCGACATTTTCGGGCACGCGCTTTTCGATCGTCAGCCGCTCCCATTTATCTCGCTTAGGCGCGCCTGCTTCGACCACCAGAATCTGATGAATAAACTGGTGATCCCAGCTGCGATAGTAAGCGGGGAGTGCGCCGCCGCTCACCTTGATCGTTTCAAGCGCTTTGACGATGGCCGGACCGTCGGTGGTTTTGGCCTGGCCAATCGCCAGCAACAACATGCGCATCGACATCCAGCCTTCCCAAGCGACGTCGGAGGGTGGCCGACCGTATTGGGCGGTCCATTCCTTCACCATGCGCACCTCTTCCGGCGGATTCTGCGGATCGGCGTAATACCAGTTCTTGCCGTACAGGCCGGTAGCGGAATCGGCACCCAGCGTCCAGACCGCCGAGTCGAAAATCACCGGCCCTGCCAACAGCGAGCGCTTCTGCATACCGTATTGCGCATACTGCTTCGCCAGGTTGTTGAAGTCGTTGCCGACCACGCCCGAGACGATCACGTCGGGGTTGGCCTGCCGTATTTTCAAGATGAAGCTGCTGAAATCGCTGGTGCCCAAGGGTGGCCGATCAACGCCGACTTCAGTGCCGCCGGCTTGCAGCAGCGGCGCTTTCATTGCGTCATATACCTCCTGGCCGAACGCATAGTTCGCCGCCACGAAATACCAGCGTTTGCCCTTGAGCAACAACGAGGGCGCCAGCGCTCGCGCGGCCACCGGCACTGTCACCTGGGAACGGAAGGTGTAGCGATTGCATTCCTTGCCGGTGAGATTTTGCGACGCCGCGGAGACCACGATGGTCGGCACTTTGGCGCGCTTGGCCAACGCCGAGATCGCCAGCGCCGTGGCGCTGTTGGTGCCGCCGACCACTGCGACGATCTTGTCTTCTTCGATCAGCCGCGACATGTTTTGCTGAGCCGCCTGCGGGCTGGCTTCGTCAGCCCAGATCAGCTTGACGGGGCGTCCCAAAACACTGCCGCCGGCATCTTTCAGCGCCAGCATCGCGCCATGGGCGCCGTCTTCGCCGAGTTCCGCGAAGTTGCCTTGTTTGGCCAGCACCAGACCGACCGGAATAGGTGAGGTATCCGCCGCTTGGCTTATGGTCGGTAGCCCCGTGGTCGCGCACAGCGCGGCGATCGCGCCGGTGGTCAACGTGGCAGTCAGCCGATTGCCGAGAGCCGATTTCGCCGTGGCGAATCTATGAGCCGCGCGACGTGTCTTTGCCATCGACGCTGCCGCCGCACATGGAGCGAATTGTTCTGTGTAGCGCTTGATTTCCACCTGCTTGTCCCCGAGTCCGCGATTAACCCGGGCAATATAGAGACGGCGTAGATGGGGCGTCCAATATTTAAATTACTCTCAGTGATACTTCCTGGATATCACCTGCCCTGGCAGACGCTTAAGCCGTGCGCCGGTATTGCGGATTGAGCGAAGCAATGAAATTCGACAGCAACGAACTGTCGGCGGTCTTCTGCACCGCCGCGATCAAGCCCACCTTAATTGCCGAACGATGATCGGCAATGCGCAAAAGCGTGGCGTTTTCCGGAACCAGCGTTTTGCACGCAGAAGGCACCAGCGCCACGCCCAGGCCGCTGAGCACGAGGCTGACAATGGTTTGAATCTGTACCGCCTCCTGCGCGATGATCGGCGAAAAGCCCGCGCGCTGGCAGGCAAGCGTTACTACTGCATGCATCGACGGCGCCTGCGTGTGCGAATACATGACGAAGGGGTCGGCGCTGAGATCACTCAGCTTCAGGCTTTTCCTGCGACGCAGCGCATGGCCGGGCGGCAGGATTGCCACGAGTTCGTCGTGCTCGACCGGAATCAATAGGCATGCCGATGCAACCGCCAGCGGTGAACGCAAAATGCCGATGTCGATACTGCCTTCCAGCACGCTTTGCAGCACCTGCATGCTGGTCGACTCGTGCAGCTCCAATTCAACCTTCGGAAAGCGCTGGCGAAACAGCGGCAGCGCTTGCGGGAACAAGCGAAAGGTGGCGCCGCCGACGAAGGCAACGCGCAGCCGTCCCGATTCACCCGCGGCCACCGAGCGGGCCGCCCTGACCGTTTCGTCAACGTGATCGAGCGCCCGGCGCGCATGTTCAAGGGCCACGCGGCCGGCTTCGGTGAGCGTGACCTTGCGCGTATCGCGGTCGAATAACTTCACGCCCATTTCTTCTTCCAGCTTGCGAATCGACACCGACAGCGGCGGTTGAGCGATGTGCATGCGCTCGGCTGCCTGGCCGAAGTTCAGCGTCTCGGCGAGCGCGAGAAAGTGACGGAGTTGACGCAGTTCCATTTATATATAAAAGCTATCGATTAAGACATATTTAATACTATACCTGCCGCGGGTCGTTTCATAAGATCGCGACATGAACGCATCCCTCGAGCCGCGCGCCACTGCAGAAACCGGACTGCCCTCCGCCCAAGACCGACCGCTGGAGGGCTTTCGGGTGATCGACCTCAGCACCGTCGTGCTCGGCCCCTACGCGAGCCAGTTCCTGGGCGAATACGGCGCGGACGTGATCAAGATCGAAGCCTTGGACGGCGACAGTACGCGGCGCATCGGTCCGTCTACCGAAGCCAATATGGGCTCGCTGTTCCTCGGCGTAAACCGCAACAAGCGCAGCGTCGCGCTCGACCTCAAGCACCCCGATGGCCGCCAGGCATTGCTTGAACTGATCGATGGCGCCGACGTGTTTCTGCACAATATGCGGCCGCAGAAAATCGAGCGCCTCGGCTTTGGCCCCGACGCGCTGTGCGCGCGTAATCCGCGCTTGGTCTATGCGGGCCTGCACGGCTTTTCCAGTCGCGGGCCTTACGCCGGCCGGCCCGCCTACGACGACGTCATCCAGGGCTTGTCCGGCATGGCGGCCTTGATGGAAATGCAAAGCGGTACGCCGCGCTACTTGCCCACCACTGTGGCGGACAAAGTCGGCTCGCTGGTGGCCGTGCAGGCTGTGCTCGCAGCGTTGCTCAAACGCGGTCGCACCGGCCGCGGCGTAGTTATCGAGATGCCGATGTTCGAGACCGTCGTCACCTTCGGCCTGGTCGAACACTTGTATGGTGGCTCGTTCGAGCCGCCGCTGGATCGCATCGGCTATGTGCGCGCGCTCATGCCGCATCGGCGTCCCTATCCCACGCTCGACGGCTTTCTTTGCATCATGCCGTACAGCGACGAGCAGTGGCGTTCGTTCCTCACGCTGGTCGGCGATGCCGAAGCACTGTCGGACGCACGCTTCGCGAATATTTCGCTGCGCACGCAAAACATCGATGCGCTCTACGAACGTCTCGGCGGCCACATCGCCACGCGCAAGACCGCCGACTGGCTGGACCTGTGTAGCCAGCTCGATATTCCGGCAGCGGTGATGAATCGACTCGATGACCTGCAAAAGGATCCGCATTTGCAAGCGGTCGGGCATTTTCAGAAAGTGCACGACGCGGCGATGGGCACCTTGGTTTTCGCCAGCAACCCGGTGTCTTTCGATGCCTGGCGGCCGGTTGCCGAAGTGCCGCCGCGGCTGGGCGAGAACACGGTCGCGGTGTTGCGTGAGCACGGCTTCTCGGAGAGTCGGATCAGCGCGCTGCTGGCGTCGGGTGCAGCCGGCGCCGCTAGCGGCGACGAGGCCGACAAGCGATGATGGCGCTCGAAGGCATCAAGGTGCTGGAGCTGGGGCGCGTGTCGCCAGCGGAGCTGCCTGGCATGTTGCTGGCCGACATGGGCGCCGATGTCTTGAAAATCGACACGCCGGGCGGCGCGCCGCTCAGCGACGCGGCAGCGCGCAAGGCAGCGCATGCGCACACCAACCGCAATAAGCGCTCGATCGCGCTGGATCTGAAAGCAGCCGAAGCGCGCGCGGTGTTCGCCGAATTGGCGGCCACTGCCGACGTCATCATCGAAGGCTTCCGGCCCGGCGTCACCGCGCGGCTCGGCGCTGATTACGAGACGGTGCGCGCAAGCAATCCGCGCGTGGTGTATTGCTCGCTCTCAGGTTTTGGCCAGAGCGGCCCGTATCGGCTGCGGCCTGCGCACGATCTCAATTTTCTGGCGTTCTCAGGCGTGCTCGCGTTGATGGGACGGGTGGGCGGCGAAGCGCCGGCGATTCCGTTGAACCTGGTGGCCGACTACGGCGGCGCCAGCATGCACGGCGCGCTGGCGATCATGTTTGCGTTGTTTGCGCGCGAGCGCACGGGTGTCGGGCAGTACATCGATATCTCATATCTGGACGCGACCATCGCGCTGCTGGCGGCCACGCCGAACTGGCGCGGCGTATTGAGCGGCAACACGATACCGCGGCGCGGCGAAGGCGTATTTTCCGGCACCTATCCGTACTATGCAATCTACGAAACGCGCGACCGGCGCCTGCTGAGCGTGGCCTGTTCGGAGCCGCCCTTGTGGAAGAATTTTTGTGAAGCGATCGGCCTGCCAGAGCTGGCGCGCCACGCCCGTCGCGCCGAGCACTACGATCGCACCGCCGATGCCGCAGAGATAGCCGCGCGCGAGCAAGTTGCCGCTGTCTTGAAAACGCGCGACCTGACGAGCTGGGAACAGCAATTCGTGGCGCTCGATGTGTGTGTGGCACCGGTCAACGAAGTCGACGAGATGTTGCGCGACCCGCAAGTGCGGCATCGCGCCACGCTGACGGAAGTCGCGCATCCGCGCTGGGGCGCCGTGCGCCAGATCGACTCGCCGCTACGTATGTCCGACACGCCGCCGCGCTTGCGCAGCGCGGCGCCGCTGCCGGGCGAACATACGCGTGCGGTGCTCGCGTCGCTGGGTCGGGACGCCGCCGCGATCGAATCGCTGCTGGAGCGCGGCATCGTCGGCTGAACAGTCGCTAAGTAAATCGTCGAGCAAGCAAGCCGTCGCGTTCTCAGGAGGCGCGGCGATAAATCGTGACGCGCAGGCGTTGCATAGACCCATCGTTGTCCGAAAAAACAATAAGGAGACGCAGATGTTCTCAAAAAACCTAGGCATTGCCGCATTCACGCTGGCCTGCGCATGGCCGAGCGCCGCGGCCTTCGCGGCACCCGCGCAAGATCCCATTCGCATCGGTCTGGTGACCTCGATCTCGGGCGTATTCGCGCCGCAAGGAGATGACGTTCAGCGCGGCGTGAAATTCGCGGTAGATGAAGCCAATGCGCACGGCGGCATAGCCGGCCGCAAAGTGGAAGTGCAGTCGGGCGACGACGAAAGCACGCCGGAAGCGGGTCGACGCGCCGCGGAAAAATTGGCACGCAACGGCTACAACCTGCTGACCGGCGCGATTTCGTCAGCCATCTCGCTGGCGCTATCGCAAAGCCTCGATCGTTGGAATGCCTTATACATCAGCGCCAACAGCAAATCCGATCGTCTCACGGGCGACGCCTGCAAGATGCGTATGTTCCGCGTCAATCAATCGGATTCGATGGATATCACGATGTTGAGTCTGTGGCTGAAAAGCGTGCCGCAGAAGAAATTCGCGATTGTCGCGGCCGACTATGCATGGGGCCATGATTCGGCCGACCTGTTCACTCAAGCCGCGCAAAAGCTCGGCAAGCAAGTGGTATTGACGGTATCGGCGCCGATGGGCACCAAAGATTTCGCGCCTTACATTTCGCAAGTCAAGGCTTCGGGCGCGGATGCTGTATGGGTGGCACTAGTAGGCGAAGACACCATCGCTTTCGCCAAGCAGTCCGCGCAATTCGCCCTGCCCGCCGCGGCGCGCATCATCGGCCACGCGCAGTTGCTGGGCTTTACGGTGGCTGCGGCAGGTACGGCGATGACCGGCACCGAAGGCAATATCGTCTACGCGCCGGAAATCCCGACGCCGCTCAACAAGAGCTTCGTCGCCAATTGGCGCAAGACCTATCACCGCGATCCCAGCGATGTGGAAGCGGCTTCGTACAACGGCGTCCAGGTGATCTTCCAGGGTGTGCAAGAGTCGGGAAGCGTGCAACCGCTCGACGTGGCCAAGGCGCTCGGGGGCTTGAAAATGAACTCTATCTTCGGTCCCACGGTGATGCGCGCGGCTGATCATCAACTGGAAATGCCCGACTACATCGGCCAGGTGAAGGTAGTGAACGGTACGGCCACCGCGGTGCTCGAGCAGACCTTCGAGGCGCCGAGCGTGGTCCCGCCGGTGTCCCATGCCTGTGTCATGCCCGCTGCGTAGTACGAAACCATTCGGCGGTCGCGTCGTCCGCAGGAAAAACGACTCGATGCGCAGCTCGTGCACGGTCGCGTCATGCGGCGTGCCGAGCATGGCGATGTGCCGCGTGCCACCGGCTCGGCATGCGTTCGTTCGCATGTTCCATGATTTAACCTTTCACTGTGTCGTTGATGGGTGACTGCAAGGCGATTTTGCGGGGCCGCAGGGGCGTGGCGATTACCTGAGGGGTAATAGCGGCGCATGCGGCGTTGCTTTCGAGCACGCGTGAGACTCGGAAATTTTGACCGACTATCATCGCAAATAGCCGCGGCGCGCGGCTTTTCGGCCATATCTCATGCATTTCGTTTGCGATCTTTAGAAAAGGCATACGCGATAAGCCCTATAATCGCCTATTGCGCTGAACTTGCGCGGTATCACAATCAGCCTGCTTGCTGCGAGCCTGCTGAATAGGAGAAAGCATGGCACGCGTTGGTCATCGCACAACCGGGAACGGCGCCCATGCGTCAATCAAACGTGAACGGAGCGGCCTCGCTTCGGAAGGCAAGACCGTACCGTCCGGCGCCGCGCTGGCGGAAGTCTCGAGCGGCTCGGTCGGTGCGGCTGAACTGCACCGCGCGAAAGTCCGCGCGCTGATCCAGTTGGGCCGTGAACGTGGTTTCCTCACCTATGGCGAAATCAACGACCACTTTGATCTGAACGTCGGGCAGTCGGCTACGGTCGATAGCATCGTCAGCACTTTCAATGAAATGGGCATTGCCATCTACGAGCAGGCGCCGGATTCCGGCACGCTGCTGCTCGAGCGCAATGCCTCGTCGGTTGCGGCCGACGACCAGGCCGACGAAGAAGCTGAAGTCGCGCTGTCGGCGGTGCAATCCGAATACGGTCAGACCACTGATCCGGTGCGCATGTATATGCGCGAAATGGCCGCCAGCGATCTGCTTACGCGCGAAGGCGAAATCGCCATCGCCAAGCGTATCGAAGACGGTTTCAACGAAATGATATTGGCCGTGGTGGCCTGCCCGATGACGCTGTCGGCCATTCTAGCGATGGCCGAGCGCGTGGCCTCGGGCGAGCTCGGCATCGAAGAATTCGTCGACGGCATTACGCTGCCGGCGGGCGAGATCGGGCTCGAGCCGGGTGCGGCGGCCGAAGCGCTGCTGGCCGATAGTGTCGACGTGGTCGATGGCGCGGACGGCGGCGATGTGGTCGACGTCGTGGACGCCGCCGATATCGATGTGGCCGCCGATGCAGCCGATGCGCCGCCCGCCAAAGCGGGCGCGCCAGCCGGTGCGCGCTCGGCCACCAGCGACGCGGATGCCGAACTCGCGCGCATTGCCGAGCAGGCGCGTCTGGCTCAGTTGAAGGTCGATTGCGTCGAGCGCTTCGCGCGCGTGAAGCTGACCTTCGAGCAAATGCAGGCGGCGTCGCCAGCCATGACGGGCGACGCGCTCGCGGCTGCGGAAGAAGCGGTGCGTCAGGAACTGCGGCCGATTCGTTTCACCGCGCGCACCATCGAGCGCCTGTGCGGCGAAATCCGCGAACGCGTCGAACAGGTGCGCGGCGTCGAGCGCCATCTGGTCTATCTGGCGGTCGAGCGCGGCGGCATGCCGCGTGACGCGTTCGTCGAGCAGTTTCCCGGCAACGAAACCGATCTCAGCTGGATCGAGCGGGTGGCGAATCGTTCGCGCACGCCTTATGGCGAATCGCTGAAACGCGCCATTCCGGCGATCCACGCCGAGCAACGCAAGCTGCTCGGGATTGAAACCGCGGTGTCGCTGCCGCTGCCGAAGCTCAAGCAGATCAATCGCCAGATGACGGTGGCGGAATCGAAGATTCGCCAGGCCAAGCGTGAAATTACCGAAGCCAATTTGCGACTGGTGATTTCAATCGCCAAGAAATACGTGAACCGCGGCATGCCTTTCCTCGACCTGATTCAGGAAGGCAATATCGGCCTGATGAAAGCCGTCGACAAGTTCGAATATCGGCGCGGCTGGAAGTTTTCGACCTATGCCACCTGGTGGGTGCGGCAAGCTGTAACCCGCGCCATCGCCGACCAGGGCCGCACGATTCGCGTGCCGGTGCACATGATCGACGCGATCAACAAGCTGAACCGCATCTCGCGCGATATCGTGCAAAAGACCGGTACCGAGCCGCATCCGGCGGTGCTGGCCGAGCGCATGGAAATGAGCGAAGAGAAGGTGCGCGGCATCCTGAAGGTGGCGCGCCACGCGGTGTCGCTGGAGTTGCCGCTGGGTGAAGAGGCGGGCACCACCTTGGGCGATCTGCTGGAAGACGACGGCGCGGTATCGCCGTCGGATGCCGCCCTGCAATCGCATATGCGCGCCTTGCTCGACGACGCCTTGAACGCCTTGACGCCGCGCGAAGCGAAAGTATTGCGCATGCGCTTTGGCATCGAAACCACCTCCGAGCACACGCTGGAAGAGGTCGGCAAACAGTTCGACGTAACGCGCGAAAGGATTCGCCAGATCGAGAGCAAGGCCATGCGCAAGCTTGCGCATTCGTCGCGCGCGGCGGAACTTCGGTCGTTTCTGGAGTTGCCGCCGGCGGGTTGACGGCAGCTTGATGGGTCACGAATGGCGCGGCGCCCGAAGCTCGGGCGCCAGCCAAGTCCGCGGTGACAGACGCCGCCGCAGACGAATCTTTATCGATTGCTACAGATCGGCAACTGACGCACCGTCGATCTTGCCGTCGATAATGTCCTGGCCATACTGGGTGACCGAGCGACGCGCGTTACCCAGCTCAGTGAACGTCATTTCACGCACCAGCTTGAACACACGACTGTCGTCGGCGCCGCTCAGCGCGCCGGGACGACACACGCGCACTGCGGCGTCATAGCCTTCGGCGTGCTTCTTATGGCCATCGAAGCGCTCGAATCTCCGCGTGAACACCAGCGGGTGCAATTCGAAGCCTTTGTAGTAGACCGGCTGTACCACGAACATTTGTTCTTTCCTCTATTGAATTCGATGCCTGACGCGGCATTGCGGCGCCTGGCTTGGCGCTTTGGCGCGCTTCGCCGTCAGACATGTGCCGAGGGCAGCTCGGTCGAGCCGCCGCGGCACTGCGCTGATTGTGGCGTGATGCTTTACGGCGTGCTGCTATTGATTTTGCGTTTGACTTCGCCGACGTCGGTCGGCTTATAGCGCCATTTGATGGCGCCATTGTCGAGCTGCGTGTCGTTCAGCGCGCGCTTTTCGGCGCGGGCCTTGTCAGCCAGTGCGTATTCGGCGTGGCGGTCGCTGGGTGGGCGGGCGGGGCTTCGCTGGTAGGTCATTTGCGGCTTCCTTGGGTCAGCCATCCCGGCGAACTGCCGATTATGGTTTTTTCTTAGTCGAACTGGAGACCTGATGCGCCTTTGCAGTGCCCGACCCGAGCGATGCCACCACGGGCGGAGCTACTTTCTTTTCCTGCTTGGGTTTCTTCGCTTCGCGATTACTGCGAACTTGACCTTTTGCCATCGCTTCACTCCTGGATAGTGGGCTTCAATGCCCAACAATAAATAGAGTGTGCGCGGGTTTAGAGTCGGTGTCACGCAACATTTTCGTGCGGGCAGCCGCTGTTCCGACGCCTGCATCGGCACGCCCGGCAAGGGGCTGCCGAGGCGCGCGACGCTTAACGCCGGCGCCGTACTGCCGGGCCGGTACTGCCCGTGCCGCCGCCGTCTTTATGACGGAAATTGATGCGTCCCTTGGTCAGGTCGTAGGCTGACAACTCGAGCGTGACGCGGTCGCCGGCGAGGATGCGGATGTGATGCTTGCGCACCCGGCCGGAGGCGTAGCAACCTACGACGAAGCCGTTGTCGAGCGTGACGCGATAGCGGCTATCGGGCAGGACTTCGTTGACCAGGCCATCGACGGTAATGAGTTCTTCTTTTGCCATGGAATATTTCCAAAAAAGTGAGGGGGCCGAAGCGCTCGGCGCGCGTCCTGCAATGTCGAGCCGTCTGGAACGGCGGGCCGGCGCGGGACATCCGCGATGACGGGTTGAAATGTCAGACCACTTAGCACAGTGCCCGGGCACTGGCGCCAGCGGCCGAGAGATCGGCGCGTAGACAAAGCGCTTTGCCCGATCGATGGCGGACGGCCACGCTGCGCAGGCAGCCAGGGTGCTGATCGGCCGGTTGATGCGGCGGCCGGACCCTGCGGCAATGGTGATGAAGGAAGAAAAAGGCAAGACGCGGTTGCGCATGAATCGAGTTGGAAGCGCGGGAGTATCGCCGCGACCCAGTCGCGCGACCGCGTGGCGACTGCCGCCTATGATGCCTGGAATTGCTCTATCTGAACAGCAGTATTTGCGCCAGGTGGTGCAATAGCCAACACTGGCGCGGCTTTGCGGCGCAGCGGCGAGCGGCAACGAATCCGCGCTCAGGCCGATACGGCTATGGCGATGAAATGGCAGACCGAGCCGGCCAGGACGAACAGATGCCACACCAGGTGCGCGTATTTCAGCCGGCTATCGAGCAGGAAAAAGGCCACGCCGCCGGTGTAGCAGAGGCCGCCCGCCAGCAACCAGGCGAGCGCCGCGACCGGCAGCAGGGCGATCATCGGGCCCGCAACCAGCACGCCGATCCAGCCCATCAGCAGGTACAGTCCGGTCGATAGCAGGGGGTGAGCCAGCCGGCCGAGCGCCTGCAGCAGCAGACCGAGCGCCGCCATAGTCCAGATGCCGATCAGCAACAGCGTGCCGGAGCGGGCAGGCAGCAAACGTATGGCGAAGGGCGTATAAGTGCCGGCGATGAAAATATAGATGGCGCAATAGTCGAGCTTCATGAAGACGCGCTTGACTCGTCCATTCGGCAAGGCGTGATAGATGGCCGACATACTGTAGAGCGCCAGCATCGAGGCGATATACACGGCAATGCCCAGGCCGATGCCGGCGACCGAGGCGTCGCCGCGCCGCATCAGGCTGATAAACACCCCCGCGCCGATCAGGGCGAGTACAAAGCCGGCGCTATGACTGACGCTGTTGGCGATTTCTTCGCCCAAGGTCTGCGGGCGTGCTTCAGTTTGCTTCATCGTACGAGGTTCGACGGTGGACGCCTTCAGGACGATTTGAAGACGACCTGAATGCGGCTGAATGGCACCGAGCGGTCGACCGTTACCGACTTGGGGCCGCGGCCGGCATAGGTTTGCACCAGGCGCATGCCCAGACCTGTGCCTTGCGGTTTCGGGAAGGTGTCGGGAAAACCGCGGCCTTCGTCGTCAACCGTCAGTTGCAGATCGTCGCCGTGCCGCGCCAACGCCACCGAAATCTTGCCCTTGCCGTATTTGAGCGCGTTCGTCACCAGTTCGGCTGTGACCAACCCGAGCGGCGCCAGACGGCCGGCGGGCACCACAATGGACGGCGCGTGAAAAACGATTTCGCGATCGACCGACAGCACGCGCAGGTCGGCAATCAGTCCGGTCAGATAGACGCTGGCATTGGTGGCCTCGGCGCCGCTGTCCTCATAAAGCCGCTGATGCACCGAGGCGACCGTGGTTACGCGCATGGCGGCCGCCTGCAAATGGTTGGCGACGGCCTTGTCGCCCGACAGATTGCCTTGCAAGGCCAGCAGCGTTTGCACGAGCTGCAGACTGTTGCGCACCCGATGATGAACTTCCTTCATCATCAGCTCCGAGCTGTCCAGCTTGGTTTCCTGCATGCGCACCAGCGCTTCGAGCTTTTCCTCGTTGGCGTGCCGTTCGGTGATGTCGCGCGATACGGCCACGATGCGCTCGATGCTGCCGCTGGCGCCGCGAATCGGCGCCACGGAAACGTCCCACCACATCGGTTCGCCCTTGAGCGTCGGGCATTGCCCTTCGAAGCGCATCGACTCGCCGGCCAGCGCGCGTTCGATCGACTCCCTGACCTTGGGCGCTTCTTCGCGCGGCCAGAAGGTGTCCCAGCCGTGACCCTGGATCGAGCCCGCGAAATCCTCGATCCTCATCTGCTGCAGGCCGTGCTCATTCATGAATTCGATCTTGCCCGTGATCGACATCACCTTGATACAGTCGGTGCTGGCGTTCAGCACGCTTTCGGAAAACAGTTCGTTGCGATATTCGTCGAGCTCGGCGCCGATGCGCTCGCGCGTCATGGAGATAACGTTGGCGATCGCTTCGAGAAAGACAATATCGGTTTCGGTGAAATCTTCGTCGTCGGGACTGTCGGCCTCGAGTACGCCGTAGGCCTCTGGAATGCCGCGAATCGGCACGTTGATGGCGCGCTTGATGCCGTGCCTGGCGAGAAACTCGGGCGTGCGAAAGCGGTGCTCGTCACCCAAATGATTGGAAATCACCGGCCGGCTGCTGGCGTAAGCATAGCCGGCGGGGCTGGCATCGTCGGCGCTCAGCGCCAGGCGACCGATTTCTTCCGGATTCCAGCCGCGCCCGGCTTGGAGTATCAGTTGCTGAGTGTCCGGCGAATAGCGCAATACCTTGACGAAGCGCGCACGCACGCCTTCCGAGACAATCCGGCAGGCGTCGTCGATGACGCGGTCAATATCGCGGATTCGCAAGGCGGACAGCGCAAATTCAACCGCCAGCTCGTGCTGTCGCTTCAGCCTGGCGCTGGAGACTTGCAAAACGCTTTTCACGACCTCGTCTGGAGAGGACTGATTCATCGGCATACTCGACAATGCGATTCGGTATTCTTTACTGGATCTGGTGCGGCAGACCACATTAAAAATGCTGGCCGCTTCAGTCTCGTACTTTATAGGTATTGACGCCGGCGAAGGAAAAATCTTGCACCGCGCAAGCGGCAAGGATTACTCGCGAGATTCGACTTCGCAAGCCACTATGAATTGCGCGGGTCGATAGCGTTGCGCTTGGCGAGGAGGTTATACAGCGCGCCACCCGCCATTAGTACGCAGGTGCCGAGAAACACCGAGCGCATGCCGAAATGGCCACCGATAAAGCCTCCCGCGAGCGGGCCGGCCACTTGCCCCGTGTATTGCGACGAGGTGGAATAACCCAGCATGCCGCCCGCCATATTCTCGGGCACGTTGTGCCGGATCACGCTTGCGATGCAGGGCAGCAAGCCGCCCAGCGACATACCCATCAAGAAGCGCAGCGCCACCAATTGCCAGCCCGCAGTGACGAAAGCCTGGGGAATCAACAGCAGCGCGGAAACCGCCAGGCAACCGATGATGACGTTCCAGTGTCCCACCCGATCGGCCAGCTTGCCCAGCCGCGACGCGGACAGGATACTGCCCAGCGCCGCAGCCGACATGACGAGCCCGGCGACGACCGTAACCTGGCTCGCCCGATGCACCAGTTGCGCGACGTAGACCGTAATGATGGGTTCGATCGACATATTCGCGAACATCAGCAGCATGCCGGTGACCAACATCACCGTAATCGGGCGCTTGTCTGGAATCGCCGACCAACCGGCGCGTCGCAGCGCGTTTTTGCTGACGCGCGGCCGCGGTTCCTCTTTGATCAGGAAGGTCGTGGCAAGGAAGGCGACGAAAATGACCGCGCCGGCGGCCAGGAAGGTCTGGCGAATGCCGATTAGCGGCGGCAGTACGCCGCCCAGCAAGGGGCCGGCCAGATTGCCCGCCATGATGCCCGAAGAAAGCATGCCCAGCGCCCAGCCGGAGCGCGCCTTGGGAGACTGCGTGGCGACCAGCACCATCGAGCCCGACGCATAGCCGCCGAGCAAGCCGGCCAGCAGGCGCAGCGCTACTAATTGCCAGACATTGCCGGCCAGGCCGATCAAGGACATGGCCACCGCCATGCCGAGGCTGGCGCGTATCATCATCAGCTTGCGGCCGTAGCGGTCGGCAAGCCGCCCCCACAGCGGCGCCACCAGCGCGGCAGTGAAGAAGGTCGCGCCATAGGCCACTCCTGACCACTGCACGATCGCGGCGTGATCCTTGACGCCGAGTTGTTCGACATAAAGCGGCAGAAATGGCAGCAGCAGCGTCATCGCGACGATCGTTGTAAACGAGCCGAAGACACATACCCACAGGTTGCGGCGCCAATGGATGGAGCCGTGCGCCGCGCCTGAAGCATCGACCGTAGCGCGCGCGTCAGAATTGCCGGTCATGAGGTTTTACTTGCTTGGTCGCGGTGCGTGGCGCCGCCGCGGGTAAAGTTGAGTTGGCAGGCGAGCAGGCCGCCCAGCATCAGGGCGCAGCCGAACAGCGTGCGCGGCGACAGGTTTTCGTCCAGGGCAGCCCAAGCGAAAAAGGCGGCGAACAAGCCTTCCATACTGAAAATCACTGCGGCGCGCGCGGCGGTGGCGCGCTTTTGGGCGATTACCTGGATTGTGTAGCCGACTCCTACCGACAAGGCGCCCCCATACAGGATCGCGGGCGCGGCGTCGACGATCTGCGAGAGATTGACGGGCTCGACCCACAGCGCTGCCAGCAGGCAAAACACGCCGCAGGCGATGAACTGTGCACGGGCCAGTGCCAAGGGTTCGTGATGCGGGGCGAAGCGGCTGAGCAACAGCACTTGGGCGGAGACGATCAATGCGCAGGCCAACTGGTAGATATCGCCGCGCAGCAGGCCGAAGTCTGCCTGCCCGCTGAGGAAGTACATGCCGCAAACACTGAACAGGGCGCCAATCCAGATATTCGCGCGATTCTTTTGGCGTAGTAGAACGCCGACCAGCGGCACGATAACGACGTAAAGCGAGCTGATGAAGCCGGCATTGGCGATTTTTGTATATTGCAGCCCGATTTGCTGCAGTGAAATAGCCAGCGCCAACAGGCCGCCCAGCAGCGCGGCAGCCAGCCACAGCCGAGATTGCGAGCCGGTGGCGCGCGGTGCGACAGGCAGCGAGGTCTTCGACAACAACAGCGGTCGCACCAGGCTAATGACGAGCGCGCCTACCAAAAATCGCAGGCCCGTGAAAAACACCGGCCCGATCACGCCCAGGCTCCAGCGCTGTACAACGAACGCGGAACCCCAGATCAAGGCGGCCAGTAGCATCAGCAGATCGAGGCGATAACGTGGAACATGCTGCATGAGTTACCGTTCCTCAAAGCCTCCATGCTATCCGACTGCGCGCGCGGCTGCGCGGCTATGCGCTTGGCAAGCCGCTTGCCATGCATTTACCGCCGCTCTATGATTGGGCAATCACTCATTTAAGAAGGCGCGAACAGGTATGGCCCGTCCCAAGAGCGAAGATAAGCGTCTGGCGATGCTTGCCGCGGCAACGCAGATAATCGCCGAGCAAGGGGTGAGCGCGCCGACTGCGAAGATCGCGAAGCTCGCCGGGGTTGCGGAAGGCAGCCTTTTCACCTACTTCAGCAACAAGGACGATTTGCTCAACAGCCTGTATCTGACGCTTAAAGACGAGCTTCGAGAGGTCATGATGCATGGCTATCCGCACGCAAAAAACGCGAAAGCGAGAGCGTCTCATGCGTGGCGCAAGTATGTGGAGTGGGGTGCGGCGAATCCGCAAAAACGCAAAGTGATCACGCAACTTGGGGTGTCCGATCGGCTCACCGAGCATAGCCGGACGACCGGCATGGAGGCTTTTCGCGACATCAATTCAATGATCGAGCAAAGCATCGCGCAAGGCGTGTTGCGCGACCAGCCGCCGGAGTTCGTATCGGCAATCATGAGCAGTCTTGCCGAAACCGCCATCGACTTCATGCTGCGCGACCCCGCGCAGGCTGAGCGCTATCAGCACGCCGGCTTCCAGGCGTTCTGGAAGGCGATTGCCAACGATTGATTGGCCTCGGGTGCTCGCAAGTCCGCGAGGCGGGTCGTCACATCTCCGCCGAGTCGGCGGGCCGCGCCAGCCAGCCCGCTTCAGGTCAAGCGCTTCAACTCGTGTTCCAGGGCGGCTGCAATAAACGCCGAGCGCGTCAGTTCGCGTGCCTTGGCGGCAGCGTCGATCTCATGCAGCAAGGTCTTGAGCAGACTGATGTGAAATCCGATCGAATTGGATTCCACGCGCGCCAGATTGATATCGATGAACATCCAGATGCCCTCGCCATCGTCGATATCCAGCTTGCGCAGTTCGGCGGTGTCGCTGGTCGGTTCCGGAATCAGATCGTCGCTGCCGTCGTAGACTTTTTCCACGGCAGCCTGGGCGTTATGTGCCAGCAGCGCCAACGTTTCACCGAGCGGATGGACCTCGGGGAAGTCGGGCAGCTTCGCGCTGAAACTGCCGTCTGCATTGTGTTTAACGTAGAGAGGATATTTCATTGGGGCCGAATGGCGATAACGGTCCGTGGAGCCCACCCGCAGTGCAGTGGGGAAATTGTCATGAAGCGGTGAGAACCTTGACGTCGATGCCGATCATGAAGGTCCCGCCTTCGGGGCCGCGCGGGTCGTAGTCCGCCAGTTGCGCGCGAATGGCGCGTACCAGATTGGGCCCGATGGTGTTGCGAAGATCGTCGCTGGCGGCGCTTTCGATCGCGCGGAACGCCTCATGGTCGAACTGGATGCACACGCCGCGCGCGCGACGATGTGGCCGGCTTTCTTCCGGAATGCCGCGGTTGACAGTAAAACGTTCGCCCAGACGGGCACGAATTTCAACCGGATCGTCAAATGCTGCCTGGATAAATCGCGGGATGTCATCGGCAAATGACATAGTCAGCCTCAATACTTCATCGAATAGCCGCCTAGTATGGGCGCTTTATCAATGTGGCGCACAACAATCACGTGCTGTGTCGGGATGCGGCGATCGGCTGGCCCGGCTTGTGCTGCCAGCCCAGCGGTTCGGCGCCTGCTTGGGTGCTTAGTATGGCGGCGAACAAAATAGCGAGGCCTTAGCGGTTAAGCTATTCCATCGCCACTTCGCCGGAGTTTCGAGATGCATTGCCACTACGCTGCGATTTACTTTGGAAGCCGGCGCGCCCGGTCTGACGCATGAATACGCCGCGCTTGGTATTTTTCAGCGACGTCGACAACACCTTGCTCGACAACGACCAGATCCAGAACGATCTGCGCGCGCAACTGCGGCTGCGGCTGGGTGACGCCGCATGCGACCGCTATTGGCAGATTTTCGAGAAAACGCGCGACGCACTCGGCTATGCCGATTACCTCGGCAGCCTGCAGCAATTGCGTGAGCAGGGCGAAAACGATCTGGCGTTGCTGCAGCTCTCCACCTTCATGCTCGATTACCCGTTCCCGCAAAGGCTTTACGCCAAGGTTCCCGAGGTATTGCAGCACTTGCGGCAGTGGGGGGACACCGTGATTTTGTCCGATGGCGACGTGGTGTTCCAGCCGCACAAGATCCAGGGCGCGGGATTGTGGCGCGCTGTGGAAGGCCGCGTTCTCATCTATATTCATAAGGAGCAGATGCTGGAACGGGTCGAGCGCGCCTATCCAGCGCTGCATTACGTAATGATCGACGACAAGCTGCGCGTGTTGACGGCGATGAAGCAGCAGTGGGGTGCGCGCCTGACGACCATCTTCGTGCGGCAAGGGCACTATGGGCTGGACGATCAGGCCAATGCCAGCTACCCCGCCGCCGACGTCAGCGTCGAGCGCATCGGCGATCTGCTCGACTACCAGCCGCCGTCCCAAAAATAGTCGGTTCGATTGCTTATCTGGGGGCTCAGTCCCCATACGGAGTTCGCCATGCCGTCCGGTTACGACAAACCTTTATACCTGTTGCCCTTCGATCATCGAAATTCCTATGTTACCGAGATGTTCCATCTCAAATTGCCGCTCGATGACGCGCAGCAGGCGCGTGTCGAGGACAGCAAGCAACTGATCTACGAAGGTTTCCTTGCGGCACTGGCGAAAGATGTGCCGACCGCCAGTGCGGGCGTGCTGGTGGATGAAGAATTCGGCAAGAAAATTTTGCGCGATGCACATCAGCATGGTTACGCAACAGCGCTGTCGGTCGAGCGCAGCGGCTCCGACGAATTCCAGTTCGAATATGGTGAGCAATTCGTCGAGCATATCGAAGCCTTCGATCCCACCTTCGTCAAAGTGCTGGTGCGTTACAACCCCGAGGGCGATGCCGCGATGAATCAGCGGCAGGCCGAGCGTCTCAAAAAAGTCTCGGACTACTGCCGGCGTGCCGACCGGTTGATGATGTTCGAATTGCTGGTGCCTGCTACCGATGCGCAGTTGGCGAGCGTGGCCGGCAATAAAGACAGCTATGACGCCACGCTGCGCCCGCGCCTGATGCTCGGCGCGATCGCGGCGCTGCAAGCGGCCGGCGTCGAGCCGGCCGTGTGGAAAATCGAAGGACTGGACAGCACCGATGACTGCCGGCGCGTGGTGCAGCAAGTGCGCCGCGATGGCCGTGAGCACGTGAGCTGCATTGTCTTGGGACGCGGCGCCGATGAGCAGAAAGTGATCGGCTGGCTGGCGACCGCCGCCCAGGTCGAGGGCTTCATCGGCTTCGCCGTCGGTCGCACCAGCTTCTTCGATGCCGTCGCCGACTTCGAAGCCGGCAAGGTCACGCGCGTGGAAGCTGCGGACCGCATCGCCAAGCGCTTCGCCACCTGGGCCGCGATCTTCGAGCAAGGACGCACCGCCCGCGCATAAGCAGCATCCTTTAAGCATGTCTCTTTTATCCAGGAGTTTCCCGATGGCCGAAGCAATTCCGACACCGTCCCCTCTGGCCGCGGAGGAACTCAGGAAAATGCACGCTTACTGGCGGGCTTGCAATTACCTGGCGGTGGGAATGATCTACCTGCGCGCGAATCCCTTGTTGCGCGAACCGCTGAAACCCGAGCACATCAAGAACCGCCTGCTCGGGCACTGGGGTTCAGACCCGGGACAAAGCTTTCTGCTGGTGCACTTGAATCGGCTGATCAAGAAGCTCGATCTCGACGTCATCTATGTCGCAGGCCCCGGACATGGCGCGCCGGCCACGCTGGCGAGCAGCTATCTCGAAGGTCACTATTCGGAAATCTATCCGGATCGCAGTCTGGACCAGGCCGGCATGCTGAAGTTCTTCCGGCAGTTTTCCTCGCCGGGCGGCATCGGTTCGCATTGCACGCCCGAGACGCCGGGATCGATCCATGAAGGCGGCGAATTGGGTTATAGCTTGTCACATGGCTACGGCGCGGCGTTCGATAACCCCGATCTGATCGTTACCGTGATGGTGGGCGATGGCGAAGCTGAAACCGGGCCGCTGGCGACCTCCTGGCATTCGAACAAATTTCTGAATCCGATTCGCGACGGCGCGGTATTGCCAGTGCTGCATCTGAATGGCTACAAGATCGCCAATCCGACCATCCTCGCGAGAATCCCGCACGAAGAGCTTGAAGCGCTGCTCATCGGCTACGGCCACCGTCCGTATTTCGTCGAAGGCGACGACCCCGAGACGATGCATCAGCAGATGGCCGCCACGCTCGAGCACTGCATTAATGAGATACGCGAAATTCAGCGGCAGGCACGCAGCAGCGGCCGCGCCGATCGACCGCGCTGGCCAATGATCGTGCTGCGCTCGCCAAAAGGCTGGACCGGTCCCAAGGAAGTAGACGGACACAAGGTGGAAGGGTCGTGGCGTGCCCACCAGGTGCCGGTGCTCGATCCCGTCACTAACCGCAGCAGCCTCAAGCTGGTGGAGAACTGGCTGAAGAGCTATCGCCCCGAAGAGTTGTTCGATCAGGCGGGTGCGCTGGTGCCTGAATTGCGCGAGATGGCGCCTGTGGGCGATCGACGTATCAGCGCGAATCCGCACGCCAACGGCGGCTTGCTGCGGCGCGCGCTGGATATGCCGGCCTTCAGCGATTACGGCGTGAAGATCAAGGCGGCAGGCGCGCAGTATGTACCGCCGACCGAAGTGCTCGCGGGCTTTCTGCGCGATGTCATGCGTCGCAATATGCAAAGCTTCCGCGTGTTCGGCCCCGACGAGACCGCCAGCAATCGCCTTACCGCCATCTACGAAGCATCGGAAAAAACCTGGTTGGCCGAGACCAAGCCTGAAGACGCCGACGGCGGCGCGCTGTCGATCGATGGCCGCGTCATGGAGATGCTGAGCGAACACACGCTGGAGGGTTGGTTCGAAGGTTATGTGCTGACCGGCCGTCACGGCTTGTTCGCGACCTACGAGGCCTTCGTGCATGTGATCGACTCGATGTTCAACCAGCACGCGAAGTGGCTGGAGAAATCGAAGCTGGAGCTCGGTTGGCGCGCGCCGATTCCGTCGATTAATCTATTGATCACGTCACTGGTCTGGCG
>JBPBQZ010000003.1:0-74165 GCA_050955105.1 Janthinobacterium lividum | reverse complement strand
TCAATGCCCAGCTTTCTGTAAGCGGCTACTTTGTGACCGCTGACAGTCTTGACACTGCGGCGAAATTTGCGGGCGATCAGCGTTACCGACATTCCGTGCAGGCAGCACCTGACGACCTCGAGTTCCTTCAGGGTCAGGCCTGCCTCTCCCAACGGACTGGCAATGCCGCCCTCTGCGCTTGCCCGGCCGAGCGCGCCGCGCGCCTCACGACCCAAGTATTCGTTACCGCGCGCAACGGTGCGGATGGCATAAACCAACTCGTCGAGCTTCTCCGACTTACAGAAGAATCCAGTGGCGCCGGCACGCAGACAGGCAGAGATAGTCGGGGCATTGACATAGGAAGTGCTGACGAGGATACGCACGGTCGGATGCAGGATACGCAGATGACGAATCAGCAAGGCGCCGTCGATATCGTCGATCAACAGCAAATAATCGAGTACCACAACATCACACGCGCCACGGCGCAGGGCCGCCATCAATTCTCGACTGCTGGCGAACGCACCGGCTATGTCGAGGTCGGGCTCGCGGCGCAAACGCCTTTCGAATCCGCATCGTACGACTGGATGGTCATCCAGCAACATCACGCGCACGGAATCCTGCCGGCTAGGAGGAAATTCTTCCATCGATGTCTCTCTCACGTCGGGGGTCGGTCATTATCAAGTGCTCGAACACGCGTCACGGACGCAATTGTCAAAAAGAGAAAATTCCTACGTTTGCGGATTGCGATCCAGAACCCGCGTTTCCTCGACGATGTGCCGCGGGTTTTTACGCAACGGCCCAGTAAGCGGGGACTTAGGTTCGGTGGCCAAGCTTTATTCGCCGGTGATAGAATGCTGCGTCGCAGCGCGGCTGCCGCATGATCGGGCCACTCAAAGCCCGTCTCGTTCGTCGATTTATGGAGTGTCGCGTGTCCCCAAGACGCATCTTTTTCCCGCTGCTGGTCTGCATGCTGACGAGCGCAGCCGGTGCCTTCGGCGCTTCGCCGGCCGATGTACAAATGCTCCATCCGGGCACCATTCAGGCGCGGACGGCCGCATGCGCCGCCTGCCACGGTGTACAGGGCCAGGGCACGGACAATGATTATTTCCCGCGTCTGGCGGGCAAGCCCGCGGGATACCTGTTCAATCAGTTGAAGAATTTTCGCGATGGCCGGCGCCGCTACCCACAGATGAACTATCTGATGACGTACATGAGCGACGATTATCTGCATCAGATCGCCGATTATTTCTCGAGTCAGCGGCCGCCCTACCCGGCGCCGGAAACCCCGGTGGTATCGGATGCAACGGTTGATTACGGCAAGCAGCTGGTCTATCAGGGCGACCCATCCCGCAACATCCCCGCATGTGCGGCCTGCCACGGCGCTCATTTGATGGGCACCGAGCCGGGCATTCCCGGCCTGGTCGGCTTGCACTCCGATTACATCAGCGCGCAATTGGGCGCCTGGCGCTCCGGTGTGCGTCACGCCAACGCGCCCGATTGCATGCAGCAAATTGCCACGCGCCTGACGACTCGCGATGTCAGCGCGGTCGCCGCATGGCTTTCGTCGCAACAGGCCCCCGCGAACCCGCAGCCAGATGCCGCTCCCAAAGGCAAATTGCCGCTGGTGTGTGGCAGCGAACCGCAGTAAGCGCCGTCGCGGACAAGGAAAAATGATGAAACGCAAGACCTTCTTCGCGCTGGCGGCCACCGTCGCGGTGGCCGCTGCCGCTTTGCTGCCGATTGTTCTGCCACTGGGTAACCAGGGTTTCGGCACGGCGATGGCCGCGTCGAACACGCCCAACGCCGACCTGATCAAGCGCGGTGAATATCTGGCGCGCGCAGCCGACTGCATGGCATGCCACACGGTGCGCGGCGGTAAGTTCCTCGCAGGCGGGTACGCATTGCCGACGCCGTTCGGTACGCTGTTCACGCCGAACCTCACGCCCGACGACGAAACCGGCCTGGGCAAATGGACGTCCGACGATTTCTACCGCGCCATGCACACCGGCCGCGCGAAAGATGGCAGCCTGCTCTATCCGGCGTTCCCGTTCACCAGCTATACGAAGATGACGCGGCCCGATACCGACGCCATCTTTGCCTATCTGCGATCGGTACCGCCCGTACATCAGGAAAACCGACCCAACGAACTACGCTTCCCGTTCAACAATCGCAATTTGCTGATCGGCTGGCGCACGCTGTTCTTCCGTGAAGGCGAGTTCCAGCCCGATGCGACGAAGTCGGCTGAGTGGAACCGTGGCGCATACCTGGTCGAAGGCCCGGGACACTGCGCGATGTGTCATACATCGATCAATCCGCTCGGCGGCGCCAACTCGGGCGCGGCATTCGCCGGCGGCTTGATTCCGCTGCAGAACTGGTACGCACCGTCGCTTACCTCCGACAAGGAAGCCGGCCTGGGCAGCTGGAATACGCAAGACATCGTCGACTTGTTGAAGACCGGCGTATCGTCGCGCGGCGCCGTATTCGGTCCGATGGCGGAAGTAGTGCACAATAGTCTGCAATACCTGAGCGACTCCGATGTACGCGCCATGGCCGTGTTCCTGCAAACGCTGCCCCGCAAGGAAGCGCCCGAAATTCTGCAACTGGAGACCTCGGAGAAATTCGGTCAGGCGCTGCTGGGACAAGGCAAGAAGGTCTATGCCGATAATTGCGCCAAGTGTCATGGCATCGACGGCGCTGGTCAGCCACCGGCGTTCCCGCCCCTGGCCACCAATCAGTCGATTCAGATGCCATCGGCTGTGAACCCGATCCGCATGGTTTTGAACGGCGGCTATCCGCCGGCAACGAAGGGTAACCCCGAACCGCACGGCATGCCGCCGTTCGCACAAGCCTTGTCCAATCAGGAAATCGCTGCAGTCGTCACTTACGTGCGGCAGACCTGGGGCAACAAGGGAACCGCCGTGTCGCCGCAGCAAGTCGACAATCTGCGTTCAGCGCCGCTCGACTGATCGCATCGAGTGGAGATCGCCTGCATGGCGATCCCCACTGATTTAATTCCGGGTCGATGCGCCAAGCTCCAGACCGCGGAGCGCAAATCGGTTCGTATGCCGTGGCTTGCCGAAAGGCAAAGCCCGGCGACTTTTTTTCTGTGATCATGGTGTCCGATCCTCTAACAGGATCCGCCGGCAGTGTTTGAAGCATCGCCGTCATTACGGCATCGCCGAACTTTCATCGATCGGCTCCCGACTGGCCAATGTCGCGGCGCCGGCGCACTCTCAGGTTTTCATGTCCTTTCTTCAACTCGGCTTGTCCGATCCCCTGCTGCGTGCCGTGACCGAACTGGGTTATAGCGAAGCAACCCCCATCCAGATTCAAGCCATCCCCGCCGTCTTGAGCGGCGGCGACTTGTTGGCCGGCGCCCAGACAGGCACCGGTAAAACCGCCGCGTTCACGCTGCCTATTCTGCAACGTCTGTCGGAAGCCCCCGCGGCACGGCCGGCGCCCAAGGCAGTACGCGCGCTGATCCTCACCCCTACTCGCGAGCTTGCCGCGCAGGTGGAGGAAAGCGTACGCGGCTATGGCAAATATTTGAAGTTGCGCACCATGACCATGTTCGGTGGCGTCGGCATGCAACCGCAAATCGAACAATTGAAACGTGGCGTGGACATTCTGGTCGCAACGCCGGGTCGCCTGCTCGACCATGCACAACAAGGCAACGTCGATCTGTCCCGCGTCGAGATCCTGGTACTCGACGAAGCCGACCGCATGCTTGACATGGGCTTCATCCATGACATCAAGCGCATCTTCGCGCGCTTGCCCGCGCGGCGCCAAAACCTGCTGTTTTCAGCAACGTTTTCCGAGGAAATCCGCACCCTGGCCAACGGCCTCTTGAACGCGCCGGCAATGATCGAAGTCGCGCGCCGCAACACCACCGCGGAAAGCGTTGCGCAACTGGTGCATCCGGTCGACCGCGAGCGCAAGCGCGAACTGCTCACGCATCTGATGCGCGCAGGCGATTGGGTGCAGGTGCTGGTCTTCACCCGCACCAAGCATGGCGCGAATCGCCTTGCCGAACAGTTGGAACGCGACAACATCAGCGCGCTCGCAATTCACGGCAACAAGAGCCAGTCCGCCCGTACGCGTGCGCTGAGCGAATTCAAGAGCGGTTCCTTGCGTGCCCTGGTGGCCACCGACATTGCGGCACGCGGCATCGACATCGACCAGTTGCCGCACGTGGTCAATTACGACTTGCCGAACGTACCTGAAGACTATGTACACCGCATCGGCCGAACCGGTCGCGCCGGCGCGGATGGCGTCGCGGTTTCGCTGGTTTGCGTAGATGAATTGGGTTTGCTGGCCGATATCGAGCGGTTGATCAAGCGCCCCTTGCCCAAGGAAATCATCGAGGGCTTCGCGCCCGATCCCAGCATCAAGCCCGAACCAATTTTGCGGCGTGGCGGCGGTGGCGGTGGCGGAGGACATTCGGACGCACGGGCGCCCTCGCGTGATGGCCGGCGCGGCGATGCGCCAAAGGCGGCTGCCGGTGGCCGTGGACGGAGCAGTGGTGGCGCAGGCGGCGCAAATAGTGGGACTGGCCGCGGCGCGCGCAGCAGCGATGCGCGAACCGGCAGTGGCGACAGCAGGGCACCGGCCGAGCGAGCCCGCAGCCAGTCGTCGCAAGCGCCACGCGCAGCTCAACCGGCTCGCAAGACCGCTCCGACAACTGCTACGCAGGGAGACCGGCCGCGCCGGCCGCGCCCCGAAGGAGCGGACGGCCGCACGCACAACCGTGAATCGGACGGCCGGCGCCCGGAAGGCGCGGCGCTGTTGCGACCGCTTAGCGGAAAAAAACGTGCTGCGTGATTTTGGTTAGCGGGTAATGCACGCTGGGCTGAAGACGCGCGGGCAAGTCCAGCGGCTTCAGCAGCATTTTCACGCACATGTCGGCTGACAGATGGTTGCGCACTAATGAGTTGACGCGCGCATTCATTAGCCGATAGCGCCGATGATTGCCCGCGTCGTTCGGATAGCGCAGCGCAAACACGTGCCGCAACGCAATATCCGAGTCTTCACTCTTGATTTCCTTCACGCGGCGCGCCAACGCGCCCAGCACGGCCATGCGCCCGTTGCCTTCGATGCGGTTGTATTTCTTGAAGTACTGAAAGAAGTGCTTGTAGTGCCGCACTTCATCCGAGCGGATATTGGCGGTCAGTTGCTTGAGGACCGGTTCGTCCGAGCATTCGCTGATTGCCCGATACAAGGTGGCAGTGCCAGTTTCGACGACGCAACGAGCCACCATTTCCAGTGCGCGCGTCTTCTCGAAATCTTCGACGTTGCAGGTCAGCGAATATTCGGCGAAGAAATTCTTGAACGCCA
This sequence comes from Janthinobacterium lividum, assembly GCA_050955105.1. GTDB lineage: Bacteria > Pseudomonadota > Gammaproteobacteria > Burkholderiales > Burkholderiaceae > JBPBQZ01. The sequence continues at coordinate 68,852 of JBPBQZ010000003.1, read as the reverse complement.
GGTCCCAGTCGAACTCCGGCCACACGTGCGCCACATAGGTCCTTAGCGCGCGGCCATGCTGCAATTCTTCACACTCCCAGTGCTCGTTCAGCCAAGTCGATACTTCGGGATCACCATCGAAGTAGCTGACAAGATTGCTGGTGTAGAGATCAGAGCCACTTTCAATGAACGAGGCGGCGCAAAGCAGCACCAATAAATCCTCATTCGAAGCGGCCTTCTCATGATCGATGCGGCTGAAGTCAATGTCTTCGAGCCGCCAAGGTAGCGAGGGTGTGTCTTCGTATCGCACTTTCCTGCTCTCCAAAAGCCATGGTTACCGCAGCAGCGGAAGCCCGACGCGGCAAGGACGGGTAGTCATGTCGACCGCGACCGGCGGGTGCGAACAAACCGATTTCGCGAACACTCGCCGTTCGAGCAGTTTGTCGCGCGCCATGTAAGGTGTCAATTTACCCCTTTTAGGAAATTGTTACCCGATGTGTCCGTTTAGCGTGCACCGCGCTTAAACGTCCGATTGCACGCCTCCTTCCAAATCAGAGCGTCGTCGTCCGGCTCATTCGGCAGCCATCGCCAGCAAGGTGTCACCGAAGCCGCCACGCACGCGCGCCTGCGGACGCGCACTGGTCGCCACCCGTGGTAACGCACTCCAGGCGACGTTGGCGCCGGCCGCCATCAACGCCTCGACCAAGGCCACGTCTTCGCCGCAGGCCAGTCCGCTAAATCCGCCGACCAGGCGGTAAGCCTGCGCCGAGACGCCCAGATTAGCGCCGTGTATGTGCCGATGTCCGTCGGCGTCGACATAGCGGCGCGCGAAGCGCTCGGCCAATTTCACGAAGTCGGGACCATGCCGCCACCAGTCGGTTACGGCCACCGAACCACACACCGCGTCCACCCCTAATGAGCGCTGCGCCACTAGCCAGTCGGCCGAAACCTGCGTATCGGCATCAGTAAAGGCCAGCCAGTCCGCGCCCGCTTCGAGCAACATCGCCGCGCCTGCGGCGCGTGCGCGTCCGACGTTGCGAGCGGTAAGCGGCAGCGTTTCAACCCTATAGCCTCTCGCAATCTCTTCGGTCGCATCGCTGCAATCGTCCAGCACCACGACGATGCGCACCGGTTCGTCGAGCAGTCCCGGGTGTGCAGCGGCGCGCAATGCGGCGCGCAACGTCGGTCCAATAAAGGCTTCTTCGTCATGTGCGGGAATGATGACGCCGATCATACGAGCCCCTCCATTTGCGCTACTGAACGGGGATCCGTCGACCAGACATCCAGCAACATATCAGTCTCTTCGTGATGCGCGAGCCGGTGCAGGCCGGGCTGCATGCCGATCAATCGGTGTATCGAGTCGACGGGGCCGGCCCACTCCTCGATCGGCCAACGCCAGTGGCAAGCCAGCAGCGTCCCGCCATCCGTCAATGCGGCGCACGCCAGTTCGAGCAAACGCGCCAATGCCGTCGAGGGCAGGTAATAGGCAAATTCGCTGATGACGATCAGATCGAAGCGTCCATCCGGCCAGTCCTCGGGCAAGATGCGCTGCTCGACCACGACATGGGCCTGCCCGGCCAAACGCTGCCGTGCCAGGCGCACGGCGTTGGCGCTCGCATCGCAACTCAACAGCGCGTCGCAGCGGTCCGCCAGTGCTGCCGTCAGTTCGCCATTGGCACAAGCCGGCTCGAACGCGCGCCGATAATGCGCAAGCGGCAACATCGCCAAGGTCAACGCCCGCTTACGCTGCTCGTACCAACGCCGTCTGTAGTGCCAAGGATCATCGTTCTTTTCGAACATTTGCTCGAAGTGATCGACGATCGCCGCTTGCCGCGGCGCGCCGCCTAGAGATTCCATAGTCCGCTCGATTTAGTCAAAAGGGATTCGCCCAGCGCCGCCAGGTCGCGTTCCGCATGGCTTTGCCGTAAGAACACGGGAAGATCCGCCGTCATCCGCGCGAAGCGCGCGTCGCGGCACAGAGGACTGGCCCCCATGGCGCGGCCTGCGGCCTGAATGACCGCAGCCGCGGCAGTTTCGACGGCGAGCCGCGCACGCAAGGCCGCGGGCATCGCGGAGCGACGTGGCGCCGCGTCGATGGCCGCTGCGGTTTCGCGCAATAGTGCGGCCGCGCTCGCGAGCGCCACGTCGGCGGCGCCCAGATGCATTGCATGCCAGGAATCGGTGGGTTTTGCGGCTGCGGCATCGCGCAAGCGGCCGGCGATCCAGGCAGCGGCGCCATACCAGCACGCGGCAATACCGGCGCCGCCCTGCCAGAATCCGGCGCGCGACAGATACGCGCCCGGCGCTCCGACTGCGATCGCCGGCACGCTGGCGAAACGCACGTCGACGCTGGCCGCGGCGCTCATACCAATGGCACGCCAGCCTTGATCGGTAATCTCGACGCCCGGAGCGTGCAGATCGACGGCCACCAAGCAGGCAGTACTGTCGTCCAGCCAGGCTGTCACCAGCGCGTGGCTGAGCACGGCGGCACCCGAGCACCAGCACTTCACGCCATCCAGGATGAGGAAGTTGCCGTCACGCCTGGCCCGCAAAGACATGCCCCGGGTTTCCGCGGCCCACACGCCCCAACTCGAGCCCGCGGGACGCGGCCGACCATCCAGTTCGGCAAGGATGGCCAATGCATCGGTATGACCTTCGTAAAGCTTCACCAGGCTCAGGTCGCAGGCCGCCACCGCGGCCAAGGCACGCCAACGACCGAGGGTGTCGCCAGCACCTGGCAACGGCAGACGGTCGAGATCACGTTCGATAAGCAGCGCAAGCGACTCGCCGACTTGGCGGCCGCTCGGGGCGACATGTGCCGGGTCGAACCAGAGCGATTCGAGCGTGCGCGTGAGTTGGCCCAAATGACTGTGCTCATCGATAGCGGCCTGCGCCTGCGCCGCGCACCGCTTTCCATACGGCGCCACAGCCGCGGCGTCAGGCTCGGCTGCGCCTATTGCCTCGCCGCGGCTCTCGCTGGCGGCGCCTGTGGCGGTAGAACTACGGGCCGCGCCCTGTATGCGGTTGAGCATCCTTTCTCCGATCTGCCAGTCGTTCGTGTTACGCGCGGCGCGCCATGCCGTGCCGCGCGATGACTTGGCGAAGCCGCGCTGCACCAGCGTGTGAGGGCAATTCCCGTGCCCGCTGCCGGGCCGATCGATGCTGGCCGTCCGGCTAGCCCATCCGGCCAGGGGGTGCGGGCGGCGGAACGGTGGGGTGGCCGGCTATAATGCGGTTTCTCCAGCACCACCCTTTCAAGCGCCGCAACGCCGGCGCCCGCCCCCAGGTCAACCACTGCGAACGGCGATCGAGCACCAGATGGAACAAAGCAAAAAAGTATTTATCAAGACCTTCGGCTGTCAGATGAACGAGTACGACTCGAACAAGATGCTGGACGTCTTGAACGCGTCGAGCGGCCTCGAACAAACAGCGCACGCGGAAGACGCCGACGTCATCCTTTTCAACACTTGTTCGATTCGCGAAAAAGCACAGGAAAAGGTTTTTTCCGATCTGGGTCGCGTGCGCGCGCTGAAAGCAGCGCGCCCCGACCTGATCATCGGCGTGGGCGGCTGCGTAGCCAGCCAGGAAGGCGCGGCCATCGTTTCGCGGGCGCCGTATGTCGATGTGGTATTCGGCCCGCAGACACTGCATCGACTGCCCCAACTGATCGCGCGGCGCCGCGCCTCCGGCAAGCCGCAGGTCGATATTTCCTTCCCGGAAATCGAGAAATTCGACCATCTGCCGCCGGCCCGCGTCGACGGTCCGACGGCTTTCGTCTCGATCATGGAAGGCTGCAGCAAATACTGCAGCTACTGTGTGGTGCCCTACACTCGCGGCGAGGAAGTGTCGCGGCCGCTCGATGACGTGTTGACTGAAATCGTCGAATTGGCCGAAGCGGGCGTACGCGAAGTGACGTTGCTGGGGCAAAACGTCAATGCCTATCGTGGCGCGATGTCTGACGGCGGCAGCGGCGAGCCGGCTGACTTCGCCGCGCTGATCGAATGCGTCGCGCAGGTGCCGGGCATCGAACGTATCCGCTACACGACCTCGCATCCGAAAGAATTCACGCAGCGCCTGATCGATACGTATGCCGAAGTGCCGCAGCTGGTCGACCATCTGCATCTGCCGGTGCAGCACGGCGCCGATCGCATCCTGTCGGCGATGAAGCGCGGATATACGGTGCTGGAATACAAATCGATCATTCGGCGCCTGCGGGCGATACGGCCGAATATTTCGATTTCCACCGATTTCATCGTCGGGTTTCCTGGCGAAACCGACGAAGATTTCAAGCGCTTGATGGGGCTGGCCGAAGAAATCGGTTACGACACCAGCTTTTCCTTCATTTTCAGCGCGCGTCCCGGCACTCCGGCGGCTGCGCTCGCCGACGACACGCCGCGCGAGGTCAAGCTGGAGCGATTGGCCCTGCTGCAGGCGACGCTCGAAGCCAACGTCGTGCGCATCAGCGACAGCATGGTCGGTTCGGTGCAGCGCATTCTGGTAGAGGGGCCGTCGCGCAAGGATGCGTCCGAATTACAGGGACGCACGGAAAACAACCGCGTCGTCAATTTTCCAATGCCCTTGCAGAAAGGCACGGCCGACGCCATCTCCGTGGCAGCACTGCAGCAACAATGGATCGGCCAGATGATCGATGCGCGCGTCGAACTTGCCTACCCGCATTCGCTGCGCGGCCAGGCGCTGACGCTGCCAGTCGGATATCCGACCGCCGCGTACGTCTGACGTTGCCGCGCGCTTTCCATAATTGGCGAACCGGACTTCCGATACTTGAAAAACACCCCGCTGGAATTCACCGCCCCCCGCGACAGCAACGAGCGGCTCGTCAACCTTTGTGGACCGCTGGAAGGTAATTTGCGCCAGATTGAACGGGCGCTCGATGTGACGCTGACGCGACGCGGACACCAGATCACGGTGCGAGGCCGCGGTGCCAAGGCTGCGCTGGCGCTGCTGGAAAACCTGTACCGACGCGCCCGTGAACCCGTGTCCATCGACGACGTACAGTTGGCGCTGATCGAATCACGCCATGCCGTCGAAGCCGTTGAGCCAGGCCACGACGACCCGTCGGCGTCCGCGTCGGCCGCCAACGGCACCGTGGCGTCGACCGACGCCGCCGAGCCGGCGCTGCTCGATGCCGTGTTGAAGACGCGCCGCAACGATCTGCGCGGCCGCACCCCGGTACAGCGCGATTACCTGCGCAGCATCCTTGCGCACGACGTCACCTTCGGTATCGGACCGGCGGGCACCGGCAAAACCTATCTCGCGGTTGCCTGCGCCGTAGACGCGATCGAGCGCGATCAGGTCAAACGCATCATCCTCACACGGCCCGCGGTCGAAGCCGGCGAGCGGCTGGGATTTCTGCCTGGCGATCTGGCACAAAAAGTCGACCCGTATTTGCGTCCGTTGTACGATGCGCTTTATGAACTCCTCGGTTTTGACAAGACGGCCAAGATGTTCGAACGGCAGATGATAGAGATCGCGCCGCTTGCTTATATGCGCGGCCGTACGCTGAACCACGCTTTCATTATTCTCGATGAGGCGCAAAACACCACGCCGGAACAAATGAAGATGTTCCTGACACGCATCGGTTTCGGCTCGAAGGTGGTCGTGACTGGCGATACGACGCAAGTCGACCTGCCGCGCGGTCAGAAAAGCGGCCTGGTGGAAGCGCAACAAGTGCTGGCCGACGTAAAAGGCATCGCCATGACGCGCTTCACCAGCGCCGACGTGGTGCGCCATCCGCTGGTTGCCCGAATCGTCGAAGCTTACGACGCGCACGCGCATGGCAACACGGCCAAAGGCTGAGGCCTCTCCCGCACCAAGCCACGCCGCCGGCGCCGCGGCGCTACCGCGCGCCGCGAAGAGGCCGAAGCTGCAACTGTCGGTGCAATGCGCGATCGACGACGACGCGCTGCGCAAAACGCTGCCGCCGCGTACCAAAATTTCTGCCTGGGTGCGCGCGGTGCTGTTTGCCGACGCCGAGCTCACATTCCGTTTCGTCGATGCGGACGAAGGCCGCGCCTTGAATCGCGCCTATCGCGGCCGCGACTACGCCACTAACGTACTGACTTTCGCATACGCCGAAAGCGACACCGATCCGGTCAGCGGCGACATCGTGCTGTGCTGTCCGGTGGTCGAGAAAGAAGCGACGGAACAAGGCAAACCGCTCGAAGCCCATTACGCGCATCTGATCGTGCACGGCGTGCTGCACGCACAAGGTTACGATCACGAGGACGAAACCGAAGCGCAAGAGATGGAAGGCATCGAGCGCGACGCGCTAGGCGCGCTCGGTTTCGCCGATCCGTATGGGGAACCCGGTCCATGAGCGATTACGAAGACGACGACAATCCCGACCGCAATGACGGCCGAGATGTAGACCGCAGTCGCGAAGCGCGAGCGCTCGACTGCCTGGCGCCAGCATTGCTCCGCACGTCTGACGCAAGAGTCTGTCCTTATCCGCCGCTGCTGGGTGCCTCGGCGCTGCTGAGCGCCGCCGAACTTGCCGCCTCGCTCGACGCAACCTTGGCCGAGCGCGCCGACACCGACGATTTCTGGGTCTTCGGTTATGGTTCGTTGATCTGGAACCCGGGTCTGCCGCTGGCGGAATCGTGCCGTGCCTCGGTACGCGGCTACCACCGCGGGCTATATTTGTGGTCACGCGTGAATCGCGGCACTGTCGAACGGCCAGGCTTGGTACTGGGGCTCGACCGGGGCGGTTCTTGCCACGGCATGGCACTGCGAGTCGCCGCCGACGATCGACGCGCCTCACTCGACGCGCTGTGGCGGCGCGAGATGGCGATGGGCTCGTATCGACCCGCCTGGCTGCCTTGTTATCTGGCGGACGGCCGACGCGTCAGCGCGCTGGCTTTCGTCATGCGCCGCGACGCGGCCGCTTATGCCGGTCGGCTTGCGCCCGAAGTGGTGCAAGCAGCCAGCAGCGCCTGCGGACGCTATGGCAGCACGCTCGACTATATCGTGCGCACGGTCGAGGCACTGCGCGCCGCGGGCATTCGCGACCGCGGTCTCGAACTGTTGGCCGGACGTTGCAAATAAGTCATATTTCTTGGTGTATCCTTAGCGTTCCGTCGATTCCGAACGCTTAGCAAGCGCGCCGCCGCGTGTGCCGCGACGCTCACAAATGAACGATCCTCACCCTGGTCGACGCAACACAGAACGGCCACGGTCGCTGCTGGAGCGGCTGACCGATTTCATCTCTCCCGAACCCGAATCGCGAAGCGAACTGCTCGAAGTCCTGCAGGACGCACACGCGCGCAATCTGATCGACGCCGATTCACTGTCGATGATCGAGGGCGTATTCCAGATCTCCGAACTGCGGGCGCGCGACATCATGGTGCCGCGCGCGCAGATGGACGCCATCAACATCGCCGAGCGTCCCGACGCCTTCATTCCATTCCTGCTCGAAAAAGCGCATTCGCGTTATCCGGTGTTCGAAAGCAGCCGTGACAACATCATCGGCGTGCTGCTTGCCAAAGACCTGCTGCGCTATTACGCCGAGGAAGACTTCGACGTGCGCGGCATGCTGCGCCCGGCGGTCTTCATTCCCGAATCGAAACGCCTGAACGTGCTGCTGCACGACTTCCGCGTCAACCGCAATCACCTGGCCATCGTGGTCGACGAATACGGTGGCGTGGCGGGGCTGATCACGATCGAAGACGTGCTCGAGCAGATCGTCGGCGACATTGAAGACGAATTCGATTTCGACGAAGAAAAGGACAACATCATCGCCACGCCCGACGGTCGTTTTCGCGTGCGGGCGTTGACGGAGATCGAGCAGTTCAACGAAATCTTCGGCACTCAATTCAGCGACGACGAGTTCGATACGATCGGCGGACTGGTCACGACGCGCTTCGGCCGCGTGCCACATCGCGGCGAGAAGGTGCAGATCGACGGCTTCGACTTCGAGGTGCTGCGCGGCGATGCGCGGCAGTTGCATATGCTGCTGGTCAATCCTCCGCCAGCGCCTGCCGCACCTTCTCTCGCTTAAGCCCTGACACCTTCCCGCATGCCCGCCGTATCGACGATTCCCACGCGCGCCGCGCAGCGCGCCCTGCCCCTGTTGCTGGCTGCCAGCTTCGGTGCGCTGAACACGCTGTCTTTTGCGCCGGTACCGCACGGCGGCTGGCTCGAAATTGGCGTCTTCATCGCCTACTTCCTACTGTTGTTTCGCGCCCGTTCGGCGGCAGGCGCTTTCGCCGCGGGCTTGGCATTCGGCTGCGGCGGTTTTCTCAGCGGCATCTGGTGGCTCTATATCAGCATGCATTTCTACGGTGGCATGGCACCGCCGCTGGCGGCCGGCGCGGTGCTGCTGTTCTCGATCTACCTGGGCTTCTATGCCGGACTGGCGGCGTTGCTGTGGCGCCTGCTGTCGCGCGGCCGGCGCAACTGGCCAAGCGCGGTGGCAATGGCCAGCGCCTGGGCGCTTGGCGAATGGCTGCGCGGCACGGTCTTCACCGGCTTTCCCTGGCTTGCCAGCGGCTATGCGCAAACCGATGGTCCGCTGGGTGGCTACGCGTCGCTGGTCGGCGTATACGGCATTGGCTGGGTGCTCGCGTTACTGGCGGCGCTGTTGGCGCAAGTCGTCGCCGGCTGGCCCTCGCGAAATGACGAGCCGCTCGAGACTGTCGTACCCGCCATTGCTGCTTCCGCGCCGGTCGCGGCACCGGGTGCAGCGGCCATGCCCGACGGCGGCGTCCGCACCGCCGACCGTCATCAGGCTGCGACCAACGCGCTGTTTCACTTCGCGCCCCGACTGCTGGTCGGCTTTCTGCTGATCGCCGGCGGCCTGCTGGCCAGTCGCATCGCCTGGACCGTGCCGTCACGCACCTCGGTATCCGTGCGATTGCTGCAGGGCAGCGTCCAGCAAGATATGAAATTCGGCCAGGCCGGCATCGATCACGCTTTAGCGCTGTATCAGGCATTGATCACCGCCACGCCCGCCGACCTGATCGTCACGCCGGAAACCGCCATCCCCGTGCTGATGCAGACCATTCCGGCCAGTTTCGCCGAGAGCGTGCGCCACTTCGCCGACACGACCGGCTCGTCGGTGCTGCTCGGCACCATCGGCGCGCGACTCACGCCGGCCGGCCCGACCGATTTCACCAACACCACACTCGGCGTGACGGCGGGGCAAGCTGGCGTGTTTCGCTATGACAAGCACCATCTGGTGCCCTTCGGCGAATTTGTGCCGTGGGGCTTCCGCTGGTTTGTCGACCTGATGAACATTCCGCTGGGCGATTTTTCGCGCGGTGCACCGGTGCAGCCGCCGTTCGAAGCGCACGGTGTCCGTTTCGCGGTCGACATCTGTTATGAGGATATTTTCGGCGAAGAGATCGCGCGCACCTTGCGCGGCCAGCGGCAAACCGCCGACGTGCTGGTCAATTCGACCAACCTGGCCTGGTTCGGCAACACCGTCGCGCTCGACCAACATTTGCAGATCGCGCGCATGCGCGCGCTGGAAACCGAACGGCCGGTGCTGCGGGCCACCAACACCGGTGCCACCGCCGTGATCGATGCGCAAGGTCACGTGCGGGAGCGCCTGCCAGCGTTTGCCGTGGGGGCACTCACGGCTCGCGTATCGGGTACCTCGGGCCTTACCCCCTACGTACGGCTGGGCAATCTGTCGGTGTTGCTGGTGTCCTGCCTCGGCTTGCTGTGGGCCGCCGTGCCGCTCGCCAAAGCGCGCCGTCGCACGTAACGTCCGGCCACCATCCGCGGCCGCCTGGCCAAACGGCCGAAGTCGCAAAACCTCGCGGCAACGGCTAAAATTGCGCGTTTCCAGTCCCGGCCTTGCAGGCATCATGCCAAGTTTCCAGCAAATCATTCTCACGCTGCAGTCTTACTGGGACGCCCAGGGCTGCGCGCTGCTGCAACCCTACGACATGGAAGTGGGCGCGGGCACTTCGCACACCGCCACTTTCCTGCGCGCCATTGGCCCCGAGCCCTGGCGGGCTGCCTACGTACAACCGTCGCGCCGCCCGAAAGACGGCCGCTACGGCGACAATCCAAACCGGCTGCAGCACTATTACCAGTATCAAGTGGTGTTGAAGCCGGCGCCGGAAAACATTCTCGACCTCTATCTCGGTTCGCTCGAAGCCCTCGGCCTCGACTTGCAGCAGAACGATGTGCGCTTCGTCGAAGACGATTGGGAAAATCCCACGCTGGGCGCCTGGGGCATGGGGTGGGAAGTCTGGCTGAACGGCATGGAAGTCACGCAGTTCACCTATTTCCAGCAGGTCGGCGGTCTCGACTGCAATCCGGTGCTGGGCGAAATCACCTACGGCATCGAGCGGCTGGCAATGTATCTGCAGAAAGCCGAAAGCATCTACGACCTGGTCTGGACCGAATGGGAAGAACAGGGACAAAAGCGCGCGCTCTACTACCGCGACGTGTTCCACCAGAACGAAGTCGAACAATCCACCTATAACTTCGAGCAGTCGAACCAGGAAATGCTGTTCGATTTCTTCAATCGCTATGAAAGTGAGGCTAAGCGGCTGATCGAATGCCAACTTGCACTGCCGGCCTACGAAATGATTCTCAAGGCCGCGCACACATTCAATCTTCTCGATGCGCGCGGCGCCATCTCGGTTACCGAGCGCGCCGCCTACATGGGCCGTATCCGCGCGCTGTCGCGACTGGTCGCCGAAGCCTATTTCCAATCACGGGAAAAGCTGGGCTTTCCGCTGGCGCGTCACCCCGAGGACAGGAAGTCAATCCGATGAGCGAAGCATCCACTGCCACCTTGCTGGTGGAATTACTGACCGAGGAACTGCCGCCCAAGGCGCTTGCGCGACTGACCGAAGCCTTCGCCGAAGGCCTCGCCAACCGCCTGCATGCGCGCGGGCTGCTGAGCGATGCACCGCAGGCCGGCACCAATCTGCGCGCCTTCGGCACGCCGCGGCGACTTGCCGTTTTACTCGACGGCGTGCGCAGCGTGGCGCCGACGCGGCAGATTCGCGAGAAGCTGCTGCCGGTTTCGGTCGGGCTGGATAAATCAGGCGCGCCCAGCGCGCCCTTGCTCAAGAAGCTGGCCGCGGCCGGCTTCGCGGACTTTCCGGTCGCCGATCTCGAACGCGCCGCCGACGGCAAGAACGAAGCCTTTTTCATCAGCTATACCGCAGCCGGCGCAACGCTTGCCGACGGCCTGCAGCAGGCACTGACGGAAACCCTCGAGAAGTTACCGATCCCGAAGGTGATGAGCTATCAGCGTCCCGATGGCGCAACGGTGCGCTTCGTGCGACCGGCGCATGGCCTGGTCGCACTGTTCGGTGACGCCATCGTGCCGGTGTCGGCGCTCGGCCTGGCGGCGGGCCGGATTACCCGCGGCCATCGCTTCCTGTCCGCGGGCAGCATCGAAATCGATCGCGCCGAAGCCTACGCGTCGTTGCTCGAAACGCGCGGCAGCGTCGTCGCCGACCTGGCGGCACGCCGCAAGACGATCGTCGAACAACTGCGGCAGGCCGCCGGTGACGACCTGGTCGTGATGCCCGAGGCGTTGATCGACGAAGTCAACGCGCTGGTCGAATGGCCGGTCATCTACGCATGCCGGTTCGACGAAAGCTTCCTCGAGGTGCCGCAGGAGTGCCTGATCCTGACGATGCAGACCAATCAAAAGTATTTCGCGCTGACCGACGCCGCGGGGCGCCTGCGCTCACGTTTCCTCGTAGTCTCCAATCTGAAGACCGCGACGCCTGAGCAAATCATCGAAGGTAACGAACGCGTCGTGCGGCCGCGCCTGGCCGATGCGCAGTTCTTCTACCAACAAGACCGCAAGCGGCCACTGGCCGAGCGCGTGCCTTTGCTGGCGAATGTGGTCTATCACAACAAACTCGGGTCGCAGTTGGCGCGCACCGAACGCATCACGACGATCGCCCGCGCGATTGGCGAAGCGCTGGGCGAAAACGCCGAACGCCTGGCACTGATCGAACGCGCGGCGCGGCTTGCAAAGGCCGATTTGCTGACCGACATGGTGGGCGAATTCCCCGAGCTGCAAGGGACCATGGGCACCTACTACGCGCACCATGACGGCGAAGCAGACGAAGTGGCGCGTGCCTGCTCCGAACATTACCTGCCCCGTTACTCCGGCGACGCCCTGCCCACCTCGAACATCGGCACGGTGGTGGCGCTGGCCGACAAACTGGAAACGCTGACGGGCATCTGGGGCATCGGGCTTGCGCCGACCGGCGAGAAAGATCCTTTCGCACTGCGTCGACAAGCGCTCGGCGTGCTTCGAATTCTGCTCGACAAGGCCTTGCCGCTCGATCTGTCGGCATTGCTCGGCATCGCATATCGCGCATTCGGCGCGGTACCGTCGCTGGTCGAATCCACCGCAGACATCTATGCCTTCCTCATCGAGCGCCTGAAAGGCTTGCTGCGCGAACGCAACTACGAAGGTTCGGTAATCGAGGCTGTACTGGCGCAGCCCGTTTCGCAACTGACCGACGTGCTGGCGCGGCTGGACGCGGTGCGCGCCTTCCAGGCCTTACCGGAGGCGCCGGCGTTGGCGGCTGCCAATAAACGCATCTCGAACATCCTGCGCAAATCCGCCGCGCCTGCCGCCGCAGACAAGGTCGAGGGCGGCGATCGCACAGCCGACGCAGCGGCGTCCGCTCCGGCAGTCGATGTATCGCTGTTTTCGGAACCGGCAGAGCGTGCGCTGCATGCGCGCTTGCTGGCAACCGCGAGCGAAGATGAATCGGCGGCTATCGACGCCACGCCAGGCGCTGGCGCCGCCGCGCATCGCTACACCGCCGAGCTTTCGTCACTGGCGTCGCTGCGCGAGGCGGTCGACGCGTTCTTCGACGACGTGATGGTGAATGCCGACGACCCCGCGGTGCGCGCCAATCGGCTGGCGCTGCTCGAAAGCTTGCGGCGCAGGATGAATTCCGTCGCCGATATCTCGCGGCTGGCGGCCTGATCATGAGCACGTCCCCCCGCAAGCTCGTGGTACTCGACCGTGACGGCGTGATCAACGCCGACTCCGACGAGTTCATCAAGTCGCCGGACGAGTGGCATCCGCTGCCGGGCAGCCTGGAGGCCATCGCCAAGCTCAATCAGGCTGGCTATCGAGTGGTGGTGGCCACCAATCAGTCAGGCATCGGCCGCGGCTTGTTCGGCATGAACACGCTGAACTCCATTCACGCGAAGATGCATCGCGCGGCGGCTGACGTAGGTGGACGCATCGACGCGGTATTTTTCTGCCCGCATACGGCGGCCGAGAAATGCGGCTGCCGCAAGCCGGGCACCGGGCTGCTCGAGGAAATCGTCGCGCGCTACGACATCGACCGTGCCGGCACGCCGATGGTCGGCGACGCGGCGCGCGATATCGAGGCGGCGCTGAACGCTGGCTTCGACGCGCATCTGGTGCGCTCCGGCAAGGGCATGCGCACCTTGGCGCAAGGCCCGCTGCCCGAGGGCGTGCACGTACATGACGATCTCGCCGACTTCGTCCGCGGTTTTCTGGCTAAAACTGAAAAGGCGAGCTGAAGCGCGGTCTGTCACCGCCCCATTCCGGCGATTCCCCTTATGCGCTTGTTTCGTTCCCTGTTGTTCATGCTGTTCCTGGGCTTGCTGACCGTGCCCTACGCGATCGTCTGCTTCATTTGTTATCCGTTCCTGAACGTGCATCGCCGCTACTGGCTGGTGGTCGGCTGGTGCCAGGCGGTCATGGCGGGGCTGCGTATTCTGGTCGGCATTCGCTATCGAATCGAAGGCTGGGAAAACCTGCCGGACGGACGTGCGGTGGTGCTGGCCAAACACCAATCGGCGTGGGAGACCGTGGCGTTCCCAGCCTTGCTGCCGCGGCCGCTATGCTACGTATTCAAGCGTGAGTTGCTGTTTGTGCCATTCTTCGGCTGGGCGCTGGGCTTGTTGAAGATGGTACATATCGATCGGCGCAAGGGCACGCGCGCCTTTGCCTCGGTGGTGCGTCAAGGGCGTGACCGCCTGGCGGACGGCTCCTGGGTCATCATGTTTCCAGAGGGCACGCGCGTGCCGGTTGGACAGCGCCGGCAATACAAGATGGGGGGGCCGCGCTTTGCCGTCGAAGCCGGCGCACCGGTGGTGCCGATCGCGCATAACGCTGGGCACGTCTGGCCGCGCAACTCCTTCCTGAAATATGCGGGGGTCGTCACAGTGTCGATCGGTCCGCTGATCGACACCACCGGCCTGACCGCCGAGCAGGTGGCACGGCGCGTCGAGACCTGGATCGAAGACGAGATGCTGCGCATCGATCCGCGCTCATACGGCGTTGCCAAACCGCTCTGACAGCCCACGCCTGGGAGATTCCACGTGCCCCGTCGCATGCCCTTCCAAGCCGCCGACAACGCCGGCACGCGCACCATCGTACTGCCCTTGGCAACCGACGGTCGCGCGCAAACGCTGCGCTATCAGTTGCGGCGCAGCAGCCGACGCAGCATCGGCTTCGTCATCGATGGCGACGGACTGACGATTACGGCCCCACGCTGGCTTGGCATTGCCGAGATCGAGTCGGCGATCGTCGGCAAGCGACGCTGGATTGTCGACAAACTGCGCGAATGGCAGGCGCGCGCCGCCCAGCCGGCCGTGGCGCCATTCGCCTGGCGTGACGGCGCCACCCTGCCTTGGCTGGGCCAAGCCATTACGCTAAAGGTCGGGAACAAACCAGGCGCGACGCATTTCGACGCGCTCGCCCGAACCTTGACGCTCGGGCCGCCACGCCAGCACGGCGCGGCCAGCGATGCCGACCCTGGTCCATGGCTGCGCAAGCGCACACTCGACTGGCTGCGCGCCGATGCGCGTCGCTGCTTCGGCCAACGCATCGCCTTGTACGCGCCGCGGCTGGGCGTGCAGTGCAAGACCTTGGCGCTCTCGTCAGCGACCACTCGCTGGGGCAGCTGCTCGAGCCGCGGCAACATCCGGCTGAACTGGCGGCTGATCCATTTCTCACCCACGGTGATCGACTACGTGGTGGTTCATGAACTCGCCCATTTGCGAGAAATGAACCACAGTCCGCGCTTCTGGCAGATCGTCGCGTCGATCTTTCCCGACTATGCGCGGATTCGCGCCGAACTCAAGCAGCCAGCGCCAGAGTTACTGCCCACTTTGTAGGTCGACGGCAGCCGGCGGTGGCAGGCCGGTGCTTGCAGTAGAATCGACTCGCCCCACTACGTTGCGAACAAGATCATGAGACTTCTTCACACCATGCTACGCGTCGGCAACCTTCAGCGTTCGCTCGACTTCTATACCCAGGTACTGGGCATGCGCCTGCTACGCAAGAGCGATTATCCCGAAGGGCGCTTCACGTTGGCGTTCGTCGGTTACGGCGACGAAGACGAAACTGCCGTGCTGGAGTTGACGCATAACTGGGATACGACCGCCTATGAACTCGGCGATGCCTATGGACACATCGCCGTGTCGGTTGCCGATGCCTACAAGGCTTGCGATGCCGTCAGCGAAAAAGGTGGACGGGTTGTGCGCCCGGCGGGTCCGATGAAGCACGGCACCACGGTCATCGCATTCGTCGAAGATCCCGACGGCTACAAGATCGAGTTCATCGAAAAGCGCGACTAGCCAGCCGGTTTTGTCGGAAACGCGGGCTCAGCCGCCCAGCGCGGCCGCCAGCGTCAGATATTCGTCGAGGCCGACATCTTCCGCACGGCGCGACAAGTCGAACGCCAGCGCCTCGAAATCGATACGATCGCGATAGACGCCAAGCGTGTTGCGCAGCATCTTGCGCCGCTGCGAAAACGCCGCGGTCACCAATTCGGCGAAGATCCGCTGGTCTACCTTCTTCATTTCTCCCGGGCGCCGCGGCAGCATTCGCACAATCGCGGAATTGACCTTGGGCGCCGGTACGAACGAAGTGGGCGGCACGTCCAATACCTTGTCGATGAAGTAACGGTATTGCAGCATCACCGTCAAACGCCCATAAACCTTGCTGCCGGGCTCGGCGGTCATGCGTTCGACCACTTCGTCCTGCAACATGAAATGCTGGTCGATGACCTGGTCGGCGAACTGCACGAGGTGAAACAACAGCGGGCTGGAGATGTTGTACGGTAGATTACCGACGATGCGCAGCGACGGCGCACCGGGAACACCGGCAGCACCCGCAGCACCGGCAGCACCGGCAGCACCGGGCACTGCCAGCATACCGAAATCGAATTCCAGCGCATCGCCCGCATGCAGCCGCAGCGGCTCGCCGAAGCGCGCCGCCAAACGGCTCAGTAGATCCCGATCGAGTTCCACCGCATGCAGTTGATCGAGTCGCTCGAGCAGCGGCGCGGTCAGCGCGCCCAGGCCCGGCCCGATCTCGACCATCAGGTCACCGCGACGCGGATCGATCAAATCGACGATATTGGCAATGATGCCGGTATCGACCAGGAAGTTCTGGCCGAAACGCTTGCGCGCCAGATGGCCCTCGTGTCTCTCGGGTGTGCCCGCGACGCTACCGCCAGCACCGCTCGAGCGCGATTTATTCGCATAGCCTGCCATGGTTCAACTCATCCTTCGATGCCGGGCCATCGTTACCGCGCAATCGATGGCGGCGCGCAGGCTGCCGTGGTCGGCGCGGCCCGTGCCAGCCAGATCCAGTGCCGTGCCATGGTCGACCGACGTGCGGATGATCGGCAGCCCGAGTGTGATATTGATGCCTTCGCCGAAGGTCGCATATTTCAGCACCGGCAGGCCTTGATCATGGAACATGGCCAGCACGCAGTCGGCGTCGCACAGGTAGCGCGGCTGGAACAAGGTATCGGCCGGATAGGGACCGCGGGCATCGATGCCTGCCGCGCGCGCGCGCGCCAACGCAGGCTCGATCACATCGATTTCCTCGCGGCCCAGATAACCGTGCTCGCCCGCGTGCGGATTCAAACCGGTAACCAGGATGCGCGGCACCGCGCGGCCGAAGTCTTCACGCAGCGCACGATCGATAATGGCGAGCGTTTCGCATAACGCATCAATGGTAAGCGCCGCGCTCACATCCTTCAGAGGCAAATGCGTGGTGGCCAGCGCCACGCGCAGCGGATGCGTGCCGCTGCCCGACAACATCATCACCACGTGCGCGGTGCCCGTGCGCTCGGCCAGGTATTCGGTATGACCAGTGAACGGCACGCCAGCATCGTTGATGGTACTTTTCTGCAGGGGTGCGGTAACGATGGCGGCGTAATCGCCGCGCAGCGCGCCATCGATGGCGGCGTCGAGCAGGCTCAGCACATAACGGCCATTAGCGGCGTCGAGCTGCCCTGCCTGGCAGCGTGCATGCAGACGATGATCGGATAAGGTGACGCGACCACTCTGCAGCAAGGCCTCTGCGTCGACCCCCACCAGGGTGGCGCGCTCGATGAAAAGGTCGCGGCCGCACAGCACGTCGAAACTGACGTCGACATTTGCCTGCAGATTCGTGGCTGAATCAAAGCCGCCGTCGGATGTGCCGGCCGAGTCGGGATCCGAGCGATCGGAACCATCCAAAGGACTGGCCGGCGCCTGCAAGCCGCAATACTCGGCCAGTGCACGCGCCGTCAGCTCGGGGCCGACGCCCGCGGGTTCACCCGTGGTAATCGCGATGCGTAGCGCGCGCGTCTCAGGACTGTGCGGGATTGAGCTTATATTCGACATAGGCCGAGTCCCGCAACTGGCGCAGCCAATCGTCATACGCCTGCTCGGCCTTGCGTGCGCCGAGCGCCTGACGCGCATTGTCCTGCCGCTGCGCCGGCGTTTCCTTCACTTCGCGCCGCTCCAGCACCTTGATGATGTGATAGCCGAATTGCGTGCGCACCGGTTCGCTTACCTGTCCTGGCTGCAGCGCGTTCATCGCACGTTCGAAATCGGCGACGGTCTCGCCCGGGCTGATCCAGCCGAGGTCGCCGCCTGCCGTCTTTGAACCGTCCTGCGAGTAAGTACGCGCCAGCGTGCCGAAATCGGCGCCCTGATCAAGCTTCTGCTTCAGGTCGACAATGCGCTGATGCACCGAAGCCTCCGCCGACGGATCGTCGACCCGCAACAGGATGTGCAAAGCATGCGTCTGTTGCACGTTGCCGGTGGCACCGCCGCTCTTGTCATCGGTCGCATGTGCCTGGCTGGCCAGATAATTCGCCACCTCCGCATCGCTGACCGTCACCTTGCGGTCGACTTCCTGCTGGCGCACCTGCGTCAGCAGCAACTCGTCGCGCACGTCGCGCCGGAAAGTCGCCCACGGCACGCCCTTGCCTTCGATCGCGGCACGATACTGCGGCACCGTCACCGAGTTGCTCTGCGCGAGCCGCTGCACCGTAGCGTCGATATCGCCGTCATCGACCGTAATCCCGTCTTCCTTGGCGCGTTGCAGCTGGATCCGATCGAGCACCATCTGATCGAGCAACTGCTTGCGCAACTGATCGAGCGGCGGCAGCGAGCCCTGCGTCTGCGCCATGCGCTGCTGGATCATCTGCACGCGATTATCGAGTTCACGCTGCGTGATTACGTCGTTATTGACGATCGCGATGATGCGGTCGACGGCGGTATCGTCGGAGGTGCTGGACGCGCTCGGCGCCGTAAAGGGCCCCGACAGTGCCTGCGCATGCGCATCGATGGCGAAGCCGGCCAGACGACCGAGCAGCAGCAACATAAAACAGCAACGCAAAATTTTCATGATTTGCACAGAAAGATTCGGAACGACGATGCTTGGCCTAAAGATTCGTCATTCATAGTCGGAGAAACGCGAGAGCGGCGGCGCCGGGGGAGGCGGCGGCGCATAGCCCGGAACACTGGCGCGGAAGGCTGCCACCAGACCATTATCGACGTGAGAGAAGCCTTTCAATTCGAGTTGCGCCAGATAACGCATGCCGGTCGACGTCTGACTCGATGAATCGACACCGTTGGCGTAATGCTGGACGGCGAAACCGAGCGTCCAGCAATCGGCGTCGTACTGAAAGCCGAGCAGCCCATCGACCAGCCGATGCGAGTCGAGCGCGTAGTTTATCCGACCGATGCCGTACAGCCGGCGCGTCAGCGGCCATTCGACCGACAGCAGCACCTGCTTGAGCGGTTCGTAGCCCAGCGTGGTGTTGTTGGCGGTGAATCGATAGGCAACGTTGAGCACCTTGCGGTCTTCCGGGCTCCAGGCAAAACCCACGTTGGAACGAATCAGACGACCGCTGCCCGCATCGTACTGGATCGCGTTCTGCGTGGCGAATCCTTCGCCGATCATCAGCGATCCGCCCAGCAGAATATCAGACCGGCCGGTATCGGCGAGTGTCTGGCCCGGCACCGTCACGCGTTGATTCTGGAAATAATACTGCTGCGCGATGACAAAACGCGCGCGCTCGTCGCCGCTGGCGGCATTCAAAAAGCGCGTCGTCAGTGCCGCGGTCAGGCGATTCGCATCGGCCACCCGGTCATTGCCGACGAAGGTATTGGTGGTGAAGATCTCGGCCAGCCCAAAATCGGATTCGGTCGTATCGAAAGCCGGCAACTGGCTCTGGTCGCGGTACGGCGTGTAGACGTAATACAGCCGCGGCTCGAGCGTTTGTATGTAGTCGGTGCCGAACAATCTGACCGAGCGCTCGAACACCAGACCGGTGTCGAAGCTCAAGGTGGGAATGGAGACGGTCGGCGTCTTGTTTTGTCCGACCGTGCCGTCCGGGATGTTGGTCAGATCGTATGCAGCCAAATGCCACTGCACTTTCGGCACCACGAAATAACCGGGTGCCACGATCGGATAGCTGACGTACGGGTTCAAATAAACCCGTTGCCCCTCGATCGTATCCGCGGTGGTAATCGTGAAGCGCGAGTAGTCGGCTTCCGCACCGAAATCGAAGCCGCCCACCTCATAACGCTGATACTTCACGTTCAACTGCGGCTCACGCGCATACGGCGCGGTCGACGGCGGCAGCGTTTGCCAGCGTTCTTCACGCGCCAGCACCGACCACGGCCCATTGTTGTAAGTGATGCCCGCTTCTTGCGTAAACAGCGATTGAATACCCGTCGTCAACAGATTGTTGGTCGACAAGTCTTCCGGATAGCGGCTGTCCGAGACGCGGTTGTAATTGATGTAGGCACCGAAACCGTTGCCCAGATTCTGTTGATGCTGGATCGCGATTTCGTAGCGATTCGTATGCGTTTCCAGATCGCGCGGCAGATCCGCGAGCGTGATGGTGCCCGAATAGGTCGGCGACAAGTAGCGAAATTCGGCGCCCAACTGCACGCCGCGCTGCGACATGAAACGCGGATACAGCGTCAGGTCACGGTTCGGCGCGATATTCACGTAGTACGGCACCGTGACGTCCACGCCAGTGGTCGAATTCACACTGAAGGTGGGCGGCAGCACGCCGGACTGGCGATCATCGTTCAACGGGAACGTCATGTAGGGGCTGGCGAACAGCGGCAAGCCCTCGAACATCAGCACCGCATTGCGCGCAGTGCCGGAACCGTCGCCGTTGTCGATATCGAAACGGCTGGCACGGATATACCAGGACGGATCGGCGCACTGGCAGGCGGTGTAGGTGCCGTTCGTCACGCGTGCCCGTTCGCTGTCGATCACGTCGATGCGCTCGGCCTTGCCAGTGCCGCCGGTGGCGCCGAAGCGATAGGTCGGACTCAGCAGATAGCCGGAATTGGCCTGCACGTGCATCTGGCCGCGCGGGCCGTAGAAGGCGTTGCCATGATCGACGATGACGACGTTGCCATAGGCATCGGCGACGTCGGTGTCTTCGTCATAGTGAATCTTGTCGCCCTTGATGACGTTGCCGGGACTGCGCAGTTCGGCATGACCGTCGAGCGTGGTATCGAGACCCGATACGCCGCTTGCCCGGTCGCCCAGGCCGAAATGCGCGGTCGGCTGTCCGCTCGCCCCCGGATGCTCGCCGATTTGCGGCGCCAGGCTGAAGCCCCAGCGACCGTCGAGCGTGACGGGCTGGGCGGCGGCACCGCTCAACTGCGCGAATGCCGCGACCGGGGCACCGGTCGTGCAAAGCGAAATGGCGATGGCCAATGGACTGAGCCGCGGCAGTTTGCGCAAGGATTTGTAGACCGCAGTAGGACGAGGCGATTTATACGACATAAGGGCAATCGGCAAAACAACCGGGACGCCGGCCGCGGGCCGTTTGCCTCGCATTGCACCGGGACGGGTCGGACGGAACTGCATGAAATAGCGATGCCAAAAAAGCGTCGGCTATTATATGGCAAGATATCGGTCGTCCCCGATTCCCTGCCTTTCTCTCTTCGATTCAGATTTCCCGCTCCGTGTCGCGCGCCATTCTCATCTCGCGGCAACGCTGGTTTTTCGACGACCTGCGGGGCGATTTCCAAGCGAAGAGAATTATTTATGAACCAAGCCACCAGCGACCTCCGTCTGGCGCAACTGCGCGAATGGCTGTCCCGATACAGCGACGCGCCGCGTCTGGACGTAAGCACGCTCACCCCGGTTGCCGCGGACGCCAGCTCCCGGCGCTACTTTCGCCTGCAGGCCACTTCGCTCGCAGGCCCCGAGGGTAGCACTCAAGACAGCCTGATTGCGATGGATGCGCCGCCGCCCGAGAAATGTCGGGAGTTCGCCACGGTCCAGGCATTGATGGATGCCGCGCAAATCAAGGTGCCGAAGATCTACGCCGCGGATTTCGAACATGGCTTCATGCTGTTGAGCGATTTGGGCTCGACCAGCTACCTGCAAAGATTGCAGGCGCCTGAACTCCCGGCTGGAGAAGCCCGCGCGTTGATGCGGGCGGCGCTCGACACCTTGATAGCCTGGCAGCGCGCAACGCGTGCCGAGGTGTTGCCGCCGTATGACGCCGCGTTTCTGCGCCGCGAACTCGAGTTGTTTCCCGAATGGTATCTGCAGCGCCATCTCGGTATTGAAGTCAGCGCCACGCAACGCACGGCCCTCGATACCGTGTTCGCGCGGCTGGTCGATGCGGCGCTGGCGCAGCCGACCGTGTTCGTGCATCGCGACTTCATGCCGCGCAACCTGATGCTCGGCAGTCCAGGGCCAGGCGTGCTGGATTTCCAGGACGCATTGATGGGACCCATCAGCTATGACGTTGCCTCACTGCTGCGCGACGCCTTCCTCAGTTGGGACGAAGACTTCCAGCTCGATTGCATCGCCTGGTATTGGGAGCGCGCGAAACGCGCCGGTCTGCCGGTGCGCGCCGACTTCGCCGAGTTCTATCGCGAATTGGAATGGATGGGTTTGCAGCGGCACCTGAAAGTGCTGGGCATTTTCGCGCGGCTGGCGCACCGCGACGCCAAACCGGCCTACCTGAGCGAGCTGCCGCGTTTCCTCGGCTATGCGCGCCACGTCGCCGCGCGTTATCGCGAGTTAGCCCCGCTCGTACGTCTGCTCGACCAGATCGAGAATCGCGAAGCCGGTGTCACATACAGCTTCTAAGCCGCCCGTCATGAATTCCGCCGATCCCGCGCCAGTCGCCATGATCTTCGCGGCCGGCCGCGGCGAACGCATGCGCCCATTGACCGACACGCAGCCGAAACCGCTGCTGGAAGTGGGCGGCAAGCCCTTGATCGTCTGGCAGATCGAGGCCTTGGCGCGTGCCGGTTTCACGCGGCAGATCATCAATCATGCATGGCTTGGCGAGCAGTTCGAGAAATATCTGGGCGACGGTACCCGCTATGGCGTAACGCTGCAGTATTCGGCCGAAGGACAAGCGCTGGAGACCGCTGGCGGCATCGTTCAGGCGTTGCCGTTGATCGCCCCGGACGGCGTCGACACATGGTTCGCCGCCGTCAGCGCCGATATCCATACCGACTACGACTATCGGCAACTGATGCCGCGCATCCACGCGCTGCGTGCCGGCGCCAGCGCGTTGGCAATGCACCTGGTGCTGGTGCCGAATCCGGCATTCCATCCGCGCGGCGATTTCGATCTTGTCCATGATCGCGTGCACGCAACGGACAGTGCCCTGGCTGAAGCCGCCGAACGCCTGACCTTCGGCAATATCGGCCTCTACCACACGCGCCTGTTCAGAGGCATCGTCCCCGGCACGCGCCTGCCGCTCGGACCCTTGATCCAGCAAGCCGCAAGAGCGGGGCAAGTGAGCGGCGAGCGCTACGACGGCGGCTGGGATAACGTGGGTACCCCCGCGCAATTGCGTGCGCTCGACAGCAGGCTGAAACGCTGACCGGCCGGGCACCCGTTGGTGATGGGCCACTGGCCTTTTGGCCAGGATGATGAGCGGCCCGGGCCGGCGATACAATCGCATTCATGAACTCATCCCTTCGCACCAATGCCAGCGCTGCGGCGCTGTCCCCGATGGCCCAAGGCGCAACGCCTGCGGCGCCTCACGGCACGCCTGCCGCGGTCAGCCAGCGAACCGGGCCGACCAGCACGGCCGCGGCACTGCCGGCGCGGCACGAGGCTTTCCCCGCGCAGATCTATCGCGCGCGCCGCGAACAACTGCTGCAGCGCATGCGTGCAAGCGGCGGCGGTGTTGCGGTACTTCGCACAGCCGCCGAGCAGTTGCGCAATCGTGACGCCGACCACGCATTCCGTCACGACAGCTACTTTTATTACCTCACCGGCTTTACCGAGCCTGGCGCGGCCCTGGTGCTCGACGGCCGACATGGCGTCGAAGGTGCGCCCGCGCATATCCTGTTTTGTCGCGAGAAAAACGCCGAGCGCGAGGTTTGGGAAGGGCGCCGACTCGGGCCGGTCGACGCGGTCGCCGCGCTCGGTGTGGATGCGGCATTGCCGATCGACGCGCTCGACGCGCAGATGACCGAGCTGCTCGCGAATGCACCAGCCCTTTATTACCCGGTGGGCGCGACGCCCACGCTCGATGAAGATGCGCAACGCTGGCTGGCGTCGGTGCGGGCGCGCGGCCGTTCCGGCTTGCAGGCGCCCGGTACCTTGATCGATCTGTTACCCGCTCTCGACGATATGCGCGTCGTCAAAGACCGGCACGAGCAAGACCTGATGCGCCGCGCAGCGCGCATTTCCGCGGCCGCGCATCGGCGCGCGATGCGTGCCTGCCGGCCGGGCATGCGCGAGTATGAAATCGAAGCCGAACTGCTCTATGAATTTCGACGCAGCGGCGCACAGGCGCCGGCCTACGGCTCGATCGTCGCAGCCGGTGAAAATGCTTGCGTGCTGCACTATCCTGCTGGCGACGCCATCGCGCGGGACGGCGACCTGGTGTTGATCGACGCGGCCTGTGAGCTGGATGGCTATGCCTCCGATATCACCCGCACATTTCCCGCGAATGGCCGCTTCTCGGCGCCGCAGCGCGCGCTATACGACATCGTGCTCGCGGCGCAGCAAGCCGCCGCCGACGCAACCCGGCCGGGCGCTCACTTCGATACCCCGCATGACGCGGCCGTGCGCGTGCTGGTGCAGGGAATGTTCGACACCGGCCTGCTGCAGGCCGGCCGCGACGGCGATGTCGAGCAGGCGATTGCACAGCGCAGCTATTCGCGCTTCTACATGCACCGCACCGGGCACTGGCTGGGCATGGACGTGCACGACTGCGGCGATTATTTCGACCGCGACGGGAACGCCACGTCGGCCGGCGCGGCACCGCTGTCGAGAACGCTGGTTCCGGGCATGGTGTTGACGATCGAGCCAGGGCTCTACGTGCGCCCTGGGCCCGATGTGCCCGAGCAATACTGGAACATCGGCATACGCATCGAGGACGACGCCATCGTTACCGCCGACGGCTGCGAACTGATTACCCGCGACGTGCCGGTCGCCGCCGCGGCAATCGAAGCGCTGATGCGGGAGGGAAAGTGAACGCCGTCGTGGCGCCAGGAAGCGAGCGACTCGTCGACATCGCCATCATCGGCGGCGGTCCGGTCGGCTTGGCACTGGCGGGCTGGCTGGCGGCACGCGGACGCACACGGGCATTGAAGCTGGCAGTAATCGATGCGCGCGACCCACAAGCGGCGAGCGCCGATCCGCGTTTCCTCGCCATCTCGCATGCCAGCCGCGCGCTGCTTGAAACGCTGCCGGGCTTCGTCTGGCCGAGCACCGCCACGCCCATCCATCGCATCCATATCTCCCGCCAGGGGCAATTCGGTCGCGCCCTGATCGATCGCCGCGAACACGGCCTGCCAGAACTGGGCGCGGTGGTGCGATACGGGGCTTTGTTGACGGCCCTGCAACTCGCGCTGACCGACAGTGCCGCACCGAGATCGACGTCAGACGTATTGCCTGCGCTGCGCCGCGAACGCGGCGAAGTGAGCGGCATCGAAACGCTGGCCGATGGGGTCGCCGTGTCATTCGCCGACCAGCGAACGCCGCTCACCGCAAGTCTGGTGATCAGCGCCGAAGGGGGCGTTTTCGCAACGCCTCGCAACGCTGATGGCGTTGCCCCCACCACCGCCGCCACCGCCACCGCCACCGCCACCGCCGACGTCGATACACGCTCGGTCAATACCTCGGAAAGCCCCGCTCGGCCCGCGCATCGCTCGCTGCTGCCGGCCAGTCGAGACTATCGACAAACCGCCATCGTCGGCAGCTTGCAGGCGAGCGGCGCGCCGCCGCATCTCGCGTGGGAGCGCTTCACGCGGGAAGGTCCGGTGGCGCTGCTGCCCGCAGGCGCCGGCCGCTTCGCGCTGGTCTGGTGCTGCTCGGCCGAGTCCGCCGCGCGCCGCCTCAGGCTCGACGAACCGCTGTTTCTCGCGGAATTGAATCAGGTATTCGGCGGCCGCCTGGGTTCGCTCGCGCAGCTCTCGGGGCGCGCCGCCTATCCGCTCGGCTTGCTGACGCGGACCTCCATGCAAAGCGCGCGCGTGGCGGCCATCGGCAACTCCGCTCAAACCTTGCATCCAGTGGCGGGGCAAGGCTTGAACCTCGGGTTGCGTGACGCCTATGCCTTGTGCGCCGCCCTCTCCGAATTCGGCGCCGTCCCGGCCGCGCTCGCCGCATTTGCCGCACGGCGGCAGGTCGACCGAGCGCTCACGGTAGGCCTGACCGATCTGCTGGCACGCGGCTTCACCAGCGAGTTCGCACCGATCGCCGCCGTGCGCGGCGCCACCTTGGCCGCGCTCGACTTACTGGCCCCGGCGAAATCGATGCTGGCACGGCAAATGATGTTTGGACAACGTGGTTGAGCTTGATCATCGTGCGGTTGTATCGCCGCATCATCAAAGCGCCGGATCATCGATACCCGGGGCGCCGCTCATGCAAGTGAAAGTGACCGCCCGACGTCCGCAGGCCTCGGAATCAATAGGCGCATATCGGTGCAGACCCTTGTTGTGGCCTGTGCGGTACGCATGAAGAATTTCCCAATGACCCTCGCCATCGTGACGCTCGAAACTAAAAATGCGCGCTAAAATGCGCCCCTGCCCACTCACTCACCGCCGACCGCGCGCGCTCTCTCCGGAACGTACGCAGGCCGAGGTTTCGCCGAAAATGCTCCGCATCGGACATCATCTGCTGCGTAACAACCTTTTCGTCGCGCCCATGGCCGGCGTGACGGATCGCCCTTTCCGTCAGTTGTGCAAGCAACTCGGCGCCGGCTATGCGGTGTCCGAGATGGTGGCATCCAACGCCCAGTTGTGGCGCAGCGAGAAAACCATGCGCCGCGCCGATCACACCGGCGAAATGGAGCCGGTCGCCGTGCAGATCGCCGGTGCCGATCCGCTCATGCTGGCGCAAGCGGCGCGGCACAACGTCGACCGCGGCGCGCAGGTGATCGATATCAATATGGGCTGCCCCGCCAAGAAAGTCTGCAATGTCGCGGCAGGTTCGGCGTTGCTGCAAAACGAAAGCCTGGTGGCTGCCATCCTGGAAAGCGTGGTCGCGGCGGTCGGCACCGGCGCGCACGCGGTGCCCGTCACGCTGAAAATCCGCACCGGCTGGGATCGTGATCATCGCAATGCGCTGACGATCGCGCGTCTGGCCGAAGCAAGCGGCATCTCGATGTTGACCGTGCACGGCCGCACGCGCGCCGACCTTTATCATGGCGCCGCCGAGTACGAGACCATCGCCGCGGTCAAGGCCGCAGTGTCGATTCCCGTCGTCGCCAACGGCGATATCGATACGCCCGAGAAAGCGCGGCAAGTGCTTGCCTATACCGGCGCCGACGCCGTGATGATCGGCCGCGCCGCGCAAGGCCGCCCCTGGCTGTTCCGCGAAATCGCCTATTTCCTGGAAACGGGCCAGCACCTGCCGCCACCGCTGGTCGCGGAAATCAGACAGGTCATGAACGGCCATCTTGAAGACCATTATGGCTTCTATGGCGAACTCACCGGCGTGCGCACCGCACGCAAGCACATTGGCTGGTACACGCGCGGCTTGGCCGGCGCCAACGCATTCAGGCATCAGATGAACACGCTCGAAACCACGCGCGAGCAGCTGGCTGCCGTCAACACCTTTTTCGATGCCCAGCAAGCGCTGTCCGAGCGCTTGAGCTACGAGAGCGCCACGGTCGTCCCGCCCTCTCCCATTTCTGTCGAGCCATTAGCCGCATGAGCCGAAACCATATAGAACAATGCGTGCGAGACAGCTTGTGCGCGTATTTCGACGACCTGAACGGCGCGCGGCCGTCTGACATCTACGATATGATCATCCGCTGCGTCGAAAAGCCGATGCTCGAGACCGTGTTGGAAAAGAGCGAGGGCAATCAGTCGATCGCCGCCAGCTATC
The DNA here is from genome assembly GCA_050955105.1 of Janthinobacterium lividum. Classification (GTDB taxonomy): domain Bacteria; phylum Pseudomonadota; class Gammaproteobacteria; order Burkholderiales; family Burkholderiaceae; genus JBPBQZ01. The sequence goes on along the minus strand of JBPBQZ010000003.1, from coordinate 41,293 downwards.
TCGGCATCAACCGTAATACCCTGCGCAAGAAACTGCAGGAACACGGACTTCTTTGAACCCCGCCTTCTAGTCTTCAATCATGATCAGCCAAGCGCTCCTTTCGGTGTCGGACAAGTCCGGCATCGTCGATTTCGCCCGTTCGCTGACCGAACTGGGCGTGACCTTGCTGTCGACCGGCGGCACGGCCCGGCTGCTCGCCGAAGCCGGCCTCGCGGTGACCGAGGTGGCCGACTACACCGGCTTTCCGGAAATGCTCGACGGCCGCGTGAAAACGCTGCACCCGAAAGTGCATGGCGGATTGCTGGCGCGCCGCGACGTGCCCGAGCACGTCGACGCGCTGGCGACGCATGCCATTCCCACCATCGACCTGGTCGTCGTCAACCTCTATCCGTTTCGCGAAACCATCGCACGCGACGATTGCAACTTTGAAGATGCGATCGAGAATATCGATATCGGCGGTCCGGCCATGCTGCGCTCCGCGGCGAAAAATCATCGCGACGTCACGGTCGTGGTCGACCCCGCCGACTACGCTTGCGTGCTCGAGGAAATGCGCGCCTCGCATGCAGCCCAAGCACCCGCGGTCAGCGATGCCACGCGTTTCCGGCTGGCCGCCAAAGTGTTCGCGCATACCGCGCAATACGACGGTGCAATCGCCAATTATTTGACGACATTGGGCAGCGAGCGCCGCCACGATGCGCGCGACGCCTTTCCCGCAACGCTGCATCTGGCTTTCGACAAGGCGCAAAGCCTGCGCTACGGTGAAAATCCGCACCAGCAGGCGGCCTTCTATCGCGACATCCAGGTGGCCGACGGCATGTTCGCCGGCTATCGGCAATTGCAGGGCAAGGAACTGTCGTACAACAATATCGCCGATGCCGATGCGGCCTGGGAATGCGTCAAGAGCTTCGACGTACCCGCCTGCGTCATCGTCAAGCACGCGAATCCTTGCGGCGTCGCGCTCGGCGCGGATGCCGGCGCGGCTTACGCGAAGGCGTTCAGCACCGATCCGACTTCCGCTTTCGGCGGCATCATCGCCTTCAATCGAGAGCTGGACGGCGCCGCGGCCGAAGTAATCGCCAAGCAATTCGTCGAAGTGCTGATCGCACCGGCCTTCAGCGAGGAAGCGCGCCGGGTCTTCGCCGCCAAGCCGAACGTGCGCGTACTCGAGATCGCGCTGGGCGCGCAGCGCAATGACTTCGACATGAAGCGCGTGGGCGGCGGCCTGCTGCTGCAATCGCCCGATGTCGACAATGTGGATCGGGCGGCGCTGCGCATCGTCACACGCCGCGCGCCCACCGAACTGGAACTCGACGATCTGCAGTTCGCCTGGCGCGTGGCGCAGTTCGTCAAGTCGAACGCCATCGTGTTTTGCGGCCAGGGCCGCACGCTAGGCATTGGTGCCGGCCAGATGAGCCGTGTCGATTCGGCGCGCATCGCCAGCATCAAGGCGGAGAACGCCGGCTTGTCGCTGCAGGGTTCGGCAGTGGCCTCCGATGCGTTCTTTCCATTCCGCGATGGGCTCGACGTGGTAGTGCAAGCCGGCGCTACCTGCGTGATCCAGCCGGGCGGCTCGGTGCGCGACGATGAAGTGATCGCCGCCGCCGACGAGCAAGGCGTGGCCATGGTGTTCACCGGCGTCCGTCACTTCCGACACTAAGTGAAAATCTTCGGCATCGATCCAGGCTTGCGCGTCACCGGTTTCGGTGTGATCGAACAGACGGGGCAGCGTCTCGAATACATCGCAAGCGGCGTGGTGCGCACCAAAGATGGCGACCTGCCGAGCCGCCTTGGCACCATCTTCGAAAGCATCTCGGCGCTGGCGGCGCAGCATCGGCCCGACTGCGCCGCGATAGAAAAGGTCTTCGTCAACGTCAATCCGCAGTCGACGCTGTTGCTCGGACAAGCGCGTGGCGCGGCGATCTGCGCACTGGTGGCCGCAGGCCTGCCGGTTGCCGAATACACGGCTTTGCAGTTGAAGCAGGCGGTGGTCGGCTATGGGCGCGCGAACAAAGAGCAAATGCGTGAAATGGTGGCGCGGCTGCTGAGCCTGTCCGGTCTGCCGGGCAGCGACGCGGCCGACGCGCTGGGCATGGCGATTTGTCACGCGCACGGCTCGAGCGCGGTCGAGCGCATTTCAGCGCTGTCGCCCGAGGTGGGCAAGCGCGGCATGCGCATGCGGCGCGGCCGCTTGATCGGTTGATGTTCTCTTACTCAAAACCATGATCGGTCGAATCGCCGGCGTTCTGCTGGAAAAAAATCCTCCCCGGCTATTGGTCGATTGCCAAGGCGTCGGCTATGAGGTCGACGTGCCGATGAGCACGTTCTACAACTTGCCCGCGGTCGGCGAAAAGATCGCGCTGCTCACCCAGCAGATCGTGCGTGAAGACGCGCATCTGCTGTATGGCTTTGCCACTGCCGAAGAGCGCGGCGCGTTTCGCGAGTTGTTGAAGATAAGCGGCATCGGCGCGCGCATGGCCCTGGCGGTGCTGTCGGGCATGAGCGTGAATGAATTGGCGCAGGCCGTCACCATGCAAGACGTGGCGCGCCTCACGCGCGTGCCGGGCATCGGCAAGAAAACCGCCGAACGGCTGCTGCTGGAGCTGAAGGGCAAGTTGGGCGCGGACCTGGGCAGTCCTGCCGGCCCATCCACCTCGGCCAATCACGGCGCCGACGTGTTGCATGCGCTGCTCGCGCTGGGCTACTCGGAAAAGGAAGCCTCGGCCGCGGTGCGCTCGATACCGCCCGACGCCGGCGTTTCCGACGGCATCAAGCATGCGCTCAGGGCGCTGTCGAAGGCTTGAGGCAGAGGCGCCGGATCGGCGTGCGATAAGCGCATTGCAGGCCCACGCCCGTGCGCACGCTAGCCGATAAGCAATACCGAACGGCCAATACGACGCGGCCGGCGCGCGGCGATACAATCGCTCCATGATCGAAACCGACAAACTTTCCGGCGAGCGCGTCATCGCCGCCACCCCCACTTCGCCGAATGAAGAGGTGTTCGAGCGCGCGCTCAGGCCCAAGCAGCTCGACGAATATGTCGGCCAGGTAAAGGTGCGCGAACAGCTGGAAATTTTCGTGCAGGCGGCGCGCGGGCGCGCGGAAGCGCTGGATCATGTGCTGCTGTTCGGGCCGCCTGGCCTCGGCAAAACCACGCTGGCCCACATCATCGCCCGCGAAATGGGCGTCAACCTGCGCCAAACCTCGGGGCCGGTGCTCGAACGCGCCGGCGATCTGGCAGCGCTGCTCACCAACCTCGAAGCCAACGACGTGCTCTTCATCGACGAGATCCACCGGCTATCGCCAGTGGTCGAGGAAATTCTTTATCCGGCGCTGGAGGACTATCAAATCGACATCATGATCGGCGAAGGTCCGGGCGCACGCAGCGTCAAGCTCGATCTGGCGCCCTTCACGCTGATTGGCGCCACCACGCGCGCCGGCATGCTCACCAATCCCCTGCGCGACCGCTTCGGCATCGTGGCGCGCCTCGAGTTCTATTCAGCCAGCGAATTGACCTCCATCGTCAAGCGCTCGGCGCAACTGCTGGGGGCGAAAATCGGCGACGACGGCGCGCATGAAATCGCCAAACGCTCACGCGGCACGCCGCGCATCGCCAATCGGCTGCTGCGGCGCGTGCGCGACTATGCCGAGGTGCGTGCCGATGGCCGCATCAGTTCGGCAGTAGCCGACGCGGCGCTCGCCATGCTCGACGTCGATGCGGTCGGCTTCGATCTGATGGACCGCAAGCTGCTGGAAGCGATTCTGCACAAGTTCGACGGCGGCCCGGTCGGCTTGGATAACCTGGCCGCGGCGATCGGCGAGGAGCGCGACACCATCGAAGATGTATTGGAGCCGTATCTGATTCAGCAGGGCTTCCTGCAAAGAACGCCGCGCGGCCGTGTGGCCACGCTGCTGGCCTATCGCCATTTCGGCCTGACCGCGCCGGCGGCGAACCCGGTACGAGACCTTTGGGATGAGCCACCCTCCGCCTGAGGTCGCCGCGCCGCCGCCCGCGCGCGGCCTGCGCGGTATCATCGTGCGGGGCGTCAACCGTTTGACCGGCGCGCGCACCAGCTCGATCGATTATTCGGCGCCGCCCGGCGACCCGGGTTTGTTCGGCCCTGACGCGGTGTGCTGGAAAGTGCATGCCGACTTCACCTCGATGATGGCCGGCGGCGTCAGCGCGCTGCTGCTGCAGGCGCTGCACCCGCTGGCCCTGGCCGGTGTCTGGGATCACTCGACGTTTCGCCAGGACATTCACGGCCGACTGGGTCGCACCGCCACCTTTATCGCGGCTACCACCTTCGGCAGTCGCGCCGATGCACTGCGGCTTATCGAACAGGTGCGTACGATTCATCGGCGCGTGCAAGGCGTGGCCCCGGATGGGCGCCCCTATGCGGCCGACGACCCGGCACTGCTGCGATGGGTGCACGTGGCTGAGGTATCAAGCTTTCTGGCAGCGTATCTGCGCTACGTCGACCCGCATCTGCCGCAAGCGGCGCGCGATCGCTATTTCGCCGAAACCGCGCAAATCGCCGAAGCACTTGGCGCGACGGACGTGCCGAAATGCGAAAGCGACATCACCGCCTATCTGGCGTCGATGCGCCCCGAATTAGTGGCGAGCGAGCGTTCGCATGCGGTCGTGCGCATCTTGCTGGATGCGGCGCCGCGCTATTCGCTGGCCTGGCCAATCGGCAAGCTCCTGCTGAACGGGGGTATCGATTTGTTGCCCGACTGGGCGCAGCAGATGCTGGGGCTCGACCGCTGGATGCACGTGAAACGCGCGATCGTGCGGCCTGGGGTACGGCGGATTGGCGCGCTCATGCGTTGGGCGCTGCGCAACGGCGTGTCACGTCGCGCGCGGGCGCGTGTCGCGGCGGGGGCATGGTCCGGTGCGCCGACCGCACTGAAGCCGACTACGGTACCAATCGACGCGTCCACACCGGCAACCACTGCCGCGTCCAGACAGGCGCCCGATCAGGCATCGCGCTAGCGCGGCGTGCCAGTCGCCGCAGGTCCGTCGTCGCGGCTGCCGCCTTGCAGATGCGCCACGTCGCCCCAGCAAACGATGCGACCGAGCCGCGCACCGGAATCGGCTTGCGACGCGCCGCGCCACCCCACGACATTGATGCTGGCGTTCAGCAATCGATGTTGCCGCGGCGCTTCGAGTGACATCCGACGGAGATATCGATACGCGACATCGAGCACGCCGCCATGCGTGACGCAGACGACGCGTTCGCCGGGATGCCGCACCGCAAGTTGGTTCAGCAACGCCAGGATGCGCGCGTGGAAAGCGCGCGGCGTCTCGCCGCCAGCCGCGGTGAAGTCAGGATCGCGCCCCTGCCATCTCGTATAGCCTTCCGGCCATCTCTCGGCCACCTGAGCGCTGTCGAAACCCTCGAATTCACCGTAGCAGCGCTCGCGCAAGGCTTCGGTGTACTGCACAGGCAGCGCCAGTGCCGCGGCGGTCGGCGCGGCGGTTTGCCGGGCTCGCGTCAAGTCGCTGCAATAAATCTGGTCGATGCGGGCCGCCGCCGCGCCACGCTCGGCGAAGCGGCGCCCCAAGCGGCGAGCTTGCTCGACACCTTCGACGGACAGCGCAATATCAAGATGACCCTGGATGCGCTGCACACGATTCCATTCGGTCTCGCCATGGCGCACCAGAATAAAAATCGTCGGCCGTCCGGTATCGACGCGCGTCACGCGCTCACCGTGACCTTGGCGAAGCGCCGCTTGCCCAGTTGCACCACGTAGCTACCCACACCCAACTTCAATCCCTTGTCGGTCACCAGCGCGCCGTCGATACGCACGCCCGACTGTTCGACGGCGCGCAGCGCTTCGCTGGTCGAGGCGGCCAGTCCTGCCTGCTTCAACAGGTTACCGATGGCCAGCGGCGCACCGCTCAGTGCCACCGAGGGGATGTCGTCGGGCACGCCACCTTTCGAGCGATGCACGAAATCTTCGAGCGCGCGCTCGGCATCGAGCCGCGAATGAAAGCGTTCGACGATTTCCTGCGCAAGCAGCACCTTGAAATCACGCGGATTGCGGCCGTCCGCGGCCGCCTGCCGAAAGCCCGCGATCTCTTCGATCTCGCGCAGCGACAACAGCTCGTAGTAGCGCCACATCAGGTCGTCGGAGATGCTCATCAATTTGCCGAACATCTCGGCCGGCTTCTCGCTGATGCCGATGTAATTACCCTTCGACTTCGACATTTTCTCGACGCCGTCGAGTCCCTCCAGCAGCGGCATCGTCAGAATGCATTGCTGCTCCTGGCCGAATTGCTTTTGCAACTCACGGCCCACCAGCAGGTTGAATTTCTGGTCGGTGCCGCCAAGCTCCAGGTCGGCTTCCAAGGCGACCGAATCGTAGCCCTGCATCAGCGGATAGAGGAATTCGTGGATCGAGATCGGCAAGCCGCCCTGAAAGCGTTTGGTGAAGTCGTCGCGTTCGAGCATGCGCGCCACGGTGTAACGCGAAGCCAGCTTGATCAGTCCATCCGCGCCGAGCGCAAGCGACCATTCGCTGTTGTAGCGCACCTCGGTTTTCTCACGATCCAGCACCAGCGACGCCTGCTCGAAATAAGTTCGCGCATTGCTCTCGATCTGCTCGGTGGTAAGCGGCGGCCGCGTGCTGTTGCGCCCGGACGGATCACCGATGCGCGATGTGAAATCGCCGATCAGGAAAATTACCGTATGCCCGAGATTCTGCAGTTGCCGCAGCTTGTTGAGCACTACGGTGTGGCCGAGATGGATATCCGGCGCGGTCGGATCGAGACCGAGCTTGACGCGCAGCGGCTTGCCGGTGGCGGCGCTGCGCGCAAGCTTGCCGATGAATTCGGCTTCGATCAGCAGTTCGTCGCAGCCGCGTCGAGTTACCGCCAATGCGTGTCGTACCGCATCGGTAATGGGAAAGGTTTCGGCGTTGGCGCTGGGCGCGCCGTCAATGCGCTCTGATGTCATGCGAGGGAAGCTGAAAACCAAGGTTGAGGCGCAACGTCGTCTGCTGGACGCCGCACGCGATAGAGCCGGCAGGCGCGCACATGTGTGCCAATGCCGCAGGCTGCGCACGAGGACACCGCTGCGTCGCCGGCACGACGGGCCGCCTGAATTTTACGTGAAGTGCATCCTCCCCGAGATTTTTTGTTCGTGCGAGCCGGGCCGATGGCATAGTGCGGAATTATTCGGTCGGCGCTTCGAGCGGCAGGCCTTCCCACACGACGCCCAAGCGTAGGGGAGAGCCAGGCGACCGACTGGTCATTGGAGAACACGCGTGCAGCAAGATATCTACTTCGGCCTGATGTCAGGAACGAGCATGGACGGCGTAGACGGCGTCGCCGTGATTTTTCATCAAGCGGCTGCCGCGGGCACAGCGCCGACCATCGAAGTACTGGCTGATGGCCACGCGGAGTTTCCCGCGGCCTTGCGCGAGCAGTTGTTCGCCTTGCAGGCCAGCGGCGCTGATGAAATCGACCGCGAAGCGCAGGCGGCGAACGCGCTGGCACACTGCTATGCCGCGTGCTGCCACCAACTGCTGCAGCGCACCGGCCTGGCGCCGACAGCGATTCGCGCAGTAGGCGTGCACGGACAGACCATCCGCCATCGGCCCGAACGCGGCTATACGCGGCAGACGAATAATCCGGCGCTGCTCGCCGAGTTGACCGGGATCGACGTGATTGCCGATTTTCGCAGTCGCGATGTGGCGGCCGGCGGCCAGGGTGCGCCGCTGGCACCGGCCTTTCATGCGGTGGTGTTCGGGCAGCAGGAAGGCGCCAGCGTCGTCTGCAATATCGGTGGCATCAGCAATATCACGGTGCTGCGTGAAGGGTCCGCGCGCGGCTTCGACTGCGGCCCCGGCAACGCCTTGCTCGACCACTGGACGCTGCGCCATTTCGGCGCGCCCTACGACGATGCCGGTCGCCTGGCGGCGCAAGGCGTGGTCGACCCGGAATTGTTGGGCCGCCTGATGTCGGACAGCTATTTCCGCCAGGATCCGCCGAAAAGCACCGGCCGGGATCTGTTCAACGCGGCATGGCTCGACGCCTGCCTGGCGTCCCTTGCGCCCGACCACCAGCCGCTCTCCGCGCATGACGTCCTGCGCACGCTGACGGCATTGACGGCCGAAGTTATCGCCGATGATATTGCGCGCTTCGCAGCCGAATGCCGCGCGGTGCTCGTCTGTGGTGGCGGCGCTTATAACCTGACGCTAATGGCCGCTCTGGATACCGCGCTGGCACTGCGTGGTGTGCGCGCGACGCTCGCGTCGACGGCGACACGAGGCGTGCCGCCGCAGCGCGTAGAACCTCTGGCGTTCGCTTGGCTGGCACAACGCTTTGTCGAGCGCCTGCCAGGCAATTTGCCGGAGACGACAGGCGCTGCGGGCCCGCGCATACTGGGCGCGTTGTATCCGCGTTGATAATCCATCAAGTGCGACGCCCTCGCTATCGAAGTCAAGGCGCCGACCACCACGCCAACGGCAAAAGTCCCGCCAACTTGCGCAGGCGGGACTCTTTTAAGCAACGGCGGGACAAACCGCCGGAAAACCGTTCGATCAGACCGAGAACGACGATCCGCAACCGCAAGTCGTGGTGGCATTCGGATTCTTGATCACGAACTGCGCGCCGCTCAAGTCGTCTTTGTAATCGATTTCCGCGCCGACCAGATACTGGTAGCTCATGGAGTCGATCAGCAATTGCACGCCGTTCTTGTTCATGATCGTGTCGTCTTCGTTGACCGCTTCATCGAAGGTGAAGCCGTACTGAAAGCCTGAGCAGCCGCCGCCCTGCACGAACACACGCAGCTTGAGTTCGGCGTTGCCTTCTTCCTCGATCAACTGTTTGACCTTGTCGGCCGCACTGTCGGTGAACACGAGCGGGCTCATTTCGCCCGTGGTGACGGGCATTTCGGTCACAGCATTCATCAGACTCTCCAAAAGAAGCTTTGACGTATTGTAGGACTGATTGCAATGTCGCGTCGGCAAACGGGTTTTTCAAGCCCGCCTAAGGCAAACATCCAACACAAAACGCCGCCGGAAAACCAATTCCGGCGGCGTTTTGTTCGGATCGACGCCATCAGGCCCCGACCCAGCGCATTGCCCCACGCAATAAGCGTGAGATTAACGCTTGGAGAACTGCTTGCGGCGACGTGCCTTGTGAAAACCGACCTTCTTCCGTTCGACTTCGCGTGCATCGCGGGTAACAAAACCCGCCGCCGACAAAGCCGGCTTCAGCGTTGCGTCATAGTCGAGCAGCGCACGCGTGATGCCGTGACGCACCGCGCCGGCCTGACCGGTTTCGCCGCCGCCGTTCACGTTGACCTTGATGTCGAACGTGCCGAGGTGGCTGGTCAGTTCCAGCGGTTGGCGCACGATCATCAGCGACGTTTCGCGCGAGAAGTAGTCGGCGATAGGCTTGTCGTTGACGACGATGTTGCCCTTGCCCGCCTTGATGAAGACCCGCGCAACCGCGCTTTTGCGGCGGCCCGTGCCGTTATTCCAATTTCCGATCACAACAGGCTCCTTTAGATCTCGAGCGCTTTCGGCTGCTGAGCCGTATGCGGGTGCGATTCTTCGGCGTAAACCTTGAGCTTCTTGATCATTGCATAACCAAGCGGGCCCTTCGGCAGCATGCCCTTGACCGCTTTCTCGAGCGCACGGCCGGGAAAACGTTCTTGCATCTTGCCGAACGTCGTCTCGTAGATGCCGCCGGGATAGCCGGAGTGGCGATAGTATTTCTTGTCAGTGCTCTTGTTGCCCGTAACTCTGAGCTGACCGGCGTTGATGACAACGATGAAATCGCCGGTATCGACGTGAGGAGTGAACTCGGGCTTGTGCTTGCCGCGCAGGCGGCGTGCCACTTCGCTGGCGACACGACCGAGAACCTTGTCCTTCGCGTCAATCACGTACCATTCACGCGTCACCTCGTGGGCTTTTGCGGAAAAAGTCTTCATGATCGATCCAAAAATTTGCCTGCCCTTAGCTTTTGCTTTCCTGCTTATTTGAATGCTTTGCAGGCTCTCCCTGGATTTTTCCGCGGGCACGATTCGGAAAAGCTGGCCATTATAAGGGCAGATGCGCGCCCGGTCAAAGGCACGAAGGGATGCCAACCGTGCGGCACCGCGCGGCGCGGACAAAAAAGCCCGGGCGCATGGCGCTCGGGCTTAAATCCACCATCAGGAGGTGGAGGAGACAGCGGAGATCGGCGACGCGGCGTTCGGATCATTTGAAGCTGCGCGGCCCATCGATAGGCGAATTGTAAGGGTTCACCCCAGGCTCGAGCAATCGAAATCTTATTCCGGCCGGTGTTGCCTGCGTTCCGGCTTGCCGCGAGCGCGCTGGCGCCTGAATGAAACCCCGTTAAAATGCCGCAAAACTCAGCTTGGAGCGACGCATGGAATGCACGGTAGATTGGGATGGTCCGGGCGGCATGGCATTTACCGTGGCCACCGGTAGCGGCCACACGGTACTGATCGATGGCGCGGTCGAGGGCGGCGGGCATAATCTGGCGCCTCGCCCTATGGAACTGGTATTGGCGGGCACCGGGGGCTGTACCGCCTACGACGTGGTGCTGATCTTGAAAAAGGGGCGGCAGGACGTGCACGGCTGCAGCGTCAAGGTGACCTCCGAGCGGGCCGCAGAAGATCCGAAGGTGTTTACGAAGATTCACTTCGCTTTCACCGTGACCGGTCGCAAGCTGAAGCCGGAAACGGTCGAACGCGCGATCACGCTGTCGCACGACAAATATTGCTCGGCCTCGATCATGCTGGCCAAGACCGCCGAACTATCGCATTCATTCGAGATCGTGGAACTCGAAGCGGCCTGAGCGAGGCCCGCGCGGCAACAAAAGAAGGGCAAAGCGGCCGATAAGCCGGATTCTGTCGCCGGGCTTGCGCCCGGTGTAGCAGTCATTCATCTAGACGCGCCATTGCTGGCGCGCTCGAGCTCCCTACCCGCAGACGAACGGAGGCGCCGTCCTGCGCCGCGAACGGCGCGTGCCTGCCTATTTGGGATTGCTCCGGGTGGAGGTTACCTTGCCGGTCCACGTCGCCGCGACCGCGGTGCGCTCTTACCGCACCCTTTCACCCTTACCTGATCCGCGAATAAATTCGCGGCCATCGGCGGTTTGCTCTCTGTTGCCCTGTTCCGCGTGTTGCCACGGATGGCCGTTAGCCATCACCCTGCCCGATGGAGTCCGGACTTTCCTCCCCCTTCGTAAGAAGGCGGCGACTGCCTGGTCCGCTTTGCGAGCCGAAGTTTAGCACCTTCCCGAGCAGCGCCAATTGAGCGTGCCGCCAGCGTCGAGCGGCACCAGCGTATCGTCGCCGACCGGGCTTTCGGCGGGAATCTGCCAGGCTTCGCGCCGCAAGCTGACACGCCCGCTGTTGCGCGGCAAACCATAGAAATCGGCACCGAAGAAACTGGCGAAGCCTTCCAGCCGGTCGATCGCGCCGGCTCGGTCGAACGCCTCCGCATACAGCTCCAGCGCATGCAGCGCGGTATAGCAACCCGCGCAGCCACAGGCGATTTCCTTGGTGCCGCGCGCGTGCGGCGCACTGTCGGTACCGAGGAAGAAGCGCTTATCGCCAGAAGTTGCCGCATCGACTAGTGCCTGACGGTGTACTTCCCGCTTCAGTACCGGCAAGCAGTAGTAATGCGGGCGGATGCCGCCCACGAAGATGGCGTTGCGGTTGTACAGCAGGTGATGCGCGGTCAGGGTCGCGCCGAGCAGGCCATCGCGCCCAGTTTCGCGAACATAATCGACGGCTTCGCGGGTGGTGATGTGCTCGAACACGACGCGTAGCGCCGGAAAGGTGGCGCGCAATGGTTCCATCACTTCGTCGATGAAGAGCTTTTCGCGGTCGAACAGATCGACCGCGGGATCGGTCACTTCACCGTGGATCAGCAGTGGCAGACCAGCCTCCTGCATGGCTTCGAGCGCTGGCGCGCAGTGCGCGAGATTGGTCACGCCAGCGTCGGAATTGGTGGTGGCGCCAGCCGGATACAGCTTCACGCCATGGATGAAGCCGGCATCGACCGCGCGCCGAATTTCGTCGGCGGACGTGCGATCGGTCAAATACAGCGTCATCAGGGGCTCGAACGACAGGCCTTCGGGCAGCGCGGCAAGAATACGCGCGCGATAGGCCGCGGCTTGCGCGGTGGTGACCACCGGCGGCTTCAAGTTCGGCATGACGATGGCGCGCGCGAACTGGCGCGCCGAATCGGCCACCACGTGCTTGAGCATGTCGCCGTCGCGCAGATGCAGATGCCAATCGTCGGGGGTCGTGATATCGAGGGAGGTCACAGCGCCAGAAGCGGCGGAAGCGCTGGCCGGGGCGGCCGCCGCAGATTGGGGTGCCGACAGGCTGGATGAAAGCGTCATGGCTTCGACAGAAAAAGCGGTTATCTAAAAAAAGCCGCGGGACGGCAACGATTCCGCGCGTCGGCTGTGTAGCGCGGGCGCCGCGGATGATATTCTTGCGCAAGCCCCCGATTGTACCGGCTCGAACGGCATTTCCAGCTTGGTAGCCGGTGCCTCGGGCAGCCGCCTTCCGCGCCGCCAGGCACTCCACGATTTTCGAGAAACCGACAACCCTTCCCATCTATGTGCGAACTTCTCGGAATGAACTGCGCGGCGCCGACCGACATCACATTTTCTTTCACCGGCTTCGCGGCGCGCGGTGGCTCCACCAAGCAGCACGCCGACGGTTGGGGTATTGCCTTCTTCGAAGACAAGGCTTGCCGGCTCTTCATCGACCAGCAAGCTTCGGCCAGTTCACCGATCGCCGAGCTGGTAAAGCGTTATCCGATCAAATCGCGCAATACGATCGCGCATATCCGCAAGGCCACGCAGGGACACATACAGTTGGAAAACTGCCATCCGTTCATGCGTGAACTGTGGGGACGTCACTGGATTTTCGCGCACAACGGCGACCTCAAAGACTATACGACGGCGCTGACCGGCGTTTATCAGCCGGTGGGCACAACCGACAGCGAATTGGCGTTCTGCGCATTGCTGCAAGGCCTGCGCCGGCGCTTTCCCCGCAGCGAACCGCCTTTGCCAGAGCTCTTTGACGCATTGGACGAACTGACTCGCGAAATCACGCTGCACGGTGTATTCAATTACCTGCTGTCGAACGGACAGGCGCTGTTCGCGCATTGCTCGACGCACTTGCACTTCCTGGTACGCCGCTGGCCATTCTCCACCGCGCATCTGATCGATGCCGACATGTCGATCGATTTCGCGAAATACACGACGCCCGAAGACCGCGTTGCGGTGATCGCTACGGCGCCGCTGACTGACGATGAGATCTGGACGCGGCTGGCACCGGGCGATCTGATGATGTTTCAGGACGGCGACGTGGTGCGCACCACGCAAATGCCCGTCAGCGCGGAGGCGCTGGCAAAATCGCTGCAGCCGCCCCCATGCGGCGGCGACCCATTGGAGAGCGCCGCCTAACCGCATCGCTATGCGGACAAAGGCCGCCGAACGCGTCGATGGCCGCAAGCCTCAGTGAATGATCTTGGCGAGGAACTCTTTCGCGCGCTCCGATTTCGGATTGTCGAAAAACGCCTCCTTGCGGTCGTCTTCGACGATCAGGCCGCGATCCATGAAGATCACGCGATGCGCGACCTTCTTCGCAAAGCCCATTTCATGCGTGACGCACATCATGGTCATGCCTTCCTGCGCCAGTTCGACCATGACGTCGAGCACTTCATTGATCATTTCCGGATCGAGCGCCGAAGTCGGCTCGTCGAACAGCATGGCGATCGGATCCATCGACAGCGCCCGCGCGATGGCCACTCGCTGCTGTTGGCCACCTGATAGTTGCCCCGGATATTTATCGGCTTGCACGCGCAGGCCGACCCGATCGAGCAGCTTGAACGCTTTGGTGGTCGCCTCGTCGCGCCCGCGACCCAGCACCTTGATCTGTGCCAGCGTGAGATTGCTGACGATCGATAGATGCGGAAATAGCTCGAAATGCTGAAACACCATGCCGACTTTGGCGCGCAGCTTCGACAGATTGGTACGCTTGTCGGTAATCGACACGCCCTCGATGGAAATCTCGCCCTGCTGGATCGGCTCAAGTCCGTTGACGGTTTTGATCAGCGTCGACTTGCCCGAGCCGGACGGGCCGCACACCACGACCACTTCGCCTTTCTTGATTTCGGTGGTGCAGTCGGTCAACACCTGAAAGCTGCCATACCATTTCGAGACGTTCTTCATCACGATCATTTCGCGTAGTCCTTATGAAGCCGTTTGACGATGGCCGAGGCAATCGAACAGATAACGAAATAACAGGCGCCGGCGAACAACACCATTTCCACCGTAGTGCCGTCGCGGTCGCCAATATTGGTGGCGGTGCGGAAGAAGTCGGCCAGGCCGATTACATACACCAGCGACGTATCCTGGAACAACACGATACCCTGCGTCAGCAGCAGCGGCACCATCGCACGGAAGGCTTGCGGCAGGATCACCAGGCGCATCGATTGCCCGTAGGTCATGCCCAGTGCCAGCGACGCATTTACCTGGCCGCGCGAAACGCTTTGCACGCCGGCGCGGATGATTTCCGAGTAGTAGGCGGCCTCGAACAGCGTGAACGCGACCATCGCGGACACCAGCCGAATATCGATGGTGGGCGGCAGTTTGAGCACCGCCTGCAGGAACTGCGGCACGATCAGGAAGAACCACAGCAGCACCATCAGCAGCGGAATCGAGCGGAAGAAAGTGACGTACAGCGAGGCCAGCCATGCCAGCGGCTTCACGCTCGACAAGCGTGCCAGCGCCAGCAGCGTGCCCCAGATAATGCCGATGATAATGGCGGTGACGGTAATTTCGAGCGTGATCACCGCACCGGATGCCAGGGCCGCGTAAGAGCGCGGAATCGAACTCCAGTCGAAGTGGTGCATCACTTGCCTCCGATATAGCCGGGCAGTCGCGCCTTGCGTTCGACCCAGCGCATGAAGGTCATGACGACGATATTGATAATGAAATAAGCGACCGTCACCGAGATGAACGACTCATAGGCCTGTGCGGTGTAATCCACCAGTTGCCGAGCCTCGGCGGACAATTCGAGCAGGCCGATGGTCGAAGCCACGGCCGAGTTCTTGAAGATGTTGAGAAACTCGGAGGTCAACGGCGGAATGATGATGCGGAATGCAGTGGGCAGCAGCACGTGGCGATAGGTCTGGCCCAGCGTGAGCCCGAGCGCCAGGCCCGCCGCGCGCTGGCCCTTCGGCAAGGCCATGATGCCGGAGCGCACCTGCTCGCAAACGCGAGCACTGGTGAATAGCCCCAGGCAGACGACCGAGGCCGAGAAAAATTGCAGCGTCGGCGGCAACTGCTTGAACCAGTTGCCCATCGCCGGTGGCAGCAGCTCCGGAATGACCAGGTACCAGATAAAAAACTGCACAATCAGTGGAATGTTTCGGAACACCGCTACATAGACGGTACCGATGGTACGCGGCACTTTCCCAGGCAGCGTGCGCATCACGCCGACCAGCGCGCCGACCACCAGTGCGACGACCCATGCGGCGAGAGACAGCGCAATGGTCACGAAAAAGCCGGACAGCAGCCAACCGAAGTACGTGGTTGGTTCGCCGGTCGAAACGGGACTGAACAGAACGCCCCAGTTCCAGTGATAAGCCATGCCTGACTCCACAAAAAGAAACGGAAGACAAGCTTCCGTTTCCGCTCAATGGGAAGGAACGCGCGCGCGGCGCCCGGAACCGGCGCCGCGTGGCTTCTGGCTGCGCGGCGCGGCTGCTGCGAGTATCAGTCGATGGCCTTGTCGTTCGGGCTCTTGAAGAGCGCCTTCATGTCATCGCTCATCGGGAACTTGAGGTTCAGGCCTTTCGGCGGAATCGGCGATTCGAACCACTTCTGATACAACGCGGCACCGGTGCTGGACGTCTCGATCTTGCTGATCGCACTGTCCGCGACCTTCTTGAAGTCGACATCGCCCTTGCGCAGCATACAGCCATAGGCCTCGCGGCTTTGCGCGGTACCCACGATGACGAAGTCGTCAGGGTGGTTGGACTTGGCGCGCTCACCAGCCAGCAGCGCATCGTCCATCATGAAGGCGACGGCGCGACCGGTATCGAGCGTGAGGAACGAATCGCCATGGTCTTTGGCGCTGATGATATTCATCCCCATGCTCTTGTCTTGATTCATCTTGCGCAGCAGGCGCTCGGAGGTGGTGCCGGCGGTGGTCACCACCGTCTTGCCCTTCAAGTCGGCGAAGTCCTTGATGCCAGAGTCTTTCTTGGTCATCAGGCGGGTGCCGATGACGAAGATGGTATCGGTGAAATCAGCTTGTTTCTGGCGATCGAGATTATTCGTGGTTGACCCGCATTCGATATCGATGGTGCCGTTCTGCACCAGGGGAATGCGGTTTTGCGAGGTCACGGGAACCAGTTTGACCTGCAGATTGGGAAGGTTCAGCTTGGCCTTGACCGCATCGACGATGGCAAGCGCGTAGTCCTGCGAATAACCGATCACGTTCTGCTTGTCATCGTAGTAGGAAAATGGAATCGAAGATTCGCGGTGCCCCAACGTGATGACGCCCGTGTCCTTGATCTTCTTCAGCGTGCCGCTGTCTTGTGCATTAGCGCCGCTTGCAAGAAGCCCTAGTGCCAGGGCAGCGATCGTCAGCTTGCTGATCTTCATTATTCAATGCTCCTTCGCGATAGCGAGTTAGTTTAGCAAGGCAGAAGTGCGAAAAATAACGCTTTTGACATTATTCTCCTCGAATTATCCAGGACGGCTCCCGTGCCAGTGCTCACAGATTCCCATAACTCGCTTAAGCGTACTGAAGCTAGAAGGGTTGAGCCGCCAGGATCTCTCGCGACGAGTCTCTCGCCGCGCCTGCTGCTTTTATAGCGGAAGCCACCGCAAGGAGCAACGCGTATGATCCCCGATCACGGGTAAAGACCACGTGTAGCGCGAGCGGTAAGAATACGCGTGCAACCGACGATAAACGCCGCCGTACGCAGGGGCACGCCCTTCTCTTCCGAGACCCGCCACACAGCATCGAAAGCCTCGCGCATCAGCCGTTCGAGGCGTGCGTTGATTTCATCGAGCGGCCAGAAAAAGCTGGAGAAATCCTGCACCCACTCAAAGTAGCTGACGGTCACGCCGCCCGCGTTGGCGATCACGTCGGGCACCACCAGGATGTTGTTTTCACGAAGGATGTCGTCTGCTTCGGGTGTGGTCGGACCGTTCGCGCCCTCGACGATGATCTTGGTGCGTATGGTGCCGGCGTTGCGTGCATTGATCTGCCCTTCGAGCGCCGCGGGAATCAGAATGTCGGTTTCGATCTGCCAGAACTTGTCGGCCTCGACAGTCTCGGCCTCCGCGAAGCCCGCGATGCCGCCCGCGCGGGTCACGTGGGCCGCCAGTGCAACCGCATCGATACCGGCTTCGCGATACAAGGTCGCTGTGTGGTCTTGCACGGCGACGATGCGCGCACCCGCCGCGGCGAACAGCTTGGCGGCATTGCTGCCGACGTTGCCGAAACCTTGCACGGCAATGCGCGCGCCATCGAGTGCCACGCCGCGGCGCCGCGCGGCCTCGCGACCCACGACAAACACACCACGGCCGGTGGCTTCGCTGCGCCCGAGACTGCCGCCCAGCGAGATCGGCTTGCCCGTGACCACGCCGGTAACGGTGCTGCCCTGATTGGCCGAATAAGTGTCCATCATCCACGCCATCGTTTGCTCATTGGTGTTGACGTCGGGCGCGGGGATGTCGGTATTCGGACCGATGACATTATGAATTTCGCTAGTGTAACGACGCGTCACGCGCTCGAGTTCGCCCCTTGAAAGATTGCGCGGATCGACCCGTACGCCGCCCTTGGCGCCGCCGAACGGCACATTGACCGCGGCATTCTTGATCGACATCCAACCGGCCAGCGCCATGACTTCGGAGAGTGTGACGTGCTGGTGAAAACGCACACCGCCCTTGCCCGGCCCGCGCGAGACGTTGTGCTGAACTCGGTAGCCTTCGAAATGCGCGATGGTACCGTCGTCGAGATGGATCGGTACGTCGACGATCAGCGCACGCTTTGGTCGGCGCAGCGTCTCGATCCAGCGTCCCAGTTCGCCCATGTAGGGCTCGACGCGTGCAATCTGTTGCAGGAAGGTATCCCAGGGGCCGAGATCGGCGTCGTTCAAGTAGGATAAGTTGGATTTCGTTTCAGACATTTCGGGTTCTCCGCTGATCTTCGCTGACACTGCGCACACTCTACGGATGATTGCCGCGGTCCGGCAAATGCTGTTTGTACATGCTCCCATGCAAAAAAGACATAGAGTTCACAAATCGATTTGAACTGTCAAAAATTCGGTGTCTGTGTGCGACCGCGCTGGCTATCTAAAGATCGGCCGAACGGCCAGGTAGCAACGGGTCCTGGCAATGCGACACACTCAGTCGCCTCGATTACCGCTCTTTAAAAATTGCTCGAATGAATATTTCCACATGGTTCACATTTGCTGCCGCTTGGTCGATCAAGGCAGATGCCGCACCAAACTCGCTTCAAAGAATGTCAGCCCCTACCGCGACGCCTGCAGCGTCGAGCCATCTTCCGCAATTTGGCCAACGTGCAGCGCCCACGTTCTCGTCAACTCGCCTGCCGATTAATTTGCGGGCTTCATTGCGGGCCGCCGCAACCGCGCCGGCGCTCGTTGCGTTCGAATTGCCCCCGCTCCCGGACAATCGGCGCAGCTTGGCTGGGCATACGGACAATCTCGAGACCGAGCGATCGACGCCGGCCAAGTCGTCGGTTCGCGCCCGGACAGCTTCGCGCGGCGCTGCATCGCGAACGCAGCGACACAAGCGCGCGAGCACCGATTGTTGCATGCCCAGCGAAGCGCATCTCACCTGCCTGAACCGCGGAAACCCCATGCTCGCGACCACCTATAAGCGCCGAAAACTTCTCGGACTGGAGCAAGCGCCTTTGCAGGTGTCTCAATGGATGCGTGTGAGGCTCGCGCCGCAAACGCTGAGCTGCGATGCTCTGCAGGAACTATGCAACCAGCAGGCACGCGCCGCCGCTTACGCGCCAATTTTCGGCGTGCTTAGGTATGGCGTCGTCATCAAATAAGTATTCGGCAGTTCGGCTAACGCGACGCACTACCGCGACAGGCGTCGGCGGCAGACTAGTTTCGCTGCCGTCGCGCCTTCGCAACCGGCTTCGCCGTGCGCTGCCGGGCGGTGCTCGGTGATGCGAATAAATTGTCTTGCATGCAGTCGGCAGCTATTGCATCCCATAAACGAGCCAGCAGGCGGCTGCGCGTCGCGTTGTTCTCCGAGGCAATGCGATCGCGATATAGGCGAATCTCCATTGCCAGGCTGAAGCGGCCGAGTTGGCTGGCCCGGCTCGGTGCGTCCAGACGCAGCAACTGACCCGCCGCCATCGCTTCCTCTACAGCGCTATGCGGCAGGAAAGCCACGCCATGGCCAGCCAGCGCCATGGCCTTCAGACCTTCCGCCATATCCGTTTCATAGACCTTGTCGAGCTTCAGGGCGGGCGTGGCGTTGGCCAACACCAGCTCGGTCATGCGGCCAAGGTAGGCATCACGGGTATAAGACAGGAAAGGCACTGCAGCACCACCGCGGCCCGGCAGCGGATGGCACGGTCTGACGGCACTCGTACCAGCGTCAGCGGCCGCGCCGGGCGAGGACGGCGTCTCGGCAATCCACGGTGCTGAAAACGGACTGAGTTGCTCGCTGCCCAGCACCAGCATTTCATAACGTTCTGGGTCGAGCGTTACCGGCTGGCTCGGGTGATGATAGGCCATCACCAGATCGCAGCCGCCCTCGACCAGTGACAACACTGCATCGTGCACATTCAGCGCGCGCAGCCGTACATGCACGCGCTGCGGCGCGCCGGCTTGCGCGCTCAGGCGTGCCTCGACATGCGACAGCCAGCGCGGGAAAAAAGTTAGAGACAGGGTGTGCGGCACGGCCATATCGATGGTCGCAGCCGGCGCGCCGCTCTCGCCCTTCAACAAAGTGCGCGCTTCGCGTGCCTGGCTAATCATCGCCAGCGCCTGCGCATGGAATACACGTCCAGCTTGCGTGAGTCGCGTCGGATAGGCAGAGCGGTCGATCAACTGGCTGCCAAGCCAGGCCTCGAGAGCCTGGATACGACGCGAAAAGGCGGGTTGGGTAACGTGGCGCAGCGCAGCCGAGCGACTGAAACTATTGGTTTCAGCCAATGACACGAAATCTTCGAGCCACTTGATTTCCATGCTGCGGGCGTCAGTTGACCGCTGCCGGCGCGATGTTGTCTGCGCTGCCGACATCGCTCGAGCCATCGGCCGCCGTCGCGCGTGCGTCCGCGACAGATGGCACCGCGCCGCCATCGCCGGCCACGCGCTTGCCGGTGCCGCGCTCTTGCCGCTGCAGCGCCCACATCTGCGCATACAGGCCATCGGCATCGATAAGTTCTCGATGCGTGCCGCGCTCGACGATGCGGCCTTTGTCGAGCACTACAATCTGCTCGGCGTTCACCACTGTCGACAAGCGATGCGCGATGACCAAGGTGGTGCGAGCGCGGGCGATCCGATCGAGTTCATTCTGGATCGCCGTCTCCGCACGCGAGTCGAGCGCCGAGGTAGCCTCGTCGAAAATCAGAATCGGCGGGTCTTTCAACAACGTGCGCGCGATCGCTACACGTTGCTTCTCGCCGCCCGACAGCTTCAGGCCACGCTCGCCGACCGGCGTGTCATAGCCCCTAGGCAGGCTCTCGATGAAGCTATGGATATGCGCGGCGCGGGCTGCTTCCAGCACTTCTTCGCGCGACGCCGTGGGCCGACCATAGGCAATGTTGTAGTAGATGCTGTCATTGAACAGCACAGTGTCTTGCGGCACGATGCCGATGGCGGCGCGCAGCGAAGTTTGCGTGACGTCGCGAATGTCCTGACCATCTATGCTGATGCGTCCGGTGCCCTCGCCGCTGACATCGTAGAAACGGAACAACAATCGCGCCAGCGTCGATTTGCCCGAACCGCTATGGCCAACCACCGCGGTGGTGGTACCGCCGGCAATCGTGAAACTCACGTCGTGCAGAATGCGCCGACCTGATTCATACGCGAAATCGACGTGCTCGAAACGCACTTCGGCGCGACCCACCGACAAGGCCTGCGCATCGCTGCGATCAGCGATTTCGCGCGACTGGGCCAACAGCCCGAACATGCGATCCATATCGGTCAGGCTCTGCTTCAGCTCACGATAGACCACGCCCAGGAAGTTCAGCGGCACGTAAAGTTGCAGCATCAGCGTATTCACAAGCACCAGATCGCCCAGCGTCATGCGTCCAGCCAGTACGCCTTGCGTAGCACGCCACAAGATAAACACCAGCCCAGTGCCGACGATGATTTGCTGACCGAGATTGAGCATCGACAGTGAATGCTGTGAGCGGATCGCGGCACGCCGGTAGCGCAACAGGTTTTCATCGTAGCGCTGCGCCTCGAATTCTTCGTTACCGAAATATTTGACCGTTTCGTAGTTCAGCAAGGAGTCGATGGCCCGCGAATTGGCGCGCGAATCGAGGTCATTCATATTGCGCCGAAACTGCGTGCGCCATTCGGTCACCTTGACGGTAAAGGTGATGTAGATCACCAGCGCCGCCAGCGTCACCCAGGCGTAATAAGCCTCGTAGCGAGTGACGAAAATCGCCATCACCAGACCGACTTCGACCAGGGTCGGCAGGATGCTATAGAAGGAGTAGGAAATAACCGTCTGAATCCCTTTCGTGCCGCGTTCAATGTCGCGCGACATGCCGCCGGTCTGGCGATCCAGATGGAAGCGCAGCGACAGCGAATGCAGATGGCGAAACACCTGCAAGGCCAGCAATCGCACCGCGCTTTCGGTGACTTTCGAAAACAGCCATTCACGTAGCTCGGTGAGCAGCGAAGTAAACAGGCGTGCGACCGCGTAGGCCACGACCAGCAGCCCGAGAATGCTCAGGCCACCCATCAATAGTGTCGAGCCGCTCGCCTGCCGCATCGCCTGTGGCAAGGTGTGGGCGATGGTGAGATTGTCGATGATGCGTTTCATCACCAGCGGCACGCCCAGGTTGGCGACCTTGGCGCCGATCAGGCAACTGAGCGCGAGAATCGACCGCACTTTGTAGCGGAACAAATATGGCAGCAGCGAAGCGATTGTCTGCCAGTCGCGTCGCGGACCGGTATGAGGCACGGCGGGCGGCGCGTCGGAAGCGGGAGCGAGATGGCGCATGGCGGAGTCATTGACCGCGGCCGTTGTGGCGCGGCAGCAGGTGGATTGTCGCAGAAGCCGGCCGCGCCGGTGCGGCGGACCCCGTGACGCATGGCGGCGTTGGCGGCGCGCGCGGCCATGCTATCGTCGCGAATCGTCACCGATCGGCAATAAAAGGCCGCTTGCAGCGATAATCCGTCCGATAAACGCCCAGCGCCGCAGCGCCCGCCTCTCTCACTGGAGTCCCGCACGCCATGACAAAAATCGCCGAAGCAGCCGTCGAACCGCTACCCTTCGAAGACCCGGACAGCCTGAGCCTGCGGGTCATGCCGCAGCCGTCGGACGCGAATGTCTACGGTGATGTGTTCGGCGGCTGGATCATGGCGCAGGTCGACATTGCCGGCTCGATTCCGGCAATCCGACGCGCCAATGGCCGCGTTGCCACCATCGCGGTTACGTCGTTTCTGTTCAAGCAGCCGGTTTTCGTGGGCGACTTGCTGACCTTCCAGGCGAAGATTTCCAAGACCGGCAAGACCTCGGTCACCGTCGACGTGGTGGTCTATGCACAGCGCATGCGGCTGAAGAAAGAAGTGATCAAGGTCACCGAAGCGACGCTAGTGTATGTGGCCACCGATGAAAATCGGCAACGCCGCGAACTGCCGCCGGCGACCGACGCTTAAATGACGCCAAATTCCCGCAAAGCCGGCAAGAAATCGACATTGGGCTTGTCGCGCCGCGAAATCTTCGCCAGCGCATAACGCTGAAACGGCGTCAACGCTGCCCACGCGGTGACCGGCAGCGGCGGCACACCGGCCCACGCGCATTGAGCGTCGACGGTAGGCGGCAGGCGATCGGACGCGGGCATCCAGTCTGCTTCAGGCGCGTCATGGCGTGCCACCAGTCCGGCGCGCGACAACACTTGTTGCAACGACAGCGCCGCGGCGGCGGCAGTGCCGTCGGTGTTCGTGGACGTAGGTACTGGCGTTGGAGCCGCCGCGGCGCTCGGCATCGATGCGTCGACCGGTAACGCCGTCAACTGAACACGCACCGCATAAGGCAAGCGCTGCCAGTCATCCAGCGAGATGCGCACCCCTGCGGCATCCAGATGAAAACGCACACAAAGCGGAATCAATTCGAGATCACCGACCAGGCGGCGCTCGAACTCGAAAATCGGTAATGACGCGGCAGCGGACATGCGCAGCTCCTTGCTTGGCGGGCGATGATAGGCGCGGCGCGCAACGGCGGTCGGCCATCGATCAGCACAATCGGCTCAATCGGCACCAGCCTGCAGCATAGCCCGCCATGGCGTTACCATGGCAGAAGCAGACTTCAATCCAAGCAGTCTTCAGACCAAGCAATTTTGAAATCCAGCCACTGATCGAGGCGACGCAGGTGAGCGAAGCAAACCAGGCAGACCCGCCGTCGGATTCAAGCCAGGCCCCGGAGCGCGGTGGCTGGGTCGCTGTGCCCGCCCGGCGCGTACGCGCGAATGAGGCCGCCGATGTCGACGATTCAGTTACCGAAGAGTGGCCGGTCGCGCTCGTCTACAACGGCATTTCGCACGCGGTAATGATGGCAACGCCGCGTGACCTGGAATACCTGGGAATAGGCTTTTCGGTCAGTGAAGGCATCGTTGCGTCGCGCTCGGCGATTCTCGATATCGAAGTCGAGATGGGCGCTGAAAGCGCGGAGATTCGCCTGACCTTGCTGCAGCAGGCCTTCATGGCGCTGAAGGACCATCGCCGCTCCATGGCGGGTCGCAGCGGCTGTGGCGTGTGCGGCATCGAAAGCATCGAGCTGCTCGACCTGCATCCGCTACCGATCAAGGCCCGCACGGCCGCTGACGATATACCTGCCACCGCTATCGCGCGCGCCGCCCGCGAATTGCCCGCGCACCAGACCATCAGCCGGCTTACCGGCGGCGCTCATGCGGCCGCCTGGTGCAGCAAGAGCGGCGAGATCCGTCATGTGTTCGAAGACGTCGGCCGGCATAACGCGATGGACAAGCTGCTGGGCAAGCTGCTGAGCGCGCGCGCATCGACCACCGACGGCTTTGTGTTTCTTTCCAGCCGCGCCAGCTATGAACTGGTACGCAAGGCCGCGCGCCTGGATATTCCCCTCGTGGCCACCATTTCCGCACCAACGTCGCTTGCCATCGACATCGCCACGCGCGCCGGTGTGCGCTTGGTGAGCTTTTGTCGCGGCGACGGCTTTGTGGATTTCACCGCGCGGCGCGGGGCGGGCTGACTCGCGCTGCGATCGGCCGCCGCCCTGCACCACGTCGCCCCACGCTCACTCACACCCCCTCGAGAATGCCCGCGGCGCCCATGCCGGTGCCCACGCACATCGTCACCATGCCGTACTTCAAGCCATGACGGCGCAACGCATGCACGACCGTCGCCGCGCGGATCGCGCCGGTAGCGCCAAGCGGATGGCCGAGTGCGATGGCGCCGCCCAGCGGATTGACCTTCTGCGGATCGAGACCCAGATCACCGATTACCGCGAGCGACTGCGCGGCAAACGCCTCGTTCAATTCGATCCAATCCATCTGGTCGAGTCGCAGGCCGGCACGCCGCAACACGGCGGGAATGGCTTCCTTGGGCCCGATGCCCATGATTTCCGGCGGCACGCCGCGCACCGCGAAGCCGACAAAGCGCGCCAGCGGTTGCAGGTTGAATTGACGCAGGATTTTTTCCGATACCACCAGCAGCGCACCGGCACCGTCCGAGGTTTGCGAGCTATTGCCAGCTGTGACCGAGCCGCGGTTCGCGAACACCGGCCGTAGGCGCGCCAGCGCTTCCATCGACGTATCGGCGCGCGGCCCTTCGTCGCGCTCGACGCGGCGCGAGGTTTCGCGTACCTGCTGCGCTGCGAGATCGGCCAGCCGTTCCGTCACGCTCACCGCGACGATCTCGTCGTTGAACTCGCCTGCTTGCTGGGCCTGCAACGCGCGGCGATGTGATTCGACCGCAAACATATCCTGCGCCTCGCGGCTCACCTTCCATTGCGCGGCGACGCGTTCCGCGGTAAGCCCCATGCCATAGGCGATGCCGAGGTTTTCGTCGCGCTCGAAGATATGCGGCGACATCGACGGGGTGTTGCCCATCATCGGCACCATGCTCATCGACTCGCAGCCGCCAGCCAGTATGGCGTCGGCTTCGCCGACGCGTATGCGATCGGCAGCCATCGCCAGCGCGGTCAGCCCCGAAGCGCAGAATCGGTTCACCGTCACGCCGCCCACCGATTGCGGCAAGCCGGCCAGCAACACCCCCAGCCGCGCCACGTTCAAGCCCTGCTCGGCCTCGGGAATCGCACAGCCGATGACGGCATCTTCGATGACGTGCGGATCGAGCCCGGGCACTTGCGCCAGCGCACCCTGAATCGCCTGCACCAGCAATTCATCCGGTCGCGTATTCCTGAACACACCGCGCGGCGCCTTGCCGATCGGGGTGCGGCCAGCGGCGACGATATAGGCATCCTGTATCTGTTGGCTCATTTTTCCGTTCCCTTTCAGTTGCGCACCGGCTTGCCGGTTTTCAGAGTGCCGACAATGCGTTCCTGCGTCTTGGGCGTGGCCATCAACTCGACAAAGGCGCGCCGCTCCTTGGTCAGCAGCCAGGCTTCGTCGACCAGCGTGCCTGCGTCGACGTCGGCGCCGCACAGCACCTCGGCGATGCGCCCGGCAATCAGGAAATCGTGCGGCGAAATGAATTGACCGTCGCGCAGATTGACGAGCTGCGCCTTGATGGTGGCCGCGGCGGAACGGCCGGCCAGCGCAATGCGCGTGGCAGGCAGGGGCGGCCGATAACCGGCCGCTGCCAACGCGCGCACTTCGCTGCAGGCGGTGGCCAGCAACTCATGCACATTGAAGACGATCGGATCGGCGCGCCGCAGATAGCCCATCGCGCGCGCTTCCTGGGCGCTTGCCGAAACCTTTGCCATGGCGACTTGCGTGAAGAAGCCGCCCAGGAATTCAAGATAGTCTTTACTGCCCGTGCGCTTTGCCGCCTCGGCCGCGCGCAGCGCCAGTTCCTTCAGGCCGCCGCCGGACGGCACCAGCCCGATTCCCGCCTCGACCAAGCCGATGTAGCTTTCAACATAGGCGACGCGACGCGCGCTGTGCATCGCAAGCTCGCAGCCGCCGCCCAATGCAATGCCTGAAATGGCAGCCACTACCGGCACCTGTGCGTATTTGATGCGCAGCATCGCCTGCTGGAAGCGCGCCACGCCCGGTTCGATCGCCGCCACGCCACCGCTCATGAAAGCCGGCACCGCCTCTTCCAGATTCGCGCCGGCCGAGAACGCGCCAGCCGTGGCGCCGAGCTGGAGCGACGCCGGCTGCCAGACAACCAGCCCGCGATACGCCTGCTCGGCGGTATCGATAGCGCGCAGCAGTCCGTCGACCACCGCCTCGCCAATTGTATTCATCTTGCTTTTGAACGAGATCACGGCGACGTCGTCGTGCCCGGGGCGCGCATCGACCCAGCAGCGCACCGCATCGGTTTCGAACAGCGTTTTGCCGTAGCTGCGCGGCTCAGTGCCGGTTTCCCCCACCAGCGGCGCGCGGAATACCTGTTTTCGATAGACCGGTAGATCGCTGCGCGGCACGAACTGCTGCGTGGCCGCCGAGTAGGAGCCCTGCGGTGTATGAACGCCGCCAGCCTGCGCTACGGGTCCCTCGAACACCCAAGCGGGCAATGCCACGTCAACCAGCGTCTTGCCGGCCTGGATGTCGGCCTTGACCCATTCAGCCACTTGCTGCCAGCCAGCCGCCTGCCAGGCCTCGAACGGCCCTTCCGACCAGCCGAAGCCCCACCGCACCGCCAGATCGAGATCACGCGCATTGCCAGCAACATCACCCAGATGGAACGCCACATACTGGAACACATCGCGAAAGATCGACCAGAGAAACTGCGCCTGCGGATGCTCGCTCTCGCGCAACAGCTTGAGGCGTTCGGCCGACGGGCGCTTCAGTATCTTCGCGACCGCATCGTCGGCCCGCGCGCCGCCTTCCACATATTCGCCGCGCGCCGCGTCCAGTACCTTGATCGCCTTGCCTTCCTTCCGATAGAAGCCGGCCCCTGTCTTCTGCCCCAGCGCACCTTGCGCGACCAGCGCGGCCAGCACGGGGGGCGTGCGATAAACGGGAAAGAACGGGTCGTCCGGCAACTGATCCTGCATGGTCTTGATAACGTGCAGCATCGTATCGAGACCGACCACGTCGGCGGTACGGAAGGTCGCCGACTTGGCGCGCCCGAGCCGACTGCCGGTAAGGTCGTCGACCAGATCGAAGCCCAGTCCATGCTTCTGGGCTTCGGCCACCACCGCGAGGATCGAAAACACGCCGATGCGATTCGCGATGAAATTCGGCGTGTCTTTTGCCCGCACCACACCCTTGCCTATCGTGGTGGTGAGGAACTGTTCAAGATCGTCGAGAATCGACGGCCGCGTGGCCGCGGTGGGAATCAACTCCACCAGATGCATATAGCGCGGTGGATTGAAGAAATGCACGCCACAGAAACGCGCCTTCAGCGCGTCGTCGAAGCCCTCTGACAAACCGGTGATCGATAGTCCCGAAGTATTCGAAGCGAAGATCGCATGGGCCGGAATGTGCGGCGCGACCCGCTTGTACAGATCGTGCTTCCAGTCCATGCGCTCGGCGATCGCTTCGATGATCAGATCGCACTCAGCGAGCCGCGCCACGTCGTCTTCATAGTTGGCAGGCTCGATCCAGTCGGCATCATCGGCCGACACCAGCGGCGCCGGACTGAGCTTTTTGAGATTCTGTATGGCCTTCAGCGCGATGGCGTTCTTCGGCCCCTCTTTGGCCGGCAGATCGAACAACAACACAGGCACCCGTGCATTGATCAAATGTGCGGCAATCTGCGCCCCCATCACGCCTGCACCCAGTACCGCCACCTTGCGAATCATCAGTTGGCTCACGTCGACCCTCCCTATTTTTGCGAAGCGCAGTTTCAGAACAGCGCTTCGTCGAATTCGATCAATGTCTGGGCGCCGGCACGCGCCGCGCGGATATGAAAAGCCGTTTCGGGCAGCAATTTGGCGAAGTAGAAGCGCGCGGTGGCCAGCTTGCCTTGGTAGAACGGGTCGCCGCTCGACAGCTTCCGCAAGGCGATGTCGGCCATCCGCGCCCACAGGTAGGCGAATACCAGGTGGCCCACTACGCGCAGATAAGGCACCGCCGCCGCGCCCACCTCATCGCGATCGAGCTGTGCCTTGCTGCCGATTTCCTGAGTCAGCGCCGTCACTTTCGCGCCCAGGTCGGCCAGCGGTTCGATAAATGGCCGCATCTCGGCACGCGCGCCCTGCGCTTCGACGAAACGACTCACTTGCTTGCCGAAGCGACGAAACTTCGCCCCGCCGTCACCCAACACTTTGCGGCCCAGCAGGTCGAGTGCCTGAATGGCGTTCGTGCCCTCGTAGATCATATTGATACGAGCATCGCGCACATATTGCTCGACGCCCGACTCTTGAATATAACCATGTCCACCGAACACCTGCACGGCAAGGTTGGCTGACTCGAATGCATTGTCGGTCAAGAAAGCCTTTGCAACCGGCGTGAACAGCGCCACCAGGTCGGCCGCTTCCGCGCGTACTGCCGCGTCGGCATGCGAGAGTTCGGTGTCGATCAAGATGGCCAGCCAGTAGGCGAAGGCGCGGCCGCCCTCGGCGTAGGCTTTTTGCGTCAGCAGCATGCGTCGCACATCGGCGTGCACGATGATCGGATCGGCAGGTTTATCCGGCGCCTTCGGGCCCGACAGCGAACGCATCTGCAGCCGTTCCTTGGCGTAGGCCAGCGCGTTTTGATAGGACACTTCGGTAAGCCCGAGGCCTTGCATGCCGACGCCGAGGCGCGCCGCATTCATCATCACGAACATCGCGTTCAGCCCGCGGTTCGGTTCGCCCACCAACCAGCCGCGCGCGCTGTCGAGGTTGATCTCGCAGGTGGCATTGCCATGAATGCCCATCTTGTTTTCAAGGCGCTGGCAACGCACACCGTTGCGCTCACCGGGTGCACCGTCGGCATCGGGCAAGTACTTGGGCACGATGAATAATGAGATGCCGTGCGTGCCCGCGGGCGCATCGGGCAAACGCGCCAGCACCAGGTGCACGATGTTGTCGGACAGGTCGTGCTCGCCGCTGGAAATGAAGATCTTGGTGCCGCTGATCGACCACGCGCCATCCGCAGCCGGCGCGGCGCGCGTGCGCAACATCCCCAGATCGGTGCCGCAGTGCGGCTCGGTCAGGCACATCGTGCCGGTCCATTCGCCCGACACCAGCTTGGGCAGATAAACATCTTTCTCCTCAGGCGTACCGTGCGCATGCAGGCATTCATAGGCGCCGTGCGACAGCCCCGGATACATCGTCCAGGCCTGGTTCGCTGAATTCAGCATTTCGAACAAGGCGTTGTTGACGAAGCGCGGCAGCCCCTGGCCACCGTAGGCGGGATCGCAAGCCAGCGCGGGCCAGCCGGCCTCGATGTATTGCCGATAAGCTTCCTTGAAACCCGGCGGCGTAGTGACCGTGCCATCGGCATAGTGGCAGCCCGCTTGATCGCCGGATCGGTTCAGCGGGAACAATTGCTCGGCGCAAAATTCACCGGCCGCCGCGAGCACCTGATCGATGGTTTCCCGATCGATCTCGGCATGCGCCGGCAAGCGTTTCAGTGTGTCTTCCACTTCATGCAACTCGAACAGCACGAATTGCATATCTCGCAGCGGTGCAGCGTATTGACCCATTACGACTCCTGGTTACGGCAAGTAGGAATCAAGCAGTTTCTCGAGCGCCTGGCGCCCCACTGTAACGGCATCCGGCGAACGCAAAAAACGCCCGTCGTGATGCAGACCCAGCGAAAAACTGTAGACCTCGAATAACATCAGATGCGCGTCGGTGTCGGCGCGCAGATGGCCCTCATCGCGCGCCTGCTCGATAGCTCGCTCCAGAGCATGTCGCCAGTGCAGCACGCTTTGCACGAGTTGTTCACGCACCGGACTGGCCGGACGGTCGTCGTATTCGATCGCGCCGCTGATGAAGACGCAGCCATTGGTGACTTCGTCGATGCGCTTTTCCAGCCAGCGGAAGATCATTTCGCGCAGCCGCGGCAAGCCGCGCGGCACCGCCAGCGCGGGAAAGAACACTTCCTCTTCGAAGCGCCGGTGATACTCGCGCACCACCGCAACCTGCAAGTCTTCGCGTGAGCCGAAATGCGCGAACACACCGCTCTTGCTCATGTTCATGCGCTCCGCCAGCAGGCCGATCGTCAGACCTTCTAGTCCATCGCGGCTCGCCAACTCCAGCGCCGATGCAAGAATGGCGGCCCGTGTGAGCTCGCCCTTTCGCATAGTGGCCATCCAAACCTCTTTTTTGTACATGCGACGAAACGAACGGCCGTTCTATTATTGCCGGCGTTCGAGGCGATCACAAGCGTTTTATTGAAAATGATTAATTGCTTCGCGCGCATTTTCCGCTCAGCGTCGAATGCTTTGCGAGGAATTTTCCGTGCGGCTTGTAAATGCAGAAAAGGCCCAGCCAGGAATGGCCGAATCAATGTAAAGAGGTTTTCAATTGTGGCGAAACTTATTTCGCGTCAGTCGGCGCGACGTTCAGTCGTAGCGGCCTACCGTCAAGGCTTTCATCACCGTGCGATAGAACGCGTAAGCCAGCCAGTTGAGGCTGCGCTCAGTCCAGGGCCGCGCGACATAGTGAGCGGGATCGATACGCCGCGATTCTTCGAAGGCGCTCAGGATCGCGGCGCGCAACGCGATCGACTCGGCGTGATTGACGATTACCAGATTGGCTTCGTGGTTGACGAGCAAGCTCAGCGCATCGAGATTCGACGAACCGACTGTGGCCCAGACGCGATCGATCACTGCAACCTTGCCGTGCAGCATCGTCTTGTCGTATTCAGCGATTTTCACGCCGGCTTTCAGCAGCGCGCTGTACAGCGACGGTACGGCGTAATCCAACAGCAGAAATTCCTTGCGGCCGATCAGCAGTTTGACGTCGACGCCGCGCTGTGCGGCATTCATCAGCGCGCGCCGCAAGCGACGGCCCGGCACGAAATAGGGATTCGCCAAGACGATTTCGTCGGCCGCGCGATGAATTGCATACAGATAGGCCTTCTCGATAGCGCCGCGGTTCGAGATATTGTCGCGCGCGACGAAGGCCGCTTGCGGTTGGGCGACGCCCGCTTCCTTGGTGCCGTAAGCCTCGCCCGCCGACATGCGCCGCCAGCGCGGCCACGGCGTTCGCCCCGCATAACCTGTGTCGAGACGACGCCATTGCGTCCGAATCGCCCGCTCCACATCCTCGACCAC
Source organism: Janthinobacterium lividum (assembly GCA_050955105.1). Classification (GTDB taxonomy): domain Bacteria; phylum Pseudomonadota; class Gammaproteobacteria; order Burkholderiales; family Burkholderiaceae; genus JBPBQZ01. The sequence goes on along the minus strand of JBPBQZ010000003.1, from coordinate 9,748 downwards.
CGGGCCCACGGCCTCGAGCGCGAAATCCCAGCGCGGTTCATCCAGATGCTTGTTGCCGGCGATCAGGTCGCAGACGATATTGATGCCGCCCACGTAGGCGATCACGCGGTCGATCACCGCCAGTTTGCGATGCGTGCGCGAGAAGCCCAGCCGCCCGAATAAATGTGGATTGTAGATTTGATGGTGCACGCCGGCGGCGGCCCATTCGTCGAACAGCTTCAGGCGAGCGGTGCCGATGCCGTCGGTAATGATGCGCACGTCGACACCGCGCCCGGCCGCACGCTTGAGCGCATCGGACACCGGTCGCGTCGACGCGTCGTCGCAAAACATATAGGTTTCGATCAAGACCTCTTCGCGCGCCGCATCGATCTTCTCGGCGAGCGCGATGAAATAGTCTTCTCCGCTGGAAAAAAGCCGCAAGCGGTTGCCGGTGGTGAAACGCAAGCGCGCGGCGCGCCAACCGCGCAGGCGGCGCGGTCGCTGGTTGGCGGCTGAGAAGCGTTCGTCGGTCGGCGTGTCAGGCTTGCCGGCGGTGCGCGCCTGGCGCCGCAAGGCGCTTGAAACTCTTGACGACGCTGACGCCGAGGCGGCGGATGGCACGTCGGCCGCTTTAGGCACGTCGGGCACGTCGGGCACGTCGGCCACCGGCGGCGGACGCTTAGACATCGCCCGCGTTACCGACACGCTGTGGCAATTGCAGGATGGCCGTCCGATTCGACGCGGAGAAACACTTCGCCGCCGCCTCGCGCCACGGCAGCCAGGCGAAATCGGTATGCTCACGCGGCGCCAGCGTCACGGCAGTGCCGGCCGGCACCTCGAGGCCGAACCAGTGCTCGGTATTGCGGCTGATCTCCGGCGCATAGCGATGGCGCCACTGCGGATAGATTTCATAGTCGAGCGACACCTGCCAGTCGGTCAGCGCGCTTGCGGCGAGCGGCGGTCGACCGACCACAATGCCGGTTTCTTCCGCCACTTCGCGTTCAACCGTTTGCCGCAGGGATTCGCCGACAAAGTCTTTCGAGCCGGTGACCGATTGCCAGAAACCCGGCGCGTCGGCGCGCTCGATCAGCAGCACGTCGAGATGCCGGGTATAGATCACGACGAGCACCGATTCGGGTATTTTTGGGGGCTTCGTCATGCGGCGCGGCTATCTGAGACGGATATGCAACTCGCGCAACTGCTTCTCGTCCACTTCGCTGGGCGCCTGCGTCAGCAGGCACTGTGCGCGCTGCGTTTTCGGGAAAGCGATCACGTCGCGAATCGATTCGGCGCCGGCCATCATGGTGACGATGCGATCCAGACCGAAGGCGATGCCGCCGTGCGGCGGCGCACCGTATTGCAGCGCGTCGAGCAGGAAGCCGAATTTCGCACGCGCCTGCTCGTCGTCGATCTTCAAGGCCTGGAAGACCTGCGACTGCACTTCCTTGCGATGGATCCGCACCGAGCCGCCGCCGATTTCCCAGCCGTTGAGCACCATGTCGTAGGCTTTTGCCAGACAACGGCCCGGATCGGTCTGCAGCCATTCCAGATGATCGTCTTTCGGACTGGTGAACGGATGATGCGCGGCGGTCCAGCGATTATCTTCGTCGTCGCGCTCGAACATCGGGAAGTCGATCACCCACAACGGCTTCCAGCCGGCTTCGAACAAACCGTTGGCGCGGCCGAAATCGGAGTGGCCGATTTTCAGGCGCAGCGCGCCGAGGCTCGCATCGACAGTCTTGGCACGGTCGGCCATGAAAAAGATAATGTCGCCGTTTTGCGCGCCGGTGCGCGACAGAATGGCGCTAAGCGCGGCGTCGTGCAGGTTCTTGACGATCGGACTTTGCAAACCGTCACGCGGCTGCGCCAGGTCGTTGACCTTGATCCAGGCCAGCCCCTTGGCGCCATAGATCTTCACGAAATCGGTGAACCCGTCGATTTCCGAGCGCGTCAGTTCGCCGCCCTTCGGAATGCGCAGCGCCGCGACGCGGCCGTCCTTGCTGTTGGCGGCGATGCTGAACACCTTGAACTCGACGTCACGCACCACGTCGGTCAGCTCGGTGAATTCGAGTTTTACGCGCAGGTCGGGCTTGTCGGAACCAAAGCGCCGCATCGCTTCCGCATGCGGCATCACCGGGAACACGTCCGGCAACTGCACGCCGATGGTTTCGTTGAAGACCGAACGGATCATCTTCTCGAATAGATCGCGGATTTCCAGTTCGCTGAGGAACGAAGTCTCGCAATCGATCTGCGTGAATTCAGGCTGGCGGTCGGCGCGCAGATCTTCGTCGCGGAAGCATTTGACGATCTGATAGTAGCGGTCGAAACCCGACACCATCAGCAATTGCTTGAACAACTGCGGCGACTGCGGCAGCGCGAAGAATTGACCGGGATTAACGCGCGACGGCACCAGATAGTCGCGCGCGCCTTCCGGCGTGCTCTTCGTCAGCATCGGCGTTTCGATATCGATAAAGCCCTGCGCGTCGAGGTATTTACGCACGGCCATCGCCACCCGATAACGCAGCGTCAGGTTACGCTGCATTTCCGGACGGCGCAGATCGAGCACGCGGTGCGTCAGGCGCGTGGTTTCCGAGAGATGTTCGTCTTCCAACTGGAACGGCGGCGTGACCGAGGCGTTCAGCACCAGCAATTCTTCGCACAGTATTTCGACCTTGCCGCTCGCCAGGTCGGGGTTGGCTGTGCCCGCCGGCCGTTCGCGCACCAGCCCGGTGATGCGCACGCAGTATTCATTGCGCACGTCTTCGGCAATCGAGAACATCTCGGCCCGATCCGGATCGCAGACCACTTGCACCAGGCCTTCGCGATCGCGCAGATCGATAAAGATCACGCCGCCATGGTCGCGCCGCTTGTGCACCCAGCCATATAGCGAGATGCGTTCGCCCAGCAACTGTTCGGTCACCAGACCGCAATATTCTCTTTTCGTCGACATGATTGATACGTTCTTTATTCGAAAAATGCGGCGCGCCGCAAGGCACAAAGCCGGAAAATCCGGCCGCGCCGGGTGTCAGAGTTCGGGATCGAGCGGACGCCGCGTTTGCTGCAGCGGCGCGACTACGCCCATCGATACGATGTATTTCAACGCCGCTTCCACCGTCATGTCCAGTTCGAACACCTCGGCGCGCGGCACCATCAGGAAAAATCCGGACGTGGGATTCGGCGTGGTGGGCACGTACACACTCACATATTCGCCGTTCAGATGGTTGACGACGTCGCCGCCCGGCACGCCGGTGAGGAAGGCGATGGTGTAGCAGCCTTTGTGCGGATATTCGATCAGCAAGGCCTTGCGAAAGGCGTTGCCGCTGCTCGACAGCAAGGTGTCGGACACCTGCTTGACGCTGGTGTACAGCGAACCGACCACTGGAATGCGCCGCAGCAGACTATCCCACCATTGCACCAGCGTCTGGCCGATGAAGTTCTGCGTGAGCAGGCCGACGATGAAGATAAAGGCCAGCGTCAAGACCGCGCCCAGCCCGGGCAGATTGAAACCGATCAGTTGCTCTGGGCGCCATGCCTCCGGCAGCAGCTTGAGCGTCTGGTCCATCGTGCCGATCACCAGCCCCAGCACCCATAGCGTGATGGCCAGCGGCACCAGCACCAGCAGACCGGTCAGGAAATATGTCTTGAGGGCTTTTTTGGGCGTCATGGCGCGCGGCTCTAGCAGGACCTGGCGAGTCAGGACGACTTGGTGCCGGAATCCGACGCCGGCTTGGTCGCGGAGGCCGACGACGCGGCAGCGCCGCCACTGTCCCCGGACGATGCGGCCGTGCTTTTCTGGCCGCCGCCGTCGGTCGTTGCGGTGCCGGACGATGCGCCGCCAGCGGACGACTGATCGCCACCGGTGCTGCTCGACGACGCTTCGCCGCTACCGGAGGACTTCGCGTTCGGCGCGGCTTTCTTCGCGCCGTTATCGCGAAAATCGGTTACGTACCAGCCCGAGCCCTTCAATTGGAAACCTGCCGCCGTGACTTTCTTGACGAAGGTTTCTTTGCCGCATTGCGGACACAGCGTCAGCGGTGGATCGCTGAGCTTGCGCAAGGCGTCTTTTTCGAAGCCGCAGGATTCGCAGCGGTAGGCGTAAATCGGCATGTTCCTTATCCCGTGGAAAATCCGCAAAGCCTTGAATTATAGCGAAAACGCCGCGCCGCGGCGCTTTAGAAGCAAAGCCCGCGGTAATCTTCAGCCGCCATAGCCGAATGCCAGCCAGCCGCGCACCGCCACCGCGCCGATCGCCACGGCAATGCCGAAGCCGATCAACATGCGCAGCAGCCGGTTGGTGTTCTGCTGCTCGATCAGCACCCTGCGCATCAGCTCTTCGTCGACGCCCGGACGATGATCGTGCAACTCGGCCAAAGCATGGTGCACGAGCCGCGGCAACTGCGGCAGGCTCTTGCTCCATTGCGGTACTTCATATTTAAGCCGTTCGAACCAGCCGCGCCAACCGACCTGTTCGTTGATCCAGCGCTCCAGATACGGCTTGGCAGTTTTCCACAAGTCGAGTTCCGGATCGAGGTCGCGCCCCAGGCCCTCGACATTCAACAAGGTTTTTTGCAGCAACACCAGTTGCGGCTGGATTTCCACCTGGAAGCGGCGTGAGGTCTGGAACAAGCGCATCAGCACCTGCCCCAGCGAAATATCCTTCAGGGCCTTGTCGAAATAAGGCTCGCAGACGGCGCGGATCGCGCCTTCCAGCTCCTCGGCGCGCGTATTCGGCGGGACCCAGCGCGACTCGATATGCAGCAACGCCACCCGATGATAATCGCGATTGAAAAACGCCAGCAGGTTCTGCGCGAGGTAATTCTTGTCGAAGTCCGACAAGGCGCCGACGATGCCGAAATCCAGCGCGATATAGCGGCCGAAGCTCTCCGGATCGAGGCTGACCTGGATATTGCCCGGATGCATGTCGGCATGGAAAAAGCCGTCGCGGAACACCTGCGTGAAGAAGATTTCCACGCCTTCCCGCGCCAGCCGCTGCAAGTCGACGCCCGCCGCCCGCAAGGTTTCGGTCTGGCTGATCGGTACGCCGATCATGCGCTCCATCACCATCACGGTCGGCATGCAATAGTCCCAATACATCTCGGGCACCATCAGCAGGTCGAGATTGGCGAAATTGCGGCGCAACTGGCTGCCGTTGGCGGCCTCGCGCATCAGGTCGAGTTCGTCGTGCAGATATTTGTCGAACTCAGCGACCACCTCGCGCGGCCGCAGGCGCTTGCCGTCCGACCAGAAGCGTTCGGCGAGCACGGCAATATCGCGCAGCAAGGCCAGATCGCTGTCGATCACCGGCAACATGCCCGGACGCAGCACCTTCACCGCCACCGCCTTGCCGGCATTCGGCCCGTGCTTCAGGCGCGCGAAGTGCACCTGCGCAATCGACGCACTAGCCACCGGCACGCGTTCGAAATCGTCGAACAAGTCATCGATCGGCTTACCAAACGATTTCTCGATGATCGAGACCGCTACGTCGGAATCGAACGGCGGCACGCGATCTTGCAGGCGCGCGAGTTCGTTGGCGATTTCCGGCGGCAGCAAGTCGCGGCGCGTCGACAGTACCTGTCCGAACTTGACGAAAATCGGCCCGAGGCTTTCAAGCGCCAGCCGCAGCCGCACCGCGCGCGACTGCTCGTAGCGACGGCCCAGCGTCATCAGCCTGAACAAGAAGCGGATTTGCGGATGCCGCACGCGCGGCAACAGCAACTCGTGCAAGCCGAAGCGGATGACGGCGTACATGATGATAAAAAAACGCAGGCTACGCATCAGGATGGCTTCCGCGTAGCGCTTGTCTGCCGGCCCGCGAGGAGCCGCTCGATGCGTTTTTCCAGGCGCGCCAGATCATCGCGCGTGGTGGAAATCTCGCGTGCCAGTGCGTCGAGCGATGCGCGTTTGACCAGACTTGGATTTTCATAACTCAGATAGTCGACGACCGATTCGACCATGCCGCTGCCGGCACGGCGCGCACTCGCGGCAACGCTCGTGGCGGTGCGCGCCAGCCGATGCGCGGCGGCGTCGCCCACGATGCGCGACAGGTCTTCCTCGGCATCCCAACGCAACTGCTCGGCCAGACGCGCCAGCAAAGCGGCGAAATCGGCATCCCCTTCGATTCTGGCGCAACGGGCGGCGGCCGGCAGTCCGCCTGACCAGAATGCGGAGACGACATCGGAAGTGACGGCGATCGTTACGTCGGCGGGCAACGGTACCGCATCCGCGGTACCGCCCGTCGCGGCGCTGCTCGGGTTGACGCCATCGGCGCCATCGACGGCGGCCGCAGCCTTGCCGGTGTCGGGCACCGCGCGCAGCAAGCCGTCGGCTTGCACCACGATCATCAATTCGAACGGCGCGGCCACCAGCCGCGCGCGGCGCCCGGCAAACGCCGTCAATTGTTGGCGCGCCCACGGCTCGCGCGCCAGCAGATGATTGATGGCGGCCGTGCACGAGCGCGCGATAAAGCGCCGTGGGCTCATGAACTTGAAGGGGAAGGACTTGGGAACGGCGCTCATCGCAGAAATTGATAGCCCGCACGGGCCGCAAAGGCGAAACCCCAGGGGCTTCGTGCGGGCTCTTATTGTAGGGCAGTTCGCGCCACGCGCGCCGCACCGCGGCAGCGCGCGCCCGCCTGGCTGTTGCTACCGCTTGTCGATCTGCTGAATGCCGGCCAACAGCCAACCTTCATCGGCGCCTTTGCGTTTCGCGAAATTCCAGACCTCGACGAAAGGCTCGGCCGGCGCACCGGCTGCTTCGCGCAACGCGCCTGAGAACTTTACGCTGGCCAGGTGATCGCTGCCCGTCTCTTCCACGCCCAGCATTTCGGCGTCGAGCTGCACGACGTCGGTGCGGTTGGCCTGACTGCCGCGCTCGGAAAGATCCAGACGCGCCTCGGCGAACATTTCCGGTGTGGTGAAGTCGCGCAAGTCGTCGAGGTCGCCGGCATCCCAGGCCGCCTGCAGGCGGATGAAGTAGACCTTGGCGTTGCGCAGGAACGCGGCGGTATCGAAGCCGGCCGGTACGCCCCAAGGCTGCCCGGCCGGCGCGGCCAGTTGCGGCTCATACGTCGATGCGCCGAACGGTCGCTGCGGCGGCAGCGCGCTCAGGTTGCCGGGCTCCGCACGGTTACGGTTGTCGGCCTGCCATGCGCCGTTGGCCGGTGCATTGAAGCTGCCGGGCGTCGAATAAGACGCCGGGCCCGCGTCGCGCCGCCCGAAGAACCGGCGCAACAACCACACCAGCAGAAACGCGATGATGGCGATCACGATAAGGTTCGAAAACATGCCGCCAAGCGCCCCGCCCATGCCGAAATGCGAAAGCAAGGCACCGATGCCCAGCCCGGCGGCGATGCCGGCGATCGGCCCGAGCCAGCGATTGCGTGCGAGCGCGGGTGTGGCGATGGGCGCGGCCGGACGCGGTTGCGCGGCCGGCTGTTGATAAGGTGCGCTGGGACGCGCTAAGCCGCCGTTATATTGCTGCGAGACCGTTCCTGATTGGCGGCCGAAGCTGCGGCTGCCGCCCAAGCGCCGGGCATCGGCATCGGTAGCGGCAAGCATGCCGACCACCAGCACGCCGGCTAGCAACGCGGCGCCAAGCCTGCGCGAGAACGCGGCGCGGCCATGACGGAATTTCTTGGAAAGCAGGGGCCTGCTCATTGAAAACCTCAGGTGACGAGGCCGGCTGGCAGCCGGCCTGGATAGCGAAAAACGAACTGACGATCCGTCAAAACTTGGTGCCGACGTGCAGTGCCACGACGCCACCTGACAGATTGTAATATTCGACTCGCTCGAGCCCCGCGCGTTCCATCAAAGCCTTCAAAGTTTCTTGGTCGGGATGCATGCGGATCGATTCCGCCAGATAGCGATAGCTTTGCGCATCGCCGGCGACCTTCGCGCCCAGCCACGGCAGCACCCGGAAGGAATAGACGTCGTAGGCCTTTGCCAACGGCGCCCATACCTTCGAAAATTCCAGCACCAGCAGGCGGCCACCCGGTTTCAGCACGCGCCGCATTTCGGCCAGCGCCTCTTCCTTGTGCGTCATATTGCGCAAGCCGAACGCCACCGTCACCACGTCGAAATAGTGATCGGGAAACGGCAGTTTTTCAGCATCGCACAGCAGCGCGGGGGTAATCACGCCTTCGTCCAATAGCCGATCGCGGCCCACCCGCAGCATCGAATCGTTGATATCGGTAAGCCACACCTCGCCGCTTTTACCGGCCTTGAGTGCCATCGCCTTCGACAAGTCGCCGGTGCCGCCGGCCACGTCGAGCACCTTGGACCCTTCGCGCACGCGCGCCTGCGACAGTGCGAAAGCTTTCCAGACACGGTGCATGCCCGCCGACATCAGGTCATTCATCAAGTCGTAGCGTTGCGCCACCGAATGGAAGACGCCAGCGACCTTTTCGGCCTTTTCCTGCTCGTCGACTGTCTGAAAACCGAAATGCGTCTGGGTCATCGTTGCTAGTTCCTTAGGCGACGGCGGCAAAGGCCGTCTCACCGCAATTCTGCCACGATGGCCGTCGCCAACGCGGCGGCGCGTTGGTGACGCGCGCGCAGCACGTCGGCAGATACGTCACGCAGCGGCGCTGACCAGACGGACGCGGGGAAATGCCGATCGTCGCCAAAGCGTGGAATCACATGCCAATGCAGATGCGGCACTTGGTTACCCAGGCTGGCCAGATTCACCTTGTCAGGCTGCATGGTGCGGCGCACCGCGCGCTCGAGCGCCAGCACCACCTTCAGCAGATGTTCGCGGGAGGCGTCGTCGAGGTCGCTCAACTCGGCCACGTGCGCCTGCCAGATCACCCGGCAAAAGCCCGGATAGTCGGCTTCGGCCGCATCGACGATGCGCAGGCTGGCGTCTTGCCACAACAGCTGCTCGCCGCTTGCCGCGCACAGCGGGCAAGCGGCGGCAGGCATCGCCGCGCCGACATTTGCAGCCGTTTTTACCGCGGCAGGCTTCATACCAGCACGCGTTCGATGCCGCCGGCATTCGCACGCTTCACATATTCCGGCAGCCAGTTCTCACCGAGCACGTTACGCGCGATTTCCACCACCACGTAATCGGACTTCACTTCCGCGTCTTCGCTATAGCGCGACAAACCCTGCAAGCACGACGGGCAGGTGGTCAGCACCTTCACTTCACCCTCGAAGCCATCCGTGCGCACCTTCGCCGCACCCTTGCGCATCTCCTCTTCCTTGCGGAAGCGCACCTGCGTCGAAATATCCGGACGGCTGATCGCGAAAGTGCCTGATTCGCCACAGCAGCGGTCATTCTTCTCGATTTTGTAGCCGTCCTGCGCCGCACCCATTATCTGGTTCACCAGCGCGGTAGGGTCCATCGTCTTGATCGGCGTATGGCAGGGATCGTGATACATGTAGCGCACGCCCTGCACGCCTTCGAGCTTGATGCCCTTCTCGAGCAGGAACTCGTGGATGTCGATGATGCGGCAGCCCGGGAAGATTTTCTCGAATTCATAGCCGGCCAGTTGGTCGTAGCAGGTGCCGCACGACACCACCACCGTCTTGATATCGAGATAGTTGAGCGTGTTCGCGACCCGGTGAAACAGCACGCGGTTGTCAGTCACGATCTTCTCGGCCTTGTCGGCCTGACCGGCACCGCGCTGTGGATAGCCGCAGCACAGATAGCCGGGCGGCAATACCGTCTGCACGCCAGCGTGCCAAAGCATCGCCTGCGTCGCCAGGCCGACTTGCGAGAACAGCCGTTCGGAACCGCAGCCCGGGAAGTAGAACACCGCTTCGGTATCCGC
>JBPBQZ010000002.1:0-92791 GCA_050955105.1 Janthinobacterium lividum | reverse complement strand
TAAAGCCGTTTTTTAAACAATGATTTTCGGATCGACCACCGCTTAGCCACATGTCTCAACGCGCACGATCTAATCTCAGAACATCGAGTTAAATTCGGATTACAAATCATCAGGCGCAGTGATCTACCCACTCGAGCGTCTTCAGCGAGAAGATTCGCGAGAACCGCTCACCCGATGTTTGTAATAGTAGATCGGCATCAGCGGCCAAGTCGACGCTGCGAAACCTTTCGCAACAGACGCGTCGATGTGGAAATCAAGACCGCAATGCGAGAGGGACGAGCCCGCCACTTGATACGATGAGTCGGCGTGGCACTGAGCGGCGGTGGCGCGCCGTCAGTTGATACTTTGCGGGTGGGCGGCAAGCCGCGGCTCTTCTCTAAAATCAGGCGCTGCCGCCAGGCTGGTAATATAGAGACTATTCATCGCGGGTACTCCACTTGTCTCTTTCGTCAGAAAATCACACGCACGAACATGAAGCCGCTCTGACGCTGGCGGAGGCTTATTGTCGCGATCGTGGCCAACGCCTGACGCCGATACGCCGGAAGGTGCTCGAGCTTTTGCTGGCCTCGGGCAGGGCGACCAAGGCGTATGCGATTCTCGATGAAATGAAAAAGGTGCATCCATCCTCCGCGCCGCCAACCGTGTACCGCGCGCTCGACTTTCTCTTGTCGGCTCGCCTCGTGCACAAAATCGAATCGATCAATGCGTTCGCGGTTTGCCATGACTTGACGCACTGTCGCCATGGCATCCTGATCGTCTGCCAACATTGCGGAGAAGTCACCGAACTTCACGACCCAGCGCTGCAACGCTCGCTGGTCGGGAAAATCCATGACGCAGGCTATCGGCTGGCGGACGACGACATTGAGCTGAAGGGATTGTGTCCTGCCTGCCAGGTGTTGGTCGATCGCGACGCACCGTCGGCGGCGGACCACACGCATCATCACTAAGCAGGATTGAAGCGGACGCCGGCGCCGTTGATCAGCGCCGCCGCACCGCCTGCATCAATTGATATTTTCCAATTAATGCTTAAGGCCAGTGTCTTCGCGCACGCTCAAATGCAGATTCATGCATTGGATCGCGGCGCCCGATGCACCTTTGCCAAGATTGTCGAGTCTGGCGACAACGGCGATGCGCTCGGCATTGCCGAACACGAATAAGTCTACTCGGTTGGTACCGTTGCACGCTTCGACGTCGAAGAATCCGTTGTCAAGATTTTGCGCGTCGCCGAGAGGCGCGACGCGGATGAACGACTCGCCCTCGTAATAGCGACTGAGTTGACTGTGCACCGCCGCGGGCGACGCACCGGCTGATAGATGCGATGTCTGCAGATATACGGTGACCGCCAGTCCTTGCAGAAAATTAGCGACGACCGGGACGAACACGGGCGGCATGGCAAGACCCGCATGCACTTTCATCTCAGGCAAGTGCTTGTGATCGAGTCCGAGCGCATAGGGACGCGGGCTGTTCAGCTTCCCGTCTTGCTGACCTTCATAATCGGCAATCATCTTCTTGCCGCCACCGCTATAGCCGGTAAGCGAGCAGGCCGATAACGGATAGTCGCGGGCGAGCAGTCCGCCAGCGACCAACGGCCGCACTGCCAGAAGAAAGGCAGAAGCGTGACAACCAGGGACGGCAATGCGCTTGCTGCGTCTGATCTGCTCACGCTGCTGGCGGTCTAGTTCGGGCAGGCCATAAGCCCAACTTGGATCGGTACGGAATGCGGTGCTGGCGTCGATCACGCAAGTATTCGAGTTGTCGACCAGCGACACCGACTCCCGCGATGCGGTGTCGGGCAGGCACAGAAACGTTACGTCGGACTGATTGATCAGCGTGCGCCGGGCGTCGAGATCTTTGCGCGCCACCTCGTCGATACGCAGCAATTCGATATCGTCACGTTCGCGCAGATATTCGAAAATTTTGAGCCCGGTCGTGCCTTCCTGTCCATCGACAAATACTTTCGCCGCCATTACTTTGTCCAAAGAATGAATTGGAAAATGCGAAGGTTTTCGCGTTCCGATAGTTAATGCGCTATTTTACGCCGGCGCCGGGTGCGCGCTGGAAGCTTAAACGCATGCGGGCCTTAGCTAACACGGCATCAAGAATTTCGTGCTCGAAAAAAAGCGCTGGCCTGCCTGCGACGACGGGGAGCGCCGCGTCTTTCAATGCATAGACGGTGATGTCGTAGTGGTGCACGGCGCCTGGCGGGGGACAGGGACCGCTATAGCCTTCATCGTCAAAATCATTACGTGCCTGAATTGCGCCGAGCGCGGCGAGCGCTCCCGAAGCGCTGGCATTGGCGGGTAATGCGTGGATGCTGGCGGGAATATTCGCGACAGCCCAATGCCACCACCCCCGACCCGGCGCATCTGGATCGAAAACGGTGACGGCAAAACTCTTGGTGCCGGCCGGCGCATGCTGCCAATTCAATGCCGGAGAGATGTTTGCGCCGTGGCAACCACCGCGGTCATAGAGTTGCTGGGGGCTCACCATTCCGCCGTCGTGAAGACCAGGAGCAGACACTACAAACGAGTCTTGCGCATAGCTGCGCGTCGACGCCAGATATGTCGCGAGGCAGAATAGCGCAAAAAAAACCAATTTCGAGGAAACGCCGCGCCGCCCCAATGGTCGAACCCGCTCTCGACGAAGCACTGAGGCGTCGAGCCTTTCGCCGAGTGAACCGGAGCAGCAGTTTGAAACGCCGAGGGCATGCATGGATTGAGTGGCCAAAATTCCCGTTGGGAAAGCGTGGCCAAATGGCTTGGACGCCGCCGGGAAGCGGCGCCTAACGTGTCGGGTGCTTGAAGTCTATCATGTCGCCTATGATGGCTCGGTCCGCAGAATTCCGGAACAGTCAACCAGCAGGCGGTGAGATGTTTTCTGTATTCGGCGCTGCGAACGTATGGGATGCTACCCTCGCGACGAACTTGTTCATCCAGCTGGCTGATTCACAGTGGCTAATCGACGAGCAAAAATTTTGGATAACTCTCTTCTAGTTTGATGTCCTGTGCGAGTTATCCATGAGCGGTCTAAAACAATTAGATGTAAAGACTTGAAGGGCGGGTGACACATGACGCAAATAATCCGGGTATTGATTGCCGACGATCATCCGCTGATTCTTTTCGGTACCGACTTGGCGCTTTCCAGGCATGCGACTTCCACGACTGGCAGGCACATCGAGGTAGTCGGCAAGGCGAGCAACTCGACCGAGGTCGTGGCGTTGCTGCAAGCTTCGCCATGTGATGTATTGATAACTGACCTGGCCATGCCTGGCGGTGCCTACGGCGATGGGCTTCCCTTCATTGCCTATCTGGGCCGCAAGTTTCCAGACTTGAAGGTTATCGTTTTGACGATGCTGGAAAACGTCGGCATTCTGCAGCGTCTGCAAGACGTCGGCGTGAAAGGGGTCTTGAACAAGAACGAAGATACCGGACAGATTGCTACCGCGGTGCTGGCTGTAATGGATGGACGAATGTTTCTTGGTCCGTCTACTCGCGAGGCCTTTCAGGAGGCGTGTGTAGACGAACGGTCGCTACGCGCAACCGTGACCTTGAGCAAGCGCGAATCGGAGGTTGTGCGATTGTTCGTCTCGGGTATGTGTATTTCCGAAATCGCTGAAAGCCTGCATCGGAGCGTGAAGACCATCAGCACGCAGAAAAGCAATGCAAAACGCAAACTGGGTTTCAAGCGCGACGCCGAACTCTACCAATATGCGGCAGGTGCGGGACTGGCCAATTTGCCATCGAGCGATAGCGGGCCCAGTGATAGCGGACCCAGCGACAGCGACCCGGCAGATGTCGGCCCTGCCGAAGACGGTGACGGCGCTTCGCAATAAACGGTTCGCGGCTGTCGGGCACGGGCATAAAGGGTTCGCGTTCCATCGACGCGAACCCGCGCGACAACAACGGTGAGACGAATCTAGCTCTTCTTAGCCGCGTCGCTTACGCCGCCATGGCTATCGGACCATGCGGCGGGCGCGTGCAGGAACTTCTCCACTTCATTCAACGTGGTTTCGTCGAAATAGCGGGTGTCCTTCGCATAACGAAGCACGTCCCACCAAGTCGCGAGCGCATGCAGCGCAACGCCCGCCGCGGCCAGATCGGTACGGCTGGCCGGGAAGATGTCGTAGTGGAAGAGTACGAAGACATCTTCGACCACCGCGCCCGCATCGCGTAGCGCCGAGCAGAAGGCCAACTTGCTGCCGCCGTCGGTGGCCAGATCTTCCACCAGCAGCACTCTCGATCCCTCTTTCAGCACGCCCTCGATCTGCGCGTTGCGTCCGAATCCCTTCGGCTTCTTGCGCACGTATTGCATCGGCAGCATTAGGCGGTCGGCCAGCCACGCGGCGAAGGGGATGCCCGCCGTTTCGCCGCCCGCGACCGCGTCAAGGCGTTCGTAGCCGACATCTTCGAGGATGACCTGTTCAGCCATCTCCATCAGCGTCCGGCGTGCGCGCGGGAAAGAGATCAACTTGCGGCAGTCAATATAGACGGGACTGACTTTCCCGGAGGTAAGCGTAAAGGGCTGCGCGGCATTGAAGTGCACGGCCTGCACTTCCAGCAGGATTTTTGCCGTCTGGCTTGCAATGGATTGGCGGTCTATGCCGGGCATGGGTGATCCTGTTCTTAAGCGGGCTGAAGAGGCGGTCGAGCCGGAAGCCGGACCTAGTGTGTTCCGGTAAAACACGCGATGGAGCGGCATTTTACCGTCTCCGACGGCGCTTTACACCGTGCCAGCGTTGTTCGAGTGGCTCGTCCGAGGTGATGCGGAGGAGCGATGGGGCGTCTATCCGCAGCGGGCGGTGCGCGACAGCCCCCTCGGCCAAGAGGCCGTGACAAGTCGTGAACGGAGGCCCCCCGGCATCGAACCGGCGTCGGCGGGACCACAGCTTCAGTCAATGCAAAGAAAAACAGCGCACTGACCGAAGCTGAAGTTCGCCGACGACCGATCATCAGGCGGCGCGTTGCGGTGCCACGCCGCTGCGCCAATCTTGCAGCAATGCCGCGGTACGCTCGCGTGCCGCATCGAAATTGCGCTCTTTCACGTGCCCGTAGCCGCGGATGCCCGCCGCGACCGAGGCGAGTGCGGTGGCGGCGCCCAGATTGTCTGACGACAGCCCAGCCAGCAATTCATCGATCAGCGCCTCGTACTCGCCGATCAGCGCGCGTTCGGTGCGGCGTTCGGCAGTTTTACCGAACGGGTCCAAGGCCGTGCCGCGCAGGAATTTAAGCTGCGCCAACAGCCGGAAGGCTGGCAGCATCCACCCGCCATAGCGCTTCTTGATCAGATGACCGTCGGCGTCGCGTTTCGAGAAAAGCGGCGGTGCCAGGTAATAGTTAAGTTTCCAATCCCCCTCGAATTGCTCTTTCAAGCCCTGGATAAAAGCTGGGTCCGCGTGCAATCTTGCGACTTCGTATTCGTCTTTGTAGGCCATCAGACGATAGAGCGTTCGAGCCACCGTTTCCGTGAGTTCCAGTCGATGCGTGCCGCCGCCCGAGCGCGTAGCGTAGAGCGCCGCTTCCGCCGCCCGCACTTGTGCGACGCGGTCGGCGTAACGTTGTGCATAGGCTGCATTCTGATATGCCGTTAGCGACTTTATGCGCGTCGCCAAAAGCTTTTCCAGGTTGGCGGGCGTATGCAAGGTAACGACTTTTTCCATGCCGCGCCTGGGTTCGGCCGACGCGCCGAGCGCCAGCGTGCGCACGCGCGCGGGATCGTGAGCGGCGCGGCGGCCCCATTCGAATGCCGCGATATTTTTTGCGACGGCGACGGCATTCAACTCGATCGCTCGCACGATCGATGCGCGGCCTAGCGGCACCCAGCCGCGCTGCCATGCGAAACCGAGCACGAAGGGGTTCGTGAAAATGGCGTCGCCCAGCAGCGCCAGTGCCAACGCGTTGGCGTCGACGAATTCGCACGCGTCGCCCACCGCGCCGCGAATCTCCTGCTCGGTGCTCGCGCCTGGAAATTTCCAGTCAGGGTTGTGGATCAGTGCAGCGGTCGGCACGGGCGCGCTGTTGATTACCGCGCGCGTGATGCCGAGCTGCGTGCGCGACAGGGCTTCGTCGCTGGCGGAGACTATGGCGTCGCAACCGATCAGCAGACCAGCCTCGCCGAGAGCGATACGCGTGGCATGAATGTCTTCCGGCCGGTTGGCGATTTGCACGTGACTCATCACGGCGCCGCCCTTTTGTGCAAGACCGGTCACGTCCAATGCCGTCACGCCTTTACCTTCGAGGTGCGCGGCCATGCCGAGCAAGGCCCCGATCGTCACCACGCCAGTGCCACCGACGCCGGTAACGAGGATGCCGTACGGACGATCAATCGGGCTGAGCGTCGGCTCCGGCGCCTCGGGCATTTCCGCCTCGGTGATCGACGCCACGGTCGGCTTGCGAAGCTGACCCCCTTCGACGGTGACGAAGCTGGGACAAAAGCCCTTCAGGCAGGAAAAGTCCTTGTTGCACGACGACTGATTGATCTGCCGCTTAGTGCCGAATTCGGTTTCTACCGGTTCGACCGACAGGCAATTGGATTGCACCGAGCAGTCTCCGCAACCTTCGCAGACGGCTTTATTGATGACGACGCGTCGCGCTGGGTCGGGGTAAGCATTGCGTTTGCGGCGCCGGCGTTTTTCGGTCGCGCAAGTCTGGTCGTACACCAGAATCGACGTGCCAGACACTTCGCGGAGCGCGCGCTGCACCGCATCCAGTTCGTCGCGGTGATGCACTTCGATACCGGGTTCGAGCAGATGATTGCCCTGATACTTCTCGGGTTCGTCAGTGACGACGACGATCTTCGCCGCGCCTTCCGCCAGCAACTGTCGGACGATCTGCGGTACGGTCAGCACGCCATCGACCGGTTGGCCACCCGTCATCGCCACCGCATCGTTGTAAAGCAGCTTGTAGGTGATGTTGACTTTCGCAGCGATCGCGGCGCGAATCGCCAGCAGGCCCGAATGGAAATAGGTGCCATCTCCTAGATTCGCGAACACGTGCTTTTCGTTGGTGAACGGCGCCTGACCGATCCAGGCAGCGCCTTCGCCACCCATCTGGCTGAAGGTCTCGGTATTGCGATCCATCCACATTGCCATGTAATGGCAGCCGATGCCGGCCATCGCGCGCGAGCCGTCGGGAACCTTCGTGGAGGTGTTGTGCGGACAGCCGGAGCAGAACCACGGTGGGCGCTCGACCGCCGCGGTCTCGCGTGCGGCCGCCGCTTCCTTGGCTTCGATCACCGCAACTCGCGCGGCAATGCGAGCCCGCAGGTCCGACGGCAGGTCGAAGCGTTGCAGCCGCCGGGCAATCGCCTTGGCAATCAGTGCGGGCGATAGCTCGTAGTGCGCGGGCAATAGCCAGTTGCCCATCGGCACCGACCATTCGCCGCCGCTCATTGCGCCGCCTTCGTCCTTTTCGTCGAATTTGCCAAATACGCGCGGGCGCACGTCATCGCGCCAGTTGTAGAGCTCTTCCTTGATGGCATATTCGAGGATTTGCCGCTTTTCTTCGACAACCAGGATTTCCTGCAGGCCGGTCGCGAAGGTGCGCGCACCTTGTGCTTCCAACGGCCAGACGCAGCCCACCTTATAGAGGCGGATGCCGATTTGCCGACATGATTCGTCGTCCAGTCCCAGGTCGGTCAGCGCTTGACGCACATCCAGATAAGCCTTGCCGGCCGTCATGATGCCGAAGCGCGCCGTCGGAGAGTCGAGTTCGATGCGATCGATCTTGTTGGCCCGCACATAGGCAAGCGCCGCATACCATTTGTAATCGATCATGCGCGCTTCTTGAACCAGCGGCGGATCGGGCCAGCGGATATTCAACCCGTCGGGCGGCAGTCGGAAGTCGTCAGGCAGCACGATTTGCACGTGCTCGGGATCCAGCTCGACCGAGGCTGATGATTCGACGACGTCGGTCACGCACTTCATGGCGACCCAAAGGCCGGAATAGCGGCTCATCGCCCAGCCATGCAAGCCGTAGTCCAGGTATTCCTGCACGTTCGACGGATACAGCACGGGAATGCCAGCGGCTTTCAGTGCATGTTCGGACTGATGCGCGATGCTCGACGATTTGGCCGCGTGGTCGTCGCCCGCCAGGACGAGCACACCGCCGTGGGGGGAGGAGCCGGCCGAGTTCGCGTGTTTCAGTACGTCGCCAGAACGGTCGACGCCCGGGCCTTTGCCGTACCACATGCCGAAGACACCGTCGACGTTGGCGTCCGGATACAGATTGATCTGTTGCGAGCCCCACAGCGAGGTCGCGGCGAGGTCTTCATTGACGCCAGGTTGGAAAACGATGCGATGGGCCGCGAGGTGCTTGCGCGCCTTCCAGAGTGACAGATCAAGACCGCCCAAGGGCGAGCCACGATATCCGGAGATGAAACCCGCGGTGCGCAGCCCCGCGGCGGCGTCGCGTTGCTGCTGCAGCATCGGCAGCCGCACCAGCGCCTGGATGCCGCTCATATAGGCGCGGCCGCGATCCAGGGTGTATTTGTCGTCGAGCGTGACGGCAGCTAACGCGGCGGCAAATTGGGCGCGCTGCGTCGCATCGAGTGGGGCGTTCATTGTGTACTCCTCAAACCCAGGATCAGGGGATAAGTTGAGATCTGCACCGCCTTGTGAGCCGCGCGATCCGTTTTTTCTTGATGCGCTTCGATGGTAGCACTAATAGAGACGCGTTCCGGAGGAGCTTCGGCGCGCGTTCAAAGCAAAAGACCCGCTGGGAAGCGGGTCTTTGAAGGGGAGGAGGAGAGCGGCGTGTACGGCTTTGCAGGCCGTCGCCAGCCGCCTCGCCGCTCAGGCCTGTTTGGCGAGCGCTGAATCGATCAGCTTATGCAGTTCGGCGAAATCCGGCTCGCCGACATAGCGCTTCAGCACGCGTCCATCGCGGTCCACGACAAAGGTGGTCGGCGTCAATTGGACGTTGCCGAAACGGCTGGCGGCACTGCCGTCGTCCATTGCCACCTTGAAGGGCAGGTGACGCGTTTCGGCGTAGTTGCTGACATACATCGGCGCGTCGTAATTCATGGCGACGGCGATGAAGTCGAAATCCTTGCCTGCATACGATTTATACGTATCGATCATGGCCGGCATCTCGTGCATGCAGGTGGTACAACTGGTCGCCCAGAAATTGACCAGATAAACCTTGCCCTTCATATCGGCCGTGGAAAGTTTCTTTCCCGACAACAGCGTGAAAGTCGCGTCAGGCACACGCGGCGAAGCGCTGAAAGCAAACCAGGCCGCCAATCCGACGGCGATGGCAACCACCAAGGCGAGAATGCCGCCCAACTTCAGGCGGCGTTGCGCTGGCGCAGCCGCGGCTGCGGTTTGACGAGTAAGTGGTGCAACGAGAGCCATGGGAGGAGGCCATCCGTGATTAAGTGCCCGATTGTAGCGCTGTTTGGGAAGTCTGTCGGCACGGCGGAAGGGTCATTCGAGTGGCCGTAAGCCGATCGAAAAACGCCGCGAGGCGCAGGTATTGATATGCGCGGGCTCTCGCCGCACAGAGCGGTCCGGCGCGGCGCCGCGCGATAATGCGAATATCCGGTGGGCTCAGGCCTCTCTTCCCTTTTCTCTTAGCCCATCTGATATGCACGCAGGCGTTTCATCTCACACATCGGCTGCTTCGGCACCCGATGCTGGCACCGCTCACTGCCCCGAACGCCGCGCCTACCGCCGGCCACTGCGTCGTTTTGCCGCGCGCGGCCTTGGTGTGGTGCTCTTCGCGACGGCACTGACGTGCAGTATCGCTGGCTGCTCACCGCGCTACGACTGGCGCAACATCGTCAATGATGAGGCTGGCTACTCGGCCATGTTCCCGGCCAAACCTGTCAACGACAAACGCCATATCGTTATCGACGGGCAGTCGCTGCTCATGCAGATGCAGCAGGCTAACGGCGGAAACGCGGTTTTTGCGGTGGGCGTGGTGACCTTGCCCAGCCCCCCGGCTGGCGGCCAAGACGCGTCAGCCGATGTCAGTGCCTTACAGGCGAAGGCGCTTAGCTTTATGCGCACCGGGCTTGCGAGTAATTTCTCGTCGAGCCCCGATACGGCCACGCCGCTTTCGATCGGCGGCACGCCGCCGCTTTCCGGATGGGCTTGGCACGCGACGGGAAGTCCGCCCGGACGTCAGGAACCACGGAATGTCAGTGCGCGATTCTTCGCGACCGGTCGACGCGTTTATGAAGTCGCGGTGATTTCGAGCGAGCGGCTGCCCGACGAACAGGTCGAGCAGTTCTTCGATTCCTTTCATCCTCTTTAGCGGGATCAGCGGCGTTGGATAAATGGCTTGGCTGTCGCTGGCGGCCGCCTACTAAACTATCCACAGATATTGTGGACAACCATGTGGACGGTTTCGGGAGAAGGACGTTTTCTGCCGATTGCATGGATGGTTTGTGGCATTGCCCCTTTTTGTCGCGGCGCGGCAGTCAGTCAGTCGGCGGCGCCGTCGTTCCGCATCGACCGATATCGATGGGCGGCTAGCCGCGTTGATACTGGATTGCTTCAGCCACATGCTCGACATCGATGTCGGCCACGCCCGCCAAGTCTGCAACCGTCCGCGCCAGGCGCAGCACGCGGAAGTGCGTGCGCGCCGACCAACCGAACCGCGCCAGCGCGTCTTTCACGAGCGCCGCCGATTTGGCGCCGAGCCGGCAATGCGCATCAGTTTCGGCAGCAGTCAGTAGCCGATTGGCCTTGCCTTGCCGCTCGACTTGGCGGTTGCGTGCCGCGGCGACGCGTGCCGCGATGGCCGCCGAAGGTTCGCCGGTTGCCGCCGACGGCGCAAGTTCGTCCGGCTGCACGGCGTTGACCGACAGGCGAATATCGATGCGGTCTAGCAGCGCCCCGGAAATGCGCTGCTGATAGCGGTCTACTCTGTCGGGCGTGCAGCGGCAACGACCGCGTGGGTCGCCATGCCATCCGCAAGGACAGGGGTTCATCGCGGCGACCACCTGGCAGCAAGCTGGAAACTCAAGCTGCCAGGCGGCGCGCGAGATGGTGACCACGCCGTTTTCCAGCGGCTCGCGTAGCATTTCCAGCGTACGCCGCTCGAACTCCGCCAATTCGTCAAGAAACAATACGCCGTGGTGCGCCAGCGTGACTTCACCTGCGCGCGGCGGATTGCCGCCGCCGATCAGTGCCGGCGCGCTGGCGGAGTGATGGGGCGCGCGAAACGGCCGTCGGCGCCAGTTCGACGGATTGAAGCCGTTGCGACTGGCACTCGCCAAGGCCGCTACGGCCAGCGCCTCCGGCGTGGTCATCGCCGGCAGGAGCCCTGGCAAGCGGGCCGCCAGCATCGACTTGCCCGCGCCCGGCGGACCGGTCATCAACAGGTGATGAGCACCCGCGGCGGCCACTTCCAATGCACGCCGCGCCACGCTTTGGCCGACCACGTCTGCCATATCCGGCGTCCGTGGCACCGGCGGCGGCTCGACCGCTACGGCGCGGTGTACCGGCGATGGCGTCGCCCGCCGCAAATGCGCGCAAAGGTCAAGCAGCGTTGAAGCTCCGAAGACATCGATGCCAGGGACCAGTGCGCCCTCGGCAGCGTTCGCCATCGGCAGGTAAAGCTCAATGGAAGGTGCGCCCGGAGCCTGATCGCGTGCGGCTTGGCAGGCAATGGCGAACGCACCGCGAACGGGCCTCAAAGCTCCCGTTAACGACAATTCGCCGGAAAATTCCCGATTTTCGAGTGATTTAGACGGAATCTGCTGGCTTGCCGCCAAAATGCCCAAGGCAATCGGCAGGTCGAACCCGCCCGATTCCTTTGGCAAGTCCGCCGGCGCCAGATTGACAGTGATGCGCCTGACGGGAAATTCGAAATTGCAATTTTGAAGCGCCGCGCGAACCCGTTCGCGGCTCTCGCGGACTTCGAGATCAGGCAGGCCAACGATGCTGAACGCCGGCAAACCCGCAGCGAGATGGACTTCCACGATCACCGGCAATGCACTTGCCGCCGAGAGTGCACGACTTCGAACCGTTGCAACTGACACCTTGTTCTCTCGAGCGCCGCATCAGTCCTGCGCCGGCACCGACGTGCCAATTTCCAGCGCCGCCACCTTGCGTTCAAGCTCTTCCAGCCGAGCGCGCGTACGCGCCAGCACTTGCGACTGCACGTCGAATTCGTCGCGCGTCACGAGGTCGAGCTTGGAGAAGCCCTGGGCCATCATGGCCTTCACATTTCGCTCGATATCCTTGGCGGGCGAGTTCTGCAGCAGTTCGCTCAAGCGCTTCTGCATGTCCTTGAATACGTCGTCGGCTTTCATCAAATTCTCCAGGTTGCACCAAATAAATGCGCGATCGTGGGTGCGGGCGGCAACGTGCATTCGCCGATCCATTTTGGTGCATCAGCGGTCGCGTGATGGGCCCGCCGCAGCGCATCAATACTCATCAGCAATGTAGCACGAAGCATTCGGCCCGCTTCGCTCGATACACAAGGTTGGCCATTCGGCCTAATGCCGGCGTGGAAACGCCGCCTGAAAACCGCTTTTGCGCGATGCGCGAGCAAAGCGTTTGGCACGCGAGTTGCTCTGGTCGGCCCACGTCCGGATTGCAGCATATGACATTGCAGTCGTCGGATGGAGCGTGTAGCAGCGAGGAGCCCACGTGAACAACAAACACCCAACAGCTTGGGGAAGCAGCCGGGTGTGGACCGTTATCGGCGCGGCCGGGTCATGCGTGTTTTTGCGCAGCGACCGGCCTGACCGGAGACAGCGGTCGTTGGCATCGCGGGCCGGTTTCATGTCGCCGATCCCTCGGAGGAACGTGAGGATGCTCGCGTGCCCGCCGCTAGCGGTTTTGCCTATCTTCTCACGGAGTTTTTCATGAAATTGATCACCGCAATCATCAAGCCGTTCAAGCTCGATGAGGCGCGCGAAGCCTTATCCGCAATCGGCGTCTCAGGCATCACTGTCACAGAAGTAAAAGGCTTCGGCCGACAAAAGGGACATACAGAGCTGTATCGGGGTGCTGAGTACGTCGTCGACTTTTTGCCAAAAGTAAAAATCGAGGCGGCGGTGGCCGACGATCTGGTGGACCAGGCAATTGAAGCGCTCGAACGCGCCGCTCGCACGGGGAAAATCGGCGACGGCAAGATTTTCGTCACGCCAATAGAACAAGTCATTCGCATCCGTACCGGCGAAACCGGCGCAGATGCTCTTTGAGATCGCCAAGAGGAAATAAAATCATGCGCAAAGTTTTAATGAGCATTCTGCTCGCGGGTTCACTGGCTGCCGCCGGTATGGCGACGGCGCTTGCCCAAGACGCTTCAGCGGCTTCGGCGACTTCGGCCGTCGTTGCCAGTGACTCGTCCGCAGCCAGTGCACCCGCGTCTGCCGTAACTGGTAGTTCTGAAGTCGCAACGGCAGGCACGGCGAATGCCACCTCTGACGCAACCTCGGCCACGGTTGCTGCTTCGGGAGCCAGTGCGCCCGCGGCAGCTGCCCCGGCGGCCCCCACGGCGCCGAATACGGTCGACTCCTCGAAGATCAACTCGGGCGACACCGCCTGGATGCTGACTTCCACCGCCCTCGTGCTGTTCATGACGATCCCAGGGCTGGCCTTGTTCTACGGCGGTATGGTTCGCAAGAAAAACGTGCTGGCAACGCTCATGCAGAGCTTCGCCATCACCTGCGCGGTCACGATCGTCTGGGTGGTCGTCGGCTACAGCTTGGCCTTCACTCCCGGCAATGCCTTTATCGGCGGATTCTCGCGAGTCTTCCTGTCTGGCATGTCTTATGTGAAGGGCGATACGGCGACGTCTCTGACCGTCAGTCACCTGGCCGGCACGATTCCGGAATCGGTGTTCATGATGTTCCAGATGACCTTTGCGATCATCACGCCGGCCTTGATCTGCGGTGCGTTCGCTGACCGGATGAAGTTTTCCGCGATGCTGGTGTTCATGGTGTTGTGGTCACTCATCGTCTACTCGCCGATCGCGCACATGGTCTGGGAACCGACCGGCTGGCTGGCTGCCGCGGGCATCCTCGACTTCGCCGGTGGTACCGTGGTTCACATCAACGCGGGTATCGCAGGTCTGGTCTGCTGTCTGGTAATGGGCAAGCGTGTTGGCTACGGCCGTGAAGTGATGGCTCCGCACAACCTGGTGCTGACGCTGATCGGTGCTTCGATGTTGTGGGTCGGCTGGTTTGGTTTCAACGCGGGTTCCGCCGTGGCGGCTGATGGCCGTGCCGGGTTCGCGATGATGGCGACGCAAATCGCTACCGCCGCTGCCGCTCTGGCATGGGTGTTCGCGGAGTGGATCGTCAAGGGCAAGCCGTCGGTGTTGGGCATCGCCTCTGGCGCGGTTGCTGGTCTGGTGGCCATTACGCCGGCTTCGGGCTTCGTCGGTGTGCTGGGCTCCTTGGTTATCGGCATCGTGGCGGGCGTGGTCTGCTTCTGGTCGGCTACTTGGCTGAAGATCAAGCTGGGCTACGACGATTCCCTGGACGCGTTCGGTGTGCACGGCGTGGGCGGTATCATCGGCGCGCTCCTGACCGGTGTGTTCGCGGTCAAGGCGATCGGCGGTTCCGATGGCAACGTTCTGCTGCAGCTCAAGGGTATTCTGTGCACCTTGATCTATAGCGGCGTGGTGACGTTCATCCTGCTGAAGATCATCGATATCGTGATCGGCCTGCGTGTGACGGAAGAAGAAGAACGCGAAGGTCTCGACATCTCGCTGCACGGCGAGCACGTCGAATAAGCAAAATTCTGGTTCAAGCGAGAGCAGCGACATTGGCCCGCCTTCTGGCGGGCCTTTTTTTTATGATCCGGATGGTCTGTCTCGATTTGCCGAAGCGCCATGACGCGGCGCCTATTTTTGGGACAGAAGACCTTGCATTTGCCCCGTCCATCCCCAGTTGCGCAGGGCAATTGCTCTACAATCCCTTGTTTTCACGCACGCGAGACATCAATGGTTCCCCACCTCGTCACCGCGCTCAACGGTCCGCTGCTCGATCTCGAGCGGAAAATTCTCGACGCGACGCCGGCAATCGAGCGGTGGTTTCGTCTCGAGTGGCAGGAACATACGCCGCCGTTCTACTGCTCGGTCGATCTGCGTAATGCCGGCTTCAAGCTGGCACCGGTCGATACCAATTTATTTCCCGGCGGCTTCAATCACCTGTCCGACGAGGTCATGCCGCTTGCCGTGCAGGCGGCCATGGCGTCGATCGAAAAAATCTGTCCCGATGCGAAAAACCTGCTGCTGATTCCAGAGCGCCGCACGCGCGACATGTCTTATCTGCAGAACCTCGCGAAACTGTCCGCCGTGATGCGCCAGGCCGGCCTCAACGTGCGCCTGGGCAGTCTCGACGAAGATCTCGACGATCCGCTGACGCTGTCATTGCCCGATGGCCGGAAGCTGGTGCTGGAACCGCTGGAGCGTTCACCGCGCCGACTGGGGCTGCGCAACTTCGACCCTTGTTCGATCTTGTTGAACAATGATCTGTCGGCCGGCCTGCCGCCGATTCTGGAAGATCTGCACGAACAGTATCTGCTGCCGCCGCTGCACGCAGGCTGGTCGGTGCGCCGCAAATCGACGCATTTCTCCTGCTACGACGACGTCGCAAAGAAGTTCGCGAAACTGATCGATGTCGACCCGTGGATGTTGAATCCTTATTTTGTTCACTGCGCGGGCATCGATTTCAACGAACACGTCGGCGAGGAGCGCCTGGCCGAGGCGGTCGATACCGTGCTCAAGAAGACCGCCAAGAAGTATCGGGAATACGGCATCCACGAAAAGCCCTATGTAGTGGTCAAGGCGGACGCCGGCACCTACGGAATGGGCGTGTTGACGGTGCATGACGCCGCGGAAATCGGGCGCATGAACCGGCGCGAGCGTAGCCGCATGAGTGCCGTCAAAGATGGCCTGGAAGTGCACGATCTGATCGTGCAGGAGGGCGTCTACACCTTCGAACGCGTTGAAGACGCGGCTGCGGAGCCGGTGGTGTACATGATCGACCACTACGTGGTCGGCGGCTTTTATCGCGTCAACACCGACCGCGAACGTGACCAGAATCTGAATTCGCCCGGCATGCATTTCGTGCCCTTGGCGTTCGAGCACTCGGCGCTGCCCGATGCGCATGCCAAACCCGGTCTCGCGCCGCCCAACCGCTTCTATATGTATGGTGTGGTCGCCCGGCTCGGCTTGCTGGCTGCCTCGATCGAGCTGGAAAAAACCGATCCGGAAGCGATCCAGGTCTGAGGTGACGGCTTACATAATGGACATACTTTTCATTGCCGATCCGCTCGGCCATTTCAAGATCTACAAGGACAGCACCTACGCGATGATGGCCGAGGCGGCCAAGCGTGGCCACCGGCTGTTTGTTTGTGAAACACGTGATCTGGCGTATAGCCGCGGCGTCGTGGAAGCGCTTATAACGCCGATTTCATTGCTGCCGGTCGATTCCGGCAATTTGCCCGACGGTGAAGCCTGGTACGCGCCCGCCCCAGCGGTGAACATGGCGCTGACGCGCTTCGACGCGGTGGTGATGCGCAAAGATCCGCCATTCGATATGGAGTTCGTGACCGCGACCTGGCTATTGGAATTGGCTGAGCGCGCCGGCGCGCGCGTTTTCAACAAGCCGCGCGCGCTGCGCGATCACTCGGAAAAGCTCGCAATCGGCGAGTTCCCGCAGTTTGTTTCGCCGACTTTGGTGACGCGCGATGCCGCGCGGCTGCGTGCTTTTCACGCGCAGCACGGCGACGTGATTCTGAAACCGCTCGACGGCATGGGCGGCATGGGCATTTTCCGCGTGCGCGAAGACGCGATGAATCTCGGCTCGATTATCGAGACCCTGAGCGACAACGGCGTGCAGACCATCATGGCGCAGCGTTATATCCCCGAGATCAAGGATGGCGACAAACGCATCCTCCTGATCGGCGGTGAGCCGGTGCCTTTTGCATTGGCGCGCATTCCGCAAGGTACCGAAATACGGGGTAATCTGGCAGCAGGTGGCATAGGACGCGCGCAGCCCTTATCGGCTCGCGATCTGGAAATAGCGAAAACGCTGGGGCCGGTGTTGGCCGAGCGGGGTTTATTGCTGGTGGGCCTGGATGCCATCGGCGATTGGCTGACGGAAATCAATGTTACGAGCCCCACCTGTTTCCGGGAAATAAGCGACCAGACGCAATTCAACGTCGCGGCAATGTTTATCGATGCGCTGGAGCGGGCCGCCGCGCATTAGCATCAGTGTTTAGTGGGCGTTATCGTTTCGGGCGAGCGGTAACGGGGAGCGTTGGCTGCCGACCTGCTTGTTGTATCTATCGTCCGCGACGCGTCGCCGAAAAACTTTCCGGCGTAACGATTGATACAATAGCGAAATATGGCTAAGACGCCTTCCTACCCGAGCCGAGATCTGGCGGCGGGTCCTACCTGCCGGCCAGGGCTGCCGCATCAGGTTCTTTTGTCCGTTTCGCGCTTTGCAGCGAATCGGATGTATGTCATTTGAGCGGATCGACCTCCGAACCGATATGGCTGGAATTCTGATCATCGCCCATGCGCCGTTCGCCAGCGCGCTGCGCGATTGCCTCGCACATATTTATGGCGGATTACCGGCGCGCATTGCGGTGATCGATGTATTGCCCGACAGTGACCCCGTGCTATTGCTGCAAGAAGCGCGAGAGCAGGCGGAAAAACTGCAGGAAAACAATGGCACGCTGGTGCTGACCGATTTGCTGGGCGCCACGCCGGCGAATATTGCCGCGCGTCTGGCGCCGATGCCGGGCATCCGGGTGCTGGCGGGAGTCAATCTGCCAATGCTGGTGCGTGCCGTTTGTTATCGTGGCACGCCACTGGATACCTTGGTGGACAAAGCGCTTGCCGGCGCCTCGAAAGGTATTCAATGCATGGAGCGAGCGGGCCTCGATGCCCTGGCCAGTGCCGTTGCGGCAGGCCTTGGATCGCCGTGCTGCGGCGAAGAGGGCGGCTCGATCATCGAAAGCGCGTCGCCGGCGCCGGCGACTGACGTGCCGCGGGGCTCGATTAGTGAAAGTGTGCGCCCGCTCAGTAACAAAAAGAACGAAGCCCGCGTGAGCCGGTCGAACGACAACAATTATTCCGAAGAACTGCCGCGCGCATCCGGCACCCCACTGCACCATGCTCGAACAAGAAATTGAAATTCGCAACAAGCTCGGACTGCATGCACGCGCGTCGGCCAAGCTGACGCAGATCGCCGGTCGCTTCGAATGCGACATATGGATGACCCGCAATGGACGCCGCATCAATGCCAAAAGCATTATGGGGGTGATGATGCTGGCGGCAGGTATGGGCAGCAAGGTGCTCGTGGAGACCGCGGGGGTCGACGAGGCCGAAGCGATGAAAGCCATAGCGGACTTGATCGCCGACAAATTCGGCGAAGGCGCTTAGAGCTCAGGAGGCGCGGGTGTCTTTTACCTTACATGGCATTCCCGTGTCGCGCGGCATTGCGATCGGTCGCGCGCATTTGCTCGGCGCCGCGGCGCTCGACGTCGACCAATACCTGGTCGAGCTGGACCACATCGACCAGGAAATTCTGCGTTTCGAAGCCGCCCAAAACGCCGTCGAGCGCGAGCTCGACACCTTGCGGCTGGCACTTCCGGATGACGCGCCGGGCGAGATGAGCGCGTTCCTCAACGTACATCGCCTGATCTTGCGCGATGTCATGCTGGGTGATGCGACGGTCGATCTGATTCGCACGCGCCGCTATAACGCGGAATGGGCGCTCACCGAGCAACTGGAACGGCTCAGCCGCCATTTCGACGAAATCGAAGACGAATATCTGCGTGAGCGCAAAGCCGATATCGAGCAGGTGGTCGAGCGCGTGCTCAAGGCACTCGCCGGTTCGCTGAATGCGGTGCCCGTATTGAACGCCGACGGCGCCGGCACATTTCCAGAGATGATCGTGGTGGCTCGCGATATCTCGCCGGCCGACATGCTGCAACTGAAGACGCGCAGCTTTCGTGGCTTCGTGACCGACCTGGGTGGGCGCACCTCGCATACGGCCATCGTCGCGCGCAGCTTCGGAATTCCCGCCACGGTTGGCGTGCAGCAGGCCAGCTTGCTGATTCGCCAGGACGATCTGATCATCATCGACGGCGAAGAAGGCGTGGTCATCATCGATCCGGCGCCGCTGGTGCTGGAAGAATACACATTCAAGCAGAGCGAATGCCTGCTCGAGCAGCAAAAGCTCGGTCGTTTGAAAACATCGCCTGCGCAAAGCCTCGATGGCACGCACATTTCGTTGATGGCGAATATCGAGATGCCGCAAGACGCCGAGGCGGCGTGTGCCGCCGGGGCCGTCGGCATCGGGCTGTTCCGTACCGAATTCCTGTTCATGAATCGGGAAGATGATTTGCCTGATGAGGAAGAGCAGGTGCTGGCGTATCGAAGCGCGATCGAATCGATGCGCGGTTTGCCGGTGACGATACGTACCATCGATGTCGGCTCTGACAAACCGTTGGACGGTCGCGCTGGCGAAAGCCCCGAGCCGGCGGCGAATCCCGCACTCGGGTTGCGGGCGATTCGCTGGTGCTTGTCCGAGCCGCAGATGTTTCTGACGCAACTGCGCGCCATCTTGCGTGCGTCGACGGCCGGGCCGGTGAAAATTCTAGTGCCGATGCTCGCGCATGCGCGTGAAATCGACCAGACGCTGGAATTGATCAATGAGGCGCGGCGCCAGTGCGATAGCGCGGGTCATGCCTATGACCCCGATATCCGCATCGGCGGCATGATCGAAATTCCCGCGGCCGCGCTGGCCCTGCCGCTGTTCCTGCGGCGGCTCGACTTCCTGTCGATCGGCACCAACGACTTGATTCAATACACGCTTGCCATCGACCGTGCGGACAATTCGGTCGCGCACTTGTACGACCCTTTGCACCCGGCCGTGCTTCATCTGATCTGTCGCACAATCGAAGGCGCCAATCGCGCCGGCGTGCCGGTGTCGCTATGCGGTGAGATGGCCGGCGACGCGGCTTATACGCGCTTGCTGCTTGGCATGGGGCTAACCGAATTCTCGATGCACCCGAGCCAACTGCTGCGCGTGAAGCGGGAAGTGCTGCATGCACGCATTCCTGCTCTCAAGCGGGCGGTGGCCGACTTGATGAACGCCTACGAGCCGATCGACGTGGAAAACGCGCTTGATCGGATTGCCAACGTTTGAGGCATGGTGCCGCTGCAGCGCGCTGGGTGGCGGAGTCCGCTCAAATTCGATGGCGGTGGCCGCATACGCTGCAGTCGTCGTCGCGTCGCAGGCGAATTTCGGTGAAGTTGGTACGCAAGCCATCGAACATCAGCAGGCGTCCTGCCAGCGAATCGCCCATCCCACTTATCAACTTGATTGCCTCGCCCGCTTGCATCGCGCCGATGATGCCGACGATCGGTGAAAACACGCCCATCGTCGAACACGCGGCTTCATCCATCGGTTGGTCCGGAGCAAACAGACAGGCGTAGCAGGGTGACGCCGGATCGCGTAAATCGAAGCTGGCCAACTGGCCGTCGAAGCGCAGCGCGGCGCCTGATACGAGCGGCACGCCATGCATCACACAGGCCCGGTTGACCAATTGGCGCGTTGCGAAATTGTCTGAACAGTCGAGCACGACATCGACCCGCGGCGTATCGGGACTTCCCGCCAGCGTGGCGTCCAGCCAATGCGCGTCGGCGCGCAGCGCAACGCCGTGGACGCGTACGTCTGGATTCAATCGGCCCAGGCTGAGCTGCGCCGAATCCACTTTCGCGCGGCCGATACTGGCCGTGTCGTGCAGGATCTGGCGTTGCAGGTTCGTCAGGTCGACCTGATCGTCATCGATCAGCGTGAGCCTGCCGATGCCCGCCGCCGCCAGATACATCGCGGCTGGCGAACCCAAACCGCCCGCGCCGATTACCAGCGCGTGCGCGTCAAGTAGCCGCTGCTGGCCTTCGATGCCGAATTCGTCCAGCAGGATATGGCGCGAATATCGTAGCAGTTGTTCGTCTGTCATCGACATTCCCGGAAGGACGGCGGCTCGATTGCGCTGAAATGCGCGAGCACCGTGCGTCGCTGAAAGGCAAACGCCCCCGCTGGCAACAGCGAGGGCGGTCTGGTACATCACTTCCACCGCAGGCCCGCAGTCAAGCGGGCTTGGTGCGCCTGCGGCTAATGCGTCGGCTCCGCCTGCGGTGCACTGGCCGGCACCGACACGGCGCCAGAGCCCGCGGTGGGAACCGCCGGCAGCGCGGGCTTCACCGCCACCGGGGCCGACGCATCACGCGGCGGCTTTTGTGCCGAGAGCTTGCGTTCGGCCGACGACTTGCTTAGCGTGACCGGTTGGCCAGCCAGCTTGTGCAGCGCCTGCGTCAACATGAAGTCGTCTTTGCTGCCGAATTCCGGCGGCGTGCGATTACGATCCTTGATCCGCTGCTCCGGTGTCTTCTTATCGTTTTCTTCTTCGAGCTGCTGCAGTTGCTCCAGGCGATCTTTCTCGCGCTCCTCGGCTTCCTGCTTCTCGTTCGGATCTTGCGTGTTGGCCAGGTGATTCTGGTAATCGACCTCACGCGTTACCAACGCGTCGTCAGGATCGCCATCAGCGTACTGGTCGACCGCCAGGTCGGGGCGAATCCCCTTGTTCTGGATCGAACGCCCGCTCGGCGTGTAGTAATACGCGGTGGTCAGGCGCAACGCGGTGTCCGCGGTCAACGGCCGAACCGTTTGCACGGAACCCTTGCCGAAGCTGGTCTTGCCCATGATCAGCGCACGTCGCTGATCTTGCAGCGCGCCGGCGACGATTTCAGATGCGGAGGCCGAGTAGGCATTCACCAGCACGATCATCGGCACCGTCTTGAACACCGCCGGCAGATTCACCAACGGGTCGCTGGCCGTGGTCGACAGGCGATAGTCGTCAAGCGTGTTGCGATACGTCTGTTTGGCATCGGCGATCTGCCCGTTGGTCGACACGACTACCGCATCGGCCGGCAGGAACGCACCCGCAACGCCGACCGCGCTTTGCAGCAGTCCGCCGCCGTTGTTGCGCAGATCGAGCACCAGTCCGCTCAGATGCGGCTGCTGACGCGCGATGTCCTGCAGGCGGGCGGCCAGATCAGGCACCGTCTGTTCCTGGAAGCTCGTGACGCGCACCCAGGCGATGTCCGGCGTGACCAGCTTCGTCTTGACGCTCTTCACCTGGATCTCCGCGCGCATTACCGTGACCGGGAAAGTGCGGTCGTCGGATTTGCGGAAGATGGTGAGCGTGACCTTGGTGCCGGGGTCGCCGCGCATTTGCTTGACCGCCGCATCGAGCGTCATGCCGCGTACCGGCTTGTCGTTGATGCGCGTGATCAAGTCGCCCGGACGGATGCCGGCGCGGAACGCGGGCGTGTCTTCAATGGGCGAAATAACCTTGATCAAGCCGTCTTCCTGGGAAATCTCGATCCCCAGTCCGGCGAACTTGCCCTTGGTCTGTTCCTGCAGCTCTTGATAATCCGTTTTATCGAGATAAGACGAATGCGGATCGAGGCTGGACACCATGCCCTTGATGGCCGCGGTCAGTAGTTTCTTGTCGTCGACCGGTTCGACATACTCGTGCTTGATCTGACCGAAGACTTCGGCCAGAAGACGCAGTTGTTCGAGCGGGAGAGGGGCGGTGCTGACGGTTTGGGCGGAGGCGGAGAACTGCAGCGTGGCCATGACGCCTAACGCGAGTCCGGCCGTGATCAGGCCAATTTGTTTCAAATATTTGCGCATGTCTTCGGGAGCGGGGCCTCAGCTAAAGGGGCTGAGCGCAGTATAACTGGTTTGACCCGGCCCACTTGGGCCAGGCTGAACGCCGCGCCTGCATCAAGCGCGGTGATCTGGAACAGGCGCACCGTAGGGCCCGCGGTTTTGCATCTGACGCATCCGTTGCTTGCTGTGCCTGGCTCTTACTTGGCTTTGCCCTGATTTGCCACGGCATGTTGCGCCGCTGCCAGCGCTTCCGGGTCACCCAGGTAGGCATGGCTGATCGGCCGCAGGTCGGCATCGAGTTCATAAATCAGCGGGATACCGTTGGGAATATTGAGACCAACGATATCCGTGTCGGAGATGCCATCAAGATACTTGATTAAAGCGCGGATCGAATTTCCGTGCGCGGCGATCACCACACGCTTGCCCGCTTTGATCGCCGGCGCGATGGATTCGTTCCACAGCGGCAGTACGCGCTCGACGGTGTCTTTCAGGCACTCGGTGAGCGGCAGTTGCGCGCGTGGCACCGCTGCATAACGGGGATCATCGTAGCCCGCGCGCGAATCGGACGCATCGAGCGCCGGCGGTGGTGTGTCGTAGCTGCGGCGCCACACCAGCACCTGATCGTCGCCATATTGCTTGGCCGTTTCGGCCTTGTTCAGTCCGGACAGCGCGCCGTAATGGCGTTCATTGAGGCGCCAGTCGTTGACCACCGGGATCCACATCAGGTCCATTTCGTCCTGCACGTGCCAAAGCGTGCGAATGGCACGCCGCAGCACCGAGGTGTATGCCAGATCGAATTCGTATCCGGCCTCTTTCAGCAGGCGACCTGCTTGCCGTGCCTCCTGGCTGCCTTGCTCGGTCAGGTCGACATCGACCCATCCGGTAAAGCGGTTTTCCATGTTCCAGGTGGATTGGCCGTGACGTATGAGGACAAGTTTGTACATGCGTGGCAGATGGTTAGAAGGTAAAAGGACGTTCAGAACACGCGCCGCGCGAGCTCGCGATCGGCTTGCGAATTGGCCTGCAGGTGCCGGCAAGCTAATCGGCGCTTCGAGGCTCAGAAGGCAGCCTATCGCACAGCCGCTTATTTTATAATGAGCGGATTCATTTTTCCCTGGTCCGCCACGTGAAGTTTTTAACTGATTACACCAACCTTGCGCTGCTCGTCATCGCAATCGTCGCCGGAGCGCTTCTGCTATGGCCGATTCTGCGTCGCGGCAAGGGGCTGACGGCCCAGGATGCCACGCAATTGATCAACCGGCGCAACGCCGTGGTCATCGATGTGCGGGCCGCCGACGCGTTTGCCGCCGGTCATCTGCCTTTGTCGCGTCATCTTGAATTTTCCGAGGTGGCCTCGAAAATCGGCCAAGTGGCCCGAAATAAGAAAAATCCTCTGTTGCTGGTCTGCGAGTCAGGGCAACGTTCGGGTAAGGCTGAAGCAATTCTTAGAGATGCCGGGTACGATGAGGTTTACAGCCTCCAGGGGGGCCTCAATGCCTGGCGTCAGGCGGGGCTACCCACCGTCAGACAGGGAGCAGCAAAATGAAGCAAGTGCTGATGTACAGTACGACCGTTTGTCCGTATTGCGTACGTGCCGAGCAACTTTTGAAGGCACGTGGCGTCACCAATCTCGAGAAAGTGCTGATCGATCGCGATCCGGGCCGTCGCGAGGAAATGATGACGCGCACCAAGCGCCGCACGGTTCCGCAAATCTATATCGGCGACTATCATGTCGGCGGCTATGACGACCTCGCGAAACTCGATCGCGACGGCGAACTGACGCCGCTGTTGCAGGCGTCTGCCGCGGCCTGAGCCGCGCGAGCGCTTGCCGCACGCTTAATTCGGCCGGTCCGCGCTTCGCCGCTGACCGGCCTGAGCCTATATTCCAGGGAATTCCATGAGTGATTCAAGTCAGCAGGCTGACGCGCCGGTTTTCAATATCCAGCGCATCTATTTGAAGGACATGTCGATCGAGCAGCCGAATTCGCCGCAGATTTTCCTCGAGCAGGAAATTCCAAGCATCGAAGTGGCCATCGCCGTCGACGCGAATCAGCTCGATTCGAGCAACGGTATTTTCGAATGCCGGGTTACGGCCACGGTTACGGCGAAGGTCAAGGACAAGACCGCGTTTCTGATCGAAGCCAAGCAAGCCGGCATTTTCGATATTCGTAATATTCCCGCCGAACAAATCGATCCGCTGATCGGCATCGCCTGCCCGACCATCATCTTTCCGTACCTGCGCAGCAATGTCTCGGATGCGGTCACGCGCGCCGGGTTCCCGCCGATTCATCTGGCCGAAATCAATTTCCAGATGCTCTACGAGCAGCAACGTGCGCAGATGCCGCAACAGACCGTGGCCGGCGCATCCAACGATCTGAATTCCGACATCCTGGTCGCGCAAAGCGCGCCGCTGTCGCACTAACTGGCATCGGGCGCTGGCATGAAGGTGGCCATTCTCGGGGCCGGCGCCTGGGGCACGGCGATGGCTGCGCATCTCGCGCCGCGCCATGACACTCTGCTATGGGCGCGTGATGCCGAGTTGCTGGCCAAACTGGCCGAGACGCACGAAAACACCAGCTACCTGCCCGGTTGCGCGCTGCCGCCTGCACTGAGTTTCACCGCGGACCTGTCTGCGGCGCTGGCGCACGGCGTCGCCGACGATGCGCTGTGCGTGATTGCAACGCCGGTGGCCGGGCTGCGTGGGCTCTGCGCCGCGATGGTCGAGGCGGATGCGGTGCCGCGGCATCTGATTTGGCTTTGCAAGGGTTTCGAATCCGATACCCATCAGTTGCCCCATCAGATCGTCAACGACGTGATCGGCGAACACTCGAGTTGCGGCACGCTGAGTGGCCCCAGTTTCGCGCGCGAAGTAGCGCGTGGCTTGCCGGCCGCACTCACCGTAGCGAGTGCGGCGGCGTCTTGCCGCGAACGCACGGTACAAGCTTTTCATCACGGGCCGTTGCGCATCTATACCTGCGAAGATCTGACAGGCGTCGAGACCGGCGCGGCGGTGAAGAATGTGCTGGCGATCGCAATCGGTATCGCCGACGGCCTGTCGCTTGGTTTGAATGCGCGCGCGGCGTTGATCACGCGTGGACTGGCCGAGATGACCCGCCTGGGCGTTGCGTTGGGCGCGGTTGCCGATACCTTTACCGGTTTGACCGGGCTCGGCGACTTGGTGCTCACTGCCACCGGCGACCTGTCGCGCAACCGCCAAGTGGGAATGCGCCTGGCTGGCGGTGAAGCGTTGCCCGCGATTCTGGCTGATCTCGGGCATGTCGCCGAAGGCGTGCTCTGCGCGTCGGCCGTGCGCGCACTGGCACGCGACTATCGCGTTGAAATGCCGATTGCCGAGAGCGTCTGCCAGGTTTTATTCGAAGGCCGGCTGCCCAGCGTGGCGGTCAAGTCACTTTTGAGTCGCGAGGCCAAGTCTGAATTCGGTGAAACGCCTGGTGTCGGCGCCGCCTGATCAACTGCCGCCCGAATAAGCGTGTTGTCGCCAGGCTTCGAAAACCACCACTGCTACCGCATTCGATAAATTCAGGCTGCGGTTGCCCGCGCGCATCGGTAGCCGTACGCGGTTGCCGACTGCGATGGTTTCCAGCAACTGCGGTGGCAGACCGCTCGTCTCCGATCCGAACAAAAACCAATCCCCAGCCTCGAAGCGCTGTGTGCCGAGTGGCGCGCTGCCTTTTGTCGTGAGCGCGAAGGTACGCGTCGCTTCGGGCTGTTCGCGCTTCAGGAACGCATCCCACCCCGCATGGACATGCAGGCTGGCGATCTCGTGGTAATCGAGGCCGGCGCGGCGCATGCGCGCGTCGTCGAGAGGAAAGCCGAGCGGTTCGATCAAATGCAGGGCGGCGCCCGTGTTGGCGCACAGCCGGATGACATTGCCGGTGTTCGGTGGGATTTCCGGATGAACCAACACAACGTTGAACATGGGATGGCCGTCAGTATGGTGGGGTTAGCGGCGTTCGCAGCGCCACGACGTTCGAGACGCGCGCGGCGCCCGCTTGTTTCAAGGTCTCGGCAATGGCGTGCAAGGTGGCGCCCGTCGTCATGACGTCGTCGACCACGATCAAGTGGGCACCACGCAGACGACTGCATGCCGAGCCACCGCCCACGGCGAAGGCGCCATGCATGTTCGCGCGCCGTTCGCTCGCCGTGGCACGCATTTGCGAGGGTGTTTCACGTCGCCTCTCAAGTAGCCGCGCGCTGCTCGGCAAGCCAGCATGACGCGCGAACGTGCGGGCGATGGCCCACGATTGGTTGTAGCCGCGCTCGACCAGCCGCGCTGCGCCCAGCGGCACCGGCAGTACCAGTTGTGGCGCGGCTTCGCGCGGATCGACGGTCGCCGCCGCCGATGACTGGGACAACGGTGCCTGGGCCGCGCGCCAGCGCTCGGCGAGTCGTCTGCCGAACTCTGCCGCGATGCTCAATTTGCCCTCGAATTTCAGCGCCAGCACCAGACTGTCCAGCGGATAGCGGTAGTCCGCCAGCGCCAATGTGGCATCGAACGCGGGTGCTTGCGCCAGGCACTGCCAACAAGGTGAGCGGCGTTCAGAAACCTCGCGCGCCGGCGGGCTCGACGCGCCGCCGATGGGCCTTGTGGGCAGCATCGTTGCACATACCGGCATCGCACACACCGGGCATCGTGTATCGACGTCGTGGTGCGTCGGCCAGAAGGCCGAACATCGTTCGCAGATAACGCAGGCCGTGTGCGCGGCGCACAAAGGGCAGCGTCCCGGCAGTAGCCGGCCGAGCAATGAACTCAGCCAGGCCTGGATTCGAAGGGCGCTGCTCTGCATGAGATGAAAAGCTTGAAAACGAAGAACGAATAGCGGCCGCTAGTATACTTCGCAACCTCTCTCCGCCCACCTATCCGAATGGCTAACGACAACGATCCGGCTGCGCAGCATTTGCGTCAGGTCAGGCAAATCTTCGACCGGCGCGCCGCGACGTTCGCCGATGTGTCTTTCTTGACGCGCGAAATCGCGCAGCGGATGGGCGAACGCCTCGACTACATCAAGATGGAGCCGGCGCGGGTGCTGGATGCGGGCTGCGGTCCCGGTGCGGACCTGCTGGCGCTCGCGGCCCGATATCCGGCCGCGGAAATCTTCGGCCTCGAACTGTCCGGTCGCATGGCGCGGCTTGCCACGGCGCGACTGACCGACGCGACGCGTCAAGCCGGCGGCGCGTTACGCCGCTGGCTCAACGCCGCGACACAGGTCTGGCGTCCCGAGCACGAAGGTCGCATCGTGCAGGCTGATCTAGCCGATCCGCCGTTCGCTGCCGGCAGCTTCGATTTGATCTGGTCGAACTGCGCACTGCATTGGCGCGCGGAAGTCGAGGCGGTGTTCCCACGCTGGGAGCGCCTGCTGACCACCAAAGGACTGTTGATGTTCAGCACGCTCGGACCCGATTCCTTGCGCGAACTGCGCGCGGCGGCCGCGAGCGTCGGTGCGCTAGACGTGAGAGTGCTCGATTTCGTCGATATGCATGACTACGGTGACATGCTGGTCAATGGCGGCTTCGATGCGCCGGTGATGGATATGGAGACCCTCACGATTACCTACCAGACGCCGGCATCGCTGTTGGCGGACGTCAGGCGTTGGGGCGCATTTCCGGCCCATCGGCAACTCGCCGCGCCCAGCGCGCCGCTGCCGGCCATCGGACTTGCGGGCAAACGCGAATATCGGGCCTTGTTGGCAGCACTGGAGTCACAACGCCGTGCGGACGGCACGCTCGCGCTGACTTTTGAAATCATTTATGGACACGCGTGGAAGCGCGAAAGCCGCGGCGGCCAGGGCGAGCACGCGATCGTTCGGCCGGAAGATATCGGGGGGCGGCGGGCGCGCCGCTGAGCTTTTCAGGGAGCACTGGGAACGCACTTCGCGGGTGTGACAAAACGCCGCAGAATGCACGATTGGCGGGGCTTTTAAGCGCTTGGCGCGTCGCTTGTCGCGTTCCGACAACCCGCCTATAATGCGACAGTTTGTCGGTGGGGTCGTCTAAAACTCGACACGGCGCAGACCGGCCAGGGCGGGGTCCGAAGCGTCTTCCGGAGGTCTCGATGGATGCGGGCGAGCGGCGCGATGAATCCGAAACGATGCTCAAAGAGTGGACGCTCAGGCGCAACTGCTCGATGACGCCGCGTCAGGTCGCGCTCTTCTATCTCTCCCTTTTCTGTTTTTCGCTGACCGTTGCGGTTTTTTGGGTGGCACACGGCGCGTGGATGGTTTTGCCGTTCACGGGAATCGAACTGCTGGCGCTGGGCATCGCCTTGTTGATGTATGCCCGGCATGCGGTGGACTACGAGTACATTCGGCTTTGCGAGAATCAACTGGTAGTCGAAAGCATGTGCGCCGAACGTCTGACACATCTGGAGTTCAACCCGCGGTGGGTCAGGGTAGAGCCAGGCGCGACGGCTCGCGACCAGATTACCCTCTGGTCGTCGGGGGAGTCGGTGGCAATCGGGCGGCATCTCGCGCTGCACAGACGTGAAGAGTTCGCGCGGGAACTACGGCTCTGGCTGAAGCGGTGCGGCTGAGCGGGCATCGGCGAAGCGGGACGGGGGGAAGGGGTCCTGCGGTGGAATGGCAATTTTGGGTAAGGAATCCATGAAAACAATCAAACGGGCCCTGGCGGCCGTGCTGGCCGGAGGTTCGCTGCTGACCGCAGGTGCGGCGCAGGCAGTAGGAGACAGCCCTGGTGGTCCCGCACTGTACGAACTCAATTTCCAGAGACCGGCCACCGGCGTAGCGGCTACCCAGTACAGTCTGCACACGATGATGCTGATCATCTGTCTGGTGATCTTCATCGGCGTGTTCGGTGTGATGCTCTATTCGATCATCGTCCACCGCAAGTCGAAAGGATTCAAACCCGCCAATTTCCACGAAAGCACGACCGTCGAAATCATCTGGACGATCGTGCCCTTCCTGATCGTCATCGGCATGGCATTGCCGGCCACGCGAGCGGTCGTGGAAATGAAAGACACTTCGAACGCCGACCTGACCGTCAAAGTCACCGGTTATCAGTGGAAGTGGGGCTACGAGTATGTGAAGGGTCCTGGCGAAGGCATCAGCTTCTTGTCGACGCTGGCCACGCCGCGCGCCGAAGTCGATGGTCAGATGCCGAAGACCGATACTTATTTGCAGGAAGTCGATCACCCGCTGGTGGTGCCGGTGAATCGCAAGATTCGTATCCTGACCACGGCTGAAGACGTCGTGCATTCATGGTACGTGCCGGCGTTCGGCGTCAAGCAGGATGCCTTCCCCGGCTTCGTGCGTGAAACCTGGTTCAAGGCCGATCGTACCGGTACCTTCCGCGGCTTCTGTACCGAGCTGTGCGGCAAGGAGCATTCGTTCATGCCGGTCGTCGTCAATGTGGTCTCGGACGACGATTATGCGAAATGGGTTACGGTGCAAAAGGCGGCCATGGCCGTGGCCGCCGACGATCCTAACAAGACCTACACCGCGGATGAGTTGAAAGACCGCGGCATGCATGTCTACCTGAACAATTGCGCGGTCTGCCACCAGCCCACGGGCAAGGGCGGCGGTCCGTTCCCGGCGCTCGACGGCTCGAAGGTGGTCAATGGCCCGGTGGCGGATCACATCAACATCGTCTTGCACGGCAAGGGCCAGATGCCTTCATGGGCGCCGACGCTGAACGACGTGGAAATCGCCTCGGTGATTACCTACGAACGCAACAGCTGGGGCAACCACACCGGTGACGTGATTCAGCCGAAGCAGGTGACGCAGGCGCGCGGTAGCAAGCAGGCAGCGGTGCCGGCAGCGGCCACGGCTGCGACCCGCGTGGCGAAGGCCGCCGACGTGAAAAATGCGCCGGCAGACAGTGCACAAAAACAAGTGAATCGTGACAAAGTCGGTATCGATCGTGCGGGTACGGCCGCCTAAGGCGGCCTCGGCGATCAACCGTTCGGCGGCGGTAATGGATTCAGTAGCAGCAGGTTCAGCGGCAGCTCGGAATATTTAGGAGAGTGTTATGACGACGATCGTTCACGACCATGCAGCAGGTCACGATGATCATGCGCACGGCCACCCGGTCGGTTGGCGTCGCTGGCTGTATGCGACCAACCACAAGGACATCGGCACGCTGTACCTGATATTTTCTTTCACGATGTTCCTGTCGGGCGGCGTCATGGCGCTGCTGATCCGCTCCGAGCTGTTCGAGCCCGGGCTGCAGATCATGCGGCCGGAGTTCTTCAACCAGCTGACGACCATGCACGGCCTGTACATGATCTTCGGCGCGATCATGCCGGCCTTCGTCGGTTTCGCGAACTGGATGATCCCGCTGCAGATCGGCGCATCGGACATGGCGTTCGCGCGCATGAACAACTTCAGCTTCTGGCTGCTGCCGCTGGCCTCCGTGTTGTTGACGTCGTCGTTCTTCGTGCCGGGCGGCGCCACCGCCGCGGGCTGGACGCTGTATGCGCCGCTGTCGGTGCAAATGGGTCCGGGTATGGATCTGGCGATTTTCGCGATCCACATCATGGGGGCGTCCTCGATCATGGGGGCGATCAACATCATTGTCACAGTGCTCAATCTGAGAGCGCCGGGCATGACCTTGATGAAGATGCCGATGTTCGTCTGGACCTGGCTGATCACTGCCTATCTGCTGATCGCGGTGATGCCGGTGCTTGCCGGGGCGATCACGATGGTGCTGTTCGATCGGCACTTCGGCACGTCGTTCTTCAATGCCGCGGGCGGCGGCGATCCGGTCATGTATCAACACATCTTCTGGTTCTTCGGGCATCCAGAGGTGTACATCATGATCTTGCCGGCGTTCGGCATCATTTCGGAAGTGATTCCGTCGTTCTCGCGCAAGCCGCTGTTCGGTTATAGCTCGATGGTCTATGCCACGGCATCGATCGCGATTCTGTCGTTCATGGTCTGGGCTCACCACATGTTCGCGGTGGGCATGCCGGTTACTGGCCAGTTGTTCTTCATGTACGCGACCATGCTGATCGCGGTGCCGACCGGCGTGAAGGTGTTCAACTGGGTCGCCACCATGTGGCGTGGCGCGCTGAGCTTCGAAACGCCGATGCTGTTCGCCATCGGCTTCCTGTTCGTGTTCACGATCGGCGGCTTCACCGGCCTGATCCTGTCGGTGGCCCCGCTCGACATTGCGATGCACGGCACTTACTACGTGGTGGCGCATTTCCACTACGTGTTGGTAGCCGGCTCGCTGTTCGCGCTGTTCTCGGGGTGGTACTACTGGTCGCCGAAATGGTCCGGCTATATGTACAACGAACGGCGCGGCAAGATTCACTTCTGGGCGTCGTTGATCTTCTTCAACGTCACCTTCTTCCCGATGCACTTCCTCGGCCTCGCTGGCATGCCGCGTCGCTACGCCGATTACCCGGCGCAGTTCACCGACTTCAACCAGCTGGCAACCATCGGCGCTTTCGGCTTCGGTCTCGCCCAGGTCTATTTCCTGTTCTTCGTGGCACTGCCCGCATATCGCGGTAGCCCGGGTCACGCAAAAGCGTCGGCGAATCCGTGGGATGGTGGACAAGGGCTGGAGTGGACGATTCCGAGTCCGGCGCCGTTCCATACCTTCGAAACGCCGCCGACCGTGGAATGAAGGCAACTGCCGATATGACGTCGAACAAGCCCGAATCGAATGATCCGAGATTAAGCCGCGGCGTGCGCGCGGCCAATCTGCGACTCGGGTTGATCCTGCTATCGGTGGTGCTGGTATTTTTCTTCGGCATGATCGTTCAGCAACTGGTCTCGCGCTGAGTCGGTCGCGTCGATCGTCAACGGACCCATGCAATGAGCGGCAGCTTCGCAAAATCGATGAAGGCGGTGTTCTGGTCGTTTTTCGGCGTGCGCAAGGGCCGCGACCATGCAAGTGACCTGACGCAGCTGAATCCGCTGCATCTAGTCATCGCCGCACTGATCGGCGCGGCGGTTTTTATCGGCATATTGATCGTCATCGTGAGCCTGGTGACGCGTTAAGCAAGTACGGGAGGGCGTCCGCGCGCCGCTCCCATGAATTCCAGACGGTGTAAGGGAGAGACAACAATGAGCACGCATAACGAGAAGGTGCCTTACTACTTCGTTCCGAATCCGTCCCGGCACCCGATCACGGCGTCATGCGGCTTGCTCGTCATGATGTTCTCGCTGGCACAGTGGTTGAACGGGCACACCTGGGCGCCCTTCACGTTCCTGCTAGGGCTGCTCTTCCTGTTCTGGGTGCTGTATCACTGGTTCGGCGACGCGATTGCCGAATCGGAAGGCGGCCGCTACGGCACGCGCGTGGATTCGTCATACCGCTGGAGCATGAGCTGGTTCATCTTCTC
The DNA here is from genome assembly GCA_050955105.1 of Janthinobacterium lividum. Classification (GTDB taxonomy): domain Bacteria; phylum Pseudomonadota; class Gammaproteobacteria; order Burkholderiales; family Burkholderiaceae; genus JBPBQZ01. The sequence goes on along the minus strand of JBPBQZ010000002.1, from coordinate 59,802 downwards.
CGAAGTGATGTTTTTTGCGGCGTTCTTCGGCGCCTTGTTCTATGCGCGTCATTTCGCCACCGGCATGCTCGGCGATATCGACAACAAATTGCTGTGGCCCGATTTCACGGCAGTCTGGCCGAACGGCGGACCGGCTGGCCTGGTCTCGCAATTCCGTTCGATGACACCGTGGCCTGTGCCAACCATCAATACCGCGCTGCTGCTGACTTCCGGCGCGACGTTGACGGTGTCGCACCATGCATTGCGCGAAGATCATCGGCGCAAGGCGGCGATTTGGTTGGCCGCGACGATTCTGTTGGGCGTGTGCTTCCTGTTCATGCAGGGTTTCGAGTATTTCCACGCCTATAACGAACTCAATCTGAAGCTGACCTCGGGCGCCTACGGCTCCACGTTCTTCCTGCTGACAGGTTTCCACGGCTTCCACGTGACGCTCGGTGCTTTGATGCTGACCGTGGTGCTGGTGCGCGTGTTGCGTGGTCACTTTACGCCCGAGCATCATTTCGCCTTCGAAGGCGCTGCCTGGTATTGGCACTTCGTCGACGTGGTGTGGCTGGGTCTGTACGTGGTGGTCTACTGGCTCTGATGAGCTGAATGTGGCGTCGGCTGGGGCTTGATGGACCGGCCGGCGCTGTCGGCGTCGCGCTGGTTCCGCATCGATCTCCGCCAGTGCGGCGATGCCGGGCCGCCCGGCATCAAGCCGGCGGAAACACCCATCGACGCGCGCGAGACCTACCGGTCGATCAATAGGGAATGCCGGTGCTGTGGATCCATCCCATCCAGTTCGAGAACAGAATGAACAGGAATAGTGCGATGGAAAACCCCACCCGCAATGCCAGCGAATACACCATACGTTTGCTGTTGCCCCGATCGTGCATCATGAAATACAGCGCCGAGGCGAGACTGGCGATGATGAGAACGAACGCGACTGCAACGAGGACGTGCATGACAAAGACTCAGAAATCGTATGTCGCGCATTATCTCACCGCGGCCACTCGGCCGATTGCGGCGACTTGCCCCATCCCATGCTGAGAATCCGTTTCTGGCCAGCCTTCGCGGTGGCTTTTGTGATGGCCGTGACGATCGCGTTGGGCTTCTGGCAGCTTGGCCGGGCGCGACAAAAGGAAGCACGTCAGCAGGCGATCACGCACTTTGAGCAAGCCGCGCCGCAAACCGTCGGGCGCGACACGCTGCCGCTCGCATCGATCGAGTACCATCGCGTTCGCGCGAGCGGACGATTCATGCCCGAGCGCGTCGTCTATCTGCAGAATCGCCCGTACGATGATCAGCCGGGGTTTTATGTGGTGATGCCGATGCAGTTGGCGAACGGCGGCTATGTATTGGTGAATCGCGGCTGGCTGCCGCGCGCGTCGACCGATATGAACGCGATCGCGCCCTACAAGACGCCGCCCGGTCAGGTCTATATCGAAGGAGTGGCGCGCGCCGATGCCAGCCGCGCCTTTCAGTTGGGCGGTGCCGACAGCGCCGCATCGGGCCCGATCAGACAGAATCTGGACGTGCATGCCTATGCGCGCGAAATTGGCCTGCCGCTGCAACCTTTCGTGATGTTCGAAACGTCTGACACGGGCGATGGCCTGGTGCGCGACTGGCCGCCGCCGACGCTGGGGGTCGAACGCAATTACGGTTATATGGTGCAGTGGTGGTCGATGGCGTTGGTAGCGCTGTTGTTCGGGCTTTACGCGGCGCGTCAGGCGGCCAGAAAAGCCGCGGGCGCTGGCACGACTGCACGCAGTAGAGTGCGCCAGGGCCCGCTTTAGGCGGGCGTAGTTCTAGACAGGATATGGCAGGGGCAGCCGGCGAATTCGTCGGCAGGACCTGAAGCGAGGCGATGTGGCAGCAAAGGAACAACGCGTGGGCGCCGGCACAGGGCGAGGCGCGCCCGCAGCAAGCACCGGCACCTTGGACGCGCGCAAGCAGCGGCGTGCGCGTCTGACGCTGCTGCTGGTGATCGCCATTTGCGTGGCCCCGGTGATTGCCTCGTATTTTGTCTATTTCGTGGTGAGGCCGCATGGCGGCTCGACCAACTATGGCGCGCTGATCGACCCGCAACGGCCGATTCCGGCCACACTGATGATGCACACCGACGCGGGCGCCAGCGTGCCGCTTTCGAGCTTGCGCGGCAAGTGGCTGCTGGTGTCGGTGGACGCCAGCCAGTGCGCAGAAGCCTGCGTGAAGAAGCTCTATTTCATGCGTCAGGTCAAGGCTACGCAGGGCGCCGAGCGCGAGCGTGTGGAGACCGTCTGGCTGCGCACGGATGATGGCGGCGTGCCCGAGGTGGTACGGCGTGCCTATCCGACCACGCAAATGCCGGTGGTCGACCGGCAGCAACTGGCCGACTGGCTGCCGGCCGCGCCGAACACGCGACTCGAAGACCATATCTATGTGGTCGATCCGAATGGCAATCTGATGATGCGCTTCCCGTCGAATCCGGATCCGAGCAAAATCAAAAACGATCTGACCAAGCTATTGAAGTGGTCGGGCATCGGTTGATCCGGCGCCTCGGCGATCACGCGGTACTGTTCTCGATGGATTTGAAATGTTTGTCCTGCAACTCGGCCTGATCGGCCTGTGCGTGGCGATGCTGCCCCTGTCGTACGTCTGGGTATCCGCCGACACCAGCAAGTTTCGCAAGCTGTTATGGGTGACGACGTTTCTCACCCTCGACCTCGTCATGTTCGGCAGCTTCACGCGACTGACCGATTCGGGGCTGGGTTGCCCTGACTGGCCGGGCTGTTACGGCACTTCGTCGCCGTTCATTGCGCACGCAGCCATCTCCGCGGCACAGCAAGCGCTACCGACCGGCCCGGTTACCATCACCAAGGCCTGGATCGAAATGATCCATCGTTACCTCGCCATGGCGCTCGGGGCACTGATCGTGGTGCAGATGGTGATCGGCTGGATACGCCGCCGCAGCCTGCCGCTCTCGCCCTGGTGGCCGACCTTGTTGTTCGCGCTGGTTTGTTTGCAGGGCGCCTTCGGTGCCTGGACCGTCACCCTCAAGCTGCAGCCGGTGATCGTGACCACGCACTTGCTGTTGGCGCTTGTGTTGCTGGGCACCCTCGGCTGGATTGCCTCCAGCCTGACGCCGGTGCCGCCGGGCCAGGCGGTGCCGGGTGGCTGGCAGTGGGCGGCAATCGCTGGCCTGCTATTGCTGGTGGTGCAGATTGCGCTCGGTGGCTGGGTCAGTACCAACTACGCGGTGCTGGCGTGCCTTGATTTTCCGACCTGCCAGGGCCGCTGGGTTCCGTCGATGGATTTTGCGCAGGGCTTTCATCTGTGGCGTGCGCTAGGACGGACGGCGAATGGTGACTACATCAGCCAGCAGGCACTGATCGCGATCCACTGGACCCATCGCGTATTCGCTTTCGTCGTGTTCGCCTATCTGCTTTGGCTGTCATTGAAGCTGAAGCGCTTTACGCGCCTTGCGGGTCCCGCAAAGGTGTTGCTGGTGCTGCTTTTCGTGCAGATGGGCACCGGCATGTCCAATATTCTGCTGAGGTGGCCGCTGGCCAACGCGGTGGCACACAACGGTGGTGCCGCGATCCTGATGTTGACGCTCGTCATGCTAAACTACCGCCTCGCTTCGAGCCGTTTCGGCCCGGCGGTCGCGTCGACTGGCGCAGCCATCCAAACGTGATCCACGCGATAGCCCGAACATGGAAAGCACGACCACTCCAAGCACGCCGGCTACCCCAGCCACCGTTGGCGCAACGCTGAATACCACCGTTATCCCGCCCACCGGCAACCGTCTCTCGCAATATCTGGCGCTGACGAAGCCGCGCGTGACGCAACTGGCGGTGTTCTGCGCGGTGATCGGCATGTTCCTGGCCACGCCGGGCATGGTGCCCTGGCGTGTGCTGATCGGCGGTACCGTCGGCATCGGCCTGCTGGCGGGCGCGGCATTCGCCGTCAACTGCCTGGTCGAGCAAAAGATCGACGCCGCGATGCGGCGCACCGCCTGGCGACCCTCCGCGAACGGGCAAATTTCCACCGCACAGATCCTGCTTTTCTCGATCGTGCTCGGCGCGCTCGGCATGTGGACGCTTTACAAATTCACCAATCCGCTGACGATGTGGCTGACGATTGCCACGTTCGTCGGCTACGCGGTGATCTACACGCTGTTGCTGAAGCCAGCCACGCCGCAGAACATCGTCATCGGGGGCGCTGCGGGCGCGATGCCGCCCGCGCTTGGCTGGGCCGCCGTTACCGGCAGCGTGCCGGCCGAGGCGTGGATTCTGGTGCTCATCATCTTCGTCTGGACGCCCCCGCATTTCTGGGCGCTGGCTTTGTATCGGCGCGCTGATTACGAGAATGCAGGACTGCCGATGCTGCCGAACACGCATGGCGAGAAATTCACCCGGCTGCATATTCTGCTCTACACGATCATTCTGTTCGCGGTGTCGTTGATGCCTTTCGCCGCGCGCATGAGTGGCGTCGTCTATCTGGCGTCGGCGATCGTGCTGGGCGCGCTCTTTCTCAGCTATGCGTGGCGCATTTGGCGTGAGTACTCCGATGCGTTGGCGCGCCAGACCTTCCGTTATTCGATCGTCTATCTGACCTTGCTGTTCGCAGCCTTGCTGATCGATCACTACGTTCGCGCGTGGATCGGGTTCTAAGTTGTCGAAGCCCGGGCGTCGGTACGCGTTTTCCAGCCATGTCGGCGCGGCGGTGCGCCATGCGCGTCGCGCCTTCACGTGGCTTGCCGCTTTAGCGTTGCTGAGCACCGCGCTCGCGGGCTGCGATCAGAAGCCGGTTTTCGATAATCCGGAACTGTCCGGCAATACCAGCTTCGCCAGCGATTTCGCCTTACCCGACACGCATGGCCGCCTGCGCACGATCGCCGACTATCGCGGCAAGGTCGTGGTGCTGTTCTTCGGTTATTTACATTGCCCGGATGTTTGCCCGACCACCATGGCCGAGCTGGCGCAAGCGATGACGCAACTCGGCAGCGACGCTGGCAAGGTACAGGTGCTGTTCGTCACCGTCGATCCACAGCGCGACACGCCGCAGGCGCTCGACGCCTACGTTACCGCGTTCAATCCGAGTTTTGCCGGCTTGCGGCCGGCCGACGCGGCGCAACTGACGGCTGTCACGAAAGGCTTTCACGTGTATGTCGCCAAGGATCCAGCTACGGCTACCGGCGATTACACCATCACGCACACTGGCGCGAGCTATGTGTTCGATCCAGACGGCAAGCTGCGCTTGTTCGCACGGGATGGGCAGGGCGCGGCGCCTTGGGTGCATGACATTCGTTTGCTGTTGAAGTAGCGCCGCGACTGTCTCAGGCGAGGCTTGCCGCGCGGTTCGCCAGCGCCGCAGCGCTCGAAGCTCGCCCCAATTGCCGCCGCTCGAGCACCACTCAGACGCCGGTCTCGCGCATCTCCAACCACAGCGCATTGATGATGCCGCAGGCCAGCGCCAGGCCGACACCCAGAATCCATGCAAAAAACCACATCTCGTTACTCCTAGTACATTGAATGACGGTTCGCCTCGAGCGTCTCGGCGGTGACTTTGCCGCGCATCACTCGATACACCCAGCTCGTATAAAGCAAAATCAGCGGTAGGAAAATGCAGACCGCGAACAGCATGATCTGCAGGGTCAGGCGGCTCGACGTGGCATCCCATGCCGTGAGGCTGCTCGACGGATCGATCGACGAGGGCAATAAGAACGGAAACATCGCGAAACCTGCGGTGGCGAGGATGCCGACGGTCTGCAAGCCGGTGAGCAAGAAGCCGAGGCGTTGCAACGACTGGCGCGCCGTCGAGGCGAGCAGGGCTGCCGTCAAGCCGGCGCCGAGTGCCAACAGCGGTGCGAGCATCATCCAAGGATGCGCGATGTAATTCGATAGCCAGAGTCCCGGCCCCGACACGACTTCTTTAGCCAGCGGATTCTGGAGTTGGGACAGTGGCGGCGACAGGGCGATGGCGTAGCCGTTGACGCGCGTGGCAATCAGCACCCCGGCCAGCAGGAACGAAGCAACACAGCCGAGCGCCGCCCAGCGCAGCAGGCGTGCGGCGCGACGTGCTACCACGCCTTCGGTCTTGATCTTCAGGAACGCGGCACCGTGCGCCGCCAACATCGTCAAGCTGACCAAGCCGCAAAGCAGCGCGAACGGGTTCAGCAGGCCTGCGCTGCCGCCGTGATAGCTGGCGCGCATATCTTCATCGAGTGCGAACGGCAGGCCCTGCAGTAAATTGCCGAAGACCACGCCGAACATGAGCGCAGGGATGCCACTGCCGGCGCAAAGTGCCCAGTCCCAGGCGCTGCGCCAGCGCGGATGGTCACCCTTGCCGCGGTAGTCGAAGCCAACCGGCCGCAGGAACAACGCGAACAGCACGATCAGCAAACCAAAATAGAGCGCCGAGAACGCCGCCGCGTAGACCAGCGGCCATGCGGCAAAAATGGCTCCCACCGCAGTGACGAACCACACCTGATTGCCCTCCCAGGTAGGTCCGATCGTATTGATGACGATGCGCCGCTGATCTTCGTTACGCGCGACCAACGGCAATAGCGCGCCCACGCCCATGTCGAAGCCGTCGGTCAGCGCGAAACCCATCAACAGCAGGCCGATCAATCCCCACCAGACAAGCTTGAGTGTGAGGTAGTCGATCATGATGGCTGACCTCCCGATGCGCCGATGTGGCTGGATGTGGGGCCGCCATGGAGCTCGCCGCGCGGCGCATCTTGGCGCCCGGCGTCGAGCGGCGCCTCAGCCGAAAGTTCGCCGTGATAGCGGCCCAAATGCAGCGACGCCGGTCCTAGACGCGCGTATTTGATCATCAGCGTGAGTTCGACGGCCAGCAGCGCGGTGTAGAAACCTACGAAGCCCGCGAGGCTCCAGTACAGGTCACGCGGCGCCAGCGATGATGCCGACAGGAAGGTCGGCAGGATGCCGGCGATGGTCCACGGTTGACGTCCGACTTCCGCAGTGATCCATCCTAGTTCAGCGGCAAGCCACGGCAGGGGGATGGCCCAGACCGCAAGCCGCAGCAGCCAGCGGCTGCGCGGCGCGAGGATGCGTCGTTTGGCGCTCAGATAGAACGCCGTGAGAAAAATCAGCAGGAAGCTGATGCCCAGTGCCACCATCAGTCGAAACGACCAGAACACTACGGCCACCCGTGGGATCGCATCGCGCGCGGCTTGGGCGATCTGCGCGGGCGTGGCGTCGACGACGTCTGGTGCATAGCGCTTGAGCAGCAAGCCGAAGCCCAGGTCTGCCTGGTGTGCGGCGAAGGTCTGACGCGCGCTTGCGGAGGTATCGCCGTCGCGCAACTGCCGTAGTGCGGCGTAGGCGATCATGCCGCTGCGGATGCGCGATTGATAGCCCACGATGATGTCCTTCAAACCCTCCACCGGCGCATCGACCGAGCGCGTGGCGATCAGGCCTAGCGCGTAGGGAATTTTGATTGCGTGATCGGTACGCTGAGCTTGCTGGTCGGGCAAGCCGAACAGCGTGAAGGACGCCGGCGGCTTGGCCGTTTCCCATTGGGCTTCCATTGCCGCCAGCTTGGCCTTCTGCACTTCGCCGGTGGTATAGCCGGATTCGTCGCCGAGCACGATGACGCATAACACCGACGCAAGCCCGAAGCCTGCGGCGATCACGAAGGAGCGCAGCGCGAAGTCGACATCACGCTTCTTGAGCAGATACCAACTCGATATGCCGAGCACGAACATGGCCGCGGTGACGTAGCCTGCCGATACCGTGTGGACGAATTTCACTTGCGCTACCGGATTGAAGAACACCGCCGCCATGTCGGTGAGTTCCATGCGCATCGTCTGATAGTTGAAGCTAGCGCCGACCGGATTGTTCATCCAGGCGTTCGCCACCAGGATCCATAGCGCGGACAGGTTCGAGCCGACCGCAACCAGACAGGTCACCAGCAGATGCTTGCCGCGCGAGAGGCGCGACCAGCCGAAGAAGAACAGGCCGACGAAGGTCGATTCGAGGAAAAAGGCCATCATGCCTTCGATGGCTAGCGGCACGCCGAAGATGTCGCCGACGTAGTGTGAGTAGTAGGACCAATTGGTGCCGAACTGGAACTCCAGCGTTAGTCCCGTGGCCACGCCCATCGCAAAATTGATGCCGAACAGCTTGCCCCAGAATTGCGTCATGTCCCGGTAGACGCGCTTGCCGGTGATCACATAGACCGCTTCCATGATCACCAATATCCACGACAGGCCGAGGGTGAGCGGCACGAACAGGAAGTGATACAGCGCGGTGATTCCGAATTGCAGTCGAGAGAGTTCTACGACGTCTGGGGTGGGCATGGACATCAACCTTTTGTGCCGGACACGGGGCGCGGCGAAACAAGAGCGGGGACGGACGCCGGATTCGATAACAAGGCCTGCGCGACATCGGCCGGGGCCATCCGCATATCGGGTGCAGCAGGTGCGTCGAACAAGCAATGGCGAAGCACCATCAATAGCGCCAATTTGATCAGGACCACTGCGCAAATCTCGATTGTCAGACGATATTTGCGCTGCCAAGGCCACGCTTCGAGAAGCCGGCGCGGGCTGTGCCGGCTAGCGGTTTCTCGGCTAGCGCCGCGGATTCTTGCGCACGTTTTCACCGGTATTGAGATGTCTTCAGGTTGCCGATCGGAGGTGTTGCGACATTCTAAGAGCGCACTTAAGTCGATAGTTGATGCTGCGATGCGACAAAGCGCCGCGATAGAGGTCCTACAAGCCTCGAATGCGAGCTGAACGCGCATTTGTGCGCCGTTTTGACGCAGCGCCGCGAAGGTTTCGCGCGCGGCGCAATCCGGCGCTGGCCGCCGGAAACCCATCGAGACCGCTTGGCACTGACGGAGGCGAGTTGCGCCGACACACCGACGCAGCCGCGACTCTTTAACCATGACGTCCGTGTGCGGTCCCTCTGTGGAAGCGCCGCGGCGTTCGACGGAGATGCGATGAGGTTCTCGAAATACGCGTTGCAGGCCTTCGTCCTGTGCGCGCTGTTGTCTTTATCCGCGTGTGGCGATGGCCGTCGCGATGCGCCCGTGGCGCGGACCCGACCCAATTGGACGGCCGGCTCGGACGCGGAAATAACGACTGACGGCGTGCAACAGTTGTTGACGAATGCGCGGGCCGGCGATGTGCTGAAAGTGCGCTTGCGCGACCTGCATCCGACGCAGGGCGCGCTGGGATACGACGAGGTCTACTATCGACTGGATCGCTTCGAGCGCGACCCGCGCTTACGCTTCGACAGCTACTGCGAAGATGATGGCCGCGGCGGCATTCTGCCGATGCCGCTTGCGCCGACGGCAAAGCTATCCGAGCCGCAGAGTTTTCGTTGTCGGCTGGCGGGCACCCTGGAACGCGACAAGTTGCGACCGGTGGTAGTTGGCCCGGGCGGCAACCTGTATCTGACAGATGGCCACCACACGATGTCTGCTTACGCGGAACTGCCGGACGGGGGCCTCGACTTGCAGATTCACGTGCTCGTGACGGCGAACTACAGCAGCCTGGCAACCGGCGATTTCTGGCGACGGATGCAGCGGGATGGCCACGCATGGCTGCGCAACGCCGACAATCTGCCGATCGACGCTACGGCGCTGCCCGCGCACGTCGGATTACGGGGAGGCTTCGGCAATGACCGTTATCGATCCATCGTTTTCTTCGCGCGTCACATCGCTTATGAAGATCCGCGGCCACCGGTCGATTTCATCGAATTTTATTGGGGCGACTACCTGCGGGCGACAGGGTTCGATCCACGTCGCTATGCCTTGAACCGGCTCGGAAGCTTGAGCCAGCAATCGCCATTAGCTGCGGATGGATATCTCAACGCGGTCTGGACTGCCGCCGAGCTGATCGTGGCGGCGCGGGCGCCGATTGCCGGTAGCTGGGCACCGGCTGCGCTGGGTCAGCAGGCGACGATCAATCGCGGCAAAGCGCCGAATCACGGCAAATTCAGCGACCTCGCACGACGCATCGGCAGCAAGCACCCAGGCGCCGTGGCTTTGATGATCGACTATAAGCAACGACATCGGATAGACGACTAATGCGCCTAGGCCCTGCCACACCGGACGGTGCGAGCAGGGCCTTGCATTACGCGAACTCGGCCAGCTTGGCCTTCATCTTTTTCATCGCGCTCACTTCGATCTGACGAATACGCTCGGCCGAGACGCCGAACTCTTCGGCCAGATCGTGCAGCGTGGAACCGCCCGAACCGTCGTCCTGCACCTCGAGCCAACGGGCCGAAATAATGCGGCGGCTACGTTCGTCGAGCATTTCCAGCGCGGAGCTCAGGCCGTCGCTTTGCAGGCGATCGAACTGCCGGGACGCCAGCACTTCGCTCGGTTCCTGGCGGGTATCCGACAGATAGGCGATGGGCGCGTAAGACTCTTCGCCGTCGTCGATCTGGCCTTCGAGCGCAATGTCGCCGCCCGCCAGCCGTGTTTCCATCTCGGCGACTTCCTCGCGCTTGACTGACAATTCTGTCGCCAGATTGTCGATTTCGTCGCTGGTGAAGGCCTGCAAACGCTGCTTGTGGCTGCGCAGATTAAAAAACAATTTGCGCTGCGCCTTGGTCGTGGCGACTTTTACCATGCGCCAGTTGCGCAGCACGTATTCGTGGATCTCCGCCTTGATCCAGTGCATGGCGTACGACACGAGCCGCACGTTTTGATCGGGATCGAAGCGCTTGACGGCCTTCATCAGGCCGATATTGCCTTCCTGAATCAGATCGGCATGCGGCAGGCCGTAGCCCAGATACTGGCGCGCGATCGACACCACCAGGCGCAAATGCGACATCACCAACTGGCGCGCGGCGTCCAGATCGTCTTCGGTGCGAAAGGCGGTCGCCAAACGGCGTTCCTCGCCCGCGGTCAACATCGGCACGCGATTGACCGACTGGATATAGGCGTCAATATTGCCCGCGTGTCCTGGGATCAACCCGGCCATGTTCAGCGCAAGCGCGCCCGTGCGCGCGGGAGTCCGGCGAAGGGGGGTAGCTACTGAAAGGGCTGTGGTCAAGTTCGTTCCTCGGTTAAAAACTGCTGCTGTGCAATATTAGCACTCTGCCATAGCGACTGCTAAAACCTTGTAGCGTTCGCGGATATTCGTTTTGTGAATTGCGGCGGGCGGGGTGCTATCGATATGCACATTCGATAGTTTCTGTGGGGAAAAGTTCCGCAGGCCGCCGTGTGTTACCCGGCGGCCTGGCTTGTTTTGCTGGCGGGCCGATCAGGCTGGGATAATCGCTTCGGCCTCGCTGGTTGCCGCCGCGCCAAGATGGGCGAAGCGCCGATTGCAGGCGCTGATCAACGCCCGCACTGCGGTGGCCGCTGTCCAATCGTCGGCATTGCCTCCGCGCGCGGAGGCGCTGTCCGCCGCGCTCGCTGCGATGCCGTAACACGCCGCACCTTCCGCCGTTTGGGCGAGCACGCACCATGCGCTACGCCCATCTCGCAGCGCATGGTGCGAGCGCTCGACCACTGACACGCGTACACCGGCCATGCGCGACAGCGCCGCGGCAACCTGATCCAGGATCTGCTCGACCGAGGCGTCGGTGGGGCTCCCGTCCTGGCTGCTTGCGCTACTTGCCGGGCCGACGCTCGCCGCGATGCGCGCCACTTCACCGCGGTGTGTGACGCGCAACTCGCCGTCGGGCGTGCATTCCATCGCCGTGTCGCCGGCTACGTCGAAATATTCGCTTTGGAAAAGCTCGAGAATTTCATCCGCGTCGATTTCGACACCGGATGTGTCGGCCGCGCCTTGCACAATGCGCGAGAAGTCTATCTGCAGCCGTCGCGGCGGCGTCATGCCGAGCCCGCGTTCGAGCAGATAGGTAGTCCCACCTTTGCCGGATTGGCTGTTCACGCGGATCACGGCCTCGTAGCTGCGCCCCACATCCTTGGGATCCATCGGCAAGTAAGGCACTTCCCAAGGCGCGTCATCGCGCTGTAAGGCGAAGCCTTTGCGAATCGCATCCTGGTGCGATCCTGAAAATGCCGTATAGACCAGTTCGCCTGCATACGGATGGCGCGGATGCACCGGCAGCCGGTTGCAGCGCTCAACCACCCGTTTGACTTCATCGATATCCGAGAAATCGAGACCGGGGTCGATGCCTTGCGTGTAAAGGTTCAGCGCCAATGTGACCAGATCGACGTTGCCAGTACGTTCGCCATTGCCGAACAGGCAGCCTTCGATACGGTCCGCGCCGGCCATGACGGCCAACTCGGCGGCGGCCACCGCCGTGCCACGATCGTTATGCGGGTGCACCGACAAGACGATGCTGTCGCGATAGGCGAGGTGCCGATGCATCCACTCCACCTGATCGGCGAAAACGTTCGGGGTTGCCGATTCCACCGTGGCCGGCAGGTTGACGATCATCTTGTCGGCGCGCGTCGGCTGCCACACCTGCGCCACCGCGTCGCAGACTTCGAGCGAGAACTCAAGCTCGGTCATGCTGAAGGTTTCCGGCGAATACTGGTAAGTCCAGGCGGTTTCGGGGCGGCGTCTGGCGCGTTCGCGAATCATGCGGGTGCCGTCGACCGCGAGTGCCTTGACGGTCTCGCGGCTTTCGCCAAACACGATGCGCCGGAACGATGGCGCGATGGCGTTGTACAGATGCACGATTGCCCGCGGCGCGCCTTCCAGCGCTTCGAAGGTTCGGTCGATCAGGTCTTCACGGGATTGAGTGATTACTTCGATGGTGACGTCGTCCGGAATACGGTGTTCGACGACCAATTTGCGGACGAAATCGAAATCTACTTGCGAGGCGGCGGGGAATCCGACCTCGATCTGCTTGAACCCGATGCGCACCAGCATCTCGAAAAACTCGAGCTTGGTAGCGCCGCTCATCGGGTCGATCAACGACTGATTGCCGTCGCGCAGGTCGGTGCTCATCCAGATGGGAGAGCGGTCGATGGTTTTGCCGGGCCAGCGGCGGCCCTGTAAAGGAATGCTAGCGGCGGGGGGGTATTTGTCGTTGGGAAAAGCGCGCATTTCGGTTCTCGCTGAATTGATCTGAAGAATATGGCGAGGTTGGCCGACGGGCTGCCAAGATCGTGGCCCGGCGACCGATCTTTAGCGGTAGCAGGGCACGAGCGCGCGAATACATCATGCTGAACACCAGCGAACCGGCGACGATGGAAGGTAAAACGAAGGCGATTTGCATCGAGATTTTTCCGGCTCACGTGCCATCGATGACGACGCGCAAGAAAATCATGCAGTGAACTTTCGGGAACTCGTACTACGGAAGAAAAGGTGAGCAGTTTCGCTCGATAGCGCGGCTGAACGAGCGCGCCGGCAAATGCCTAGGCTAGAGCCAGGCGTAGCGACCGCGATAGTCGCGCATCAAGAAGGGCGGGAAAACAGATGTAAGGCATGCGTCTGAATATAGATGGCGAAATAAGGCTTGTCAAACGCTGTCGGCGCTAAATCGGACGTCACAATGTAAGCAAATGCTGCAGTGCGTGGCCGACCTCGCTCGAGAGAAACGTCAATGCCGGGCGGCGGCGCGCTCCAGTACTTCGCGAATCATGCGGACCTGCAGCACCAGAGCTTCGGGAGTTGCCACGCGTTCATCGAGCGCGTCGTTGATCCAGCTCGCCGTAGGACCCGCGTCGCGCGCCGTCGGCAGCTCGATTTCCGGCGCATCGGCCGGGCGTCGCGATGCGGCGGTGAGGATTTCGGCGCCGCCCGAACGCACCCAATCTACCTGCACCTGGCGGCGCGTATCGGCCACTGCCTCGCCTTCGGTGCCGCGCGCCAGCAGCGCACCCACCGGCTCGTCGGGGAAGCGTTCGAAGAGCGACAGCAGCGCTTCCCGATACGGCGGATGCGTGTAGTTGACCAGCCGCAGCGCGGCGCCGCGGAACGGCTGCAACAGCTTGACCAAAGTATGCGTGGAGTTGCGCACGCCCATGGTTCGCCGCAATGCCAGCAGGCGTGCGAGCGGTGCTGACAGCACTTCAATCGGCGCGAACGCGAGTCGTGTACGTGCCAGCGAGTCGGTGATCTCGGGCATCGACGTGGCCGGCTGAACCCCGAGTTGTGCAAAGATTTCGGCGCTGGTGACGCGTCCCGGATCGGTGGTGACGCCGTGCACCAGCACCGGGATGCCTTCGCGCGCGAGCATCGAGGCCAGCAGCGGCACTAGATTCGCCTGTTTGCGCGCGCCGTTGTAGCTGGGAATGACCACCGGCAGCGAGCTGTCGGCCGGTAGCTGAATCGGCTCGAGCGTTGCCTGTGCGGCGCTCAACATGCCGGCCAGTTCTTCCGCAGTTTCGCCTTTTATGCGATACGCCATGAGCACGGCACCGAGTTCGACGTCGCCGACGCGGCCATCGAGCATTGCCGAATACAGTGCCTGGGCGTCGGCGCGCGACAGCGCGCGTGCGCCATTCGCGCCGCGGCCGATTTCCTTGATGAACGCGGAGCAGGAAAAACGGGTGTCAGTCATGCGAGCTCCCGCTACGCTAATCCAGCAACGCGCTGGCGAATTCCCGCGCCGAAAAGGGCTGCAGATCATCGACCTGCTCGCCCACGCCGATGAAGTACACGGGTACCGGTCGCTGACGGGCGATTGCCGCCAGAATGCCGCCTTTGGCAGTGCCGTCCAGCTTGGTGACGATCAGGCCAGTAAGGCCGAGCGCATCGTCGAAAGCCTTGACCTGGGCCAACGCGTTTTGCCCGGTATTGGCGTCGATCACCAGTAGGATTTCATGCGGCGCGCCCTCGGCGGCTTTCCCCACCACGCGTTTGACCTTTTTCAACTCTTCCATCAGGTGGAGTTGGCTGGGCAGCCGTCCGGCGGTGTCAGCCATCAACACGTCGATCTTGCGGGCGCGCGCCGCGCCCACCGCATCGAAGATCACTGCGGCCGGATCGGCGCCGTCACTTGCCACGACCGTGACGTTGTTGCGCTCGCCCCAGATGGTCAGTTGTTCGCGCGCGGCGGCGCGGAAGGTGTCGCCAGCGGCGAGCAGCACCGATTGACCGTAGCTTTGCAGATGTTTGGCCAGCTTGCCGATGCTGGTGGTCTTGCCGGCGCCGTTGACGCCGGCAATCATCATGACCAAGGGCTGGGTACGGCCGAGTATCAAGGACTTTTCGAGGGGTATCAGCAATTCGATCAGCAATTCCTTGAGGGCGGCCTTGACCTGCGAGGCCTCGCCCAAGCGTTCGGACCTGACCTTTTCACGCAATGCCCGCAGCAAATATTCGGTGGCATCCACGCCCGCGTCGGACATCAGCAGGGCGGTTTCCAAGTCTTCGAAAAGCGCCTCATCGACTTTAACGCCAATGAAGATGCCGCTGAGTCCGGAACCGGTTTTGGCGAGCCCCGACTTTAGGCGGGTCATCCACGAGCGGCGCGCGGCGGGTTCCGTCGGCGGGGGCGGCACGATCTCGTAATCGCTCAGGTCGTCTTGCGGCGGGGAGGTGGCATCGGCATCGAACGAAAGCGCCGGTTCGGCCTCTGGCTCGGGCGACGCAGGCGCCGGCGCAGGCGCAGGCGCAGGCGCCTCGAACGGCCGCAATTGAGTAAGCCCCGTCATCGGCAGCGGCTCGGCCAGCGGCAATTCCACCGCGGGCGGATCGATCGCTGCATCGTTGGACTCGATTTGCGGACGCAGGCCTACCAGAGGCGTCGACGCTTCGAGCGGACTTTCCGGTGTTGCGGGTATTTCGGGGACATCCGGAAGCGTGCTTTCGGCTGGATTTTCAGTGGGGGCTGACTCGCGTCCGCCGCGGAATTTTTTGAAAAAGCTAAACATTTTCGTATGTCGGGGTCGCAAGGCGACCAGCGAAAGCGACTGGCGCCGCGTCGTGAATCCGGGAGATGGCCCCGGCAGATCGGCGTCGGCGAGGGAAGGTGGCTTGTTGGGAAGCGCTTGGCGCTCCCTGCGGCGATGCGAGCCGATATTCTAGCAGGGGCGTTCTGCGGCTAACGCCGACTATGCTAAGGTACGCACGATTTTCCCGTCCCCAGCCTATTATTGAAGATGCGTTCGCCGACTACCCCGAATCGCCGCCCAACTGCTGCCGCGCGTGGCGCGGGTGCTCGCCGGCCGCCCAGCGAAGTGCGCATCATCGCTGGCCTGTGGCGCCGTACGCGGCTACCGGTGCTGGACGCCGAGGGCTTGCGACCTACCTCCGACCGTGTTCGTGAAACACTCTTCAACTGGCTGGGCCAACGACTCGATGGTTATCGCTGCCTCGATTTGTTCGCCGGCAGCGGCGCGCTGGGCTTTGAAGCGGCGTCGCGCGGCGCGGCACAAGTGGTGCTGGTAGAGAGAAACCGTCGGGTCGCCGCGCAACTGCTCGACAATCGCACACGGCTCGCGGCTTTGAACCTGGAAGTGGTCGAAGGCGACGCGCTGCGTATCGCCGCATCCTGGCCTGCCGGCAGTATCGATCTGTTGTTTCTCGACCCGCCGTTCGGCAGCGATTTGCTGGCGGCTGCTTTGCCGCTGGCGGACCGGCTGATGACGGCGAATGGCGTCATTTACGTGGAAAGCTCGCTGCCACTGATCGAATCGAATGGTGCGGCCGGCCTTTCAGCGGTCGAGGCGCAAGCCGTCGGCGGTGCTCCAGCGGCATCCTTGCTGGCTTGTCCACGCGGCTGGCGGATCGATCGGCAGGGCAAAGCCGGCGCCGTGTGTTTTCATTTGCTGCGTCGCGAAAATAGGGAATAATGCGCTGTCGATTTCCACGGTGGACCACCACCGGACATTCGCGACTGAGAGGAGAACCATATGGTAACGGCGGTCTATCCGGGCACCTTCGATCCGCTCACTCGAGGGCATGAAGACCTCGTCAGGCGGGCATCCAGTATTTTCGATACGCTGGTCGTCGGCGTTGCCGACAGCCGCAACAAGAAACCGCTCTTCACGCTGGACGAACGGGTGGAAATTGCCCGCGAAGTATTGGGTCACTATCCGAACGTGCGTGTCGAAAGCTTCTCGGGTCTGCTCAAGGATTTCGTACGCAGCGCAAACGCGCGCGTTATCGTGCGCGGCCTGCGCGCGGTGTCCGACTTCGAATACGAGTTTCAGATGGCCGGTATGAACCGCTATTTGCTGCCTGATGTCGAAACCATGTTCATGACACCGTCCGATCAGTACCAGTTCATTTCGGGCACCATCGTGCGTGAGATCGCGCACTTCGGCGGCGATGTGAGTAAGTTCGTATTTCCCTCCGTCGAAAAGCGGCTTATGTCCAAGTCTGCGAAAACTCCCTGACGGATTGCAATCGGCGTCGTGCCGGGATCTATTCCCCCGCGGCGCTTAGCCCAACGAGGCTGCCGCGGCATTCGCGCGGCAAGCGACCATGGCACTGAAGATTACCGACGAATGTATCAACTGCGACGTGTGCGAGCCCGAGTGCCCGAACGACGCGATATCGATGGGCATCGAGATTTACGTAATCGATCCATCGAAATGCACGCAATGTGTCGGCCACTTCGATGAGCCGCAATGTCAGCAGGTATGTCCGGTCGATTGCATTCCGCTCGATCCGGAGCACGTGGAAACCGAGCAACAATTGCTGACGAAGTACCAGCATCTGATGCTTCAGAGTGCGGTGAGCGCGAAAAACCGCGCTCGATAGTCAGCCGGTCCGCACGTCCGACGGCGCCACTCCGCCGAAAACGCTTACTTGCCGCTGTGCAAGGTCATCATCGCGCGTTCCATTTCCCCGCTTACCATCATTTTCACTACGTCCACGCTGCGCTCGAGCGCGCCGTCGATGGCTTTTTGTTCGGCACCGGAAGGGGGTTTCAGGACGAAATTCGCCACGTCGAAAGTGCGATTCGACGGCGCGCCATCGCTTGCCGCCGCCGCACGGTCACGCGGGTGTCCGATACCCAGCCGTAGTCGCCAATAGTCTTGCGTCGACAGATGCGCGGAGATGTCCTTCAAGCCGTTGTGGCCGCCGCTGCCGCCACCGCGCTTCAGCTTCGCCGCGCCGGGCGGCAGGTCGAGCTCGTCGTGCGCGACCAGGATGGCGTCCGGCAAGATTTTATAAAAGGCAGCCAGTGCTACCACCGACAGGCCTGAGCGATTCATGAAAGTCTGCGGCTGCAGCAGCCAGACTTCTTCGCCGAACAATCTCGCCCGTCCCGCAAAACCATGAAAGCGCGACTCCATGCGCAGGGTGACGCCGCCTTGCTGCGCCAGCGCGTCGACGAACCAGAACCCGGCGTTGTGCCGAGTTGCCGCATATTCAGCGCCGGGATTCCCGAGGCCGACGATTGCTTTGATCATTGCTTACTGTCCTGTTCAGGCTGCGCGCCAGACTTGCTGCTCGCGTACACCCCGAAGCATATAAAAAAACCCGCCGGGGCGAGGCCTCGGCGGGTTTTCAGACGTTCATCGAAGCAATCAGGTCCGCGTTGCGAGAAGGCCTGCATGCGCTCGACGCGCGTCGATCTGGCGACCTTAGGCAGCCGGTGCGGCGTCGCCTGCGGCGGCGGCAGCATCTTCAGCCGCGTCGGAAGCGGTGACCGCCGGCTGCACAGCCGTCAGGAACACCGGGTTTTCCGTTTCCAGATGCGGCACGAGTTCCACGCCAGCCGGCAGCTTGATGTCTTTCACATGCAAGGACTGACCGACTTCGATGGCCGCCACGTCGACTTCGACGAATTCCGGCAAATCGGCCGGCAAGCAGCTGATTTCCAATTCATTCAGCACGTGCATCAGGATGCCGCCGTTCAGCTTCACGGCCGGCGAGTTTTCCTGATTCATGAAGTGCAGCGGCACCTTGGTATGCAGGCGCACGCTGGCATCCACACGCTGGAAGTCGATGTGAAGAATCATCGGCTTGAACGGATGGTATTGCACATCGCGCAACAACACTTGCTCGGCTTTGCCGGCAATCTCAAGCTCGAGAATCGAAGCGTGGAAAGCTTCTTTGCGCAGCGCGTGGAACAGCGCGTTGTGATCCAGTTCGATAGAACGAGGTGCCGAAGTGGCACCATAGACGATACCCGGCGTCTTGCCGGCGCGGCGCAGGCGGCGGCTCGCACCCGTTCCCTGTTCGCTGCGCTCAAATGCGACTACTTTCATGAGATTCTCCAAAGACGCTGCCCGCGACCAGGCAGCGTTGCGAAACTCGCTTTCCGCCAGGAGGGCGGGGCTCGTTCCGGTTCAACAACGCGGCGCCCAACAGGGCGCCGCGGATCGACGCGCCGGTTGGGCGCATCGCATTCGGTCAGGCAAAATCAACTATCGGCGAACAGCGAAATCACCGAATCGCCACGGCGGATACGCGAGAAGGTTTCGGCCAGCAAGCCGGCCGACGACAACTGACGGATCTTGCTCGAGCCGCGCGCTTCGGCGCCCAGCGGTATCGTGTCGGTCACGACCAGTTCATCGAGCGCGGACGCCTGGATGCGCGTGGCGGCACCGCCTGACAATACCGGATGCGTGGTGTAGGCGAACACGCGCAGCGCACCGCGTTCTTTCAGTACTTGCGCAGCCTTGCACAGCGTGCCTGCGGTATCGACCATATCGTCCATGATCACGCAGGTGCGGCCTTCGACTTCACCGATGATGTTCATCACTTCCGACACATTGGCTTTCGGCCGCCGTTTGTCGATGATGGCAAGGTCGGTATCGAGTTGCTTGGCCAATGCACGGGCGCGCACTACGCCACCTACGTCGGGCGACACTACCAGCAAATTTTCGTAATTCTGCTTGCGCAGATCGCCCAGCAACACCGGCGTGGCGTAAATATTATCGACGGGGATATCGAAGAATCCCTGGATCTGGTCGGCGTGCAAGTCCATCGTGACGACGCGATCGACGCCGGCGATCTGCAGCATGTTCGCGACCACCTTCGCCGAAATCGCCACGCGCGCCGAGCGCGGGCGGCGATCCTGGCGCGCATAACCGAAGTAGGGAATGGCAGCGGTAATCCGACCGGCCGACGCACGCTTTAGCGCATCGACCATGATCATCAATTCCATCAAGGTATCGTTGGTCGGCGCGCAGGTCGACTGCAGCACGAACACATCTTTACCGCGCACGTTTTCCTGGATTTCGACCGAGATTTCGCCGTCAGAAAACCGACTGACCATCGACTTGCCAAGCGGAATGCCGAGAATTCGCACTACATCCTCGGCAAGTGCGCGATTCGCATTGCCAGTGAAAACCATCAGGCTGTCGTAGGTCATCTGTCAATGCGCCGCGTATTGTCGAGTAAAGCTGAAGTACAGGGGAAGCGCTGCGGGTTCAATGCCCGACCGGCACCGCGACGTAAGGCGGTGCGCGCGCTTGTGAAAACTGGATAGTGCGGGCGGCTGGATAACTTGCTTGAGCGCGCACACCGCAACATCGAAGCCAGTTTGAATTACTGGCAGGGGAGGAAGGACTCGAACCTTCGAATGCCGGAATCAAAATCCGGTGCCTTAACCAACTTGGCGACTCCCCTACACTGATCGACAGATTCGCCGGCTTGGACTGCTGTCCGGCGAAGCAAACTTTTTATGACGCGAAATCGAAGAGCGGATGCCTGTGCAGACTTGCCGCCACTTTTGCGTTCCAGCCGGAGGGCAGCGATTGTCGCACTGCTTCGGCTTCCGCGTGGCTGGCAAACGTGGCAAAGACGCTTGCTCCCGACCCTGTCATTCGCGCTGGCGCGATTTCGGAGAACCAATCGAGCACTTGCGCTACCTCGGGATATCGGCTGCTGACGACGTGCTGCATGTCGTTTCTGCCGAAGGCGTGAATATTTGCCGCCCCGAGAAAGTCCGTAATTTTGATGGCTTCCGTATCACGTGTCAATTCCCGCGCTGCAAAAATTTCGTGGGTAGCCACCTGGACGGGCGGTGTTACGACCAGGAAGACCTGGCTCGGCAGATCGATGACCGACAGCGATTCACCGACGCCTTCAGCGAATGCGTTGCGGCCAAATACGAAAAACGGCACGTCGGCGCCCAGCGATAGCGCCAGTTGCTGCAGCGTGGCGCGCGGCAGCGATAACTGCCACAGGCGGTTCAATGCCAACAGCGTGGTGGCGGCATCCGAACTGCCGCCGCCCAGCCCGGCACCCATCGGCAGCACCTTGTCGAGCGTGATATCGACGCCCAGCGGGCAGTGCGCATATTGCTGCAGCAAGCGCGCCGCACGTATGCACAGGTCGTCTTGTTCGGCGACGCCGTCGATAGCGAGAGTACGCCGCAGCTGCCCGTCTTCGCGTAGCGAAAACGTCAGTGTGTCGGCGTAATCAATCAGCTGGAAGACGCTTTGCAGGGCATGGTAGCCATCCGCCCGGCGCCCGGTAATGTGCAGGAACAGGTTGAGCTTGGCCGGCGCCGCGCACCGCAGGCGAGTGTCGCCGGCGGCGCGATGGGCCGGTGCGCCGGTAAGCGGCGCATTGGTAGTGTCGTCGTGCATGAGCGGTGTTTCTGAGGCGTTTTATTCGTCGAACACCAGTTTCACGCGAATCGGCGGTCCGCTGCCTTCATGCGACAAGTCGATCCGTTGTGGTTGCGGGTTCTGATCCGGGGTGTAGCTGACGTAGTGAATCAGCCAATCGTTCTGACGCAGTTGTGAAATCTGGCCATCCGAATTATTTTCGACCGAAGCGTGGCTGCCCGGCGCCGGATGACCCTTGATCCAGTAGCGCATGCCATCCACCGGCAAGCCGAAGCCGATGACCCGTTGCATCAATTCCTCGACGTTCGGCGCGGTCTGTGGAGGGCGGTTCGGCAGTTCGAGCGTGGCGGTGCCCGGCGCGCTTTCGATCAGTGCCAGCGTCTGCCCCAAGGGGCTGCGCAATTGCAGCGTTACCGTGCCCGCTTCCTCGCGCCAGTCGAAGTTGCCATAGGCGTTGCGGGTGGTGCCGTTCTGGTCGGTATAGTCGACGGCGAAACGCCCTTCGAGATGGATCGGCGTATGCGCCGTCGCGCTCGCGTCGGCATTTGCCTGCGAAGTGGAGCGGGCACTGGGCACGGCACAGCCTGCGAGAGCAAGCACCGCGACCAGGGTGGGAATCAATAGGCGGCGCATTACAAGCTACCCGCGTTCAGGCGCTTCAAGGTCTTTACCAGCGTGTCGTTATCGGGCTCGAGCTTTTGCGCATTGCGCCACGACGCACGTGCGTCGTCGCGACGACCCTGTACCCACAGCACTTCGCCGAGGTGTGCGCCGATTTCGGCGTTGGGCCGGATCGAGTACGCCTTCTGCAGCAGCGTTGCCGCGTCATTCAAGTCGCCTTGCCGATATTTGACCCAGCCCTGGCTATCCAGGATGAAGGGATCGCCGGGTGCCAGCGCCACGGCCTTCGCCACGAGTTGACCGGCTTCGTCGAGCTTGACGTTGCGGTCCGCCAATGAATAACCGAGTGCGTTGTAGGCCTGCGCGTTGGTCGGATCGAGCACCATCAATTTACGCAACTGCGTTTCCATCAGATCGTAATGACCATTGCGCTCGGCGGCCATTGCGTAGTCGTACAGGACGTCTGGATCGCTGGGCACGGCGCGCGACAGTTCGGCCAGCTCTTTTTCGGCCTGCGGCGATTGGCCCGCCTGCATCGACACACCCGCATCGGCGCGCACCAGCAGGACCTTCTCCTGCACGCTGGCGGGCTGCGTTTGCGCGAGGACGGCGTGCGCCTGATCGTATTGTTTCTGTTGCGCCAGGATTTGCGCGCGCGTGATCTGGGCGGCGAAGTATTGATTGCTTTGCGGCGTTACCTTCGATAGCCAGTCGAGCGCTGTCGCCTCATCTTTTTTATCGAGCGCGATCTGCGACAGATACACATAGGCTTGCCCCGGATCGCCCGCGCCCTGCGCCTGCGTGAGTTGCGCGTACTGCTGCAGCAGCGTTTGCGCGGCGTCGTTGTGCTTGCGCTGCAGCTGAATCAATGCGAGCGCGAGCAGCGGCGGCGCGTCTTTCGGATCGAGCTTGCGCATCGCTTCGAACTGCGCCTGCGCGTCGTCGAGTTTGCCCTCGCCCAGGTAGAGTTGCGCGAGCGTCAGCCGGGCGCTGCGCGAGCTTGGGTTTTTCTGCACGAAGGCGGTGAGCGAGGCGATGACTTCCTGGCGTTCGGCATCGCCCATTTGCGCAAGCGTCAGCGCCGCGGGTTCGAAATCAGGCTGAATTTTGAGCGCCGCTTCGAGCGAGGCCTTGGCCGCCGGCGGATCGTCGGCAAGCAGATGCTGCCGGCCGATCGCGTAGAGCGCTTCGGGCCTTTGCATATCGTTTTTCAGCAGCCGCGTTAGGGTGGCAACGCCGCCCACGCGATCCTGGCTGCGCGACACCAGCAGTTGCAATGCGAGAATCGCATCGGGCCGCTCTGCAGGTTGAACCTTGGCGAGTTCTTCGGCCAGCAGCGGCTCGGCTTCGGTTAAATGACCTGTGAGCACCAGCAGCGAGGCATCGACCTGGGCAGCTCGCGACGAGGCAGGGGCGTCCTGGTGCCAGAGCCGCGCCGCCGTCAGCGCGTCGTTCGGACTCTGAGCGGCCAACGCGATCTCGGTCGCGCGCTGCGCGGTGCGGGGATCGTGCGTGTCTTGCGCCAGCGCCAGATAGGTTTGATAGGCCGGCCCGACCTCGCCGCGCTGCAGGGCGATTTCGGCCGCCAGCACCTGGAACATGATCTGGCTGCTGAGCTCGACGTGCGGCAGCCGCTGCTCGGCGGCTGGCGAAAGCGTTTCCGGCGGTGCATTCAACAGATCGGAAGACGTGACCGAATCGCTGTCGACCGGGGCGGCCGGTGGCAGATCCGCCGGCGCAGTGGTGCTGGCGGGATCGACGGGCGCCGCGGGATTGGCCGGTCGATCAGTGGCCTGGGCCAGCGCGTCAAGCGGCAATGCGGTAAAGCCGACGACCACCATCATCGAAGCCAGCGTGGCGAATGCGGCGCGAACCGCAGCGGCCGTTGGTCGCAGAGACGGTCCGGCGTAAGGAAAGTTCATGGATATCCGATCTTTGTTTCTGGAAATTGTATCGCGATGGCTACAATAGCATGCGATAAAGCCAAGGCCGTTTCACATGCCAGAGTTGCCGGAAGTCGAAGTTACCCGTTTAGGAATTGCCCCCCATCTTACCGGCCGCCGGATTGCGCGCGTCGAGGTGCGCAATCCTTCACTGCGCTGGCCGGTGCCGCCGCATCTTGCCGAGACCGTAGCGCAGCGGGTTGTGAACAGCGTTACGCGGCGCGGTAAATACCTGCTGCTCGAATGCGATGCCGGTTGGCAGATTCTGCATCTGGGCATGTCGGGTTCGTTGCGCATCCTGCCGCTCGACGGCGAGCCCGTGCCGGTTGGCAAGCACGATCACGTCGACTGGATCTTCGACGAATGCGTGCTGCGTCTGCGCGATCCGCGCCGCTTCGGCGCCGTGCTTTGGCACCCGCGCGAAGCCGGCGACATTCTCGCGCACCCCTTGCTCGCCAGTCTCGGCGTCGAACCTTTGCTGGCCGGCTTCGACGGCGCATTGTTGTATCGAGAAAGTCGCGCTCGGCAGGTCTCGGTCAAGCAGTTTTTGCTGGCCGGCACGGCGGTGGTGGGGGTCGGCAATATCTACGCGTCCGAAAGCCTTTTCAGGGCGGGCATCCGGCCGACGACGGCGGCTTCACGCGTCTCGCTGTTTCGCTATCGGCGGCTCGCGGACGCGATTCGCGCCACGCTTGGCGAGGCGATCGACAAGGGCGGCAGCTCGCTGCGCGACTATTCCGGCAGCGGCGGCGAAATGGGCTGTTTCCAGCTCGAGCATCTGGTTTACGGTCGCGCTGGTTTGCCTTGCCATGCTTGCGCGACGCCGGTGCGATCGATCGTGCAGGGGCAGCGCTCCACATTCTTCTGTCCGGTTTGCCAGACGTGACCGACGTGAGACCTTACGCAGCGGCACCCAGTGACGCGGCCGAAGCCGTTAAATCCGTTGAACTCGGCGAGTTCGACGCAGGCCCGGACGACGCGCCGGCAGCCGACATGGCGGCGCGCGGCCCGGATCGCGCCACGTTCGCACAACGCGTGGTCGCGTGGCAGCGCGCACATGGCCGGCACGAATTGCCTTGGCAGCAAACGCAAGATGCCTATCGCATATGGGTATCGGAAATCATGTTGCAGCAGACGCAAGTGGCCACCGTCATTCCCTACTACGCGCGTTTCATGACCCGTTTTCCGAGCGTGGGCGCGCTGGCGGCGGCACCGGTCGACGAGGTAATGGCGCATTGGAGCGGGCTTGGCTATTACTCGCGCGCCCGCAATCTGCATCGCTGCGCGATCGCGGTAATGGACACGCACCAAGGCGTGTTTCCCACCGACGCGGCGACGCTTGCGGAGCTACCAGGGATCGGGCGCTCGACCGCGGCCGCCATCGCGGCCTTCTCCTCGGGGGCACGCGCTGCCATTCTCGACGGTAACGTGAAGCGTGTGCTCGCGCGTGTCTATGGCATTGAGGGCTGGCCCTCGGAACGGCGCGTCGAACAGGCGATGTGGACGCTGGCCGAGGCACTGTTGCCGGCACCCGATAGTGAATCGATTGCCGACTATACGCAGGGCCTGATGGACCTCGGCGCCACGCTTTGCGTGCGTAGCCGCCCGCTGTGCCAACGCTGCCCATTGATGAGCGACTGCGTGGCGTTTCGTGAAAAGCGTCAGGCCGAATTGCCGACGCGGCGGACCAAGAAGCCGTTGCCGACGCGCCAGACTTCAATGCTGGTATTGCGGCGGGGCGAAGCGGTTTTGTTGTATCGCCGACCGCCGACAGGTATCTGGGGCGGTCTATGGAGTCTGCCCGAGGCGGCGGACGCGTCGGTTCTCGCCGAACGCGCGCGTACCTGGGGTGTAAGCGATGCTTTGCAGCCGTTGGCGGAAATTGCCCATACGTTCACGCATTTTCGGCTGGAGATCTCGGCCCTTGAGGGCCATGTCGCGGAATCGCAGCCGGCGCTGCCCGGGCAAGGAGGGGGCGATGCCGGGTGCGCCGAAGACGAGTTCGCCTGGGTCGCACTCGGCCGGCTGAATGAGGTGGGCGTGCCGGCCCCGGTGCGCAAGCTGCTGGATTCGATGTCGGGTTCGCTGCTCTAAAGCAACTGGTGGCGCTGCATGTATTGGTGGACTAGATCGATGCGCGCTGCCGCATCCTCGAGAGCCATCAGTTTTTGGCGCGCGCCGAGCGGAATCGGCAGCACTTCAGACAATCGATTACCTACCCAGACCGGATCATCCAGACGATAGGGCTTGAGGAAGGGCACGCTTGTCGCATCACGTTCCGACAGCGAGCCGATCACACGTTCCAGCGCTTCGGCGCAAGCGGCCATCTTGGCGATGTGCTCGCTTCCGTCGGGCGGATCGTCGGCCGGAATGGGTTCGGCCATGCCGCGTAGCAAACCGTCCGGCTGTACATGCGTCGACAGCAGACGAAAGCGCCGCGTGCCTCGTACGTTCACTAGCAACACGCCCATCTGCTCCATATCGCAGTCGATGATTTCGGCCATGCAGCCCACGCTTTCGGTTTCCGGCACCTCGCCTTTGCGCGCTACTTCGTCGCCACTGCGCAATAAGCAAATGCCGAACGACGATTGGTCGCGCAGGCATTCGCGCGTCATGTCCATGTAGCGCGCTTCGAAAATTCGCAAAGGCAGCAGGCCGTCGGGAAACAGCACGGTACGCAAGGGAAATAGCGGCAGTTCTGCGTGGATCGAGGTCATGTCTGTTTCGGTAAACGGGTCAATGCGCGGCGGTGCGCGACCCATCGGGCGGCGCGTCGCCGGGTTGCGCGAGTTCGCGGTGCCGCACCAGCACGTCGGTATCTGTTTCGAAAATGCTCGCCAATTGCTGCGCCAGATAAACCGAGCGATGCTGGCCGCCGGTGCAGCCCAATGCAACGGTCAGATACGCGCGGCTGTCGTCACGGAACTTGGGCAGCCATTTGCGCAGGTAGCCGGCGATGTCGTCGAGCATTTCCCGTACCTCCGGCAGCGCGCCCAGGAAATTCTGTACCGGTGCGTCGAGCCCCGTCAGGGGGCGCAGCGCTCGTTCGTAGAAGGGGTTGGGCAACACGCGCACGTCGAAAACGAAGTCCGCATCGAGCGGCACGCCGCGTTTGAAGGCGAAGGACTCGAACATCAATGTCAGTCCGGAATGCTCGTGGTCGCAGAAATGACGAACCCAGGCGCGCAGCGCGCTGGCACGCAGCGTACTGGTATCGATTTGATGGCCGAGCGCGGCCAAGTCGGCGACGAGTTCGCGTTCGCGTTCGATGGCATCGGCCAGTGAAGCCTGCGAGGCGCCGTCGGCACGATCGATCAGCCCGGACAAGGGGTGCTTGCGGCGTGTTTCGGAAAAACGCTGGATCAACGCCTGGGTGCTGGCATTGAGGAACAGCACGCGGACACTGTGACCGGCGACGCGCAGGTCGCCGATGATGGCGGGGAGATCGGAAAACGCGCTGCCCGAGCGGGCATCGACGGCAATGGCGAGCCGCTGCACGCCGTCGCGCACCAGGAATGCCGCGAGTTCGGGCAAGAAACGGGGCGGCAGGTTATCGACGCAGTAATAGCCGGCGTCTTCCAGCGCGGTCAGCGCAACGGATTTGCCGGAACCGGAAATTCCGGTGATAAGGACGATTCGCATGGCAGCACTCAGTGGTGGCCATCATAACATTGGCCAAATGCGCCGCGGCGGGCAGGCGTCAAGGCAGGCTGCAGCGGCCGGCGGCCCGTTTGTTTAAATCAGCTTGCCGGGAAACTGACTGTCGGGATCCTGCATCGCCAGACGCTGCCGATCCATGAAGTCGCGCAGCGTGTCGATGCCGCGCAGCCGCAAGATGGTATTGCGCACGGCGGCTTCCACCAGCACCGCCAAGTTGCGGCCGGCTGCCACTTGCAAGATCACCTTGTTGATGGGCAGACCCAGCACGTCGACGGTTTGCGATTCGAGCGGCAGGCGCTGGAATTCGCCGTCGGTGCGGCGCACCAGCTCGACGATCAGCTTCAGCTTCATTTTGCGGCGCACCGCGGTTTCGCCGAAGATGGTTTTGATATCCAGTAGCCCCAGCCCGCGGACTTCCAACAGGTTCTGCAATAGGGGCGGGCAGCGACCTTCGACAAAGTCGGGACCGAGTCGCACGAAATCGACGGCATCGTCCGATACCAGTCCATGCCCGCGGCTGATGAGCTCGAGCCCGAGTTCACTTTTGCCCAGTCCGGAATCGCCGGTCAGCAGCACGCCCATGCCAAGAATATCGAGGAAGACGCCATGCTTGGTCTCGCGCGGCGCCAGAATGCGCGACATGTAGAGGCGCAGGTTGTCGATCACGGCCGCGGCCGACAAGGCGGTGGTGAAAAGCGGCGTGGATGAGCGCGTGCAACGCAGCACCAGTTCGCCGGGCGCTTCGCGGCCATCGCCGATGACGAGGAAGGGCGGTTCCAGGCTGATCAACTCGGCCATGTGCCGCTTGCGTGCTTCGTCGGTTTGGCGCTCGTAGTATTCGAGCTCGGCTTCGCCCAGCACCTGGATGCGGTTGGGATGGATCAGATTCAAATGCCCGACGAGATCGGCGCCCGAGGTGGCCTTGTCGACAGTTTCGCTCGAAAAACCGCGCTCCCAGCCTTCATGGCCGGTCAGCCAGCTGAGTTTCAGCGCAGCGGCGTTATCGTCGAAAATGCTTTGAGCATTGATGCTCGACATATCCATTCAGCGGCTCCCCGCGCCGTTCGGGAAAGTCCGTCCGGCGTCTTGCGTCCATGCAAATTGCGATATTACCTGCCGGACACGGATTATGGAGCGTTAGCGGCCATTTTCGCCTGGTTTATCAGCGTTTTATCGACTTTTTGCTGACTATTTCGTGGTCCCCCGGCTACTTCCGGCGCGGCCTTCACGGCGTCCAACTGGTGAGAATTCGATGTACTGCGACGGGATCGGTGCCTTTGGCCAACTGTTCGCGTGCATCGCGGTCGGAGAGCAGTTGCGCGATCTCGGAGAGGATCTCCAGATGCTGTTGCGTTGCCTGTTCGGGCACTAGCAGGAATATCAGCAGGCCAACCGGTTGCGCGTCGGGCGATTCGAATGGAATGGGTTCCGCCAGGCGCACGAAAGCGGCCTGCGGAACCTTGAGACCCTTGATGCGGCCGTGGGGAATGGCTACGCCTTCGCCGAGGCCGGTGGATCCCAGGCGTTCCCGCGCGAAAAGATTGTCGGTGACGACGCTGCGCGCGATACCGTTGTGGTTCTCGAATATCGACCCCGCGTGTTCGAAAACGCTTTTCTTGCTAGTGACCGACAGCCCTAACAGGACGTTTTCCAGCGGCAGGAGTTTAGCTAGACGATTCATTTTGGCAGGAATTTCGCACTGGACAAACGGACTTCAGTCGCCTGCCTGATGCGGGCGCGCATGCCGCGCCGCGCAACACGCTATGCATTGCGCACTTGAGGCTCTATCGCGGCACCCGAGCTTCTCGAATCACTACAGTGCGCACTGTAGCGCTTAGAAGAAACCCGAGTAGGAGCGGAATATTATAGTTCAGCCATTCGCGCGTGGTGCAGTGCGCCAGATGATTCGGCAGTTCTCTCAATAAAAATGCCCAGCTTGGCCGGGCATTCGGTATCTGGAGCCAACGCAGTTGCTGCGCGGCTCACCCTGTTTGGCGCGAATTGCTTATTCAGGCATCGCTTCGTCGATGCTGGCTTCGTCGCTGGAGTGTTTGATGGCCGAATGTTCGTAGCCGCGTACGCGGTCTTTGTGGCGAATCACTTGCCGGTCGAGTTTGTCGACCGCGAGGTCAATGGCCGCATAGAGGTTGCCGTCGGCGCTTTTGACAACGAGTTTTTTGTCTTTTAGAAGGAGTGATATTTCCGCTCGCTGCCGTTTGTCCTTTTCGCTGTGTCTGTCGATACAGAAGATGACAGCGGCATCGATGACCTGATCATTGTGACGCTCGACGCGACCGAGTTTGCCGATCGTGTATTCGCGCAGGGCGGGCGTGACGTCTACGTGGTGTCCGCTGATTTTCAGGTTCATGGTTGCTCTCCGACTTGCTGAGGCCGCTTTGCAAAAGCTTGCAGTACCGGTCGGTCGACTGGACGTCGGGGAGGGAGGCTGCTGTCTCGCCTGGCCGTTGCCTGGTCGGCCGGCCTGATGCGCTGCATCGCGGCCGGTTGACGCCCGGCACGCGTGGCACCGGACTACAGGGACTTGCGCAAATTGACAGCCGGTATGCGCAGCGCTTCACGGTATTTGGCAACCGTGCGTCGCGCGACCACGAAGCTTTGTTCAGCGAGCAGCTCCGCAATGCGACTGTCGGACAAAGGAGTTTTGGGGTCTTCTGCTCCTATCAGTTGCTTGATAAGTGCCCGGATCGCCGTGGAGGAGGCGGCGCCCCCGGTATCGGTCGAAACATGCGATCCGAAAAAATACTTGAATTCCAGCGTGCCGAATGGCGTGAGCATGTATTTGCCGGTGGTCACGCGTGAAATCGTCGATTCGTGTAGACCTAGCGTATCAGCAATTTCTCGCAAAACCAAGGGACGCATGGCGATTTCACCATGTGCAAAAAAGTTGCGCTGACGATCGACAATGGCCTGCGCAACCCGCAGGATCGTCTCGAAGCGCTGCTGGATGTTTTTGATCAGCCAGCGCGCCTCCTGCAATTGCTGGCGCAGCGAACCGCTGCCCGGATCGCCGCGGCTGCCGCGCAGGATATTGGCGTACAGGTGGTTGATGCGCAGACGCGGCACCACTTCGGAGTTGAGCTCGGCGACCCAGCCTTGCGGCGTCTTGCGCACCATAATGTCGGGCACGACATAATCGGCGGCGGTGCGGCCGTAGGCGGCGCCGGGAAAGGGCTCGAGCGAGCGAATCAGTGTGTGGGCGTCGCGCAGGGCGTCATCGCCCACTTTCAGTTGCCGGCGCAAGCGCGTGAAGTCGCGCGCCGCCAGCAATTCCAGATGATGTGCAACGATTTCGATTGCCAGCGTGCGGGTGGCGCAGGGCGCCAGCCTGAGCAACTGCAACTTCAGGCATTCGGAAGCCGAACGTGCGCCGACTCCTGCCGGGTCGAAACTTTGCAGCAAGGCCAGCGCCGCATTCAATTCGTCGACGTCGACTTCCAGTTCGTCAGGCAGGTCTTCGGCAATCTCGTCGAGGGTGCTGGTGAGGTAGCCCTCGTCGTTCAGCGACTCGATCAGGAAGCTGATCAGGGCCCGGTCGCGCAAGCTTGCCTTCGTCACGCGCAATTGCGTGCTCAGGTGGTCGCGCAGCGTGGTTTGCATCTCCTGCAGCTGGAACGGCGGCATGTCGTCGTCTTCGCTGGGTGCGCCGGGCCGCGCGTAGTCGTCCAGGCTCCACGAGCTTTCATTGCCGTTGTCGTCCATGGCGGACGACTCGCGGTCGGGCGCATGTTCGCGGTCGTCGCTGCTTTGCGAGCTCGAGGTTTGCGGCACCGCGTCGGAATTGCCGCTGGCTTCCATCGCGCTGGCGGTGGGCGAGGTGATCAGCGAGCCGTCGGAGGCGACGCGCAGCGGGCTGTTGATCCAGTCGTCCTCGTTTTCGAGCAGCGGATTTTGCGCGACGGCGGTGGCTACTTCCTGTTGGAGTTCGAGCGTGGAGAGCTGTAACAGCCGGATCGACTGTTGCAGCTGGGGAGTCAGCGCTAAATGCTGAGAGACTCGAAGTTGGAGACTGGCTTTCATGGCGGATGTCGCACATTTTAGAGACTTTGGCCTGCGCGCGAAACCTTTGTGTCCGAATGTGTACAGCGCGCGGCGGGCGTGCGGTGAATCGCCTGTCGGCGGCGGGCGGCCATGTGTCGGCCGTCAGGCTTCTCGAGGGCCTGGCGGCGCTGTTCGACCGACTGCGGCCGGACGGACGGACACCTGCGAAGATTGAAAATGTGGCGCGGACGAGCCGCTGCTACATGCGGAAATGCTCGCCGAGATAGACGCGGCGTACGCGCTCGTTGGCGATGATGTCGGACGGCACGCCCTCCGCCAGTACGCTGCCCTCGCTGATGATGTAGGCGTGATCGCAGATGCCCAACGTTTCCCGAACATTATGATCGGTCATCAACACGCCAATATTCCGCTCCTTGAGGAAGCGTACGATTTTTTGGATTTCGAGCACGGCGATCGGGTCGACGCCGGCGAACGGTTCATCCAGCAGAATGAAACTGGGTCGCGTTGCCAGCGCGCGGGCAATCTCCACGCGGCGCCGCTCGCCACCCGACAGCGACAGCGCTGGCGCCGCGCGCAAATGCGCAATTTGCAATTCTTCGAGCAGTTCGTTGGTGCGTTCGGTCACATCTGCCTTGCGTAGCGGACGCTCGTCGGCGTCACGCTGCAATTCCAACACGCCGCGAATATTCTGCTCAACCGATAGCTTGCGGAACACCGAGGCTTCCTGCGGCAGGTAGGAGAGGCCGAGACGTGCGCGCCGATGGATCGGCATTTGCGCGATCGACTGGCCATCGAGCACGATCTCGCCCGCATCCAGCGCCACCAGGCCGACGATCATATAGAACGAAGTGGTTTTGCCGGCGCCGTTGGGACCCAGCAGGCCGACCACTTCGCCGCTTTTTACGCTCAGCGAGACGTCCTTGACGACCAGGCGCGAGCCGTAGCGTTTTTCGAGATGGCGGACTTCCAGCGAGCCGCCGAGCGCGACGCCGTCGGCGGCTCGCGACGCACTGCCGCGGGCGCTGGCTGATTGGGGAGCATCAGGCATGACGGGAGTCACTGCGTTTCCTGGTTGCCGGGTGTGGGCGCTGGTGCCAGACGGGTCGGCGCGCCGTCGAGCGGGGCCCCCGTGATGTTGCGCGGCGCCAGGGTGGCGCGCACGCGGCCGGTGGGATTGCCGGGCGACGAGGCGTCCTGGCCGGACGTGGCGGTATAGAAGTCGCGCTGCCCGTCATAGCGAATCACGCTGCCGTGCACCTCGTCGAGTACGGTCGACAAGCCTTGCAGGCGGCGCACGTCGGCGCGCGTGGTCAATGTGGTGATGTCGTTCTTGCCGTCGTAATCGATGCGCTGGCCGTGACCTTCGACGTAT
This sequence comes from Janthinobacterium lividum, assembly GCA_050955105.1. Classification (GTDB taxonomy): domain Bacteria; phylum Pseudomonadota; class Gammaproteobacteria; order Burkholderiales; family Burkholderiaceae; genus JBPBQZ01. The sequence continues at coordinate 26,841 of JBPBQZ010000002.1, read as the reverse complement.
TCGTTGCCGACGTCGCGTTTCTGGCGGAAATACGCGGGCACCGTGCCGGCGAACGAGGTGGCGTACTGATAGCCCTGCGGATCCTGCCGGATCTCGACGCGGTTGCCGCGGATGATGATCGTGCCCTTGGTGATCACGACGTTGCCGGTCAGCACGTTCACCTGGTGCAGATCGTCGTACGTCATGTTGTCGGCTTCGACATTGATCGGCTTGTCGCGATCGGCCTGTTCGGCGTGTGCCGGGGCCGCGCATAGCAGTGCCGCAGCCGCGGCTGCATAGACCGAGGCGAACACTGCGCGCGCGACCAGCGTGAGCCGTCGCCGCGTCGCGGCAGTGGCGATCGCGGCGGCCGGCATTGGCGTTGGCGTCGGCAAGGCGTGCGCGATAGCGGCGGATTGCCGGAAAGACGTGTCGTTCATGCCTTGAGCGTGTTGGATCATTTGGCGGATTGAGGGCCGAAGGCGTTCGGCGCGATGGTGCCGCGAACTTGCCCCAGCAGACGCAGATTCCGCGTCACATTGTTATAGATCAGGCCATTGGCGGTCGAGACCGACTGGCCGCGCAGCAGTTTAACCGGCTTTTCGGTTTCGATGACATCGTCGTTGACCAGCACATGGAAGTGCGACGAGTCGGCCCGCATCGGCGGATCGGCCGGACCGGCTGCACGCAGCAGTCGCGCCTGATCGTACAGGTCGACCACCGAGGCATCGGCATTGATGGTGCCGCGCCTGGCAAATGCCGAGACATCCGGGTTACCGGGCTGGAAGGCACGCAGCGCCGGCTCGGTAACGTCGCTGGTCTGGTCGTCCTCGTAATGCACGAGCTTGCGCGAATTGAGCCGATAGGCGGTACTGCCGGTGTTGTCGAGCACACTGATCGACGAATCGTCGGCGAAGTAGTCGGCGGTATGCGCGGGCGGTCGAGCCGGCGCAACGTTGCCTGGAGGCAGGGTGATCTGCAACAGCCAATAGGTACCACCGGCCAGCAGCGCCAGGCCCGCGGCCGCCAGATAATTGGTCAGGGAAGTTTTAACCACGTGTTGCGTGCGCCAGCATTGCGTCGTAGTGGCCGCCAGCCTGTAGCAACAGGTCGCACAGTTCGCGCACGGCGCCGTGTCCGCCGGCTGCCTGCGCAACCCAGTGCGCGCGACGCCGCACTTCCACGTGCGCGTTGGCCGGTGCGGCGGCGAAGCCTACGGCGCCCATCACCGCGAGGTCGGGCCAGTCGTCGCCCATATAGGCAACCGCTGCGGGGTCGCACCGGGCAACGTCGAGCAATTGCTTGAATGTGACGAGCTTTTGCGAAATGCCCTGGTAGACATGCGTCACACGCATTTCGGCGGCGCGCGCGGCGACGATTTCGGAGCGCCGTCCGGTGATGATGGCGGTGACGATGCCGGCTTCGCCGAGCAATTTCATGCCGTGGCCGTCGAGTGAATTGAAATGCTTGATGACCTCGCCTTGCGGGCCGAACCACAGGCCGCCATCAGTCAGCACGCCGTCGACATCGAAGATGGCCAGGCGGATGTTGCGGGCGCGTTCGAGCGCCGTGTGCGGAGTCGCCATCTGGGTGTCCATCAAATTACCTTGGCACGGAACAGGTCGTGCATATTCAACGCGCCGATCAGCGTCGCGGTTTCGTCGACCACGAGCATCTGATTGATCTTGAAGCGCTCCATCGATTCCACGGCTTCGACTGCCAGGCGGTCGGGCCCGATGGTGTGCGGCGCGCGCGTCATGACGTCGGCTACGCCCAATGTGCGGAAATCGTCGCGCTCGAAGATGCGGCGCAAATCACCGTCGGTGAAGATGCCGACGACGCGATCGGCATCATCGACCACCGCGGTCATGCCCAGGCGCTTCGCGGTAATTTCGAAGAGCGCATCGTGCATGCTGGCGTCGCTGCGCACGCGCGGCACCGCATCGCCGGTGCGCATTACATCGCGCACGAAGGTGAGCAGGCGGCGGCCGAGCGAGCCGCCCGGATGCGAGCGCGCGAAGTCTTCCGCGCTGAAGCCGCGCGCATCGAGCACCGCGATGGCCAATGCATCGCCCAGCGCCAATGCGGCGGTGGTGCTGGCGGTTGGCGCCAGATTATGCGGGCAGGCCTCTTTGTCGACCGCTGCGTCGAGATGCACAGCGGCAAGCCGCGCCAGGCTGGATTGCGGACGACCCGTCATGGCGACCAGCTTTGTGCCGGCGCGCAGCACATGCGGGACGATTGCCAGCAACTCTTCGGTTTCGCCGGAGTTCGACAGCGCGATAAAAACGTCGTCCGCCGTTACCATGCCGAGGTCGCCGTGGCTGGCTTCGGCCGGATGCAGAAAAAATGCGGGGGTGCCGGTACTGGCGAGCGTGGCCGCCAGTTTGCGCGCGATGTGGCCGGATTTGCCCATGCCGGACACGACGACGCGGCCGCGACATTCGAGCAGCAGCTCTACGGCCGCGATAAAGCTCGCGCCGATGCGTTCGCTGAGCGAATGAATGGCCTGCGCCTCGATTTCCAGAACGCTTCGGGCGAACTCGCAGGCCCGATCGCCATTGATCTTCGCTATCATTCGCGGAGTATAACAAAGCCTCTCCGCGCCGTCGGTGGCGCCAGCGCTTCGGGTTTCGCCGCCGTGTTACCCACCATTTCCCCGGCCTTGGTAATTCATGCGACCGACGGAAGGCGTATCCCCTGTGTCTTGATCTCCTCCCGCCGGGCGGCTTACGGCGGCATCCCCATGTGCTTTGGATGATGCGTATTTCCGATGGTTTCGACGCTTGAACTGACTTTGCTGCTGTTGATCGCCGCGGTGGCCGGGGTGGTGATCTTCCGTTCCTTGAATTTGCCGCCGATGCTGGGCTACCTGGCGGTCGGCATCGTCATCGGCCCGCATGCGCTGGGTCTGGGCGGAAGCGATTCGTCGCAACTGCAGTCGTTGGCCGAGTTCGGCGTGGTGTTCCTGATGTTCTCGATCGGCCTCGAGTTCTCGCTGGCGCGGCTGCGTTCGATGAAGCGCATCGTCTTCGGGCTAGGGCTTTCGCAGGTGGTATTGACGATCGCGGCGGCCATGATTGCGGGCTTCGGCATTCGCTTTTTCTTCACATTGACTTGGCAGGCGAGCCTGGCGCTGGGTGGTGCGCTGGCCATGTCGTCTACCGCAATCGTCAGCAAGCTGCTGGCGGAACGGCTCGAACTGGAGTCGGAGCACGGCCGCAATATCATCGGCGTGCTGCTGTTCCAGGATCTGGCGGTGGTGCCGCTGCTGATTGTCATTGCCGCGCTGGGCAAGAAGCCGGCCGATCTGGCTTATGCGCTGGGTTTGGCCGCTATCAAGATCACTGTGGCGTTGGCGCTGGTGCTGCGCCTTGGACGGCCGCTGCTGAGCGCCTGGTTCAATTTGGTGGCGCGGCGCCGTTCGCAGGAATTGTTCATGCTGAACCTGCTGCTGGTGACGCTGGGTGCAGCCTTCATTACTGAATCGCTGGGGCTGTCGATGGCACTCGGCGCGTTCATGGCCGGGGTGCTGATCGCCGAAACGCCTTACCGGCATCAGGTGGAAGAAGACATCAAGCCGTTTCGCGACGTGCTGCTGGGGCTTTTCTTTGTGACGACCGGCATGCTGCTCGACCCGCTCGTGGTCTGGCAGCACCCCTTGTTGGTGGCGTTGTTGCTGGTTGCCCCGGTGCTGCTGAAGATGGTGTTGATCACCGGTCTGGCGCGCATTTTCGGCGCATCGCCGGGCGTGGCCATGCGCACCGGCTTGGGACTGGCGCAGGCGGGTGAATTCGGCTTCGTCTTGATGGCGCTGATTTCGGACAAGAGTCTGGTCGATCCGGTGTTCTCGGAAATCATTCTCGCGTCGATGTTGTTGTCGATGCTGTTGGCGCCTTTCCTGATCCAGAACGCCGATCGCATCGTGCTCAGGCTTTCGTCGTCGGAATGGCTGCGGCAGTCGCTGCAGATGACGCGCATCGCCACGCAGACCATCAAGACCAGCGGGCACGTGATCATTTGCGGCTATGGCCGCTCGGGTCAGAACCTGGCGCGGATGCTGGAGCAGGAAGGCATCGCCTACGTCGCGCTCGATCTCGATCCGGATCGCGTGCGCGCGGCGGCGGCGGCCGGCGAGTCGGTCGTGTTCGGCGATGCGGCGCGGCGCGAATCCTTGATCGCGGCCGGCATCCATCGCGCGGCCGCTGTGGCCGTGACTTACGCGGATACGCCGTCGGCCTTGAAGGTGCTGCATCATGTGCACGAACTCCACGCGGGGCTGCCGGCGATCGTGCGCACTGTCGACGATGCCGACTTGGGCAAGTTGCTGGCGGCGGGCGCGACCGAGGTGATTCCCGAGATCATCGAAGGCAGCCTGATGCTGGCTTCGCACGCATTGGTGGTGATGGGCGTGCCAATGCGGCGGGTGCTGCGCCGCGTCGAACAGATGCGAGACGAGCGCTACAGCCTGTTGCGCGGTTATTTTCGCGGCGCCGACGATGCTGACGATGAAGCAGAACGCGAACGCTCGCGGATGCAGTCGGTCAGCATCGACGGCAACGCGGACGCGGTTGGAAAAAGTCTCGACGAGCTTGGATTGGGGGGGCATCGTGACGGCCAGCGGGTGGAGGTGACGGCGATCCGTCGGCACGGCATTCGCGGCGTCGAACCTTCCGGCGACGCACGGCTGCGCGAGAACGACGTGGTGGTGCTGCGTGGTTTGCCCGAGGCGCTGGCCGAGGCCGAGGAGCGTTTGTCGCGCACGCGGCGCGAGCGTGCGCCGGCAGGGTAGAATTCCTGGCGCGCCTGCCCCGCGGTCGGAGCGCGTTTACCGAGAAAATAGTCTTGCCATCCTATCCTTGTATTGCCGCCGCGCGTCGCTTCGATCGGTCCGCTCATTTGCCCTGGGTGGTCGGCGCCGAACGCGTAGGCTGGATTCGGCGTAGCGACGTGCGCGTGCTCGAACGCTGGCCGGCCGTGTTCGAGATCGACAGCGCGGCGGTACGGCTGAACGCTGCATTGCACGATTGCGCGGCGCGCAGCGAAGCCTTGGCCGAAGTCATCGCCGAGTTGGCCCAGACCGGTCATATCAAAGGCTGGCGCGGTGAAACGTTTGCAGTGCGCAATCGCTTCGACGACGCGCCGCTGGCCCTGATCGAACGCGCCGCATCGCGCTTTTTCGGCAGCATGACTTACGCCGTGCACGTGAACGGCATGTTGTTCGCCGACACCCTGACACCACGGCATGACGGGCCGGCCCTTTGGATCGCACGGCGCAGCGCCGCCAAGCCCACCGATCCCGGCATGCTCGACTCGCTGGTGGGCGGCGGTATCGGCTGGGGCTATGGCATCGGGGAGACCTTGATCAAGGAGTCATGGGAAGAATCGGGCATTCCCGCCGAGTTGGCGGCGCAGGCCACGCGCGGCCGCGTAGCGCATGTGCTGTCGAGCATCGAGCAGGGCACGCAGGAAGAATTGCTTTATATCTACGACCTGGTTTTGCCGACCGACTTCGCGCCGGTTGCACAAGACCAGGAAGTTGCCGAACATCGCATCGCCGGCATCCCCGAGCTGCTGCAGATCATCGCTGCGCAAGCTATGACGGTAGACGCCAGCATCGCCACGCTCGACTGCCTGGCGCGTCGCGGCTGGCTGGCCGCCGACGCTTGCGCGGCATTGAACACGCTATTCCAGGCGCCCAGGGTCACTCTTGCCTTGGCGTCTTGACTCTCTTCGACAGGTTCCCCTTTGATGGCTGCAGCAAGCACATTCATCTTGACACTGGCCTGCCCGGATCGGCCGGGCATCGTGCATGCCGTATCCGGCTTCCTTTATGAGCGCGGCGCGAATATCGTCGATTCGGCGCAGTTCGGCGATGCCGATACGGGCGAGTTTTTCATGCGCGTGCAGTTCCAGTATGGCGCGCCGGACGCCGAGCTCGCGCTGCGGCGGGCGTTCGCCAGTCTCGGCGAGCGCTTTGCAATGCGTTGGGAACTGCATGATGCGGCGACGCGACCGCGCGTGATGATCATGGTGTCGAAGATCGGCCATTGCCTGAACGATCTACTGTTCCGCCATCGAACCGGGCAGTTGCCGATCGACATACCGGCCATCGTTTCGAATCATGCGGATTTCAAGGATCTGGCCGCGTCGTACGAGATTCCCTTCCACTACTTTCCGATCGACGGCAAGAATGGTGGCATGAGCAAGGGGGAGCAAGAAGCGCGCATCATGCAGTTGGTGCGGGACGAGCGCATCGATCTGACCATCCTGGCGCGCTACATGCAGATTCTGTCGCCAGTGTTATGCGCGGAACTGGCGGGCAGGGCGATCAATATCCACCATTCCTTCCTGCCGAGCTTCAAGGGTGCAAAGCCCTATCACCAGGCATTCGATCGTGGCGTGAAGCTGATCGGTGCGACCGCTCATTACGTCACCACCGACCTCGACGAAGGCCCGATCATCGAGCAGGAAGTGGAGCGCGTGAACCATGGCATGAGCCCGGCGCAATTGACGGCGATTGGCCAGGACGTGGAGTGCGTGACGCTGGCGCGCGCGGTGAAATGGCATGTGGAGCACCGCGTGCTGATCGACGGACATAAAACCGTGGTGTTCGCCTGAACGCGGCGGCGGATTACGCTGGAACGCGTTGCGTGGGTCGGGCCGGCCGGGCCGGCTGAATTGAGCCGGCCGTTTTCAAACCAGCCATTTTGCGCGCAACTCGCGCTTGATATAGGCGTAGTAGATCGGCGCCGCGATCACGCCCGGCAGCCCGAAGGCCGCCTCCATCACCAGCATCGCCAACAGCAACTCCCAGGCGTGCGCCTCGATCTGGCCACCGATGATGCGCGCGTTGAGGAAATATTCCAGCTTGTGGATGACCACCAGGAAGACGATGGCGGTAATCGTCGCAGGCAGGCTGACCGACAAGGCGACGATGATGATCAGCGCGTTCGAGATCAGATTGCCGATAACTGGCAACAGCCCGAAAACGAAGGTCAGCAGCACCAGGATCTTGGAGAGCGGCAGCTTCTCGTGAAACAGCGGGAACGCGCCGAGCAGGAAGATGGCCGTGAAGACTGTGTTCACCACCGAAATCTTCACCTGCGCGAATACGATGCGCCGGAATGCTTCGCCGATGCGCACGGAACGGGTAACCAGCGCCGAAGCCAAGGGCATCCGATGGCCGCGCTGCGCTGAATCGATGGCGATGATGGCGCCGAGGATCATGCCGATCAGCACGTGCGTAAAACCACGCGCGGCTTCGCGGCCCACCAGTTGCAGATCGCCCGAATGGTCGTGCATCCACTGGGTGGCGACTGTGCGCACGTCTTCCGTATCGTCGGGCAGATAGTCGTCCACCCAGTTAGGAAGGTGGTCGCGCGCCTGGTCGACCACGTCCATGGCCTTGTCGAGGAGCATTTGTGTGACCAGCGGCTCGTGCTTGAAATGGCCGATGGTAACGATGGTGGCCAAGGTCAGCAGCCCGACGATGATGGAGGCGATCAACGCCAGTGCGATCAAGCGTGCACGCTGACCCGACAGCCGACGCGCGAGCAGCGGAGCCAGCAAGTGAATCAGATGGTAGACAAGCAGGCCACCGAGAAAGCCGCCGAGCAGATGCAAGAACATCACAGCGGCCAAGCCGGCCGCGGCGATCACGAAACTCGCAATTTCGACCGCGGAAGTGGCTTCCGGCGGGGTGCTTGGGCGAGTGTTGCGCCAGGCTTTCAGCATCGTCTCCTCGTATTGCTGTGATCGAACAGTGCCAGAACCTTCTGCTTTCAGCTAGCGGCAATCGGCTTTTGCGTAAGGTATAAACCTTTACGGCCTAGTAGGGCTGTTTCACCTTGGTTTTGCCGCCGGTCTTTGCCGTCTTGCTCGCCGTCTTGGCGGCGGCTTTGCTCGCAGCTTTGCTTGCGACCTTGGGCGCGGCCGCGAGCGCGGTTTCGCTCCCGGCCGCCTCAGCGTCAGCTTTGGCGTTGGCCGCCGACAATGCGCGGCGCTTCAGCAGCGGTCCCAGGTATTTCCCGGTGAAGCTGGCCTTCGACTGCGCCACCGTCTCGGGGGTTCCCTGCACCAGTATCTGTCCGCCGCCCGCGCCGCCCTCCGGTCCTAGATCGATTATCCAATCGGCAGTCTTGATGACGTCCAGGTTGTGTTCGATGATCACCACTGTATTGCCCTGCGCCCGCAGGCGATGAATGACTTCGAGCAGCAGGGAAATATCGTGGAAATGCAGGCCGGTGGTGGGCTCGTCCAATATATAGAGCGTGCGCCCGGTATCGCGCTTCGACAGCTCGAGCGACAACTTCACCCGCTGTGCCTCGCCGCCCGAGAGCGTGGTGGCCGACTGGCCGAGGCGGATATAGCCGAGGCCTACGTCAAGCAGGGTCTTGAGCTTGCGCGCCACCGACGGTACCGGCGCGAAGAAGTCGTGCGCCTGCTCGACGGTCAGGTCGAGCACCTCATGGATATTCTTGCCCTTATACTGAATTTCAAGGGTTTCGCGGTTATAGCGCTTGCCGTGACAGACGTCGCAAGGCACGTACACGTCCGGCAGGAAATGCATTTCCACTTTCAATACGCCGTCGCCCTGGCAGGCTTCGCAGCGACCGCCCTTTACGTTGAACGAGAAGCGTCCCGGATCGTAGCCGCGTTCCTTGGCGGCCGGCACGCCCGCATACAGCTCGCGAATCGGTGTGAACAGCCCGGTATAGGTGGCCGGATTCGAGCGCGGCGTGCGGCCGATCGGCGACTGGTCGACATTGATGACCTTGTCGAAATGCTCGAGCCCTTCAATCGCCTCGTAGGGCGCCGGTTCGGCGGAAGATCCGTACAGATGCCGCGCTACCGCGTGGTAAAGCGTGTCGTTGACGAGCGTCGATTTGCCAGAGCCCGAGACACCCGTCACGCAGGTCATCAAACCCACTGGCAGGTCGAGCGTCACGTGTTTCAGATTGTTGCCATAGGCCTCGATGATGCGCAGCCGGCGTTCGTCGGGCGCGCGGCGGTCGCTGGGCATTTCGATGCGCCGCCGGCCGCTCATGTAGTCGCCGGTGAGCGAAGTCGGATCGTGCTCGATGTGTTTGGGGGTTCCCTGCGACACGATCATGCCGCCGTGTTCGCCAGCGCCCGGGCCCATGTCGACGACGTGGTCGGAAGCGCGAATCATGTCTTCGTCGTGCTCGACCACGATCACCGAATTGCCCAGGTCGCGCAGATGTTTCAGCGTCTTGATCAGCCGGTCGTTGTCGCGTTGATGCAGGCCGATCGACGGTTCGTCGAGCACGTACATCACGCCGGTCAGTCCGGAGCCGATTTGCGAGGCCAGGCGGATGCGCTGCGCTTCGCCGCCGGAGAGCGTGTCGGCGCTGCGTTCCAGCGACAGATAGTCGAGTCCGACGTTATTGAGAAATTCCAGGCGCGCGACGATTTCCTTGATGACCTTGTCGGCAATTTCACGTTTCGAGCCGGTGAGCTGAAGCGTGCGGAAATAGCCGAGCGATTCGCGCAGCGGCAGGCCGCTTACCTCGAAGATGGCGCGCGCGTCGTCGCCGTCGCCGACTTTGACGTGGCGCGCCCCCAGCCGCAGCCGTGCACCGCCGCAATCAGGGCAGGGTTGGCTGCCCTGATACTTGGCCAGTTCCTCGCGCACCGCCGACGAATCGGTTTCGCGATAACGGCGCTCGAGATTGGGAATGATGCCTTCGAAGGCGTGTTCGCGCACTACGGTGCGGCCGCGTTCGTTGACGTAGGCAAATGGCACCACCTGCTTGCCCGATCCGTAGAGAACGATGTGGCTGATGTGCTCGGGGATTTCTTCGAACGGATCGTCGGCGCCGAATTCATAGAATGCCGCAAGGCTTTGCAGCATCTGAAAGTAGAACTGGTTGCGGCGATCCCAGCCTTTGACCGCGCCGGCCGCCAGCGACAGCGACGGATGCGCCACCACGCGCTTCGGATCGAAAAATGTGATGTTGCCCAGGCCGTCGCAAGTGGGGCACGCGCCCATCGGGTTATTGAACGAAAACAGCCGTGGTTCGAGTTCCTGCAGCGAGTACGAGCAGATCGGGCAGGCGAAATGCGAACTGAATACATGCTCGCGGCCGCTGTCCATTTCCAGCGCCACGGCACGGCCGTCCGCAAGCCGCAGCGCTGTCTCGAAGGACTCGGCGAGTCGCTGTTTAACCTCAGTGCGCACGCGCAGCCGGTCGACCACCACGTCGATCGTGTGCTTGTCGTTCTTCTTCAGCTTCGGCAGCGCATCGGCTTCGTAAATGCCCGCCTCGCCGTCGGTGGATGTGCCGCCCCCGGAACTCACGCGGAAACGCACGAAGCCTTGGGCCTGCATCGACGAGAACAGGTCGCTGTGCTCGCCTTTGCGATTGCTGACCACCGGCGCCAGAATCATCAGCCGCGTTTCTTCGCCCAACGCCAACGCCGCATCCACCATTTGCGACACCGATTGCGCCGACAGCGGAATATTGTGGTCGGGGCAATACGGCGTGCCGACGCGTGCATACAGCAAGCGCAGGTAATCGTGAATTTCGGTGACCGTGCCGACGGTCGAACGCGGATTGTGCGAAGTCGCCTTTTGCTCGATCGAAATCGCGGGCGACAGGCCCTCGATCAGGTCGACGTCGGGCTTCTCCATCAGTTGCAAAAATTGCCGGGCGTAGGCGGAAAGGCTTTCCACATACCGCCGCTGCCCCTCCGCATACAGCGTGTCGAAGGCGAGCGACGACTTGCCGGAGCCAGACAGGCCGGTAATAACGATCAAGCGATGACGGGGAAGGTCAAGGCTGATGTTCTTGAGGTTGTGCGTACGCGCACCGCGGATGCGGATTTCTTCCATGAAGCTCGGGGATAGGCGGAGGGCCAAACCTGCTACTATAGCGACTTTTCCCAGGCGCGGTGCCGGGGCTCATCGGATAGATCGGGCCAGACACGAACAAGCCGCATGGCCGGGCTCGCGAAGCGCTTTCAATCAAGGCGCTCCCACGGGCGCGCGCATCTCTACTCTAAAAAACGCGATGTCCAAATCGAAGGCGCTCTCATCGCGCATGACAGCTTCGGAACGGCGTGCGACCGTGTCGCTCGCGGCGATTTTCGCGTTGCGCATGCTCGGGCTGTTCATGATCATGCCGGTTTTCTCGGTCTACGCGAAAACCATCCCGGGCGGCGACAACACCGTTCTGGTTGGCCTGGCTATCGGCATCTACGGCCTTACCCAATCGCTTTTCTACATTCCGTACGGCTGGGCTTCCGATCGACTCGGCCGCAAGCCCGTGATCGTCTTCGGCCTGGTAATTTTCGCGTTGGGCAGCCTGGTGGCCGCGCTCTCGCAGAGCCTGACCTGGATCATCGTCGGCCGTGCAATCCAGGGCGCCGGCGCCATTTCGTCGGCGGTAACGGCGTTCATCGCCGACCTGACGACCGAACAGAGCCGCACCAAGGCCATGGCCACCGTAGGCGGCAGCATCGGCATCTCGTTCGCCATCGCCATTATCGCGGCACCCGTGGTGTATCGCTGGCTGGGCATGAGCGGCCTGTTCCTGGCTATCGCTGTGCTGGCTATCGTGGCCATCGGCGTGGTGATCTGGATAGTGCCCGAGGCGCCCCATGCGCCCGTCATCAAGCGCGCGCCGTTTGCCGAAGTGCTGCGCAACGTTGAGTTGATCCGGCTGAATTTCGGTGTATTCGTGCTACATGCCACGCAAACTGCGCTGTTCGTGGTGCTGCCGAGCATGCTGGTGGCCGAAGGTCTGCCGGTTTCGTCCGCCTGGAAAATCTACCTGCCCATCATGGGCATCTCGTTCGTGCTGATGGTGCCGGCAATCATCGCCGCGGAAAAGCATGGCAAGATGAAACAGGTCATGATTGGTGCGATCGCGCTGATACTGATCGGCCAATTGTCTTTCGCCGAGCTTCCCTCTACGCTGTGGACTATCGCGGTGGTGCTGCTGATCTACTTCACGGGTTTCAACGTGCTGGAGGCTTCGCAGCCGTCGATGGTTTCCAAACTGTCGCCGGGCGCCCGCAAGGGGGCCGCCATGGGTGTTTACAACACGACTCAGGCGCTTGGCCTGTTTTGCGGTGGCGCGATGGGCGGCTGGTTATTGCACAGTGAAGGTCAGCGCAGCGTTTTTCTGGCGGTGTCCGCGCTAGTGGTAGTCTGGCTCGTGGTGGCGGCCGGCATCCGGCGACCACTGGTTGCCAGGCCAACAGCCGAGTAGCGGTTCCACAGCAGCCCGGCCGCTGGCTGTTCGCCTGATCTGGCGCTGCAGAGCTGAAACCTGTCGCATGCAACGACCGCCCGATTTAAAGCTGCATACCGATTCAATTGGAGAGAAACATGGCATCGGTCAACAAAGTAATCCTGGTCGGCAATCTTGGCGCCGACCCGGAAACGCGTTACTTGCCCAGTGGTGACGCCGTCACCAATATTCGACTGGCCACTACCGATCGCTATAAGGAAAAAGCGAGTGGTGAGATGAAAGAGGCCACCGAGTGGCATCGCATCGCTTTCTTTGGCCGGCTGGCGGAAATTGCCGGCGAATACTTGAAAAAAGGTTCGTCGGTATATATCGAAGGACGCATTCGCACGCGTAAATGGCAGGATCAGGCCGGTCAGGAAAAGTATTCGACCGAAATCGTCGCCGATCAGATGCAGATGTTGGGCGGTCGCAGCGGTGCGGGTGGCGGCGGTGCGCCGAGCGGCGACTATGAGGGTGGCGGATCGTCACGCGAAAGCGGCGGCGGGTCGCGTTCCGCGCCTGCGCGGTCGGCACCGGCGGCGCGGCAGGCGCCAGCAGGTGGCGGCGGCAGTAACGGCGGCGGCTTCGACGATATGGATGACGATATTCCGTTCTAGCCTGCCTCAACCGCAGACCGGAACGTCGAAACCCCGCCCTGTGCGGGGTTTTTTACGGATAAATCCTGGTTTTGACCGTGTCGATGCCGGTGTCGGTGTCGATGTCGCCGATTTCAGGCTCGGCGCCATCGAATGCACGCTGGATCAGCGCGCGAATCGCATCTCGCTCGATTGGACGTGGATTCCAGTAAGGGTTGGCGCTGGCGATATCGGCCGCACGCTCGATATCCGCTGCCGCCATGCCGATCTCTCGCAGCGCAACGGGTGCGCCGTTGTCCCGCGCCAACTTATAAATGCCCAACGCCGCATTCTCGGCACCGATGGCGCGGGCAATACGCTGCATCGCTGCGGGCGCCGCGCTTTGGTTGTAGGCCAACGCGTGCGGCAGAACGATGGTGTGCGTCTCTGCGTGCGGGAGGTTGAAGCTGCCTCCCAGCGTATGGCATAGCTTGTGATGCAGAGCCATGCCGACACTCCCCAGAACCGTGCCGCATAGCCAGGCGCCGTACAGCGCGTCGGAGCGCGCCTCCAGGTCGTCGTGTCTGGCGACGATTTTCGGCAGCGCGCGAGCGAGGGCGGCAATACCTTCTTCGGCCATCAGACTGGTTATCGGATTTGCGTCGCGTGAATAGAGGGCCTCGGCCGCGTGCGCGATGGCATTGATGCCGCTGGTTACCGACAAGCCCACGGGCAGCGTAAGGCTGAGTTCAGGATCGTAGATCACGGTACGCGGCAGCACGCGCGCATCGGTGCCGGTTTTTTTCAAGCCGTTTTCAGTGATGCCGAAAATGGCCGTCATCTCGCTGCCGGCATAAGTCGTCGGTATTGCGAGAATCGGCAGATCGGCATCCAGCGCGATCGCCTTACCCAGGCCGATGGTCGAGCCGCCGCCCACGGCGATCGCGCAATCCGCTTGCAGTTCACGCGCCAGTGCGCGAGCTTGCTTGGCCAGTTCCATCGGCACATGCATGGTCGCCCGGTCGAAGACACCCGCGGCGCGATGCCCCAAGCGTTGGGCGACCGCTGCGCCGACGGCTCTTTGTTGCGGACCGCAAAGTACTAAAGCCCGTTCGGCGCCCAGCGCGAGGATTTCCCGTTCGAGATGTTGCAGGCTACCGGCACCGAATACGATGCGACCGGCGCGGGCTTGGTAGATGAAATCAAGATTCGCCACGCGCGCGCTCCACAGACAGTTGTTCGCATTGATCGGATGGTACGCGCTCGACTGCGTTGGGTGCCGTCATGCCGGGCTCCGCGACGGATTCAGCACGAAGTCGTAGTCGAGGCTGTACCACGTGGCGTCCCTTACCTTGCCGTCTGGCGCCAGGCCCGGCTCATGACGGACCCATTCGGTGATCAGCGTCGAGCGCACGCCGAATACGACATCCGAATCCAGGTATTTGTCACCGTCGCGGAACACATGGGTAACCAATGTATCGTATCCCGGTGCCTGAATCATGAAATGAAGATGGGCGGGCCGCCATGGATGTCGGCCGGCTGCCAGCAGCATGCGACCGACCGGGCCGTCGTGCGGGATGGGATAGGCCTCGGCAAGTATCGACCAGAAATTGAAGCGTCCGTCGGCATCGGTCTGGAGGCGCCCGCGGGCGCTCAATGTGCTGTTGCCGCGCGCATCGACCGGCCGCTGGACATCGTAAAAGCCTGCTTCGTCCGACTGCCAGACGTCCAGCCAGGCTTGGCTTACTGGTGCGCCGTCGATGCCGCGAACCTGACCGCTGACGTAACAAGGCGCACCGCGCGCGCCCGCCGAGATGTCATCGCCATTTTGATATACGGGGGCGTTCTCGACGAAAAATGGCCCCCATACGGTGGCTTCCGTGCAGACGGCGGGTTTGCGGTTGTTCTGGGTCGTTACCAGCATCGAGAGTCCGAGCGTGTCGGAAAGCAGGATGAACTCTTGGCGTTTAGCGTCGGTGATGTGGCCGGCTTCGGTGAGAAAGGAAATGGCCTTGAGCCACTCGTCGCCGCTTAAGTTCACCTCGCGCGCGAACGCGTGCAGGTGCTGGACCAAACTGGTCATGACCGTTTTCAACCGCGCATCTTCGCAATTGTCGAACGAAGCGATGACCGCCCGCGTGATGGTATTTTCGTCGATGTTGCGCATCGCATTATTCTCGCAGTGGATTTTTCGAGCTTCTTTGTACGAAAGGTAATCGCTTCGCCGCAGAAAGGAAATGCATTCCGGCGATCGGCCATTGCACCATTTTGTCGCCGCCGGCGTGCGCCGCTGCATTTTTGAGACTGCGTATAGAATCGTTCGATGCCCAAGCCATTCTCATCGTCAGGCCCGTCGACCAGCAGCGCGCGTGCTCGGCCCGAAGCCGCGCAGCACGGTCTGCCGCTGCCTACGCCGAGCGCCGCATCGTTGCGGGCGGCAGCCTTGATCGCGCTGATTGCCTGGGCGGCGATCATTGCGCAGACTGGCATTACGCTGATGCGTTTCGAGGCGCGCGGGTTGACCGTGTTGGATGCGCTGGCGCGGCTCAGCAGCTACCTGACGAACCTTACGGTGTTCGCTACGGCGATCTGTTTTACTTGCGTGGCATGGCGTCTCTCCACACCCTTTGCGCGATTTTTCAGGAAACCGGCAGTGGTCACGGCGATCGTCATTTACATCGCCTTCGTCGGCATCAGCTACAACCTGCTGTTGCGTCATCTCTGGACGCCCACCGGTTATCGCGCGCTGTTGAACGAATGCCTGCACAGCATCGTGCCGCTGCTGGCCGTGCTCTATTGGCTGCTTTTCGTGCCACGCTTTCATCTGACGTTGCGCAAATGCGCGTACTGGCTGATTTATCCGCTGGCGTATCTGTTCATCACTTTTCTACGCGGTAGCGATACCGATTTCTATCCCTATCCATTTATCGACGTCGGCGAACTCGGCTTGATGCGAGTGTCTCAAAATGCCGTGCTATTGCTGTTGGGTTTCCTGGTGCTGATGGCGGTGTTCATTGCCATCAATCATCGGCGCCGCTAGCGCGACGCGGCTTGTAAAGGGGTGCCGAGCGCCGGTCGGCTGCGCAGCAGCAGCGACAGACCGATACAAGCGACATACAGCACTGCCACGATGCCGATGCTCAACTGGTAAGCGTGCGCGTAGTCGAGTGGTGAGGTGCCTGCCGTGAGCGCCGAAAAGAACACGCCGCTGATCGCCGTGGCGCCGAACGCGGAGCCTAGCTGCAACAGCGAAGTGACCAGGCTCGAAGCGAGTCCGGCCTGCGCTGGGGCGATTTCGCCGATGACGATGCGCACGACCGATGGCAGCACCACGCCATGGCCCGTGCCGGCGATCAGCAGGCCCACGTAAAACAGCAGGCCGGGTGTGATCGAGAGGTAAAGTGCGCCGACGGAAAGCGCGAAGCCGAGCGCGAGCAACGCGAAGCCGACGGTGAGAATACGGTTGCCGAAGCGGTGCGCCAGTCGTGGCGACAACAATGGCCCCAGGATCGAGCCGACGCCAAAAGGGAAGATCGCGATGCCGGCCGCGAGCGGTGAAAGATGCAGGCCATTTTGCAAATAGATGCCGTAGGTCAGGAAGAACACGCCATCGCAATAAAAGCAGAATGCCAATACCAGACCGATTGAAAAAACCGGATTGCTGAACAGACTGAGATCGACGAGTGGAGCGCCGCCGCTTTGCTTGAGCCGGTATTCCATCCAAAAGAACAGGATCAGTATTGGGACACTGGCGGTGAAGGAGAAGAAGGTCCAGGCGGGCCAGCCGGCCTCGCGTCCCTGCGTGAGCGGATAGATCACCAGCGCCAGGAAAATCGACAGCAGCAATAAGCCCGGTAGGTCGAGCCGCGCGCCGTGGGGCGCACGATTCTCCGGTACGAAGCGCCATGCGCCCGCCAGTGCCAGCAAGCCGACCGGCACATTGATCAGGAAGATCGATTGCCAGCCCAGGCCGAAGGGCCGCAGCGTGATGAGCGCACCGCCGCCTACCTGGCCAACTACCGAAGCGAAGCCGAATATAAAGCCATACAAGCTCATCACGCGGGCTTGTTGTTCTTTGGGAAACACGTTGCGGATGGTTGCGAGTATCTGCGGCACCATGACCGCCGCCGCGGCGCCTTGCAGCACCCTGCCCAGCACCAGTACCGCGCCGTTCGGCGCCGCCGCGCAGAGCGCCGACGAGACCACGAAGCCTGCCATGCCCCACATGAACATGCGCTTGCGTCCGAACATGTCGCCCAGCCGGCCGCCGGTGACGAGGAGCACCGCGAACGCCGATGTGTAGACCGAGACGATCAGTTGCAATTCGGCCGAACTCGCGTGCAGACTGCTGCGAATCGCGGGCAGCGCCAGATTGACGATGAAGTAGTCGAGTGGCGAGAGGAATGCACCGGTAAGCAGTACCGTGAGTGCGAGCGCGCCGGTACGGCTGGAGGCTGAATGGATGTCGAGGGGATGGCTTTGCAGGGCGCGCTCAGGTTTCATGGGGTTGGGCGATGTGGCGTGCGGCATTGGACAAGCGTACCGCGTGCTGTCAGCAAACAGCACATCGGACCTGAGCGCGCGAAATATACGATTTAATAGCTTTTCGAGCCCGCCAATTATGTATCTTTCGAAAGACCCGCGCGATCATGGGGATTAACCGCGGGTTGAACCACTTGCGCCGCGGCTTGCCGTTTTCAGGATAATCAGCGCTCGCGGCGCATCGGTGCGGATGGCGCACGACGGACATGACCAGGAGTATTGAATTGCCGAAGACCTATCAGCAGTGGATTATCGCCAAGCCGATGAGCAATGACGTGCTTGCGTTGGAGCAATTCGAACGACGCGAATTACCGATTCCGGAACTGAAGCAAGGGCAGGCACTGGTGCGCGTGAAGCTGGTGAATATCCATTCGGGCACGCGTTCGCGGGTGGCTAGCGGCATGACCAAATTGGGTGATACCGATCGCAGCAACTATGCGTGCGCGGAAGTGGTTCAGTCACGCGACCAGAGCTTCAAGGAAGGCGACGTGATCGCCTGCCAGGCTGGCTGGCAGGACTATCAAGTGATCAGCAGCGACGATCCGTCGGTGGGTTACGGCGCGCCGAGCGAATTGGTGAAGGCCTTGAACGGTACCCAGTCGCAATGGACCTACGTGTTCAGGCCGGCAATGGTCAAGATGTGGCCGCCGGAGGTGCTGATGGAGATGTTCGGCACGTCGGGCATGACGGCTTACTTCGGCCTGCGTGAGAGCGGTCCGCTGATGCCCGGCGATGCTGTCGCGGTTGCCGGTACCACGGGCTCGGTGGGCTCGATCGCCGCGCAGTTGGCGAAGATCGCCGGCTGTTATGTGGTGGGCTTCGGCGGTGGCGCGGCGCGCTGCGAGTGGGTGCTCGACACGCTTGGCATCGACCGCTGTCTCGACTACCGCGCGGCAGATTTCGAGGCGCAATTGAAGGCCGCCTTTCCGAAGGGCATCGACGTTTTTTCAGATGGCATCGGCGGCGCGCTGACCGAGACCGTGACCGCCGCGATGAACGCCAATGGTCGCTTGTTTTCATACGGTAGCGCCGCGGCGTTCTATGCCGATAAACTCGCTCCCGCGCCGCAGCAGCGACGTACCCTGCGGCGTGCCTTCGGTATTTCGGAGCAGGTCGAGGCCACGCTCAAGGCGCGCAATATCAAATCCAACGTATGGATCGTTGACGAGTTCTATCACGAGCGTTTGAAAGCGGAAGACGATCTGTCGAGGCTGCTGCGCAGCGGCGCACTGAAGCCGATCAGCAATGTCGCGGAAGGTTTCGACAATCTGCCGGCTGCCGTGGTCGGCCTTTACCAGACCTCGCGCGCCGGCAAATTGCAGGTGCGCTTCGAAGACCGCTGAGATGGGCAGCGGTGTCCGCCATCGCGTAATCACGGTTGGCGTTAAGCTAGGTGGACCGTCTTCCGGCCACCGATATTCATGAAACGTTTGCGTTTGAAGTGTCATGCCACGCGCGCGCGCCGCGCATGCGTGGCGTTTGTCCTGCTTGGCGCGCTGCTGCCACCCGTGTTAGCCACATCCGCGGAATCTCAAAATACAGAGGAAACGCCCACCTCGGACGCTGTACCCATGCATCACGCTCGTCACACCGCAGACGGCTACCAGAACAACTACGGCCAATTGCCGCGAGAATCGATGCTGAAGTGGCGTTGGGAGCGGCTGACGCACGGCTTGCCCAAACCGCCCGCGAATGGTTATCACTTCCCGGTGGATCATGTGGACGTGGCATGGCTGAAGGCGAATCGCTCAGTCGATACGCTTACCTGGATCGGCCACGCCAGCGCATTGCTCCAGTTGAACGGCGTCAACATTCTGGCTGATCCGGTGTTTTCCGAGCGGGCCTCGCCATTCTCATTCGTGGGCCCGAAACGCAAGGTGCCGCCTGGACTGACAGTCGACGAACTGCCGCACATCGATATCGTCGTGATATCTCATAATCACTACGATCATCTCGATACAGCGAGTGTCGAGGCGCTGAACCGGCAAGCGGGCGGCCCGCCGCTGTTTCTCGTGCCACTCGGCATCCAGAAATGGATGAATGGCAAGGGCATCACCAATGTGCGGGAACTCGATTGGGGCGATGAGACGCATGCCGCGGGGCTCGATATCTGGTTCGTGCCCGCCCAGCACTGGTCGGCTCGCAGTCTGACTGATCGCGCGGAAACGCTGTGGGGTGGCTGGGTTATCAAGACACCCGTGCAGGCGGCGCATCCGTTTTCGTTCTACTTTGCTGGTGACACGGGTTATTCGCCAGACTTCAAGGACATCGGTGCAAAGTTCGGCGGCTTCGATCTTGCGCTGATTCCCATCGGCGCTTACGCGCCGCGTTGGTTCATGCACGGCCAGCACGTCGATCCCGCCGAGGCGGTGCAGATATTCAAGGACGTGCATGCGAAGAAGGCCGTCGGCATCCACTGGGGCACCTTCGAGCTCGGCGATGAGCCGCTGGACGAACCGCCGCGCCTGCTGCTGCAAGCTACGCGGGCGGCTGGCTTGCCCGACGATGCCTTCGTGGCGCTGCGCCATGGACAGATGATCAAGCTCGTGGCGCCCTAGCGTGCGGGCAAGCTGGGCTGTTGGCGCAGTGGATAGTCGATCACAAATGGGCAAGCGGTCGCGGCGATGGCCAACGCAGCCGCCGCCGCGATAGCAGCCTGCGTGGATTAAGCCGCTGTTTTCAAGACAACCTTGGTCCAGCCGTCATCGCGTGCATCGAAATGCGCGTATCCCTCGGCAGCCTTCTCCAACACAGCCATGCCAGGGTTGGCGGTGAGACAGAAGCCGGTCAGGCCCTTCTCGCAATTCTTGCAAAAGCCGCAGCCGATATTGAAGGGCAGACATACGCGGTCGCCCACCTTGATGCGCTGTACGCCTGCGCCCACTTCCACGACGACGCCCAGATTCTCGTGACCGAGAATGCGGCCCGTCTCCATATTCGTGCGGCCCTCATACATATGCAGATCTGAGCCGCAGATATTGGTGGTGGTAATTTTAACGAGCACGTCGGTGGCGCGTTCGATTTTGGCGTCAGGCATTTCCTTCACAGTGACCTTGCGTGGGCCTTCGTAGACTAGAGCCTGCATGACCTTCTCTCCTGATTGGTGTGAGCGGGCGGCGACGATGTCGCGGCAGTTGCGCTGGTTCCAGCAACGGCCATTCCCGAGAGCGACATGTTTGTTCGGCACCGCCCGTTACTTCCCCATGTTCGCTGCCGTATGCGCATACGGCATTTTTGATACAGTCGTTGCTGACCCTTCGAATCAGGCAGGAAGATTTGCCGGCCCGCGTATCGCCGACGCGCAGGGCCGCCGAAGACCCTGCATCACTTGATCTTCAATGACTCCAGAAAATCCGAACGCCGCTGAACTACGCACGCAACGCCTGCAAAAATCTGCATCCGCCGCCTTGTACGCGCTGCTCGTTGCTTTGGCGTTATGGACGGTGCGCGACTTCATTCCTGCGGTGATCTGGGCATTGGTGATCGGCATCGCACTGTGGCCGACGCTGGAATGGCTCGAGCGCAAGCGCTGGTTTCGTCAGCGGCCGACCAGCCTCGCGGCCTTGCTGACGGTGCTCATAGGCATTGTCTTCGTGGTGCCGTTCGTG
The DNA here is from genome assembly GCA_050955105.1 of Janthinobacterium lividum. Lineage (GTDB taxonomy): Bacteria > Pseudomonadota > Gammaproteobacteria > Burkholderiales > Burkholderiaceae > JBPBQZ01. The sequence goes on along the minus strand of JBPBQZ010000002.1, from coordinate 5,877 downwards.
CTGGTTGCCGCTGAGGCGGGCCGTGAGGCGCACGACTTCATGCAATGGGTTCAAAGTGCCTTTACCGACGGCATTCCGATGCCCGATCTAGTCAATCACCTACCGGGCGGTGCGCAGATCTCGGCTTGGTGGCAAAACTACCTGGCGGCGCCATTGCGCGGTTCGCCGGCGCTGAAAGGCCTGCACAGCGCTTCGGCATTTGCGATGGGGCGTCGCTTCGGTGGTCGATTGGCGCATAGCCTGGTGATCTTCGGCTTCATGCTGGTGAGCCTGTTCTTCCTATTTCGCGCGGGGTCCAGACTCGGCGAGCAATTGAACGCCGCGGCGCGTCGTGCATTCGGCGCAAATGGCGCATCGCTCGCGCGGCGGATGGCAATCTCGGTGCGCAGCACGGTAACGGGCCTGGTGGTGGTGGGGTTGGGCGAGGGCGCGTTGCTGGGCATTGCTTACCTGATCGCCGGCGTGCCGCATGCCGCCTTGCTCGGCATGCTGACGGCGCTCGCTGCCATGCTGCCGTTTTGCGCGCCGCTGGTCTTCATCGGTTCCGCATTGTGGCTGCTGGCACAGGGCTCGACCATTGCCGCGGTCTGCCTGACGATATTCGGTTTCATCGTCGTGCTGGTTGCCGAACACTTCGTGCGGCCGGCGCTTATCAGCGGCTCCACGCGTCTGCCGTTCCTGCTGGTGTTGTTCGGCATCCTCGGTGGAGCGGAGACCTTCGGCCTGCTGGGATTGTTCATCGGTCCGGCCTTGATGACCATCCTCACGGTGCTCTGGGTGGACTGGGTTCACTGAATCCGCGCGACACTTCATCAGTCGCTAGTCAAACTATTGTTACATGCAGGAAACCATACGTAGTTCACGACACGAAGTTGTGTCGGCCAATATGGCGCCGTCGTTTTAATCGAGGGAGTGAACCGTATGGCCGTCGAGGAGTGGGTGCGCGATATCGGCCCCGCGCGTTTTCAGCGATTTGCATCCATTGTCCACGGCCTTTTCGGCGATGCCAGCCAGTCGGCGGCACCCTCGGCCACGCCGCAGTTTTTCCCAACCTGGCATTGGCTTTTCACGCACGAGACGCCCGTCGGCGCCAGGCTGGCGCTGGACGGCCATCCGCAGGCACGACCGGATGGCGTTCCCGCGGACTTCACACAAAGGCTGTGGGCGGGTTCGGAAATCTCCCTCGGCGAACCGCCAGATCCCGCATCGAGTCTGACGTTTCGGCGCAGCACCGAGCCCGCCAGGCTCAAGAGCGGCCGTTCAGGAGAACTGGCCTTCGTACCGCAGACGCTCGAAGTTTTGCAAGGCGAGCGCATAGTCGTGACCGAGCGACGGACGGGGGTCTACCGGCGTCCGGGCGCGCGCGCCCAGGAGCGCGCCCGGGAAGCTCAGGCGCCATGGCGCGCGCAGGCCGGGGTAATCAGCCGCGAGATCCGGCCAGACGAGATCACGCTGTTCCAATATTCGGCGCTGCTGGGCGTGAGTCACCGCATCCACTACGACCTTGCCTATACGCGGCAAGTCGAGGGCTATCGCGCCCTGGTCATACACGGACCGCTGATCGCGCAATTGCTGGTACAGCATGCCTTGGCCAGTGGGGCTACGCCCGACGCGACCGCGCCGCTGCGCGCGGTAAAGGTTCAGGCAATAGCGCCCGCACTACTGGACGAGCCGCTGCTATTGAAAGCGGCCGCGGCACCGAGTGGTGAGGGCGTCATGGCCTGGGCCGAAGACGGCAATCGCTCGATAAAAATGCGCGTCGATCTGTCGACGGCATAGCGCTCGGCGCCACGCTTCTGCGACACGCCATCTCAGCGCATCGATTAGTAGGCTCTCCGCACTATCCACTCATCCTATTTTCGGCAAGCATGCTTTTGGAGAAGTACCTACCGTGTTAAGTCAATGGCCTATGAGATCCATTCTGTTTACTCCCGCATTGCAAATCGAGCGTTTCGAGCGCGTGCTCGATTCAGGGGCCGACATCTGTCTGCTCGATCTGGAGGATTCCGTCGCGGAAGAACGAAAACGCGACGCTCGCGAGATGCTTCGCTCGTATCTGAGCGCTCCTGCGTCGGCCGGTACACGCTTGGCGGTCAGAATCAATGCATCGGATACCGAGCATATTCAGGATGATCTGCTGGCTATTCGCCAATGCGCGCGGGTACCGGAGTTCATCGTGATTCCCAAAGTGGAGTCGGCGCAAGATATTGCCGCGGTCAGATGGATGCTGGACAGTTTTGCCGCCAAAATTGAATTGATCGCGCTGATTGAAACCGTTGCCGGGATTTGCAACGTCAAGCAAATCGCCGCCACAGTGCCGCGCGTTGCGGCCTTGATGTTCGGGGCGGCCGATTACACGCGTAGTCTGGGCGCGGAAATCTGTTGGGATACCTTGTTGATCCCGCGTTCGGACATCGTGCTGGCCGCGCGTCTTTACGGTATTCGCGCGATCGACACGCCGTTCTTCGACATTCCCGATATCGATGGTCTACACGAAGATTGCCTCAAGGTGCGCAAGCTCGGATTCAACGGACGTTGCGTGATTCACCCGTCGCAACTCGCCACCATCAATGAAGCCTTTTCCTACTCCGCGGCGGCCATCGAGCGCGCACGAAGAATCGTCGAAGCGGCGTCTGCGAGCGGTGGAAATATATGTAAGGTCGACGGCCAGATGGTGGGCGCGCCGATTATCGAACAAGCGCGCAGCGTGCTGGCAGCCGCCCACGCTGAGCGTAGCGCTGGTGAGAAATTTCGCTAGTGCACAACTAGAGGAAGGATTGATATGAGTCAGATGACACGCTCGGCGGTCTACGAAGTAGCTGACGCGGGCATCGCGTTTAAACGGCATGTTCTGCCTGAATTGGGTTCGCAGGACTTATTGGTGAAAGTCTCCGCGGCGGCCTTGAATCGCGCTGATGTACTCCAGCGATATGGGAAATATGCGCCGCCACCTGGGGAAACCGACGTGCCGGGGATTGAAATTGCCGGCGAAGTGGTTGCAGTGGGTAGCGACGTCAATAGCCATGAAGATGCGCTGCGTGACGGCGTCGACGGGGATGTCAGCGGCAATCGGACAGGTCGCGCAGCCGCTTATGCCGGTGAATACCGATGTGGAGACAAGGTGTGCGGGGTGGTGAGCGGCGGCGGCTTCTCCGAATACTGCATCCTCGATAGCAAGATGGCGATGCCGATTCCCCAAACGTGGACCTTCGAGGAGGCTGCCGCCTGGCCGGAAGCGGCCCTTACGGCCGACGAAGCACTGAACGGGTTGGGCGGTGTAAGCGCCGGACAGGTGGTGCTCGTGCATGCGGCGAGCAGCGGCATCGGCACCATGTTGGTCAAGATGGGGTGCGAACTGGGCGCCGTCATGGTGGCCACCACGTCGACGCCGAGCAAGGTGGCGGCACTTTCCACGCTCGGCGCGCAGCACGTGATCGCAGGTGCGGGAAGGGACTTCGCTCCCTGCGTGCGCAATGCGACGGGCGTAGCGCCCATGGACGTCGACGTGGTTGTCGATTTCATGGGAGGCGCTTATCTCAACGGTAACATCGACGTGCTGAAGCGCGGCGGTCGCCTTGTCCTGGCCGGTGTGATGGACGGGCATATCAGCGAGGTCGATCTGGTGCCGTTGATCAACAAGCGTATCCAGTTGCTGCCGCTTACGCTTCGCATGAAGCCATTAGCGGAAAAGCGCGCGGTCAACGCGAGATTTTTGCGTCGCTGGGTGGAAACATCCAAGTTCCATGCGCTCAAGCCGGTAGTGCATGCGATATTCCCTTTTGAACAGCTTGCCCAGGCGCAGATGCTGATGGAATCCAACAAACATTTCGGCAAGATAGTAGTTAGCATGACGAATGTATTCTCGTGAGCGGATCGTTACCCTCAGACGAAGCCATCTTGCTGAACGATTGTAAAACGCGATCAAGCACTTTGATTCCGCGGAACTTCATCGTCGGAAGAAGATGGCGGGACCTTTTAATGAAGAGAGCATGGCGTACATCACGACACCAATCTATTACGTAAACGACGATCCGCATATTGGCCACATTTATACGAACGTCAGCGCCGATGTGCTTGCGCGGTTTTCGCGTTTGAGCGGTCACGATACCTTCCTGCTGACGGGCACCGACGAGCACGCGGTCAAGGTCGTCGATGCGGCGAAGGCCAAGGGCTTGGCGACTAGCGCATGGGTGCTGGGCAAGGCCGCGGTGTTCGCTGATGCGTTCCGCCAATTCGACGTGCAGGTCAGCGATTTTATTCGCACCAGCGAACCCCGCCACGTTGCCGAAGTAACGCTGCGAATGCAGCAACTGATTGAATCGGGTGATGTCTATGTCGGTACCTACGAAGGGTGGTACGACGCCGGGCAAGAGGAATATGTTTCAGAAACGAAGGCAAAGCAGGCTGATTTCTGTTCCGTGGTTAGTCGTCGGCCCCTGGTCCGCCGGAAAGAATCGTGTCTGTATTTCAAGTTATCGGCTTACGAATCGCAGATACGCGAACTGATCGAAAGCGATCGCCTGAAGGTTCGGCCGATGGCGAGGCGGCAGGAGTTGCTGGCGCGCTTGCGCGAAGGTTTGATCGATATTCCCTGTTCGCGTCCGCGCGAGAATGAATGGGGCATTGCGGTTCCCGCTTACCCCGAGCAAGTTGTTTATGTCTGGATCGATGCGCTGCTCAACTATCTGACCGCCGTCGACACGCCGAGCTTGCGGAGCTTCTGGCCACCGAGCATGCAGCTGGTAGGAAAAGACATTGTCTGGTTTCATGCGGTGATCTGGCCGGCCATGTTACTGGCACTGAGACAGGCCCCTGCAAGCGCCTGGATCGAGTTGCCGAAAGCGGTTCGCGCGCACAGTTTCTGGATCCGCGACGGCGAGAAGATGTCGAAGAGCATGGGCAATTTCATCGCGCTCACCGAGCTGACGGCATTGCGCGAGTCATACGGCAGTGATGCGCTGCGCTTTTTCTTGATCTCGGCCGGTCCTAACGAAGCGGCCGACGCCGATTTCAGTGCCGCGCGTCTGCACGACATCTATACCTCTGCATTGGCCAACACGGTGGGCAATTGCTGTTCACGCGTGGTCGCCATGATCGTCAAATTTTGCGATTCGAAGATTCCCGCGCGCCGCGTCGACAGCGGCTTTGCACTGACGGATGTAATGAATGCGGTGCACACGGCGCGCACCGTGGCTGCGAGCGGCGAATTTCCGGCTCTGATTACCGAGGCGCTGAGGATCATTCGCGCCACCGACGCGTTCGTGCATTCGTCGCAGCCGTTTCGCCTGGCTGGCGATGCATCGAATCAGCCTTTGGTCGATGCCATTCTGCACGATGCGCTCGAGGCGCTGCGGCTTGCCTCGATGCTGCTGTGGCCGGTCATGCCATCGAAGATTGGCAGATTTTGGAGCGCAATTGGGCTTGAGGCTGAAATGTCGGTAATCGCCGAGGGTGGCGTCGCTACCGATGACCGGCACTTTCAATGGGGAGGTCTGTCGGTGGGCCAGGCGGTTGAGACCTTGGCGCCCATGTTTCCGCGCGTGAACGTCGCGCCGCTCGCTGTATGAAGTCGCGCATGGAAATGCGTGCGGAACGTTTTGCCCGCGACGGCTGCGAAGTTTTTCAATCGAGGAGGGTGTGACGATGCGTTTGGCAGGCAAGAGCGCCTTGATAACTGGAGGAAGCAGCGGCATCGGCCTGGCGCTGGTCGACAGTTTTCTGCGCGAGGGCGCGCGCGTGGCATTTACCTATACCAGGCAGGCGTCACTTGAACGGCCCGACGTCAGGCGTCTGTGCGAGCGCTTCCCCGAGGCGCACGCCATCGCCGCCGATTTTTCCGTGCCGTCGACTGCATCCAGCGTGATGGACGAAGCGTTC
>JBPBQZ010000001.1:0-101856 GCA_050955105.1 Janthinobacterium lividum | reverse complement strand
ACGAAAGAATGCGCAGATAAGCGGCGGCGCGCTCGGCCAATTGCGGCGGTGCCTGGGCGACGTGCAGCAAGGGGCCCGGAAAATACAGCGCCAGCATGCCCAGCACCGTAAGCGCCAGCGCCAGCCAGAACGACTGGCGCACGGCCTCGCCGATTTCCGGATAGCGACGCGCGCCGAAGAGTTGACCGGCAATCGGCGAGAGCGCCACGAGAATGCCGGTCAAGCCGACATAAACCGAGATATAGATTGACGAGCCGAGGCCGAGCGCGGCGAGGTCGAGCGCTGAATAGCGGCCCACCATCGCGGTATCGATGACACCGAAGGCGATAATCGCCAGTTGTCCCACCAACACTGGCCAGGCCAGCGCAATAATGCGGCGCGCGTCAGCGAACATGGCGTGCGTTCAGTGTTGCTCGGGCGCAGCCGACGCCGCGCGCGGCGTACGCCGCACATACATGGCGAAATTCTCGTCGCGGTCGGCGGCGCGCCGGCCCTGCCAGACGAGTCGCCAGGCATCGCTCGTGTCCGAGCCCGGAGGCACGAAATCCTGCGTATCCTGGCGCAGCAGCACATCGCAATCGGTGCCGGCGAAGGTAAAGCGCAGCTTGGCGAAATAGGCGAACGACGCGATCTGCGCATCGCCGAGGCGCACCGGCGTCACGCAGCGATAGCCGTTCGGCAGATGCGCCGATATCTGCAGTGCCACGTCGCGATAAGTCCGGCTGTAATTGATGACCGGCAGCCACAAGGTCATCAACAATATCCACATCAAGGTGGTGCCGGCGCTGGACAGCACCACGCTGCGCCACAGCACCACCGGATGCCGCGCCAGTCGCCAGCGCACCAGCACCATCCAGCAGCCGGTGGCGACAATCGCCGCGGCGAACGTCAGCGGATTGAAGCTGGCCTGGAAGCCCGGCACCAGACGACTCAGGTTGCGCGCGATCGGATAGGGAAAGCCGGTCAATCCGGCCAGCCAGACCAGCCACACGAAGCCGCCCAGTATCGTGAAACTCAACAGCGCAAACCAGTCGATCGCATTGACCGCACCGCGCTTCAAGGTGGGCAAGGAAAAGGCTGCAAGCATCGCCAGCGGCGGCAGCAGCAATACGAACAGGCGATTTGTCTGCTCGTTTTGCAGCACGATGGTAATGATCAGCGGGGCCGCGACGGCGAGCGGCGCCACCACATGCGGCGCGCGGCGCAAGCCGCCCCAGCTCCACCATGACCAAATCGCCAGCGGCCATGCCGGCCAGGTATAGAGCGGCAGGTTTTTCACCGCATAGGCGAGGGCATGGACGTCGGGGCCACCGAAATTATCGAAATTGCCGGCCGCCCAGTCGTGCAGATATGACGCCGCCGCGGCGGCGCCGCCCAAGCGCAATGCCAGCAGCGGCCACGACAGCGCGACCAGCGCGGCGATCGGCAGCCCGATGCCGAACATCGGCCGCAGCGCCAGCCGACCGCGCAGCAGCAGCGCCATCGACACCACATTGAAGATCAGCGTGGCGATGGCGAGCACCGGATTCGCCGACAGGGTCAGGAGGCCGATCGCCGCCCCCCACCACAGCGCGCCTTGCACGGGCTTGTCGAGGCCGCGCACGATGCCGTACAGCACCATCGCCACGCAGGCGAATTGCGCCAACTGCGGTGTGGTTTCATGGCCGCGTTCGGCCAGGCCGAAACAGGCCAGCAAGATCAACACCGCACCGTCGGCAATGGTGCGGCCATAGTCGCGCGGCAGCGGCTCGCCGCCGAACGCGTATTTGAATGGCTGTACCTCGGCGCGGCGTCCGAGCAGATAGGTGCCGTACCAAAGCAGCGCACAGGCACTCAAGAACAACGCGGCGGTTGCCAGTCTTGCCGCGTCCGGCGCGCCCAGCAGCGGCTCGAAGGCACGAATCGACAGGGCGCTTAGCCAATAACCCAAGGGGCCGTATTCAGGCATCGGCTTGCCGACCAGATTCGGCAGTATCCAGTCGACCAGATGGCCATGCGCCATGGTCCACATCACGCCGAAGCCCGCAGCGTCTTCGTTCTTCCACGGATCGCGGCCGAACAGTCCGGTCGCCGCATAGATGATGCACAAAGCAAACATCGCCGAGCGCGGCAAGGCGCGCGTGCTGGAAGCGGTAAGTCGGAAGACTGCTTTCATGCGGCGCGGAGAATGGTCATATGAAAAAGGGCCAGCAGATTGCTAGCCCTTTGGCGGATGCAGCAACGGCGGCGGCACGCCTTACGTTCGAAACAGCCGACCGTATCGAACGGCAAGCAGCGCCGCTGGCTGTCGCGCTTGGCTCAGCTGCCCGACGGCGTGCTCGGCTCGACCTTGCCACCGGCACGGCTGCCGAATTTCTGACGGAACTTCTCGACCCGGCCGGCCGTATCCATGATCTTCTGCGTACCGGTGTAGAACGGGTGCGATTCCGACGAGACTTCGATCTTCGCCATCGGATATTCCTTGCCGTCGCGCGTGATCTTTTCGCGCGTCTCGATGGTCGAGCGCGTGATGAAGCTGAAGTCGCTCGACACGTCGACGAACACGACTTCGCGGTAATTCGGGTGCGTATTTTCTTTCATGATGTTTCCTAGCATGGGCGGTAGCCAGCCCGCGCCGGCATTGCCGGTATGACAGATCCCGCATCACCGGGAAGGGCTTCGTTGGAAGCCATGCCCGGCATTCGCGGAGCCCATTGTCGCGAGCCACTTGCCTGATCAAGCCGTTTGGCGAGGTCCGTCGATCGGAAGACCACAGGGTCGACGTGATCACGGACGTTCACCGCGCCACCGCCGATTTCGGCAAAGGCGTCACGAACAGCTGGTGGACGAAGCCCGTGATTATGCCAGAAAAGCGCACGGCGGCGGCGTTTTCGCTTGTGCCCCCGCTTCAGTCGATGGCTTTCTGCCAGACCGCGAACACGCCGCCCACCAGCGCCACCCCGGCGAGAAACAGAAAGCCGTCGCGCGAGGCCAGGAACATCGCCTGGCGCGCCACTGCCGCGCCGATCTCCGCCAGCGCGTCGGAAGGCGGCGTCGGCGTATCGCCGGCGCCCTGAAACAGCCGTATTACACCGCGCACCGCCGCCGCGAACGCGCTGTTAAGCGGGCTGGCGGCCTCGGCCAGACGCTTCGCGTGCAGCGAAAAGCGATGCTGCTCGAGCACGATCACCGTCGAGGTCGAAAACGAGATCGTCAGTTGCCGCACGATATTTTTCAGACGGTAGCCATGCGTGAACTCGTCGATCTCGAATGGCCGAAACGTCAGGTTCGCCACCGGCAAGGCAATGAAAAACAGCAGCAGGCTGCGCAATAGCAGCACGCCGTAGAGCTGCGCCAAGCCCACGCCCGCGGGCAGATGCGCGGCCCACAGCGCCGCGGCGGCAGCCAGCGCGAAGCCCGGCACGATGATGAATTTCTTGCGTGTGACGCGCGGCGCCCAGCGGAAGTAGGCGAACAGCATGACGATCGAGATCAGCGACGTGAAGCCGATCATCTGGCCGCTCTGCTGCGGCGAAATGCCAAGCCCTTGCTCCAGCAGACGCGGCAGTAGATAACTGAAGCCGGTGGCCAGGTAGAAATAGAAGATATACAGCACGATGCCGGTGCGGAAGCCGCGTTCGCGCAGCGCATGCAGGCGTAGATACGGTTGCGGGTGATCCCACTGATGCCAGACGAATGCGAGGAGCGCGAGCACCCCGGCGGCGGCCAGGCCCAGCAGCCAGGGCGATGCGGAAAACACTTCATGGCGCGCCTGCTGCATGGTGATCTGCAGCGCGCCCTGCGCGAACGCGAAGGCGACATACGGCCACAGGCTGGCGCGTCCGCGCTCATGCGGTTCCAGACTGCCGCTATCAGGCAAGCCCAGCCATGCCAGCAGCGCACATCCGAGGCCAAGCGGCGCCAGCACAAGGAACAGTGCGCGCCAGCCAAAATGGGTAATCAGCCAGCCGCCGAACAGCGGTGCGCAGGCGGTGCCCAGCAGAATCATCGTGAGAAAGGCGCGCGTCGCATTCGAGCGGCTGGGCCCGGCGAACTTCATCTGCATCAGGATGCGCGACGCACCCATGATCGGCCCCAGACAATAGCCTTGCACGGCGCGCATGACGGCCAGCTCGAGCGCACTCTCGCTGAAACCCGCGCCGACCGCGGCCACCGCATAAATCAGATAGAAGAGCGTGAAATAGCGGCGGTGGCCCAGGCGATCGGTCCACCATTGCTGCTGCAGAATCGCCATCACGGCGGCGACCGCATAGCTGGTCGATGCCCACACCAGTTGGTCGGCCGACGCATGCACGCCGCCGGCGATGAAGCCGGCGAAGAACGAAAACGTCGCATTGTCGAAGTAATCGACACCCGTGACGACGGCGAGAATCCAGGTGAGCGCGACTGCCCCTTTCAGCTTGCCTGGAACTTCAACCGGTGCGCGGCCATCACTAGCATTCGTCGCCATCCTGGCAGCTCTTCATCAACCGCCGCGACGCATCAAATCGAAGAATTCGCTGTTGCTCTTGGTCTGCTTGATCTTGTCGAGCAGGAATTCCATCGATTCGATTTCATCCATGTCGTGGATGAACTTACGCAAGATCCAGATCTTCTGCAGGATATCGGGCTTGATCAACAGCTCTTCACGACGCGTGCCCGACTTGTTCAGGTTGATCGCCGGATAGACGCGCTTCTCGGCCAGACGGCGCTCGAGATGCACTTCCATATTGCCGGTACCCTTGAATTCTTCGTAGATCACATCATCCATGCGGCTGCCGGTTTCGATCAGCGCGGTGCCGATGATGGTCAGCGAGCCACCTTCCTCGATATTGCGCGCGGCGCCGAAGAAGCGTTTCGGCCGCTGCAGCGCATTCGCGTCGACACCGCCCGTCAGCACTTTGCCCGACGCCGGCACCACGGTGTTGTAGGCGCGCGCCAGACGTGTAATCGAGTCGAGCAGGATGACCACGTCTTCTTTCATTTCGACCAGCCGCTTGGCCTTCTCGATGACCATTTCGGCCACTTGCACGTGGCGCGAAGCGGGCTCATCGAAGGTCGAGGCAACCACTTCGCCGACCACCGAACGCTGCATCTCGGTCACTTCCTCGGGCCGCTCGTCGATCAGCAGCACGAACAAGGTAACGTCGGGATGGTTGCTTTTGATGGCATGCGCGATGTGCTGCAGCATCACCGTCTTGCCTGACTTGGGCGACGCGACCAGCAAGCCGCGCTGGCCTTTGCCGATCGGTGAAATGATGTCGATGATGCGGCCGGTGGTGTTCTCCTCGCCGCGCAGTTCGCGCTCGAGCACCATCACTTTATTCGGGTGCAGCGGCGTGAGGTTCTCGAACATGATCTTATGTTTCGAGGCCTCCGGCGGATGGTTATTCACCTTGTCCACCTTCACCAGCGCGAAATAGCGCTCGCCGTCTTTCGGCGTACGCACCTCGCCTTCGATGGTGTCGCCGGTGTGCAGGTTGAAGCGTCGGATCTGCGACGGACTGATGTAGATGTCGTCGGTACTGGCAAGATAAGAAGTTTCCGGCGATCGCAGGAATCCGAATCCGTCGGGCAGCACTTCGAGGGTGCCGTCGCCAAATATCGTTTCGCCCGTCTTAGCGCGCTTCTTGAGGATCGCGAACATCAATTCCTGCTTGCGCAGGCGATTCGCGTTTTCGATCTCGAGGCCATTGGCCATCTCGATCAGTTCAGACACATGCAGGGCTTTCAGCTCGGATAAATACATACGGATTCCCGCCAGGGAAGGAGGTAAAAGAGAAAAAACGAGGAGGGAGGGGTGAGCGGGCGCTCGAGAACGGCACGGACTATGTTTTTAATTCTAGCATGCCGCGTACACAGTCTACGTCCGGCGCATGACTGGGATGGCCGGCAAAACGCATCTGTTGTCGGTTTGCAACATTTTGCGCGCCGACAACCGATGCGCATCGATCAAAGGTTGCTGTCGAGGAAAGCGGTGAGCTGTGATTTCGACAATGCGCCCACTTTCTGTGCGGCCACGGCGCCGTTCTTGAACAGAATCAAGGTCGGGATACCGCGTACGCCGAATTTGGCCGGCGTCGACTGGTTGTCATCGACATTGATTTTGGCGATCTGCAGCCGCTCGCCGTAGTCTTTGGCGACCTCGTCGAGGATGGGGGCGATCATCTTGCAGGGCCCGCACCATTCCGCCCAGAAGTCGAGGAGTACCGGCTTGTCGGATTTGACGATGTCCTGTTCGAACGATGCGTCGCTGATGTGTTTGATATTTTCGCTCATGTCGCTGCCTCTTTGCCGCATCTGCGGCGCGTTCCGGCGCGCCGTCTGGGGCTGCCGGTGGAGGTTGCCACGATACACCAAAATGAAAAATATTTCCGACGCCACGGCGGGATTCAAGCGCGCCGCGCGCGGTCGGCTTGCGCGCTGCCCGTGCGGCTCGACGACGTACCGGCGATGCGGACTCGCCGGGCGCATGGGGCGGTGTTAGAATGCGCATCGACGGGCCTCCTCGCATGGTGGGGCGGCCAATCTGGTCAGGTCGGGAACGAAGCAGCCACAGTCGTTTTCTGCCAGTGCCGAGGGTTGGGCTCGTCACCTCTTTCTGTTGTTTCGTCAGGTTTTGTCTGTTTCCTGCTTTCGCGCCGCTTCTCCAGCCGTTCGCGCCGTCATCCTCGCCGTTGCCAAGCGCAGCGTGGCAGGCGGCCCTGTGGTGGGTCGCGCGCACCAGCGTTATCGATACGGGATCGCTTCTTCGATGAGCTATCAGGTCCTTGCCCGCAAGTGGCGTCCGCGGGATTTCGCCTCGCTGGTTGGGCAAGAGCATGTCGTGCGGGCCTTGAGTCATGCACTGGACCAGCAAAGGCTGCATCACGCCTATCTGTTTACCGGCACGCGCGGAGTTGGCAAAACCACTCTCTCGCGCATTCTTGCCAAAGCCCTCAATTGCGAAACCGGCATCACGTCAACGCCATGCGGCGTTTGTCGTGCCTGTCGTGAAATCGACGAAGGGCGCTTTATCGACTATGTGGAAATGGATGCCGCGTCGAATCGCGGTGTCGACGAAATGGCGGCGCTGCTGGAGCGCGCGGTCTACGCGCCGGTCGACGCGCGCTTCAAGGTCTATATGATCGACGAAGTGCACATGCTGAGCAATCATGCATTCAACGCCATGCTCAAGACGCTCGAAGAGCCGCCGCCGCACGTCAAGTTCATTCTCGCAACCACCGACCCACAGAAAATTCCGGTCACCGTGTTGTCGCGCTGCCTGCAATTCAACCTGAAGCAGATGCCGACCGCGCAGATCGTCGGTCATCTTGAACAGGTGCTGGCCAGCGAAGCCATCGACAACGAGCCGCAGGCGCTGCGCTTGCTCGCGCAGGCCGCGCACGGCAGCATGCGCGACGCCTTGTCGCTTACCGACCAGGCGATCGCTTATGCAGCGGGCCGCGTCAGCGAAGACGACGTGCGCGGCATGCTGGGCGCCCTCGATTCACGTTATCTGGTGCGCTTGCTCGACGCGGTGCTGGCGGTGGACGGACGCGCCGTGTTGGCGATCGCCGCCGAGATGTCGGAACGCAGCCTGTCTTTCTCGACCGCGCTGCAAGATCTGGCCAGCCTGCTGCACCGCATTGCCTGGACGCAGTTTTCGCCCGACGCCTTGCTGGACGACTGGGCCGAGGCGCCCGACGTGGCGCGTTTCGCGCAGCAGATGTCGGCCGAGCAGGTGCAACTGTTCTATCAAATTGCCACGCTCGGGCGCAATGAATTGTCCCTGGCGCCGGACGAGTACGCAGGCTTCACGATGACCTTGCTGCGCATGCTGGCGTTTGCGCCGGCGACGGGCTCGGCAGTAGCGGCAGCGGGTTCGTTCGGCGCCGCGCCGGCTTCTGCGGGCGCCGCGCCGAAGGCTACAGCGGGGGTGGTTGCGGCAACTCCGGCGGTGTTGCCTATGGAGACGATAACTGAGGTTGGCGGGGTTGTGGCCGCAGTTCCTCCCAGTCCGTCGCGGCCAGGGCCGACGCCGGCGCCAACGCCAACGCCAACGCCAACGCCAACGCCAACGCCAACGCCAACGCCAACGCCAACGCCAACGCCAACGCCAACGCCAACGCCAACGCCAACGCCGCTTCCCGAACGCGCTCCGACAACGGCGGCGCAAGCGCGGCCGGCTGCCGGTACGCCGCAGGACGCAGCAGCCGATGTATCCGCCAATGGCGCCCGGTCGGCGCGGCGCTCACCGGCGATCGCAGCGCTTGAAGCACTGCGCAGCAAGGGCGCGGCCGGCGCTGGGCGCGGCGCGCGGCCCGCCGCGCGTGTGGACGCGTCGACAGCAGCGCCCGCGCCTGGCTCGGCAGCGCTTTCAGCCCCACAAGCGTCGACGACTCGAGTACCCGCGCCCGTCGCCGCGTCGACGTCGGCAGGTTCGCCCGCGATTGCGCAAACCCTGACGCCGGCGCCAGCCAGCGGTTTCGGTCCGACATCCGCGCTCGCACAAGCTGATGCCGCGCCGTCGCCGACAAGCGCGTCACCGACCACCGATAGCGATGCTTCCGGCGCAGCGGCGGCTGGCACCGCCGGGCTCGATTGGCCGACACTCGCCGTCACGCTGCCCGTCAAAGGCCTGGCACAGCAACTCGCGGTGCAAAGCGAATTGATCTCGTTCGACAATGATTGCCTCGCGTTGAAGGTGCCGCTCGCACCGCTGCTCGAAGGCTCGCATGTCGCCAAGTTGAGCGCCGCCCTCGACGAGCATTTCCAGCGACGCATCGCGCTGCGCATCGAGCAGGGCGCAGTGCGGCACACCGCCGCGGCGGTCGATGCAGCGCTCAAGGCGGAACAACAGCGGCAAGCCGAATCCTCGATCAACGCCGATCCGTTTGTGCAATCATTGATTCGTGAGTTTGGCGCCACCATCATGCCTGGCTCGATCAGGCCGGCGCAGCCCGGTCCGCAAGGCGCGGCGCCGGCATCGGGCCGGGCTGCCGACCCGTCGGCTTTTTAAACGTCTTAATAATCGTCCACCATCCCGCCACCATGGCGGGGGTCCGCAAGGAACCATCATGATGAAGAACCAACTCGCCGGGCTGATGAAGCAAGCCCAGCAAATGCAGGAAAACATGAAGAAGATGCAGGACCAGCTCGGCGACATCAATGTCGAGGGCGAATCCGGCGCCGGCCTCGTCAAGGTGACGATGAGCTGCAAGCATCAGGTAAGGCGTGTGGAAGTCGCGCCGTCGTTGCTGGCCGACGACAAGGATCTGCTCGAAGATCTGATCGCGGCTGCCTTCAACGATGCCGCGCGCAAGGTTGAAGTGACGGTGCAAGAAAAGATGAGCGGCATGACCAGTGGCCTGCCGCTGCCGCCGGGCTTCAAGATGCCGTTTGGCGGCTGAGCTAGCGCGGGTGAAGACGCCGTCGGTTCTGGCTGCGCTGATAGAAGCTTTGCGGGCCTTGCCCGGCGTGGGCCCGCGTTCCGCGCAACGCATCGCCTACCACTTGGTCCAGCACGATCGCGCCGGCGCCACCCGGCTCGGGCAGGCGTTGCTCGCGGCTGCCGGCCAGATCAACCACTGCGAGCGCTGCAATACCTTCAGCGAGACCCCCGTTTGCGACATTTGTGCCGACGCCGAGCGCGATGCGGCACTGCTATGTGTGGTCGAGACGCCAGCCGATCAGGCCATGCTCGAACAGACCTTGGCCTATCGCGGCTTGTACTTCGTGCTGATGGGACGGCTGAGTCCACTCGACGGTATCGGTCCGCGCGAAATCAATTTCGACCGGCTGTTGAAGCGCGCGACCGATGGGGTAGTACGCGAAGTGGTATTGGCCACCAATTTCACCAGCGAGGGCGAGGCAACCGCGCACTATCTGGGACAGGCGCTGAAGGCGCGCGGCCTCGCGGTAACGCGCCTGGCGCGCGGCGTGCCAGTCGGCGGCGAACTGGAATATGTGGACGCGGGCACGATTGCCCGCGCGATGCACGATCGACGCGATCTGTAGCGGGCCTGGCCAAACGACCAGCCTGCGGTATGCATATCGCTCGGGTATTATCGTGGCCCATTGGCAAGCGCCCAAGCGCTGTGCCGAAGCGCCCTTATAGGCCATGCATGGCCATGACAGATCCTCCAGGATCGGGAATCAGGAGACACTGTGAAACGTAGAGACTTCGTCAACGCCGCCGCACTTGCGGCATCCGGGCTGGCATCGTTGCCGCTGCGCGCCCAGCCGGCTCAGCCCGCGCTCGAGCATCCGCGCGTCGCCATCGCCGTCGGCGGCAAGAATCTCTTCTATTACCTGCCGTTGACCATCGCCGAACGCCGCAACTTCTTCCGTGACGAAGGCCTCGACGTCGAGATATCCGATTTCGCCGGTGGCTCGCAGGCGCTGCAGGCCGCAGTCGGTGGCAGTGCCGACGTTGTCTCCGGCGCCTTCGAGCACACGCTGCTGCTGCAGGCGCGCAGCCAATATTTCCGCGAATTTGTATTGCAGGGTCGCGCGCCGCAGATCGTCCTGGCTGTCTCGAAGAAGACCATGCCTGCCTACAAGACTATCGCCGATCTCAAGGGCAAGAAGATCGGCGTGACGGCGCCCGGTTCGTCGACCTCGATCATGGCCAGCTTCGTGCTCGCGCATGCCGGCCTGTCGGCCAGCGACGTCTCGTTCATCGGCGTGGGCGCCGGCGCGGGAGCGGTCGCCGCGCTGGAGTCCGGTCAGATCGATGCGCTTGCCAATCTTGATCCGCTGATTACCAAGCTCGATCGTGCCGGTGAAATCCACATCG
Organism: Janthinobacterium lividum; assembly: GCA_050955105.1. Classification (GTDB taxonomy): domain Bacteria; phylum Pseudomonadota; class Gammaproteobacteria; order Burkholderiales; family Burkholderiaceae; genus JBPBQZ01. Next base: position 91,097 of record JBPBQZ010000001.1, on the reverse strand, counting down.
TTTCCGATACCCGCAGTCTGGCGGATACGCGCAGCGTATTCGGCGGCAATATGCCGGCCGGCTGCATGTACGCATCGCAGTCGTTCATCGACAAGAACCCGCGCACCACGCAGGCACTCACCAACGCCATGGTGCGGGCCTTGCGCTGGCTGCAAACCGCCAGCAGCGAAGAAGTCGCGCAGACCGTACCGCCGGCTTATCTGCTGGGTGACAAGAGCCTTTATATTGCCGCCTGGGAACATGTCAAACAGGCTTTGTCGCCCGATGGCGTGATGCCATCCGACGGACCGGCCACATCGCTCAAGACGCTGCAGGCGTTCGATAAAACCGTGCAAGGCAAGTCGATCGACCTCACCCGCACGTGGACCAACGACTTCGTGCGTAAGGTCCCGGCCGGCCTGCATTAAACCCAAGAGTCCTTGTCGATGAATGCACCCGCGCTGGCGTTCGATCACATCAGTTGCAGTTTCGCCGGCCGTACCGATAGCGCTGCGCGCTACACCGCAGTGCGTGACGCCACCTTGCACGTGGCGGCCGGCGAATTCGTCTCGGTAGTCGGGCCTACCGGCTGCGGCAAATCCACCTTGCTCAATCTTGCCGCCGGCTTGTTGGCGCCGACCGAAGGCAGCGTCAGGGTCTTCGGCGAACCTTTGACGAGCGTGAACCGGCGCGCCGGTTATATGTTCCAGGCCGAGGCGCTGATGCCGTGGCGCAGTGCGCTCGACAATGTCACGGCGGGTCTATCGTTTCGCGGCATGCCGGTCGCCGAGGCGCGAGCGCTGGGCGAGCGTTGGCTGCAGCGCGTAGGCTTGGGCGGCTTCGGCGAGCGCTATCCGCACCAGTTGTCGGGCGGCATGCGCAAGCGCGTCAGCATGGCGCAGACGCTCATTCTCGAACCCGACATCATCCTGATGGACGAGCCGTTCTCGGCGCTCGACGTGCAGACCCGGCAGTTGATGGAAAACGAATTACTCGACCTATGGGCGGCAAAGCGGCGCGCAGTGCTGTTCATCACGCACGATCTCGACGAGGCGATCGCATTGTCCGACCGCGTGGTAGTGCTGTCGGCCGGCCCGGGTACCCATCCGATCGGTGAATTCGCCATCGATTTGCCGCGTCCGCGCGACGTCGCGGAGATTCGCGCGCACCCGCGCTTCGTCGACTTGCATGCGCGCATCTGGGGCGTGCTGCGTGATGAAGTGCTCAAGGCCTATGCGCAACAGCGCTTTGCCGTCTGATTGCCGCCCGAAGGAAGTTAGCGAAGATGAGCGCCCCCAATACCGATCCCGTGCCGCCCATGCCGCCCATGCCGCCCATGCCGCCGGCCGACCCCACGCCCGCTGCGCGCACCGTGCAGCGTCGTCCGCTCTATCGGTCGCTGCTGGGTTTGCGGCTCTGGCAGTTGGCATTGCTCGTACTGTGTTTTGTGCTCTGGTACGTGCTCACCAGCCCCACGCTGCTGCCGCCGTTTTATTTTGACGATCCGAACAAGGCGGCATTCTTTTTCGGCGAACCGCAAAAAGTATTGGTGCGTATCTGGCAATGGTTTGCCAGCGGCGAAATCTATATACATCTAGGCGTCACGCTCAGCGAAACCGTGCTGGCCTTCGTGATCGGTACGGTCTCGGGCTTGGCGGCTGGTCTCTGGCTGGCGCTGGCACCGTCGGTGGGGGCTTTGCTCGATCCCTATGTGAAAGCCGCCAACTCGATGCCGCGCGTGATTCTCGCGCCGATCTTCGGTGTGTGGTTCGGCCTGGGGATCTGGTCGAAAGTCGCATTGGGCGTCACGCTGGTATTTTTCATCGTCTTTTTCAATGTTTATCAGGGCGTCAAGGAAGTCAGCCCGGTGGTGCTCGCCAACGCGCGCATGCTGGGTGCCAACGGGCGGCAACTGCTGCGCTATGTCTATCTGCCCAGCGCCACGAGTTGGGTGTTTTCGAGCTTGCACACCTCCGTGGGACTGGCATTCGTCGGCTCGGTGGTGGGCGAATATCTGGGTTCGGCGCGTGGCGTCGGCTATTTGATCCTGCAGGCCGAGGGCACGTTCGACATCGATACGGTGTTCGCCGGCATCCTGGTTCTGACGGCGTTCGCGCTGGTCCTCGACGCCTTGGTCGCGCTTGCCGAGCGCCGCCTGATGCGTTGGCGCCCGGGCTCGGGCGACGCGCAGCGCCTGTGAGGCGAAGCATGCCTACACGCATCCCGCGCGGCGCGCGGATCGCACCGGCGCGCGGGCTTGTCGCGACGATTCCTCGGTTACAATCCTGAGCATGCGAATCCTGCTCAGCAACGACGACGGTTATCTGGCGCCCGGCCTCGCCGCGCTGTATCGGGCACTGCAGCCGCTGGCCGAGGTCACGGTGGTGGCGCCCGAGCAAAACTGCAGCGGCGCGTCCAATTCGCTCACACTGCGGCGTCCGCTTACCGTGAGCCTGGCCGATAGCGGCTTCAGTTATATCAACGGCACGCCCACCGACTGCGTGCACGTCGCGCTGACCGGCCTGCTCGAAGCGCATCAGGACATCGTCGTCTCCGGCATCAACAATGGCCAGAACATGGGCGAAGACACGCTCTATTCCGGTACCGTCGCAGCGGCCACCGAAGGTTTTCTGTTCGGCCGCCCGGCGTTCGCGTTTTCCCTGACCAGCCATGAATGGACGCACCTCGAAACAGGCGTGCGCGTGGCGGTGGAAATCATCGAGCATTACCAGCGCCATCCTTGGCCTGAGCCGCCTCTGCTGCTCAATGTGAATATTCCCGCGGTGCCCTACGAAAGCGTGCGCGGCTGGCGCGTGACCCGGCTCGGCAAGCGGCATCCGTCGCAACCGGTGATCCGGCAAATGAATCCGCGCGGCGAAGCCATCTATTGGATCGGCGCGGCGGGCGACGCGCTCGACGCCACGCCCGGTACAGACTTTCATGCGGTCGCCAACGATTACGTATCGATCACCCCGCTGCAGCTCGATTTGACGCATGTCAAACGCGTCGACGCCGTGCGCGAATGGGCGAGCGCCGCGGAGCGTGGCGCGTGACGGTCCCGGTGCGCATCAAGCGGTTCCCGCTGGCTTTGTCCGAGGTCGTGCGCTCGCCTGCCAAGGCGCGCAGTTCGCAAGCGGCACCGGCACGCAAGGTGGCGGCGGCAGCGGCGCCATCGCGCTCGCACGCGGCCACGACAGCCACCAGGGCGTCGCTAACGCGTACCGCCGCGGCGCGCGTCAAACCTTTGCTGCAAACCGGCTTGACTTCGGCCCGCGTGCGCGCCCGCATGGTCGAGAGGCTGCGCGCCGCGGGGCTCAGTGACGCGCGTGTCATCGACGCGATGGCTGGTGTCGAACGCCATCGCTTCGTCGACGAGGGCCTGGCGGCGCAGGCTTACGAAGAAGCCGCCTTGCCAATCGGCCATCATCAAACCATCTCGAAGCCTTCCACGGTCGCGCGCATGATTGCGCTGGTGTTGCCGCTCGGTCGGCCCGCGCGGGTACTGGAAATTGGTACCGGCTGCGGCTACCAGGCCGCGGTGCTTGCGCATCTGGCCCACGAGGTCTATTCAATCGAGCGCGTGCGCGCATTGCACGAGCGCGCGAAAGACAATCTACGACCGCTGCGGCTGGCCAACGTGCGCCTGCAATATGGCGACGGCAGCCTTGGTTTGCCGTCGATTGCGCCCTTCGAGGCTATCATCATCGCGGCCGCCGGCTTGAGCGTGCCGCTCGCGCTGACCGAACAACTGGCCATTGGCGGTAGACTGGTCGCGCCGATCGGCGGCGACACTCAGGAACTCGTGCTGATCGAACGCATCTCAGCCACCCAATGGCGTGAATCGACGCACGACCCCGTTTACTTTGTCCCTTTGAAATCGGGAGTGACTTAACACCGATGAGTAATTTGCGCAGCGACACCCGCCGCCTTCAGTTTTCGACATCTCCGCAAGCGCGCCGCGAGTGCCAGCACCTTTTTACCGCCGTGCGGCCGATTGCTTGCGCACTGGCGTTGTTGACGCTGGCCGCCTGTGCGTCACGGATGGACGGCGCACCGGTCATCGACCGATCGGCGAATGCCGGCGGCGCCCTGACTACCGGAGGCGCGCTGTCCACGGCGCCATTGGGACCGCCGCCGCCGGGCTTCTATCGGGTTAAACCCGGTGATACCTTGTACCGGATCGCGCTCGAAAACGGTCAGAACTATCGAGACATTGCTTCCTGGAACAATCTGAGCAATGCCAACCAGATAGAGGTCGATCAGCTGCTGCGTGTAGCGCCGCCCGGCAGCGATGCTGCGTCCGGCATGGCACCGGGCGTCGCGACGGCACCGATCGGCGGGCAGCCGGTGCAAACCGCGCCGCTCAATCCACCCGGTACCAGCGCCAGCCTGGGGCCCGGCGAGTCGTCGGTGCCGGCGTCGCAGCCAGCCTACGTGCCCACGCCATACTCGCCGCCGCCGTCCAGTGTCAACAACGGCATCGCCAGCCCGCCAGGACCCTCGACGCCGCCGCCCAACGCCGCGCCCGGATCGATCGCACTGTCGTGGCCAGCCAACGGTCCGATCCTGCAGCGCTTCGACGAAACGCGTAACAAAGGCGTCGATATCGGCGGCAATCCGGGCGATTCGGTGACCGCTGCCGCCGATGGCCGGGTGGTGTATGCCGGCAATGGCCTGCGCGGATACGGCAATCTGATTATCATCAAGCATGACAGCACCTTTCTGACCGCCTACGCGCACAATCGTGCACTATCAGTCAAAGAGGGCGACGCCGTCACACGCGGGCAGAAAATCGCTGAAATCGGTAATACGGATGCAAGCCGGCCCATGCTTCACTTTGAAGTCAGGCGCCAAGGCAAGCCGGTTGATCCGCAGAAGTATCTGCCACCACGTTGATGCGTCGTTAGAGGCTGAAACTGCGCGGGCGGGGGCTTTTGCCTCACCCGCGGCCGATCCGCGGGTTTGCAACGGGCACGACATAGCATGCCTAGACTGAAGCACCGTAATCAGTCGCAAGAAGCTGACGCCGACGCCGAGCCGCCGTTGAGCGAGGCTGTCGACGACGAATCCGAGCTGCCCGCCGACGCCGCCGCGGGGCTTGAGGAAGAGGGCGACGCGCCGGCATCGGCAAAAGTCGTCAACGCTGGCAGGCCAGCGCGCTCCGCGGAGGGCGATGCGACCGAATTCCGCGCCATGCTGCATGCGGAGTTGACGGCCGATACGATTCAGCACTATCTGAATCACATCAGCGTCAAGCCGTTGCTGACTCCCGCGGAAGAGCAACGCTACGCGACACTGGCACGAGAAGGAGAATTCACCGCGCGGCAAATTATGATCGAACATAATTTGCGGCTGGTGGTAAGCATTGCTAAAGGTTATTCGAACCGCGGCCTGCCGCTGCTCGATGTCATTGCCGAGGGTAATCTCGGCCTGATGCATGCCATCGAGAAGTTCGATCCGACGCGCGGTTTCCGCTTTTCTACCTATGCAACTTGGTGGATCCGTCAGAGCATCGAGCGGGCGATCATGAACCAGGCGCGTACGGTGCGCCTGCCGGTCCATGTGATTCGCGAATTGAACCAGGTGCTGCGCGCAAAAAGACATATCGAGAAGCACGCGGTGAATGCCGCCGACGGCGAGCGCCGCGCCGCAAGTGCCGACGACATCGCGCATCTGACTGGCAAATCGCCGCTCGAGGTGATCGACATTCTGGCCATGAACGAGCACACCGCATCGCTGGATGCGCCACTGGAACTCGACCCGGCCAGCAGCCTGCTCGATTTGCTGTCCGATGACCAGAGCGAGTCGCCCGACGCGAACGTCCAGCATCGCGAGCTCGAGACACTGACTCGCACCTGGCTGGCGCGTTTGTCTGAGAAACATCGGCATGTCATCGAGCGGCGTTTCGGATTGAACAATATCGAGCCCGCCACACTCGAGGAGCTTGCGGACGAAATGGGCCTCACGCGCGAACGCGTACGGCAGATTCAACAAGAGGCGCTGCTGCGCTTGAAACGATATTTCGCCTCGAACGGCGTGGGAAAGGATGCGGTGTTGTGAGCCCTGTACTGGTCTTTGATATAGAAACCATTCCTGACGTCGGCGGTTTGCGACGTCTGCACGAATTACCAAGCACACTAAGTGACGCCGAGGTCGCCGAATTTGCGTTCGCCGCGCGTCGTGAAAAGACCGGTGGCGATTTCCTGCCGCACTACTTGCAGAAGGTTGCGTCGATTGCCTGCGTGTTTCGCGACCGGGACGGTTTCCGCGTGCGCTCGCTGGGCGCGCCAGGCGATAGCGAAGGCTCGCTGATTCAGTCTTTCTTCAAAGTCATCGAGAAGTACTCGCCGCAACTGGTTTCCTGGAACGGTGGCGGCTTCGATCTGCCAGTGCTGCATTACCGCGCGCTCGTCAACGCGGTGGTAGCGCCCAAGTATTGGGATATGGGCGATGACGATCGCGAGTTCAAGTGGAACAACTACATCAGTCGCTACCATTCGCGCCATACCGATCTGATGGATCTATTGGCACTTTTTCAGGCCCGCGCCAACGCGCCGCTCGATGTGCTGGCGAGGCTCTGCGGCTTTCCGGGCAAGCTCGGCATGGACGGCAGCCAGGTCTGGCCGGCGTTCCTGGAAGGGCGTCTCGACGAGATTCGCAACTATTGTGAGACCGATGTCGTCAATACTTATCTTCTCTATTGCCGCTATCAGTTGATGCGCGGCGGCTTCACCGCGGATGAATACGCCCAAGAGGTCGTACTGGTCAAGCAGGCCCTGGCGGCCGAGACCGCGCCGCATTGGGCCGAATACCTGGCGCGTTTCATCGACTGAGATGCACTACAATTCCGCCTCATTTCTGTTTTCAGTTGGGGTGTTGAGTGGAAGAATCGGCCAAGCGCGTTCCGCCGCGCCGCACGGTCGACATCGAGTCGCTAGACGGCGAAGCCCGCGGCGTGGGCCGCTTGGTCGATGCCGAGGGCGTGTCCGGCAAGGTAATCTTCGTTGAAGGCGCTTTGCCCGGCGAACGTGTCGAATTTTCCAGCTATCGCAAGAAGGCGTCGTTCGAGCAGGCGACGACGACGGCTATCCTGAAAGAAAGCGCCATGCGCGTGGTGCCGCGCTGCCGCTTTTTCGGCACTTGCGGCGGCTGCTCGATGCAGCATCTGGATACGCGCGCCCAGGTGGCCGTGAAGCAGCGCGTGCTCGAAGACGATTTACAGCATCTGGGCAAAGTCACGGCGAGCAACATTCTGCGACCGATCCATGGCCCCAGCTGGGGCTATCGCTTCCGCGCGCGGCTCTCGGTGCGTTATGTGCCGAGAAAGGGCGGGGTGCTGATCGGTTTTCATGAGCGTCGCAGCAGCTTCGTTGCCGACATGAGCAGCTGCGAGGTGTTGCCGCCAGCGGTGTCGGCGTTGCTGGTGCCGCTGCGCGCCCTGGTGGCATCGTTGTCGATCCGCGATCGCCTGCCGCAGATCGAGCTTGCAGTCGGCGCGGAAATTACCGCTCTGGTACTGCGCGTGATGGATCCGCCGACGGCAATCGATGAGCAGCGGCTGCGCGACTTTGCTGATCAGCACCATATCCAATTCTGGTTGCAGCCGAAGGGTCCGGATACCGCCTATCCCTTTCACCCGGCTGACGTCGAACTCGATTACAGCTTGCCGCAATTCAATGTGCGGATGCCGTTCCGCCCAACCGATTTCACGCAGGTAAATCATGCGGTCAACCGCGTGCTTATTTCGCGTGCACTAGGCCTGCTGGCACCGCGCGCCGACGAGCGCGTACTCGATCTGTTTTGCGGACTCGGCAATTTCACGCTACCGCTGGCGCGCCACGCGCGCGAAGTGGTGGGCATCGAGGGCAGCGCCAGCCTGATAGCGCGCGCGATCGGCAACGCGCAGTTGAACGGCCTGGCCCACCGCACGCGCTTCGAATGTCGCAATCTGTTCGAGATGACCGCCGACGATTGGCGCGCGTTGCAGCGTTTCGACCGACTGCTGATCGACCCGCCGCGTGAAGGCGCGGCGGCGGTCGTGCATTCGCTGGCCGAATTGGCCGAGGCGGGCGAGCAGGCGCTGCTCCCGGCGCGGATTGTCTACGTCTCGTGCAATCCGGCGACGCTGGCGCGCGACGCCGGGGTGCTGGTGCATTCCGCCGGTTACCGTCTGAGTGGCGCGGGCGTCGTCAATATGTTCCCGCAAACATCGCATGTGGAATCGATCGCGGTGTTCGAGCGGATCTGAGACGGACGTGGGCCGATGCGCGTAACGAGTGCTTGCGCGCGGCGTGTTTCGCACCCGGTGCCGGCGTTTCAGACGAGCCAAAAGAAAAAACCCGCGATTGCGGGTTTTTTCATGCAACTGACCAGTCGAGATTCCGGCGTTCTGATCGACAGTTCGGCGTTTAAGCTTCAGCGTCGATTGGCGACCCGGTCGGTTTCGACAGCTCCGCCCAGGGCCTGGTCCGGCTTAGTTGCGATTGCCGCCGAAGATGCCCAGCAGCGCCAGCAGGTTGCTGAAGACGTTGTACAAATCCAGGTAAATCGCCAGCGTAGCCGTGACGTAGTTGGTTTCGCCGCCATTCACGACGCGCTGCACGTCGAACAGCATGAAGGCGGAGAAAATTACGATCGCTAACACCGACACCGTCAACATCATCGCCGGCAATTGCAGCCAGATATTGGCCAACGAAGCCAGAATCAGCACCACTACGCCCATCGTCAGCCATTTGCCGAGGCCACTGAAACTGCGTTTGCTGACCGTAGCGATGGTCGCCATGGCCGCAAAGATCACGCCGGTGCCACCGAACGCCATCATGATCAGCGTGCCACCGTTCGAGAAGCCCAGCACATAGCCGATCAGCCGCGACAGCATCAGCCCCATGAAAAACGTGAAACCGAGCAGCAGCGCCACGCCGACACCGCTGTTCTTGAAGCGCTCGATGGCGAACATGAAGCCGAAGGCGATGGCCAGGAACAGCAGCACGCTGGTCATCGGGCTGCTGGCGGCGAACAGCGAAAAGCCAGTAGCCACGCCCAGCCAGGCACCCAGCACCGTTGGAATCATCGACAGCGCGAGCAGCCAGTAAGTGTTGCGTAGAACCTTATTGCGTACTTCGACCGTAGACACCGTTCCACGGCGACCGAATTCGTAGCCTCGTAAGTCGCTCATGATTTCTCCTAGCAAAAAATATGTTGCATTGCGAAACGCCGGGGGCGCAGTCGCAAGCGGCGCGATGCCGATATGGCATCGCAGCACGGGTCCCATCATACTGCGGAAAGGGTGCGACCAGAGACGATCGCGGCGCCCTATATATAGCGACCGAGAACGCCGAATTCAAGTGCATGCAGCCGCCGCTACCTTTCAATGCTGTAAGGGTTCCGGGCCTATGGTACATGCGATCATGCTACAATACCAGATTCATTTAACGGCTCTAAACAGCACATTTTCCCGGAGTTTTCATGGCAATCGAGCGTACCCTGTCCATCATCAAGCCCGACGCAGTGGCGAAAAATGTGATCGGACAGATCATCAGCCGTTTTGAACAGGCTGGCTTGAAGGTTGTTGCCGCAAAGTTGGCTCACTTGTCGACCACGGAAGCCGAAAAATTCTATGCGGTGCATAGCGCGCGGCCGTTCTTCAAGGATTTGGTTTCCTTCATGATTTCCGGCCCGGTTTTCATTCAAGTGCTCGAAGGCGAAGGCGCCATCGCCAAGAATCGCGACCTGATGGGCGCGACCGATCCGAAGAAAGCTGAAAAAGGCACGATTCGCGCCGATTTCGCTGACAGCATCGATGCGAACGCCGTGCACGGTTCGGATTCGGCCGAAAATGCGCGCAACGAAATTTCGTTTTTCTTCCCGGAAAGTAACGTTTATTCACGATGATCCAGGGCTGCCGCGCCAATTGAACAGCGCGGCGCCCGCAGCCGGACCCAGCCGGCCATGCGGCCGGCCGCAAGCACCGGCCGCTCAACCGCCGCAGACGTTCCGATGACAAGCTCCGCACCCGTAAATTTGCTCGACTTCGATGGCCCCGGCCTGACCGCCTATTGCGCGTCGCTGGGCGAGAAGCCGTTTCGCGCGCGGCAACTGCTGCGCTGGATCCACCAGGCCGGCAGCGCGGATTTCGCCGGCATGAGCGATCTGGCCAAGTCATTCCGGCAGCGTTTGCTCGACCATGCCACGGTTTCGGCTCCGACCGTACTCAGCGATCATCAATCTACCGATGGCACGCGTAAATGGCTGCTCGACGTGGGCGCCGGCAATGCCGTCGAAACCGTATTCATTCCTGAAACCGGCCGCGGCACGCTTTGTATTTCGTCGCAGGCGGGGTGCGCGGTCAATTGCCGCTTCTGCTCGACCGGCAAACAAGGTTTCAATCGCAATCTCAGCACGGGCGAAATCATCGCCCAACTGTGGATGGCGGAGTTCGCCGTGCGCAGCCGCCGCAGCGCGGCAAGCACTGCCACGGCTGCGCTTGCGGATGGCGTCGGAGATGCCGACGACGATCTGGACGACACCGAACGGCAACCGTCGGCCACCCGTGCCGATCGTGCCATCACCAACGTCGTCATGATGGGAATGGGCGAACCGCTGCTGAATTTCGATAACGTGGTGCCGGCCCTGCGGCTGATGCTGGACGACAACGCCTACGGCTTATCGCGTCGGCGCGTAACGCTATCCACCTCCGGCGTGGTGCCGATGATCGATCGTCTCGCGGCCGAATTGCCGGTGGCACTGGCGGTTTCACTGCACGCCTCGAACGATGCGCTGCGTGATGAACTGGTGCCGTTGAATCGCAAATACCCGTTGGCCGAACTGATGGCCGCCTGCCAGCGTTATCTCGCGGTGGCGCCGCGCGATTTCATTACTTTCGAATATTGCATGCTGGACGGCATCAACGACTCCGATGCGCATGCGCGCGAGTTGCTGGCGCTCACGCGTGACCTGCCATGCAAATTCAATCTGATACCCTTCAATCCGTTTCCGGGCGCCGATGTCGGTCGCTCCAGCGATGCGCGCATCGAACAATTCGCGCGCATTCTGATCGACGGTGGCATCGTCACCACACGCCGCAAGACGCGCGGCGACGACATCGACGCCGCTTGCGGGCAACTGGCGGGCGCGATCAAGGACCGCACGCGGCTTGCCGCGCGCAAGCCTACCCAACGCACCATCGAAGTGCGGCCGGCATGAATCGGATGCGCGCCGCGTGAGCGCCCATCCGACTCTGCGATCCATAGGGATTTGTGAATGAACGACCAGTCGCGTGAAGCGCACCTCGGGGCATCCTCTCTGACCGATGCGGGGACACCGGCCTCCAGTGTCGAGGAGCCGGGGCAGTCGACTTCCACGGCGCCCGGCGCGTCGGACGCGTTGCCGTCGGTTGCGGCGGTCGAGCCCGCTTCAGTCGCGCCCGCCGCGGGTTCTGGCGCGGCCACTGCCCCGCTGATACCCGCAGCACGTGCGCCGCTCGACAGCGATGCGGCGATCGGTGCGGCGTTGATGGCCGCACGCTCGCAAAAAGGTTGGTCGATCGAAGAAGTGGCAAGCCGCTTGAAGGTGGCTGCGGCCAAGCTGCGCGCGCTCGAATCCGGAAAGCTCGAGACGCTGTCCGACGCGACATTTCTGACGGGTCTGGTGCGTAGCTATGCGAAAGCCCTCGACCTCGACCCGCAGCCCCTGGTGGAAGCGCTGCGGCGCGTGCGCGGTACGGCTTCTCCCGAACTGAAAGCGCCGCTGCAGACCCGCGGCTCGGCGTTGAATCGTTCGCAAGTGCCGTTATCGCTGGGCAATACGCGCCGTACTGGCGGTCGCTCCTGGTTGTGGGCAATTGCTGCCGTGGTCGTGGTGGTGGCCGCATTGGCGGTGTGGCGCGCGGGCAATGAACCGAATGGCTGGCTGACGCGCTTGAAAGCCGGTGTGCCCGATGCGGCGTCGAGCACGCGCGGCACGTCGGGAGCGTCGAGTGTTTCCGGCGCCTCCGGGATTGCCAATCCAGATTCAGCCTCGGGCACGGTCACCGTGCCGCTGCGGCCGCCGGCGGGCACGGGCGACCAGGCGGGCGGGGCGCAGGCACCGGAAGCGGCAGTCGCCGGTAGCGGCGGCGACGCGGCGGGTGCGCAGCAGGTCGTGCGCGCGCAGCAGGCCACCTTGGCGGCGGTGTCCGCGGCGTCGGGTCTCGGCCCCGCCACACGCGGCATCGCCGTGACCGAGGCGGCACCGGTCGGCGCGGCCTCGACAGGCGCGGCAGCAGCACCGGCCGCGGCTGGTGCTTCGACACTGAGCATCGACGCGTCCGCGAGCACCTGGATCAGTGTTCGCCAGCAAGATGGTAAAGAAGTATTCTCCGGCACTCTGGCGGCTGGCCAATCCCGCCAGGTGCAGGGCATGCGGCCGTTCAAGCTGGTAGTTGGGAACGTCGGTGGTATCGCCGCAATGACGCAAGACGGCCGGCCGGTGGACCTGGGGCAATTCAATCGCGCTCCCGGACAAGTGGCCCATTTCGAATTGCCCTGATAGCTCTGAGCGCCGCCGCTTTTAGCCGAATCTCGAATTATTCAACTGAACGAAGGGACAGATGCCAGACGATTCCAACTCGGCCCCGGTCGCCCCGGGGCGCGCCGCGCCGCGCAGACGCACCCAGGCGGTGGATGTTCGCTGGGGCGATGAATGCGTCACCATCGGCGGCGATGCAGCGGTGCGCGTGCAGTCCATGACCAACACCGATACCGTCGATGCGATCGGTACCGCGATCCAGGTCAAGGAATTGGCGGTGGCGGGTTCCGAACTGGTGCGCATCACTGTCAATACACCGGAAGCCGCGCGCGCCGTACCGGCGATTCGCGAGCAACTCGATCGCATGAATATTTCGGTGCCGCTGATCGGCGACTTTCACTACAACGGTCACCAGTTGCTGAAAGACTTTCCCGAGTGCGCGCAGGCCTTGTCGAAGTATCGAATCAACCCGGGCAACGTCGGGCAGGGCGCCAAGCGCGACACCCAGTTCGCACAGATGATCGAAGCCGCCTGCCGGCACGACCGTCCGGTGCGCATCGGCGTGAACTGGGGCAGTCTCGACCAGCAATTGCTCGCGCGCATGATGGACGAAAACGGCCGCCGTTCACCGCCCTGGGATGCACAGCGCGTGATGAGCGAAGCGCTGATCGCATCGGCATTGGGCTCGGCTGCGCGTGCGGTCGAATTGGGTTTACCGTCGAACAAGATCGTGCTGTCCTGCAAGGTCAGCGGCGTGCAGGATCTGATCGCGGTATATAGCGAACTGTCGCGCCGCTCCGACTATCCGCTGCATCTGGGATTGACCGAGGCCGGCATGGGTTCGAAGGGCATCGTGGCGTCGACCGCCGCGTTGTCGGTGCTGCTGCAGCAGGGTATCGGCGATACCATCCGCGTCTCGCTGACGCCCGAGCCGAATGCGCCGCGCACCGGCGAAGTCGTGGTGGCGCAAGAAATTCTGCAAACCATGGGCTTGCGTTCGTTCACGCCGATGGTCATTGCCTGTCCGGGCTGCGGACGCACCACCAGTACGGTGTTCCAGGAACTGGCCTCGCGCATCCAAAGCTACTTGCGTGCGCAGATGCCGATCTGGCGTGCCCAGTATCCGGGTGTCGAGACCATGAATGTGGCGGTGATGGGATGCATCGTCAACGGCCCAGGCGAATCGCGGCACGCCAACATCGGCATCAGCTTGCCCGGTTCCGGCGAAAACCCGGCTGCGCCGGTGTTCGTCGATGGCGAAAAATTCAGCACCTTGCGCGGCGATCGCATTGCCGAAGAGTTCCAGCAGATCGTCAGCGAATACGTTGAACGCCGCTACGGCAGCGTGCCGGTGCAGTGATCGTGCGAGCATTACGCCAAAGTCGGCGACGGCTAATGCAACGGTCGCACAATACAACGTGGTGCAAAGGGTGAAATGAGCGCGGACGACTCAATCAACGCAACAAAGAAGAGCATGAAGGAAAAAACCAAGAAGCCGGAGAAGTTGACGGGCGTGCGCGGCATGAACGACATTCTTCCGGCCGATGCCGCGCTGTGGGAGTTTTTCGAAAGCACCGTGCGTTCGCTGCTGCGCGCGTACGGCTATCAGAACATCCGTACGCCGATCGTCGAGCCCACCCAGCTATTTACACGCGGCATCGGCGAGGTGACCGACATCGTCGAGAAGGAAATGTACAGCTTCACCGATTCATTGAACGGTGAGCAACTGACTTTGCGTCCGGAAAACACGGCTGCCGTGGTGCGCGCGTCGATCGAACACAACCTGCTTTACGACGGGCCGAAGCGCCTATGGTACGTCGGGCCGATGTTCCGCCATGAACGGCCGCAGCGCGGGCGCTATCGGCAGTTCCATCAAGTGGGGGTCGAAGCACTGGGTTTCGCAGGGCCGGATACTGACGCCGAAATCATCATGATGTGCCAACGCTTATGGGACGACCTAGGCATTAGCGGCATCAAGCTCGAGTTGAATTCCCTGGGCCAGGCTGACGAGCGCGCGGCGCACCGGCGCGCCTTGGTCGAGTTCTTCTCGGCGCATGCGGGTGACCTCGACGAAGAAGCCACGCGCCGGCTGCAAACCAATCCGCTGCGCATCCTCGATTCGAAGAATCCCGCGATGCAGGACATGATCAATGGCGCGCCGCGCTTGATCGACTTCCTGGGCGAAGCGTCGCTTGCGCATTTCGACGGCCTGCAAACGCTGCTGCGCGCCAACAATCTGTCGTTCAAGATCAACCCGCGGCTGGTGCGCGGCCTCGACTATTACAACCTGACCGTGTTCGAGTGGGTAACCGACCGCCTCGGCGCGCAGGGTACGGTGGCGGGCGGCGGACGCTACGATCCGCTGATCGAGCAACTCGGTGGCAAGCCAACCGCGGCGTGCGGCTGGGCGGGCGGTGTCGAGCGGATTCTCGAATTGATCAAGGAAGAGGGCAACCAGCCGGCGCCGGAAGGCTGCGATGTGTATCTGGTGCACCAGGGCGACGCGGCGCGCACGCAGGCCTTTATCTTGTCGGAAAGGCTGCGCGATGCGGGTTTCGACGTGATTCTGCATTGCAGCCCCGACGGCGCGCAAGCCAGTTTCAAGTCACAGATGAAACGCGCGGATACAAGTGGCGCCGCCTATGCGGTTATCATTGGCGCCGACGAAGTGGCGGCGGGCACCGTTGGGGTCAAGCCGCTGCGCCGAAATGATGCGGAACAGGGCGCACCGGCGGAGCAGATCAGCATCGCCGCCGACCGACTGACCGACTATCTGATCGACACCGCTACCAACTAAACGGACGGTGCCGTCGCCGCGTGCGTCGCGCAGGCCGATGTTGGCCGCGCAACGCCAAGTGCACGGCGTCGGTGCCTCCGGCAATACAACAATCGGCACGGCAGATCGATTCGCCCGATGCCTTCTTTCAAGTTTCAGGAAACGCAGTAGATGAGTTATCACGAAGAGCAGGAAACAATCGACAGCCTCAAGCACTGGTGGTCGCGCTGGGGCAATGTATCGACATGGGTGATCCTGATCGTGTTGCTCGGTTACGCGGGCTGGAACGGCTGGCACTATTGGCAGCGTCGGCAGAGCGCCAGCGCGGCCGTGCTTTACGACCAATTGCAACAAGCCCGTACCGCCAACGACAAGCAACGCGTCGCACGGATCGCCTCGGATATGGAGAATTCGTATTCGCATACGGCTTACGCGCAGATGACGGCGCTGGAAGCGGCGCGCAGCTTCGTCGATGCCGGCGACGCGGCGGCCGCCAAGGCGCAACTGCAATGGGCAGTCGATCATGCGGACGATGACAGTTACAAGGCCATCGCGCAGATCCGCCTGGCTGGCCTGCTGCTCGACGAGAAATCTTACGATGCCGGCCTGGCGCTGTTGTCCGGCACCCCGCCCAAGGCTTTCGCGGGCGCCTGGGCCGATCGCCGCGGCGATCTGTTGGCGGCGCTCGGCAAGCGCAGTGACGCCGCCACGGCTTACCGCGCGGCACTCGCGTCGCTCGAGGCCGATGACGGCTCGGCGCGTCAACTGGTTCAATTCAAGCTCGACGCGCTCGGCGTCTGACGTCCCGGCACGGTTTTGCCTTTTTCGATTCGCTTCGACTTCTTCGCGGAGTTTCCTCACATGCTGGACGCTTCAATGAAAATGCCCCGTTCGGGGCCTGGGATGGCTCGTTGGTCCCGCAGCTTCTGCCTGGTGATGATGGGCGCCTTATTGGCCGCGTGCTCGGCTACCAAAGACCCGCGGCGCACGCCAGTGCCGCTGGTCGACTTCAAGCCGGTGCTCGAGGTCAAACAGGCCTGGACCGCCAGTGTCGGTAAGTCGAAGGGCTATCTGTTCGAGCCGATCGCGGTAGCGGGCGCTATTTATGCCGCCGGCGCCAACGGCACGGTCGCCAAGTTCGACGTCACCACTGGCCAGACGATTTGGCACAACAAGCTCGACGCCGATCTCTCGGCGGGCGTTGGCAGCGACGGCACGACCTCAGCGGTCGGCGCGCTCGACGGCACCGTCTACGCCTTGGGCAGCGACGGCAAGATGCTGTGGAAAGCCGACGCCGGAGGTGAAGTGCTGGCACCGCCGCTGGTCGGCCAGGGTTTCGTCCTGGTGCGCACCATCGACGGCCGTATCAGCGCGTTCGACAGCACCACCGGCGAGCGCAAATGGGAATTCCGTGCGCGCCAGATGCCGTTGAACCTGCGTACCACCACCGGCATGACATTCGCCGGCAGCGGCGCCATACTGGCCGGATTTCCCGGCGGTTCGCTGGCGGCCATCAACTTGCAGACGGGCGACGCCTATTGGCAGACGCCGGTGTCGTTTCCGCAAGGCGTGACCGAGGTGGAACGACTGAACGACGTCACCGGGGCGCCGACGCTGGTAGGTCGCACGACGTGCGCGGTGACCTTCCAAGGGCGCATCGGTTGCTTCAGCGTCGAGAGCGGCCAGCCGCTCTGGCAACAGCCGTTTTCCAGCTACGGCGGCCTGGCGCAAGATGAGCAAACCGTGGTGTCGGCCAACGACTATTCCAACATCGCGCTTTACGACGTCGCAACGGGCAACAAGATTTGGCAGAACGACCGCTTGAAAAGTCGCGACGTGAGCGCGCCGCTGCTGCTCGGGCGCGCCATCGTGGTGGGTGACTACCAGGGTTACGTGCACTTTCTGTCGCGCGAAACTGGCGATTTCATCGCCCGCATGAAAACCGACGGCAGTGCCATTGTGGCGCCGCCGGTGGTCGCCGGTCAGACCCTCGTCGTGCTTACGCGCGATGGCGAGCTCTACGCCTTCCAGCCGCAGTAAGGACCAGAGCATTTTTCGATCATGAAGCCCGTCATCGCCGTCGTCGGACGCCCCAATGTTGGAAAGTCGACGCTTTTCAACCGCCTTACGCGTTCCCGCGACGCACTGGTGGCCGACCTGCCGGGTCTTACGCGCGACCGCCACTATGGCGAAGGCCGGGTCGGCTCGCGTCCGTATCTGCTGGTCGACACCGGTGGTTTCGAGCCGGTCGCCAAAGATGGCATCCTGTTCGAAATGGCTCGGCAAACGCGCCAGGCGGTGGCTGAATCCGACTTGATCCTGTTTCTCGTGGACGGCCGGCAGGGCTTGGCACCTCAGGACGCGGCGATAGCCAATTTCTTGCGCAAGACCGGCCGCCCCGTGCTGCTGGTCGTGAATAAGTCAGAGGGCATGAAGTACGGCACCGTGACTGCCGACTTCTTCGAACTCGGCCTGGGCGATCCGCGCGTGATTTCGGCGGCACATGGTGACGGTGTATCCGACCTGATCGACGAAGCGCTTGAAGTGGCGTACGGCAGCGCACCGCAAGGCGATGACGATACCAGCCAGGTGCGCGGAACCAAGATCGCTATTGTCGGCCGCCCCAATGTCGGCAAATCGACGCTGGTGAACACGCTGCTCGGTGAAGAACGCGTCATCGCTTTCGACATGCCGGGTACCACGCGCGATTCGATCTACATCGACTTCGAGCGCCAGGGCCGCGCTTATACGCTGATCGATACGGCCGGGTTGCGCAAGCGCGGCAAGATATTCGAAGCCGTCGAGAAGTTCTCGGTGGTCAAGACGCTGCAATCGATCAGCGATGCGAACGTAGTGGTGTTGCTGCTCGACGCCCGACAAGACATCAGCGAGCAGGATGCACACATCGCCGGCTTCATCGTCGAACAGGGGCGCGCGCTGGTAGTTGGCATCAATAAATGGGATGGGCTCGACCCACATGTGCGCGAGCGCACACGCGCCGATCTGGCGCGCAAGATGAAGTTTCTCGACTTCGCGAAATTTCATTTCATTTCGGCCACCGAACGCACCGGCATTAACGAGATGATGCGTTCCGTGGACGACGCTTATGCCGCGGCCACGGCGACGCTTTCTACGCCCAAGCTCACGCGCGCCTTGATCGACGCGGTGGCATTCCAGCAACCGCGGCGCCGGGGCGCAGTGCGGCCCAAATTGCGCTATGCGCACCAGGGCGGACAGAATCCGCCGATCGTCGTGATCCACGGTAATGCCGTCGAGGCGATCACCGATTCATATCGGCGTTATCTTGAAGGTCGGTTTCGTGAAACTTTTGGGCTCGCCGGGACTCCATTGCGGATAGAGTTTCGCTCCGGCCGCAATCCCTTCGCGGAAAGGGACTAGCCGGCCGGCTGTTCGTGCCGAGCGAACACAAAGTGGAGTATTTGAAATCGGCTATAGTGTAAAACCCGAGGAACACCTTTTTTCTTCCCGGCCAATCATTCTGCATAAAACAATAGGGAGTTTGCCATGAGCAACAAAGGGCAATTGTTACAAGACCCGTTTCTGAATGCGCTTCGTAAGGAGCACGTGCAGGTCTCGATTTATCTGGTAAACGGCATTAAGCTGCAAGGCAATATCGAATCGTTCGACCAGTACGTCGTGTTGCTTAAGAATACCGTCACGCAGATGGTATACAAGCACGCCATTTCTACCGTGGTGCCCTCTCGTCCGGTGAGTTTTCATCCGGACGCCGAAGCCAGCTGATCGTTCATTCGGCCAGCGCGCCATGTTTTTCGCGTGCTGGTCGACCATCCCCGCTTCTCTTTTTTCTCTTCCCACATCTCTTGACTCCAGCAGCTCTCGTCAGCATCGATTTCGGCCGGACCGATTTCCAGGCCAGCGTCGATGAATTGGCTCTGCTCGCCACCAGCGCGGGCGCAGCGCCGGTCGTAACGCTTACCGGCAGCCGTAAAACCCCCGACTCGGCGCTATTCATCGGCACCGGCAAGGCCGAAGAACTGCGCGAAGCGGTTGTCGCGCACGAAATCGAACTGGTCATCTTCAATCATCCACTGACGGCCGGGCAACAACGCAACCTCGAACAACTGCTGGGTACGCGCGTCATCGACCGCATCGCCCTGATCCTCGACATCTTTGCGCAGCGCGCCAAGAGTCATGAGGGCAAGCTGCAAGTCGAACTGGCGCAGTTGCAGTACCTGTCGACACGCCTGGTGCGCGCCTGGACCCACCTTGAGCGCCAGAAGGGTGGTATCGGTTTGCGCGGACCTGGTGAAACGCAGTTGGAAACCGATCGACGCCTGATCGTCACGCGTGTCAAATTGCTGAAAACGCGGCTGGCGCGTCTATCGCGGCAGCACGATACGCAGCGGCGCGCGCGTCAGCGTAATCAAACGTTTTCGGTGTCGCTGGTCGGCTATACCAATGCCGGCAAGTCGACGCTATTCAATGCCTTGGCGCGCGCCGATACCTATGTGGCCGATCAACTGTTCGCGACACTCGATACGACCTCGCGGCGCGTCTGGCTCGGCGAAGCCGGCACCATCGTGTTGTCCGATACCGTAGGCTTTATTCGTGATTTGCCGCATGCGCTGATCGCGGCCTTCCGCGCGACGCTCGAAGAAACGGCGCACGCCGATTTGCTGCTGCATGTCGTCGACGCGGCGAACCCGGGCAAGCTCGATCAGATTGCCGAAGTCGAGGCCGTGCTCAAAGAAATCGGTGCCCTGGACGTGCCGCAGATCCTGGTCTGGAACAAGATCGATGCGCTGCCGGAGTCGACGGGCGCGGAGCTGCCCGTCGAGCGCAATGAGTATGGTAAGATTTCGCGCGTTTTCGTCAGTGCGCGCACGGGGCAGGGCCTCGATGCATTGCGTCAGGCAATTGCCGAAAGCGCCGCCGCGCACCGGTCATCCCGTCAGGAGACCGATTCAACATCCGGTTCCATCCCTCATCCGATCGCCGCGGAGGAACTGGCGCCTGAGTCTGAAGGGGAGGCGCCCGTTTCCGGCAATGCGGTATCGGTCACGTTCGATGAGCGTGACCATTGATCGTTCGGCAAGCATTTTTCCGAACGAGCTCTCCCGAATGCAAAACCGGCTGTGTCATGGTGAAAGACTATAACGACCACAAGCATGTATGGCAGCGTCTTCTCGCGGTGTTGTCGATGAACGGACCACGATGGCTTGCGGTCGCACCGGCTGATCGGGGCGTATCGCGGCAGAACCGTCCGGAAGATAGCAAGCGCGATCCCGGCAAAGGGCCTCCCGATCTCGATGAACTCTGGCGCGATTTCAACAAGCGCCTGAACAAGCTGTTCGGCGGCAAGCGTCCTGGCGGTGGTACTGGGTTGCCTTCGGGCGCCGGGCATCGCATCGGCATCGGCATCGTGATCGGCGTCATCATCGCCATCTGGCTCGGCAGCGGTATCTTCGTGGTGCAGGAGGGCCAAGCCGGCGTAGTGCTGCGCTTTGGCCGCTATGTCTCGACCGCGCCGGCCGGCTTTCAATGGCATCTGCCGTATCCGTTCGAAAGCGCCGAGGTTGTCAATATGTCGCAAGTGCGCTCGGTGGATGTGGGGCGCGACAGTCAGGTACGGTCGACGAATCTGAAAGACGCCTCGATGCTCACGCAAGACGAGAACATCATCGACGTGCGTTTCACCGTGCAATACCGGGTGGCCGACGCGGCGGCGTTCCTGTTCAACAATGCGAACCCCGACGCCAGTGTCAGCCAGGCGGCGCAGGCCGCGGTGCGCGAGATCGTTGGCAAGAACACCATGGATTACCTGCTGTACCAGGGCCGCGAGCAATTGCCGCTCGATCTGACGCAGTCGATTCAGCGCACGCTCGATGGGCTCAAGGCGGGCATCCTCGTAACGGGCGTGGTGATGCAGAGCATCCAGCCACCCGCGCAGGCGCAAGCCGCCTTCGACGATGCCGTGAAGGCCGGGCAAGATGGCGAGCGCCTGAAGAATGAAGCGCAGGCCTATGCCAACGATGTGGTGCCGCGGGCACAGGGCACGGCCTCGCGTATGCTCGAAGAGGCGCAGGGCTACAAGTCACGCGTAGTGGCGCAGGCCGACGGCGATGCACGCCGCTTCATCGAAGTGCTGGGCGAGTACGCGAAAGCGCCGGCCATCACGCGTGAGCGCATGTATCTGCAGACCATGCAGCAGATTTTTTCGACGTCTTCCAAGGTGCTGGTGGATAGCCGCAACAGCAACAACCTGATCAATCTGCCGCTCGACAAATTGCTCGCGCAAAGCGCCGCACCTGCCGTGGCGGCCGCGCCTGCTGCCCCTCCTGTCGCGATCGACGACAGTGCATCGGCGGTGCCGGCCGGATCGGGTAATGCGGCGGGCGTGCCGCCAGCCGTGTCGTCCGACGCCAGCAATGCCGCGACCGGCACCGACGCTGCGATGGCGTCCGATGCCGTGCCGGGCGACGATACTTTCCGCTCGCGCAATTTGCCACGCAGCCGCGATCGGGGCGATGAGGCACGATGACAGGGATCCGCATGAACCGTCTTCTCATGTCGCTGATCGGCGTTCTCGTGGTCTTGGCCATTCTGGCCTCGAGCATGTTCGTGGTCGATCAGCGACGCTTTGCAATCGTTTTCCGCTTCGGCGAAGTTCAGCAGGTCATTACGGAGCCGGGCTTGTACTTCAAAGTACCGCCGCCGTTCGCGCATGTCGTGACGCTCGACAAGCGCATTCAGACCATCGACAATGCCGAGCCCGACCGGTTTACGACCTCGGAAAAGAAAGACTTGCTGGTCGACAGCCTGATCAAGTGGCGTATCAGCGATCCGCGCCAGTATTTCATCAGCTTCAAGGGCGATGCGGCGCTGGCGCAAGACCGTTTGACGCAGATCGCGCATGCGGCGCTTACCGACGAGTTCGCGCGGCGTAGCGTCGCCGATGTGGTCTCGCATGAAAGCGACGTGGTGGCGGCGGCGGAAAAGAAGGTCGCGACGGAGGCGAGCGGTATCGGCGTGCAGGTGGTCGATATACGGCTCAAGCGTGTCGATTTGCTGTCTGGTATCAGCGATTCGGTATATCGGCGGATGGCGGCCGAGCAGCAGCAAGCGGCCAATCAGCTGCGCTCGCAAGGCGCCGCCGACGCCGAGAAGATCCGGGCGGATGCCGATCGGCAACGCGAGGTGATCGTCGCCGATGCCTATCGTCAGGCGCAAACGACGATGGGCGAGGGCGACGCGCAAGCGGCGTCGATCTACGCCGACGCGTTCGGCCGTGATCCGCAGTTCTATCAGTTCTACAAGAGCCTGCAGGTGTATCGCGAAGGCTTTTCCAAGAAAAGTGATCTGATTGTGGTCGATCCGAACAGTGAGCTGTTCAGGTTTTTCCGGGGTCCCGAGGCAGCGTCGGCGGCACCAGCGCCTACAAGAAGGCGTTAACCGCAGGGCTTGGGGCAGTTCGCCGCGCAGCCGGCATAGCCGGAACGCAGATTCCGGCCGATTGGCAGAAAAAGCTCAAGCGGCGCGCCGACCGCAACGGGCATTTCGGCGACGTCGGTCGAGTGCGAAAAGTTGTTTGGGGACAACGACGAAATGCTCGGTACCTTTTTGTTGGCAATTGCCCTGATGTTGATTTTCGAGGGCATGTTTCCATTTGTTGCGCCACTGATCTGGCGCGAAACGTTTCGCCGGATCGTCGAACTGTCCGACCGGCATATCCGGCTGGGCGGTTTGATCGCCATCGGTGCGGGCCTACTGATAATGTGGGCGATCTCGCTCTGACGCCGGTCGCGTCCGGCATCGACGCAGCGCGCCCGACAGGGGCCGCCGCGGCAGCTTTGACAACGTTTAGAGATTTTCAGAATGTCTATCTGGCTATTGCCTGAGAACATCGCCGACGTGCTGCCTTCCGAGGCGCGCAAGACCGAGGAACTGCGGCGTATGCTGCTCGACCGTTTCCGGTCTTACGGCTACGAATTGGTGATGCCGCCTCTGCTCGAATACCTCGAGTCGCTGCTGACGGGCGCGGGGGAAGACCTTGACTTGCGCACCTTCAAGCTGGTCGACCAGATGTCGGGCCGCATGATGGGCGTGCGCGCCGACTTTACCCCGCAAGTAGCGCGCATCGATGCACATTTGTTGAATCGGCGCGGGGTCACGCGACTTTGCTATGCCGGCAGCGTGTTGCAAACGCGTCCGCGCAGCATTCTCGAAACGCGCGAGCCGTATCAGATCGGCGCCGAAATATACGGACATGCCGGGCTCGAGGCGGATGTCGAAATCCAGCAATTGCTGCTCGATAGCCTGCGCCTTGCCGGTCTGTCGCGGGTGCGACTCGATCTATGCCACGCCGGCGTGCTCAATGCGCTGCTGGCCAAGGCGCCCGAAATGGCGCGCCACGGCGCTGAACTCTTCGCCGCGCTTGGCAGTAAAGACGTGCCGCGTCTGGCAGAACTGAGCGCCCACGTGGCCGACTCGCGCATCCGCCAGGCGCTGCGTGACCTGCCGTCGCTGTATGGCGACGCCTCGGTCATCGCGCGCGCGCGCGCTACTCTGCCAGGGTTGCCCGCGATCAAGGCGGCGCTCGACGAATTGGCCTTGCTGGTCGACCAGGTTGGACAGGCCGGTCTGGACGATGCGCAAATATTATTGGATCTGGCCGATTTGCGCGGCTACCAATACCATAGCGGAGCGATGTTTTCCGCCTATGTCGAAGGCGTGCCGAATGCGGTGGCGCGCGGTGGTCGATACGACAAGATCGGCGAAGCCTATGGCCGTGCGCGGCCGGCTACCGGTTTTTCGCTCGATCTGCGTGAAGTGGTGCGCATTTCCACGGTGGAGGCGCGCTCTAGTGCGGTGCTGGCGCCGTGGACACACGATCTGGCGTTGCGCGAGCGCGTTGCCGCTTTGCGCGATGCCGGCGAAGTGGTGATCCAGGCGCTGCCGGGTCATGAACAGGATCTCGACGAATTCGCTTGCGACCGGGTGCTCGTCGAGCGTGCCGGCCAATGGGTGGTCGAGCCACGCTGAAACTGCGGGCGCCGACGGCGACCCGAGTAAAATGCTTTTTTACATCAAGTGATTAACGACAATGTTCGGCAACGTTAAGGCAGGTCGCAACGTAGTCGTCGTCGGCACCCAATGGGGCGACGAGGGCAAAGGCAAGGTCGTCGACTGGCTGACCGAGAAGGCGAAGGGCGTCGTGCGCTTCCAGGGCGGACACAACGCCGGGCACACGCTGATCATCGAGGGCCGCAAGACAGTGCTGCGGCTGATTCCATCGGGCATCATGCGGCCCGACGTCACCTGCTACATCGGCAACGGCGTGGTGCTGTCGCTGCCGGCGCTGTTCAAGGAAATCGGCGAGCTCGAAGCGGCTGGCGTCGACGTACGCAGCCGGCTGCGCGTGTCGGATGCCTGCGTGCTGATCCTGCCGTCGCACGTGGCGATCGACCAGGCGCGTGAGCTGAAGAGCGGCGCCGCCAAGATCGGCACCACCGGGCGCGGTATCGGCCCCGCCTACGAGGACAAGGCCGGCCGGCGCGCGCTGCGCGTCAACGACCTGTTCGACGATGCGCGTTTTGCCAGTTGTCTGGCCGACGTCATGGCGTATCACAATTTCATTCTCACCCAGTACCTGCAGACCCAGCCGGTCGACGTGCAGCAAACGCTCGACGAAATGCGCGGGCTGCGTGAGCAATTGCGACCGCTGGTTACGGATATCTCGTCGCGGCTGTACGAGGAAAACCAGGCGGGCAAAAGCCTGTTGTTCGAAGGTGCGCAAGGCACGCTGCTCGACGTCGACCATGGCACCTACCCGTTCGTCACCAGCAGCAACTGCGTAGCCGGCGCGGCTTCGGCGGGCGCCGGCGTGGGCCCGCAGCAACTGCATTACGTGCTGGGCATCACCAAGGCTTATTGCACGCGCGTGGGCGCCGGACCGTTTCCCAGCGAACTGTACGACGCCGACAATCCGGCGCGCCAGGATCCGATCGGCTTGGAACTGGCTACCATCGGCAAGGAATTCGGCTCGGTGACGGGCCGCGCGCGCCGCACCGGCTGGCTCGATGCCGCGGCGCTGAAGCGCTCGATCCAGATCAACGGCATCAGCGGCCTGTGCATCACCAAGCTGGATGTGCTCGACAGTTTGCGCGAAATCCGCTTGTGTACCGGCTATCGGCTCGACGGTGCGCCGCTCGACATCCTGCCGCGCGGCGCTTCCACGGTGGAACGCTGCGAGCCGATCTACGAAACCTACCCGGGCTGGCAATGCAATACCGCCGGCATCCAGCATTGGGATGCGCTGCCCGAGGCCGCGCGCCGTTACCTCGAGCGCATCGAAGCCGTGGTCGGCGTGCCGATCGACATGATTTCCACCGGTCCCGACCGCGACGAAACCATTCTGGTGCGTGACCCTTTCGCCGGTTGATGTTCGAGCGCTGAAGCAAGCCACGCCGTCTTCCATGACAGGTCGCGGCGCCCCCCGGCGCCGCGCTTTACGGATCCGCTGATGAATGCGTCACCGAACGATGAAAAGAATCTCTGGGTCGATTGGATCGAGTACCATTCTCTGATCGAACAGCTCGCACTGATCATCCACGAGTCCGGATGGAAATTCGACAAGATCCTGTGTCTGGCGCGGGGTGGCCTGCGGGTAGGCGACCAGTTGTCGCGCATTTTCGACGTGCCGCTGGCGATTCTATCGACCAGCTCGTACCGCGAAGCGGTCGGCATGCAGCGCGGCGAACTCGATATTGCGCAATACATCACGATTACACGCGGCGAATTGGCCGGCAATGTGCTGCTGGTCGACGATCTGGTGGATTCGGGCGTGACCATTACGCGCGTCAGCCAGCATCTGCGCGATACGTTCCCGCAAGTTACGGAAGTCCGTTCCGCGGTACTGTGGTACAAAGCCTGTTCGATCGTCCACCCCGATTTCTACGTTCACTATCTGCCGACCAATCCTTGGATTCACCAGCCCTTCGAAGAATGGGATTCCTTGCGGCCGGCGAGTCTGGCCGCCTGGATCAAACGCGGCACCGCGCGTCATTCGCGCGGCTCGTGAACGCTTCGTGCTGTTCCGAATATTGACCTCGAGCCGCTAGACCGTGTCGTCCATTCCTACCGTTCACGCCCCCGCGCCCGCTCGAAAAGCGCTGTCACCGCTGGTCGTCGCCGCCATCGGTGTGGTGTTCGGTGACATCGGCACCAGTCCCCTTTATTCGTTGAAAGAGGCGTTTTCGCCAGCTCACGGTATTGCTTTTACCGAAGGCTCGATCCGTGGCGTGATTTCTCTGCTGTTCTGGGCGATCGTACTGGTGGTGGCCGTCAAGTACGTGCTGGTCGTCATGCGCGCGGACAACAATGGCGAGGGCGGCATACTCGCGTTGATGGCGCTGGCATTGCGCAAGACCACGGCCGGTAGCCGTGGCTCGCGCGTGCTGATCATGCTGGGCATTTTCGGTGCCTGCATGTTCTACGGCGATGCGGTAATCACGCCGGCCATCTCCGTCATGTCTTCTGTCGAGGGTCTGCAAATCGCCGCCCCGCACCTGGCGGCCTATGTGCTGCCGATCACGCTGGTGGTATTGATCCTGCTGTTCTGGCTGCAGCGACGCGGCACTGAAGTGGTCGGGCGCCTGTTCGGACCCATCATGGTGATCTGGTTCGTCACGCTGGCCATTCTCGGACTGGTGCATATTATCGAAGCGCCCGAGATCATTGCCGCGGTGAATCCCTATTACGCATTCGCTTTTATCTCGCGACATGCGCTGCAGGCTTACGTGGTGCTGGGCTCCGTATTCCTGGTACTGACGGGAGCCGAAGCGCTCTATGCGGATATGGGCCATTTCGGCGCGCGCCCGATTCGCTTCGGCTGGTATTGCATTGTCATGCCGGCCTTGGTGCTGAATTACTTCGGGCAGGGTGCGTTGCTGCTGAGGTCGCCGCATGCCATCGCCAATCCCTTCTTCTTGATGGCACCGAGCTGGGCGTTGATTCCGCTGGTTATCCTGGCCACGGTGGCTACCGTGATCGCCTCGCAAGCGGTGATTTCGGGCGCCTTCTCCTTGACCAGCCAAGCGATTCAGCTCGGCTACGTGCCGCGCATGAAGATTTTGCATACGTCGGCCAGCGCCATCGGCCAGATCTATGTGCCGCTGGTGAATTGGCTGTTGCTGGCGATCATTATTTGCGTCGTGCTGAGCTTCAAGAGTTCGAATAATCTAGCCGCCGCTTATGGCATCGCCGTGACGACCACCATGGTCATTACCACCCTGTTGGTATGCGTCGTCATGTTGCGTTTGTGGAACTGGAACAAGTGGCTGGTGGCCGCGATCATCTCGGTATTCGTGGTGGTCGATTTCGCTTTCCTGGGGGCCAACCTGATCAAGATCGCCGACGGCGGCTGGTTGCCGCTCGGCATCGGCGCACTGTTGTTCTTCCTGCTGATGACCTGGTTCAAGGGCCGCGGCATCGTCAAGGCGCGCACGGCGGCCGACGGTATTCCGCTCGAGCCGTTCCTGCAAGGCTTGCTTGCGCATCCGCCGCATCGTGTTTCCGGCACCGCCATCTATCTGTCGGGTAATGACACGCTCGTACCGGTGAGCCTGCTGCATAATTTGAAGCACAACAAGATATTGCATGAGCGAACCATTTTCATGACGTTCGTAACCTGCGATATCCCCTATATCGACGATGAGCATCGCATCGAGATTCGCCAGTTCGACGGCGGCCTGTTCCTGATACGTGCGACTTTCGGTTTCAATGAAACGCCCGACGTGCAGGAAGTGCTGCGCTATCTCGAGAAGCATCAGGGCATGGGTTTCGAATTGATGGACACCTCATTCTTCCTGGCGCGTGAAACCGTGGTGCCGACGCAGTTGCCGGGTATGTCGGTGTGGCGCGAAAGTATTTTTGCCTGGATGCATCAAAACGCCGCCAAGCCGACCGATTTTTTTAGCATTCCAGCGAATCGAGTGGTCGAACTCGGTACCAAAATCGAGATCTAGCTGGGAATTCAGCCCACGCTTAACAAAAAAAGCCGACTCGAAAAAGTCGGCTTTTTTCTTTGGCTGCGCGTGCGCGAGAGACTGGCTCTCGCTTCGATGCCTGTTTGACGAGGCGCGCATATCAGCAGCCTGTCAGGCCGCGTATTTTCAGCGGCTCCTTTTTTAACGTCCCTTTGCTTTGGCAAAAGCCGCTGCCAGCGCGCTTTGGCCGGCGGGTTCGGGCGTGCGACCGCCGCGCTCGCTGCTGCGTTGATGGCGCGGTTCGGTAGAACGCCTGCCGTCTGTAGAGGGCGCGCCGCCCGCCACGCCCGGCTCATCGTCGAGTCGCATCGTCAACGCGACGCGTTGCCGCTTCTGGTCGACTTCCAGCACTTTGACTTTGACGACCTCACCAGCCTTGACGATTTCGTGCGGATCTTTAATAAAGCGCTTGGACATCGCCGATACGTGCACCAGGCCATCCTGATGGACGCCGATATCGACAAAGGCGCCGAACGCGGCAACGTTAGTCACCACGCCTTCGAGGATCATGCCGGGGGTCAGGTCTTTGAGTGACTCGATGCCTTCGCCAAACGTTGCGGTGCGGAACTCCGGACGCGGATCGCGACCGGGTTTTTCCAGTTCGGCGAGAATGTCGACAATGGTCGGCAGACCGAAGCGATCATCGACGAACTGCGCCGGCGACAGGCCGCCAAGCGCTTCGCGCTGACCCAATACCTCGCTTGCGCTTTTGTTGATCTTGTCGAGGATGCGCTGCACCACCGGGTAGGCTTCCGGATGCACGGCCGAGCGATCGAGCGGATTGCTGCCGTCATTCACGCGCAGAAAGCCGGCAGCCTGCTCGAAGGTTTTGTCGCCGAGCCGCGGCACCTTGCGCAATGCTTCGCGTGATACGAACGGGCCGTGCGCATCGCGGTGCTCGACGATATTGCGCGCCAGCGTGCCGTTCAGTCCCGAGACGCGTGCGAGCAAGGCGACCGAGGCGGTATTCAAGTCGACACCCACCGCATTCACGCAATCTTCCACCACCGCATCGAGCGAGCGTGCCAGTTCGCGCTGGTTCACGTCGTGTTGATATTGGCCCACACCAATAGCCTTGGGCTCGATCTTGACCAATTCGGCCAATGGATCTTGCAGCCGTCGCGCAATCGACACGGCGCCGCGCAGCGTCACGTCGAGATCGGGAAACTCGCGCGCGGCGAGTTCGGAAGCGGAATAGATCGAGGCACCCGCTTCGGAGACGACGATCTTCTGCAAGCCCAACTCGGGATGCTTGCGCATCAACTCGCTTGCCAGCCGGTCGGTTTCGCGCGAAGCGGTACCGTTGCCGATGCTGATGAGTTCGGCCCGGGTGGCGGCGGCCAGCTTGGCCAGGCGTGCCAGCGAGCCATCCCAATCGCGGCGCGGCTCGTGCGGATAGATGGTGTCGGTGCCCAGCACTTTGCCGGTGCGATCGACCACGGCCACTTTAACGCCAGTACGCAGCCCAGGATCGAGGCCGATCACAGCCTTCGGGCCAGCCGGCGCGGCCAGCAGCAGATCTTTCAGGTTGCGGGCGAACACGCGGATCGCCTCGTGCTCGGCGTCGTCGCGCAGGCGGCCCAGCAATTCGTTTTCCAGATAGGGCTGAATCTTCACGCGCCAGCACCAGCGGCAGACGTCGCCCAGCCACTTGTCGGCGGGACGCCCCTGGGACGCGCGTATATTGAATTGCGCGGCGATGGCCAATTCGCCGGGATGCGGCGACTGCGCATCGAGCGCTTCGCCCAGGCCGAGTTTCAGTTGCACCACACCTAATTGACGCGCGCGAAACAACGCGAGCGCCCGATGCGAGGGGATGGCATGGATGGCTTCCGAGTAGGCATAGTAGTCGCGGAATTTCTCGCCTTCATCCTGCTCATGCCCGGCGACCACCGCCGAGGCGACGATGCCGCGACGCCATAGGTCTTCACGCAAGGCGCCCAGCAGTTCGGCACTTTCGCCAAATTTCTCGGAAAGAATGTCGCGTGCGCCGTCGAGCGCGGCTTTGACATCGGCGACGCCTTTGTCCGCATCGACGTAAGGCGCAGCGGCGGTAGCCGGGTCGAGCGTGGGGTCGGCGAGCAGCGCCAGGGCCAGCGGCTCCAAGCCGGCTTCGCGGGCAATTTGCGCACGTGTGCGGCGCTTGGGTTTGAAGGGCAGATACAGATCTTCCAGCACCTGTTTGCTGTCGGCGGCTTCGAGCGCGGCGCGCAAGGTGTCGTCGAGCTTGCCTTGCTCATCGATGCTTTGCAGGATGGCGGCGCGGCGCTCTTCGAGTTCGCGCAAATAGTGCAGGCGTTCTTCGAGGTTACGCAGTTGCGTATCGTCGAGATTGCCGGTGGCTTCCTTGCGGTAGCGGGCGATAAACGGGACCGTGGAACCGGCGTCGAGCAATTCCACTGCGGCGGCGACTTGCCGGGCTTGAACCGACAGGTCGCTGGCAATGCGTTGAACGATCTTGAGTGCGACGTTTTGCATGAGCTGCGGACGCGTGTTGGCGCCCGGGTGGTTGAAAGAGGCGAGGGCAGGCGGTGCTGCGATGAGCGGGGCATTTTGCCATAAACGCGCAGCCGCCCTGAAGGCCGGCCGACACGGCATGTGTGTCCTGGCACCGGGTATTGGCGATGGCGGACGTCGCTGGCGGCACGCGTGCCGATGTTAGAATCTCGCGATGCTACGCCGCCCCCTTTTGCCGCTCTTCGCACCGGCTGCTTCTGTCGCCCGATCGTTCGTTCTTTCATGCGTGAAAGCGCCCGGATTTTGGGCGCGCGGGCGCCCGTCTATCTGGATCGCACCGACCACGCAGCACGTGGCTGCTGCGGCGCGCGCACGACGAGCCGTGCTCGGCAGCTCGCTGGGCGTGGCGGCCTTGGTAGGTGGCTTGATGCTGTCGGGCGCAGCAGTGGCTCAAGCGCCTGCTCAGGCCACGCTGGATCGATCCGCATCAGCGCCAACCGCATCGGACCCAACCGCATCGGACCCAACCGCAGCGGACCCAACCGCATCGGCCCCATCCGCATCGGCCCCATCCGCATCGGCCCCATCCGCGTCGGCTTCATCCGCATCGGACCAGGCCGCCACAAGCTCGCCAAGTTCTGCGCGCAATGCTGGTTTTGGCCCGCGGCAGAAAGTGCTCGACGACCGCAGCCAAACGAACGACGATCGTTACCAGACGGCGCAGCACAATTGCTATTCGAAATTCTTCGTCAACAAGTGCCTGGACAAGGCTCGCGATGTGATGCGTGACGAGCAGGCGAAGATCCGCGCCGAGCAGCTTGTGCTGTCGGCTGAGGAACGTGCGGCAAATGCGCAGGAACGCGACCGGCGCAATGCGCTGGCGCAAGCGCAACGTGACGCCAATGCGCCGCAACGCGCGCAAGCCGATCGCGAGAATGCTGCCGCGTTCACGCAAAAGCAGCAGCAATATGCAACACAGGCGGCGCAGCGTGGCAACGACGCCGGCCTGCGCGCGCAAAACGCTGCCGCCTATGGGCAAAAGCAGGCGGACTACCAGAAGCGGCTGGATGACGCGCAGCGCCAGGCGGCGGCCGATGCCGCAAAACGCCAAGAGAATGTAGCCAGCTACCAGGCCAAGCAACTCGCTGCCCGGACGCACGCGCAGAGCGTCGAAGCGCGTCGCGCCAAAGCGCGCGCACGCGCGGCTGCCAATGCCCCGGCAAGCGCGCCAGCCGTCGCGCCGGCTGCCCACTGATTTCTATCCAGCGATGAACGCCCCGACCTTGCCCGGTTCTGTCACACCGCCGCTGGAGCCCGCCGCCGGCGTGCCGACTGGTGCCGCGGCCGCCGTGGCCGGCGCGCGGCCCAACAGCTTCGCCGGGCCGCCGCTGGACCCAGCACGTGCCGCCGAACTCGAGCAAGTGTTCGCAGCGGGCGGGTCGCTTGCGCGACGCGTGCCCGGTTTCCATTCACGCGCTTCGCAACAGCAGATGGCGCAAGCGGTGGCGGCGGCGATGCAGGCTGCCGGTCGCGCGCCCGATGCTGAAAACGCCTTTACCGCCACGCCGGAGCGCGCGTCGGACAACACCCTGATCGTCGAGGCTGGCACCGGCACTGGCAAGACCTTCGCCTACCTGGTGCCGGCAATGCTGTGGGGCGGCAAGGTCATCATTTCAACCGGTACCAAGCATCTGCAAGACCAGCTTTACAACCGTGACTTGCCTACGGTGCGCGATGCGCTGGGCGCTCCGGTGTCCGCGGCAATGCTGAAAGGCCGCGCGAATTACCTGTGCCACTACTACCTGGAGCGCAGCGCCGAGGGTGCGCGCATGGCCTCGCGGCAAGACGCCGCCCATCTGCGCGAAATCGTGCGCTTCGCGAAGATCACGCGTACCGGCGACAAGGCGGAGCTGGCCACGGTGCCGGAAAACGCCGCCGCCTGGACGATGGTTACGTCGACGCGCGAAAATTGCCTGGGACAAGAGTGCCCGCATTACCAGGATTGCTTCGTCATGCAAGCGCGCCGTGCCGCGCAGCAGGCCGATATCGTCGTGGTGAATCACCATCTGTTTTTCGCCGACATCATGTTGCGCGACACCGGCATGGCCGAGCTGCTGCCGAGCGCCAACACCATCATCTTCGACGAAGCGCACCAGTTGCCCGATACCGCGACGCTATTCTTCGGCGAGACCGTCTCTACCGGTCAATTGCTCGAACTCGCGCGCGACATGCTGGCCGAAGGGCTGCTGCATGCGCGCGAAGCGGTCGACTGGCTTAGCCTGCACGGCTCGCTCGAACGTACGACGCGCGACCTGCGGCTGGTGTTTCCGCAAGAAGGTCTCAAGCTCGCGAGTGCGCAACTGGGCGACGACCATCCGCTGTTCGACGCGCTCGATGCCTTGTCGGAACAGCTGGAGGCGGTGCGTGCCGCATTGGCCTCGCAGGCCGAGCGCGCCGAATCCCTGGCAGCTTGTCTGAGGCGTGTGCATGAACTGGCCGACAGCCTGACGCGCTGGCGTGAGGCGAAGCCTTTGGAAGTGCCGGCGCCAAGCGCCGGTGCGATACCTGCAGCGGCGCCGGCCGCTGACCGGTACAAGGACAAAGCCGCGCCGGCGTCCAAAGGCGCGGAGCTGGGCGCGGCGCCGCAAACGGTGCGCTGGATCGAGGTCTTCTCGCACGCCGTGCAGTTGCACCAGACACCGCTGTCGATCGCGCCGATCTTCGCCAAGCAGCGCGCGGGTGCGCCGCGTGCCTGGATTTTCACTTCCGCCACCTTGGCTGTGAAAAGTGATTTCACCCATTACGCGGCCCAGATGGGCCTCGACGCCAGCCGCTCGATGACGCTGCCCAGCCCCTTCGATTATCCGCGGCAGGCCTTGCTTTATGTGCCGCGCAATCTGCCGGCGCCAGCGTCGCCGGCTTTTGTCGAGGCGGCCTTTCGCGCGGCATTGCCGCTGATCGAAGCGTCGGGCGGTCGCGCTTTCATTCTCTGCACGACGCTGCGCTCGGTCGAACGCATGGCCGCTTTGCTGCGCGAGACGATCGCTGAGAAGGGGTGGTCTTATCCGCTGCTGGTGCAGGGGCAAGTGAGCCGCACCGAACTGCTCGAACGTTTTCGCACGGCTGGCAATGCCATCCTGGTGGGTTCACAAAGCTTTTGGGAAGGCGTGGATGTGCGTGGCGACGCCTTGTCGCTGGTCGTCATCGACAAACTGCCGTTCGCGCCGCCCGACGACCCGGTGCTTGCCGCACGCCTCGATGCGCTGAACCGGCAGGGCTTGAGTCCATTCGCGGTGCATCAAGTACCGCAGGCGGTGATTTCGCTCAAGCAGGGCGCGGGACGACTGATTCGTGCGGAGACCGATCGTGGCGTGTTGATGATCTGCGACGCACGCATCGTGGAAAAACCGTACGGACGCCGCATGTGGCAAAGCCTGCCACCCTTTACGCGTACGCGCGACGAGGCGTTTGCAACGGCCTTCCTGCAGCAAAAACAGATGGACGAGCAGCAGGACGACGCATCGTAGCTGCCGTGTCGACGCTAGGCGCGAGAATCGGCCGGAGGGGCAGGATAAAAGAATGCGAACGGGCAGGCGATGGGCCTGCCCGACTCGACTACCGGGATACGACTACCAGAGCTGCCACCAGTGCCGATCGGGAGCGCGGTTGCGCGAACGGCCGGTCAGATAGGGGCTGTCGGGGAAGGTCGACGCCATCACGCGACGCGTGTCATCGGCCAACTGCTGCTGGCCCAATGCCTGGTAAGACTGCACCATCACTTGCAACGCATCTTCGGTGGCCGGCGCACCCTGGTAATCCTTCAAGGCCATCTGCGCGCGATTGATCGCCGCAACGTAGGCGCCGCGCCTTTGGTAATACTCGGCCGCGTGCACTTCGTGCTTGGCCAGCGCGTTGACGATATAGCGCATGCGTTGCGCCGAATCGGGCGCGAACTTGCTTTGCGGATAGCGATCGACCACGATCTTGAACGAATCGTAGGAGTCGCGCAGCGCCTTTGGATCCCGATCGGACAGGTCTTGTCCGCTGAAGCGGCCGAACAATCCCAGATCGTCGTTGAAATCGATCAAACCCTTCAGGTAATAGGCGTAATCGATGCTCGGGTGATCGGGGTGCAGCTTGATGAAACGGTCGATACCTTGTTCGGCGGCGGCGGTTTCATTGTCTTTCCAATTGCAGTAGGCGACGTTGATCTGCGCCTGTTGGGCAAAGGGGCCGAATGGATCACGACCTTCCAGGCGTTCGAAATATTTCGCACATTTGGAATAGTCGTTACCGTCCAGCGCCTCTTTGGCCTCCGCGTATAATTTGTTGTTATTCCAGGTCGCGGTCTCGTCGTTTTTTTCCGGCAGACCGCCACACCCCGCAGCAACCGATACAGCGGCGGCGATTACCGCGAACTTCACAATGTTCAAGGCTTGCATTTGGCGGCCTACGTCTCGATGAACCCATTTACGGACGCCGATTATAGCCGAAGCCGCAGGCGCGCCGGCAGTGGCGCACAGGATTACGCATTGACCCGCTTTCCCGACCCTTCCACCGACGTCGACGCCCTCGACGATGCGGACGACGTATGGCCTCAGAGCATCGACGATGAGGTCGATACGGTGCCCGCGGCCGGCGCGGAAAATAGCGCCGCCGCGAGGGATGCAGCACGCCTCGATGGAGCAGCCGGCGCGGGTCTCGCCGAAGCGCATCGAGCCCCCTTCGCACCGGCGCCTTTGATCGCGTCGATGCCCATGAACCTGGCCGGCGAACGTCTCGACAAAGCGCTTGCGCAATTGTTTCCTGCGTACTCGCGCAGCCGTCTTGCCACCTGGCTCGAAGCTGGCCGCGTAACGGTCGACGGGCAGTTGCCGCGGCTGCGCGATCCAGCGCGCCCGGGTGCGCAGGTCGTCATCGAACCGCAGGCCGCGCCCGAGACCTTGGCGTTTCGCGCCGAAGCGGTGCTGTTGCCGATCGTATTCGAAAACGACGCGGCAGTGGTTATCGACAAGCCGGCAGGCCTGGTCGTGCATCCGGCCGCGGGCAACTGGTCGGGCACCTTGCTCAACGGCGTCTTGTATCGCTATGGCGATGCGGCGGGGGCTTTGCCGCGCGCCGGCATCGTGCATCGGCTCGACAAATACACCAGTGGTCTGATGGTGGTCGCGCGGACCTTGGCCGCGCAAACCGATCTGGTGCGGCAGTTGCAGGCGCGCACGGTGAAGCGTCGCTATGCGGCGCTGGTGTGGGGTCAGCCGCCGGCGCAGGGCACGATCGACGCGCCGATCGGCCGCGATCCGCGCGATCGATTGCGCATGGCGGTGGTGACAGACGGGCCGTCCAAACCGGCGCGCACGCATTTCCGTACGCTGGCGCGCGGGCTGCTCGATGGCCGCGCCATGGCCTTGCTCGAATGCGAGCTCGATACTGGACGCACGCATCAGATACGCGTGCATTGTCGTCACATCGGACACCCGCTGATCGGCGACAAGCTGTACGGCGGTGCCAGCGCACCGGCTGCCGCTGGCATGACGGCTTTCGAGCGCCAGGCCCTGCACGCCTGGCGGCTCGGCTATCTCGATCCGGTCAGCGGTCAACTGGTGTCCAACCAGGCGCCGCTGCCGGTTGACATGGCGGCGCTGGCGCAGCGATGCGGTGTGGCCGATGCCTGGGTCGCCTGGCAGGCCGAAGCATGAACGCGGGTGATCCAGCGGCTACGGCTACGACCGCGCGAGACGCGGCCAATTCCGTCGAAGCTCGACGGCAGGCCGCCACGCTGGAACTACTGCGCCCGCGCTGGCGGGTAGCCGGCAATGTACAGGCGTTCGCGACGACGCGCGCCGGTGGCTACAGTCGTTCTCCATACGATGCAGGCGCAGCCGGTGGTGACGCCGGTGGATTGAACCTCGGCACGCATACGGGCGACGTGCCAGACGACGTGAGTCGCAATCGTCAGCGCATCGCGGCGCTGGTTGGTGCTCCGATCGCGTGGCTTTCTCAGGTGCACGGCACGACCGTCGTGAACGCCGGCGATGTGCTGCGGGAAGCACGGCCAGGCGCATCACCGCCGCAGGCGGACGCTTGCGTCAGCGACCAACCCGGTGAGGTCTGCGCGATCCTCACGGCTGACTGTCTGCCGATACTGCTTTGCGACGCACGCGGCCGTGCGGTGGGCGCGGCGCATGCCGGGTGGCGTGGCCTGGTCGACGGTGTCATCGAGCAGACGGCGCAGGCGGTGATGGAGCTTGCCGGGACGGGTACGAGATTGGCGGCGTACCTGGGACCGGCGATCGGCGCCACAGCGTTCGAAGTGGGCGCAGAGGTGCGCGAGGCCTATCTCGACGCGGCACTCCCCGCTGAACGCGACGCAACGTCGCGTGCGTTTCAGCCGATATCGTTCGAGCGCGCGGCGCCGCTGCACGGCGGCACCAAATACTTGGGCGACCTGCTTGCTCTGGCGACATTGCGGTTGGCGCGGGTCGGCTGTTCCGATATCGACGCAGCGGCCTGCTGCACCGTCACCGATCGACGTTTCTATTCATATCGACGCGACGGCGTGACCGGACGTATGGCCAGCTTCATCTGGCTTGGCGACCGCGTGGGCGGCAGTTGACGCGCTGGCCGCATCGGCCCAAGCGTCGGCTATCGAACGTTAAGTCGGGAAAACGCCAATGGTCAATGCGGCGGCGCGGCGAAATGATTGGCCTGTGGATAGAAAGGCATCCGCTGCCCGGCCGCCGCAATTTGACACGCCGGAAGTGGCGCGCAAAAATGCCTCGCGGCGCTGCATCATTTCAGCCTTTCTTCTGCATTCTGAAGGCGCCGCCCTTTTCGGCAACGCCGGTTATCCGGCTGATCAGAACCTATATGGCAGCATCCGAGCAGTTCCCGATGTTCTCCGCGGCGTCTTTTTTTGGCAATGCGACGCGGGTCGCGCCGCCGCTCGGCGTGGTGCCTGAGCGCCTGGAGCGTTTGCGCGCCGACTATATTGCAGAGTGCCAGACGCTGCTTGCCGACGCGGCGCAGACCACGCCGCCGCAGTTGCCCGATCGGCGCTTCGCTTCGGAGGCGTGGCGTTCGAACCGGGGCGCGTGGTTTGCCGCTGCGACTTATCTGCTGAATTCACGCTATCTGGCGGCAATGGCGGAGGCCTGCGCCGCGGACCAAAAAACCCGCGATCGTATCCAGTTCTACGTCGATCAATGGAACGCAGCGACGTCGCCCAGCAACTTCCTGGCATTGAACCCCGATGCGCAGAAGGCATTGCTGGAGAGTCAGGGCGCCAGCCTGCGGCAAGGCATTCAGAACCTGTTGGGCGACTTGGCGCGCGGACGCATTTCGCAAACCGATGAATCGGGCTTCGTCGTCGGCGAGAATCTCGCCAGTACCGAGGGCGCGGTGGTTTTTGAAAATGAGCTGGTGCAGTTGATTCAATACCGGCCGCGCGCCGCCACCGTGCACGAACTGCCGCTGCTGATTGTGCCGCCCTGCATCAACAAGTTCTACATTCTCGACCTGCGCGTCGAGAGCTCGCTGGTGCGGCATGCGCTGGATAGCGGCCAGCAAGTCTTCATGCTGTCGTGGCGCAATCCCGACGCGTCACTGGCGGGCAAGACCTGGGATGACTATGTGGCCGAAGGCGTGCTGCAACCGCTCGAAGCCGTACTGGAAATCAGCGGTACCGAGCAACTGAATGTGTTGGGCTTTTGCGTCGGCGGCACGTTACTGGCGACGGCGCTGGCAGTACTGGCCGCACGCGGTCGCCAACCCGCCGCGTCGCTGACCCTATTGACGGCGATGCTCGATTTTTCCGATACCGGCGTGCTCGATGTCTTCATCGACGAAGCGCAGATTGCGCTGCGCGAGCAATCGATCGGCGGCCTGGGCGGCGCCGGCAAACCGCCGGGCCTGATGCGCGGCCATGAATTCGCCACCACTTTTTCCTTCCTCAGGCCTAACGACCTGGTATGGAACTATGTGGTCGACAACTATTTGAAGGGACGTACGCCGCCGCCGTTCGACCTGCTGTTCTGGAACGGCGACAGCACCAACCTGCCAGGGCCCATGGCAGTCTGGTACCTGCGTCACACTTATCTTGAAAACAAGCTGCGCGAGCCCGGCGCGCTTACGGTGTGCGGCGAATCGATCGACTTGGGACGCATCGCGGCACCGACCTTCGTCTATGCGTCTCGCGACGACCATATCGTGCCTTGGCGAACCGCCTATGCTTCCTGCGCACTGGTGGGTGGCCCGGCCACTTTCGTGCTGGGTGCATCCGGGCACATTGCTGGTGTGATCAATCCGCCGGCGCACAACAAACGCAGCTATTGGACGCTTAGTGCGCGGGCAGGTGGCGCGGCGGTTGATGAGGCCACGCAAACCGAAACCGCCGGTGCAGGCAATCGAGCCGCTGGGTCTGCAGTGCCCAAGGCCGATAGCAGCGGCCTGGATGCGGATCAGTGGCTGGACGGCGCACAGCAGCATGCCGGCAGTTGGTGGCCCGCATGGACCGCCTGGCTGGCAGCACATGGCGGCCGTCGCCGCACGCCCACGGCGCACGCCGGCTCGCAGCGCCATCCGCCTATCGAGGCGGCGCCCGGTCGCTACGTGCGCGCACCCGCTTGAACGTGGTGCGCCCGTTTGGCGGAACAAGAATTCAGCGGGTAGCGTAAGCGTCTTGGCGACGCGCGCGGCCCGAATTATTGAAAATAAGCAGTAGTCAGAAATGGAGTAGCTGTCATGACGGATCGCGTAGCGTATGTAACAGGTGGCATGGGGGGTATCGGGACGGCTATCTGCCAGCGTCTGCACAAGTCGGGATTTCGGGTAATCGCCGGTTGTGGGCCGAACTCGCCGCGTCGCGTCAAATGGATTCAAGACCAGCGCGCGCTGGGCTATGACTTCATTGCTTCCGAAGGCAATGTCGGCGATTGGAATTCGACGCAAGACGCCTTCAAGATCGTCAAGGCCGAGGTGGGCGAAGTCGACGTGCTGGTGAACAATGCCGGCATCACTCGCGACGTGTTTTTTCGCAAGATGACGCACGAAGACTGGACCGCGGTGATCGACACGAACCTGACGAGCTTGTTCAACGTTACCAAACAGGTCATCGAAGGCATGGTCGAGCGCGGCTGGGGCCGGGTCATCAACATTTCCTCCGTCAACGGCCAGAAAGGGCAGTTCGGGCAAACCAACTATTCGACCGCCAAGGCGGGTATCCACGGCTTCACGATGGCACTCGCGCAAGAGGTCGCGACAAAGGGGGTAACGGTGAATACGGTATCACCGGGATATATCGGCACGGACATGGTCCGCTCGATCCGTCCCGATGTGCTGGAGAAGATCGTCTCGACGATTCCGGTACGCCGCTTGGGCGCGCCGGAGGAAATCGCCTCGATCGTCGCATGGCTGGCGTCGGATGAGTCGGGGTTCGCCACGGGCGCCGACTTCTCGCTGAACGGCGGCCTGCATATGGGATGAGCGACAGGGCCGCGTACGAGTTGTGCGCGGCGCGAGCAGGCGTCGCTTGAACGACGAAATGCGGAAGGTGGCCGGGCTGGGGTGCCAGACTGCCTGCCGTGCGGTTGCAGGCGCTCACGCGTCAAAAAGGTCCATGCATGGCAAATAAAAAAAACGCCGAACGGTTGATCAAGAAATATCCGAACCGTCGGCTCTACGATACTGAGACGAGCACGTACATCACCCTGAGCGACGTCAAGCAACTCGTGCTCGGACAGGAGAGTTTCAAGGTCGTCGACGCCAAGACCAGCGAAGACCTCACGCGCAGTATTTTGCTGCAGATCATTCTCGAGGAAGAAAGTGGCGGCATGCCGATGTTCTCGAGTTCGATGCTCTCGCAGATCATCCGTTTCTACGGGCATGCTATGCAGGGCATGATGGGCAGCTATCTCGAAAAGAACATTCAGACCTTCATCGAGATCCAGAACAAGCTCTCCGAGCAATCGAAGGGCTTGTATGAGCCGGGCCCGATGGGAACCGACGTCTGGGCGCAATTCATGAATATGCAGGCGCCGATGATGCAGGGCATGATGAGCAACTACATCGAGCAGTCGAAGAACCTGTTCGTGCAGATGCAGGAGCAAATGCGTAGCCAGACCAAGAACCTGTTCAATACCTTTCCGTTTCCCCCGCCGCCGCCACCGCCGCCGGCTGATGAGCCGGAAGAATAGGCCTGTGCGACAAGTCGTGTTGCGCGTCGTGCTGCTGGCCATGTCTCGTATGCCGATTTTGGCCATGCTTCGGCTTGTGCCTCGGTCCATGCTGCCGACTGCGTCGTGAGCCGGCTTTTTCTCGCCCCTATGGAGGGGCTTGCCGACCACACCCTGCGCGATGTGCTGACCCGCGCGGGCGGCTACGACGGCTGCGTCTCCGAGTTCGTCAGGGTGACGGGCTCTCTGCTTCCCGAGCGTGTTTTCGAGCGCGACACGCCCGAGGTGCTGAACGGCGGTCGCACCCCGGGTGGCACGCCGATGGTGATCCAACTGCTTGGCAGCGATCCCGCATGGCTGGCGCTGAATGCCGCCCATGCGGCGGCCTTGTCGCCGCATGGGCTCGATCTCAATTTCGGTTGTCCCGCCAAGGTGGTCAATCGGCATGGTGGCGGGGCCATGCTGCTCGCGACGCCGGAACTGCTCAACCGAATCGTTTCCGCAGTGCGCGCCGCAGTGCCTGCTCACATAGCCGTGACTGCAAAAATGCGCTTGGGCGTATCCGATACCTCGCTGGCGATCGATTGCGCGACGGCACTGGCGGAAGGCGGCGCGGCCGCCATCGTCGTGCATGCCAGAACGCGCGATCATGGCTATCGGCCACCCGCGCATTGGGAGTGGATCGCGCATATCGATGCCGCAGTGCAGGTGCCGGTGATTGCCAACGGCGACGTCTGGACGGTTGCCGACTGGCAGCGATGCCGGGCGGTCAGTGGTTGTGCCGACGTGATGATCGGGCGGGGCGCCGTATCCGATCCGTTCCTGGCATCACGCATACGCGGGCTGATGGACGCATCGGCATCCGCCGAAGAATGGCCGGCCGTGCTGCGTCAGATCCTCGATCATCTGGCGAAGCTGCAAGCCCGCGTCGCGTCGCGTCACGAGCATGGACGGGTCAAGTTGTGGCTCAGCTACCTGAAGCGCACTTGGCCGCAGGCGGCCGAGCTGCATGCGGCGATCCGGCGCTTGCACGATGTATTCGAGATACACACGTTGATACAGAGCATGTTGGCGGGCATGCCGAGCGCCTCATTCTCGCGGGTCTGACAACAGCAACTGTGCAGTCAGACAGGCCGAGAATCCGGCGAGCGGTTAAAATGCGCGATTGGCTTGTCGCGCCCCGCGGCCACGTCCCGCCTCGCCCGCCCCACATTTGAAAAAAACCGTGAAAAACCCTTTAGTATCAACGCCGAACAAAGACCGTATTCCTAATGTGGGATTCGTGAGTCTTGGTTGTCCCAAAGCATTGGTCGATTCCGAAAGAATCGTTACGCAGTTGCGCGCGGAAGGCTATGCGATCTCGGGTACCTACGCGGGGGCGGACCTGGTCGTCGTCAATACCTGCGGGTTTATCGACGAGGCGGTGCAGGAAAGCCTGGATGCGATCGGCGAAGCGCTGGCGGAAAATGGCAAGGTTATCGTCACCGGCTGTCTGGGCGCCAAGAAGAGCGCGAGCGGCGCCGGATTGATCGAGGAGGTGCATCCGCGAGTATTGGCGGTGACCGGCCCTCATGCGCTCGATGAGGTGATGACGCATGTTCACAACCACCTGCCGCGGCCGCATGATCCCTTTGCTGATCTGGTGCCTGCGGCCGGCGTCCGCTTGACGCCGCGCCACTACGCATACCTCAAGATTTCGGAGGGCTGCAATCACCGTTGCACCTTCTGCATCATCCCTTCGATGCGCGGCGATCTGGTATCGCGTCCGGTCGGCGACGTGATGCTCGAAGCACAACGACTGTTCGAAGGCGGCGTGAAGGAACTGCTGGTGATTTCGCAAGACACCAGCGCCTATGGGGTGGACGTTAAATATCGCACGGGCTTCTACGAAGGCCGTCCGCTGAAAACACGCATGACGGAGCTGGTCGGTGCGTTGAACGAACTGGCGCGACAGCACGGCGCGTGGGTGCGACTGCACTATGTCTACCCATACCCGCACGTCGACGAGATTATTCCCATGATGGCGGGCCACGGCCTGCAGGGCGGCGTGTTGCCCTACCTGGACGTACCGCTGCAGCATGCGCACCCGGATGTATTGAAGCGCATGAAGCGTCCGGCCAATGCTGAAAAAACCCTCGACCGCATTCGTAAATGGCGCGAGATCTGTCCTGAGTTGACGATTCGCAGCACCTTCATCGCTGGTTTCCCCGGTGAGACCGAAGCGGAATTCCAGACGTTGCTCGATTTCATTCGCGAAGCCGAACTCGATCGCGTGGGCTGCTTCGCCTATTCACCGGTAGAAGGCGCCACCGCCAACGAGTTGCCGGGCGCCTTGCCCGACGCGCTGCGGGATGAACGACGCGCGCGCTTTATGGAGATCGCCGAACAGGTGTCGGCGACACGCTTGAAGCGCAAGGTGGGCAAGAAGCTGCGCGTGCTGGTGGATGAAGTCAATGCCGAGGGCGGTGTCGGTCGTTCCGCGGCCGATGCGCCGGAGATCGACGGGGTTGTCTATATCGAGCCGGCTCGCAAGGCCTCGCGGCGTTTCAAGGCGGGTGACTTCGTCAATGTCGCAATCACTGGCGCCGACGGACATGACCTGTGGGGCGAAGTCGCCTGACCAGGCGCCTTATGGTTCAAGCGAAATCCGATAAGCCGTGCGCTGACGGTAACGCTGACCCGGGTGCAGCACCACCTGCTGCGCCGCGCCGCTGTTGATCTGGTTCGGATAGGCCTGCGCCTCGAAGCACACCGCATCGTGCTTCGCATGACGATAGCCATCCTTGCCGATGACGCCTTCCAGATTGTTCCCCGAATAGAACTGCAGTCCACGTTCACTGGTTGAGACGGTCAGCCTGCGTCCGCTTTTTGGCTCGAGCACATTGGCGACCAAGTGCATGGTCGGTTCCGCCGCGTCAAGCGTATCGGGCGTATCGGCGTACAGACTGATGCCGGAATCATTCACGCAATAGCATTGATCGAAGCCGCCGGCGCGAGCCAGTTGCGGGTGACTGAGCGCCAGTTGTTCACGTACGCTGCTCGGCGTTCTGAAATCAAATGGCGTATCGACAACCGGCTGGCGACGCTCGGGGATGAAGCGCGCATCGATCGCAAGAAACGCATCGGCATGAATTTGCACTTGGTGGTCGAGCGCCGTGCCCGTTCCCGCCAGATTGAAGTAACCGTGCGAAGTGAGATTGATGGGCGTGGCGGCGTTGCTGATCGCGCTGTAGTCGAGCAGCAGCGTGCCGTCGGCGCTCAAGCTGTATACGACCTCCACATCGACTTGACCTGGAAAGCCGTTGTCGCCGGCCGGCGAACGGTGCGTCAAGCGCACGCTGTCGACTTGCCGGTCGGCGAGTTCCCAGATCGCCCGATCGAAACCCAGGCGGCCACCGTGCAACATGTTGGTGCCGTCGTTGGCATCGAGCTGATAGTGTTGGCCGTCCAGTTCAAAGCTGGCGCCGGCAATGCGATTGGCCCAGCGTCCGATCAAGCCGCCCATATGGGTGCCGCTGGCCAGATAGTCGGCTGGCGT
This sequence comes from Janthinobacterium lividum, assembly GCA_050955105.1. Taxonomy (GTDB): domain Bacteria; phylum Pseudomonadota; class Gammaproteobacteria; order Burkholderiales; family Burkholderiaceae; genus JBPBQZ01. The sequence goes on along the minus strand of JBPBQZ010000001.1, from coordinate 46,643 downwards.
ATCGAAGCCCAACAGCACATCCGCACGCCGGCCCTGACGATCGTCGGTGAGCCATGAGACCAAGGTGGCGCCCAGATCGGCTACGGCGACTTCGGCGCCCGCGGCGTTGCGCAGCCAAAAGCGATTTACCGTACGGCCGTCTGGCAGTTCGCCCCAGCGCGTGTCGGCACGACTCAATTCAGACGTCATAGTTGAAGGTACCGACGGAGCTGCGTTCGTTGCCTGACAGGAAGGCGCGCGGGCTTTTACCCACCGCGCGTCGAAACATCGCGGAAAAAGCGCTCTGGCTTGCATAGCCAAGTTCTTGCGCAATCTGCGACAGCGGCCGATTCTCGCCCAGCATTGGAATCGCGCGTGCCAGCACCGCGTGTTGGCGCCATGAGGAAAAGCTCATCCCCAGCTCGCGGCGAAACAGCCGCGCGATAGTGCGGGTGCTGGCACCTGCCTGTTGCGACCAGTCGCTCAATGAATCGCTGCGTGACGGGTCCAGCAAAATGGCTTCGCAAAGGGCCCGCAAACGCTTGTCAGAAGGCATCGGCACGCCTAGCGGCAATACCTCGGCGTGCGTGAGCTCGTCGAGGGTCAGTGAAACCAGCAATTGGTCGCGAAGTACGGGCAAGGGGCCACGGGCCATCGCCGAGATCAACTCGCGCAGCAATGGCGACACTTCCAGTACTCGGCAGGTGTCGATGCCGATCGCCGCGGCCTCTTCGTCGATATAGAGCGATTGCATGCGAGCGTCTTGAATGCTGGCGACTTCATGTTCGATGTGCGAAGGAATCCAGATGGCACGCGTCGGCGGCACGATCCAGGTTGTATCGTGCGTGGTGATGCGTAGCACGCCGCGATGCGGATAGGCCAGTTGTGCCCATGCGTGCTGATGGCGCGCGATGATGTTGCCGGCGGGCATGATGCGCTTGCGCACGCGGATTGGATGCGCGGCGTCAGGCACCAGATTGTCTGGAATGTCCTGCAATTCCAAACCGTCGACGCGGCCGTTCTCAGCGGTGAGCGCCGTCGAGAAGGGTGGTGAATGCGTGCTGGATGCGGCCGCAAGCGGTGCGTCGTCGATGGCTTCGGGCAGCGTGTCGGTCGAGTCGTTGACGTTGAGTTTCATCGGAAGACGCGGGCAGCGCCGAGCAAGGTTTGTCAAAGAGTAAACCGTTGGCGCGCTCCTGAACAGGGGCAACGAACGCGGCACGAGACGGTTACATGTCTGCGGCATAATGTGCCGATTGGCTTGCACCAAAGGCGCGCGAGCGGCCGACGCGGCGCACCGCTTGCGCGCATCGGCATGCGCCGGGGTGCACGGCTTGCGTGCGCGTTGCGAGTTGGTCGCATCAACACAAAGGAGCTTCGATGAGGGCCGACACATCGCTCGACGCGCTCGTTCACGTGTTCGTTTATGGCACCTTGATGGCCGACGAGATCAACGACATCCGAGGTGCGGCGGCGCGTGCCGGACTGCGCGAGCCGTATTGCGTCGGCCGCGCATGCGTGCCCGGCCGACTGGTGGATTTCGGCGATTACCCGGGGCTGATTGTCGGCGCGGCGGGTCTATCCCAACAGGCGTCCGACCAGACTTCCGAGACGCCGGTCCCGTCGGATACGAATACACCCGTGGTCGTCGGCGAGGTGTATCGAATCGATACGGCATTGTTGCCCGTGCTGGACGAGATCGAGGAAATTGCCACGGACGGAGAGAGCCTGTTCATTCGACAGCGCCTGACCGTGCAAGTCGACGGCATCGCGTTGGAGTGCTTCTTTTATCCGATCCAGGAACGGCTTGCTGGCGTATGTGGGGCAATCGCTTCAGGCGATTGGATTGCGCATCGCAGCAAGCGGCCGTGATGCTGATGCTGGGCGCTGCAGCTACACTATGTCTGCTTCTTCTTGTAATGGTTCGATGCGAGGTGGCCTATGTTCAAACATATCTTGGTTCCGACCGATGGCTCGGAATTGTCGGCGCGTGCCGTTGAAGCGGCGATAGAGCTGGCGAAAGCGCTTGACGCTCGCCTGACTGCTTACGCGTGCGTGGCGCAATATCCGATTACGCCGTTCAGCGAAGTCGTGGTCGAGCCGCCGCCTGACTATCTAGAAAAGGCCCGGGCCGAGGCGCGCCTGCATCTGGAAGTGATTGAACAGGCGGCACGTGCGCAAGGCGTGCAATGCGCGCTGGTGGTCAGCGTGCAGGAGACACCGGCTGCCGGTATCGTCGAGGCGGCCGAGCAGTCGGGATGCGATGCGATCTTCATGGCTTCGCACGGACGGCGTGGGCTGTCGAAGCTACTGATCGGCAGCGAAACCGAACGCGTGCTTTCACATACGTCGCTGCCGGTGGTCGTCTATCGCTGACGGGCAGCTAAAAGCAGGCAAAAAAAAGCGCGGAAGCCAGGGGCTCCGCGCTTTTCAATATCCATCATGTGTACGCTCGAGCGCATCACATTCTGACGGAGGCCAGGCCCCCGCCCGTGTGGACGCTGCCTAGGAGAGGCAGCGCCTGGCTTGTTGCCAAGCCATTCCCGAACAATTACGAATAGGTCTTCTTGGCGCCGTAGGGCGATGAAGGCCGGCCGCCAGCCGAGCTCGGACGACGCCCACCTGGCGCGCTGCCGTTACCCGGACGTCCGCCGAAGCCGCTGCTGCGGCCACGGCTCGAATCGTTGGACGGACGCGGACGGCTGCCGCGGGCGGCGGACGCCGGCGCACGACGCGGTTCAAGACCGGCGACGACACTGATGGCGATGGTTTGATGCGTGAAGCGCTCAATGCGCTTCACGGCCTGCAGTTCCGCATGATGCACGAGGCTGACCGCGATGCCGCTGCGGCCGGCACGACCGGTACGGCCGATACGGTGCACATAATCTTCGGCGAACTTCGGCAGGTCGTAGTTGAACACGTGCGTGACGCCCGGGATGTCGATACCGCGCGCGGCGACATCGGTGGCCACCAGCACGCGCACCTTGCGGTCGCGCACTGCGCGAATGGTGCGATTGCGCGCGGCTTGCGGCAAGTCGCCGTGCAGCGCGGCCGACGGGAAGCCCGCATCGATCAGGCGTGCCGAGAGCGCATCGGCTTCGAGCTTGGTGGCCGTGAAGACGATGGCTTGGTCCAGCGCGCTGTCACCCAGCAGGTGGTTCAGCAGCTTTTCCTTGTGCGAGCGATCATCGACCCACAGAATCGATTGATCGATCTGCGCGCGCAATTCCGGCTGACGCGTGATTTCGATGCGTTCCGGATCTTTCAGGAAGCGGCGTGCCAGGGCGCCGATCTTGCCGTCGAGCGTGGCCGAGAACAGCAGCGTCTGACGTTCGACCGGCGTGCGTTCGATGATGGCTTCGATGTCGTCGATGAAACCCATGTCGAGCATTCTGTCGGCTTCATCCAGCACCAGCATTTTCAGTTCGGACAGATCGATGCGGCCGCGATCGATGTGATCCAGCAGGCGACCCGGTGTGGCCACCAGGATATGCGGTTGCTTCGACAGCAGCGCGAGCTGTTGACGATAGGCCACGCCGCCGAGAATGCTGACGGTGCGCAACTGGCGCATTTGCTTGCCATAGGTTTGCGCGGCAACGGTGACTTGCATCGCCAGTTCGCGGGTAGGCGTGAGCACCAACAGGCCAGGACGTGCCGGCTGCGGGCCGCGGCGCGCCGCGCCTTCGCCAGGACGACCGGCCGGACGCGGATCCGCGCCCAGCTTCTGAATCGCCGGCAACATGAAGGCTGCGGTCTTGCCCGAACCGGTGGGGCTCGAGACCAGCAAGTCACGGCCTGCGAGCGCGCTGGGAATCGCGCGCCGCTGTACCGGTGTCGGTTCCGTATAGCCGGAGGTGACCAAGGCGGCGACGATCTGCGGCGCCAGACCCATTTCGGCAAAGGCGGTGGAAATAACTTGTACTTCGGCGGCCGGCGCAAGCGCTTCGGCAGGGTTCGCCAAGGCTTGCACGGCGAGGTCCAGATTGATGAAAGCGTCAATCGGGGTTGAAGCGGCAGGGGCGAACGAATCGATATCGTTCACCAACTGGTTCGAATTAGGCATGAGTCGAGTCCCGGGAAGATGAATTGGGCGTTGGCGCCAATCGGAGAACCCAAGACGTCGCTAAGTCAGCCTGCAATCGATGCAAGGGACGCAAAAACGGGCTTGGCGGATGCGCTGGGCGCATCCGGAATTAGAAGCTGTGTGACGAGCAGTGAAAACCGGCCCGAATGCCTGACGAGACGCGTCGGGCGGAAGGGAGTTTCACCGGCTGTTCTTGAATCGCGCCTGCGTTAGACCGTCGCGCCCGCAGAGTGGGGAAGCAACAGTCGACGCAGCGGGAGCAGAGAAAACAGTTTCTAAGCTGGATTGGGGCAAAACGCTACGAAAACCACGTTGTTTCCAGAGTTCTTTGGACGGAGACTGATGCTCGCCGTAGAAATCTGTTCCAACGCAGCCTGCGATTATAACCTCATCTAAAAGAAATATTCAGGTCTATTTTCAATTACGGCGCAAGAGTCAATGCGGGTGGACCCGGAGATGCGCGGCGCCGCAGGACTAGAAGCTCTGTGGCGCTCGGCGTGCTCGATTTACAATAGCGGCCATGACTCGCCAGGCCCTTCTTGCGCTCGATACTTCCACCGATTACTGTTCGGTGGCGCTGCTTACCTTCGAGGCGGCAGGCAGCGCCACACACCAACTGCTGGTGCGGCACGAGCTGACGGGTATCCGCTCCAGCGCGCGTCTGTTGCCTGCGGCGCGCGAGTTATTCGACGCAGCGGGCCTGCCGCCGACAGCCTGCGTAGCGATCGGTTTCGGCGTCGGGCCGGGCTCGTTCACCGGTTTGCGCACGGCGACCGGTGTGGCACAAGGGCTGGCCTTCGCGTTAGGGATTCCCGTGGTACCGGTCGGCACGCTGCTCGCCTGCGCCGAGGCGGCGCGTCATGACGCACTGACCGACGGTGCCGCCGGTCTGCCGAGCCAATACGTGCTGAGCGTGCTCGACGCGCGCATGGATGAAGTGTATTGGGCCGAATTCGCATGGCAAGACGCCACGGCAAGTTGGCAGGTAGTTGGCGCGCCGGCGGTGTGCGCGCCGGAAGCAGTGCCGGCGCCAAGCGGTCCTTTTGTGCTGGTCGGCAATGCGTTGGCAGTGTATGGCGAGCGTTTGGCGGCGGCGCGGCATGCCATGGCGCAATGGCCGAGCGCGCCGCATGCCGGCGCCATCGCACGCCTGGCGCTGCCGATATGGTTGGCCGGCGGCGGACTGCCGCCGGCTCTGGCGGCGCCCCTCTATATACGCGACAAGGTGGCGCTGACGACGGCGGAACGTGCGGCGCGCCAGCTTGCCGCGAGTGCCGTCGGCGATGCGCCAGCCGGCGCGGGTGTGCAATGAGCGCGCTGCCCTCGCTCGATCGATACTGCACGGCGATGACGCTGGCCGATCTCGACGCGGTGGCGGCGATCGAACGCGTCGCCTATGAATTCCCGTGGAACCGCCGCAATTTCGAAGATTCGCTGCGCGCCGGCTATCTGGGCGTTTGTCTGCGTGATGCCGATGCCAGCCTGATCGGCTACAGCGTGCTGATGCCGGTGGTCGACGAGATGCATCTGTTGAACGTCTGTGTAGCGCCCGAGCGGCAGCACAGCGGCGGTGGTCTGGCCTTGTTGGACGAATGCGCGCGGCTGACACGACTTTACGGCATGGCCGGCATTCTTCTGGAAGTACGGCCATCCAATCTGCGAGCGATCCGGCTCTACGAACAATTCGGTTTTGTCAGCGTAGGGATGCGCAAGAATTACTATCCGGCGCGAGACCGGCGCCGGGAAGATGCCATTGTCATGCGCCTGATCTTCGGTGCCAGAAATGCTTACAGCGGTACCACAGATAAATGATTGATCCGGTTCTCGAAGTACTGGGGCTGTCGCCCGTTTGGGTGCGTCGACGCGCAGGTGTGCAAACCTTGCCGTCCGCCGCCGTCAGCACCGCGCTTGACGCGGCGCCCGTCGCGACAGACGTCAGCGCGTCGGTCAATGCAGGTTCAGCGCAGCCGGTAGACGCTGCGATGCCCGCGCTTGGGCGCATTGTCTTGTCGACCGAACTGGTGTCGACCGTGGAAAGCGCAGGCGCAGCTGTCGATGCCAATGCCGGTACGCCGGTCGCAAGCCTCGACTGGCGAGCGCTGCGCGATCGCGTGGCGGATTGCCGCCTGTGCACGCTTTGTAATACGCGCACGCAGACGGTTTTCGGGGTTGGCGACGAGGCTGCCGACTGGATGGTGATCGGCGAGGCACCAGGAGCCACCGAAGATCGCATCGGCGAGCCTTTCGTCGGCGAGGCCGGCAAGCTGCTGGACAATATGCTGCGCGCGCTGGGTCTGTCGCGCCAACGTAATGTCTTTATTGCCAATGTGCTGAAATGCCGGCCGCCGAACAATCGCGACCCGCTGCCGCAAGAAGTCGCGGCTTGTGAAGACTACTTGAAGCGGCAGGTCGCGTTAGTGCGTCCGAAGGTAATCGTCGCGCTCGGCCGTTTCGCTGCGCACAGCTTGCTGAAGACCGACGAGAAGCTCGGTTCGCTGCGCACGCGCGCACACGTCTACGAAGAAGTGCCGGTGATCGTTACCTACCATCCGGCGTATCTTTTGCGCAGTCTGGCGGAAAAGGCGAAGGCTTGGGAAGACCTGTGTCGTGCGCGCGCTATCTATCGCGAGGCGGGCGGCATTACGAGCGACATAAGCAACTAGCCGGCGAATCAACTGGCCAGCGAAGAACTCGGTCACCACCAGGCGTGAAAATGATGCAGCGGACCGATGCCACCGCCGACCGAAAGCCGTGGCGCAGCGGCAATCGCCTCGCTCACGTATTGCTTCGCCGCGCTGACGGCGCTCGTCAGGTCCTGGCTGCGCGGCCAGGCGGCGGCGATGGCCGCTGACAGCGTGCAGCCGGTACCGTGGGTGGCGGTTACGGGTTGGCGCGCCGCGCCCAGTCGCAACGATGTCTGCTCGCCAATCAGCCAGTCCGGACTTTCGCTCGACTGCAGGTGTCCGCCTTTTATCAGCACGTTGCGGGCGCCGAGCGCGCGCAACGCTTCAGCCTGTTCCACCATCGATGCTTCGTCGGTCGCCATGGGCACGCCGAGCAGCGCCGCGGCTTCGGGCAGATTAGGCGTGATCACGGTGGCCTGCGGCAACAGTTCTTCGACCAGCGTGCGCACGGCAAGGGCTTCGAGCAAGGCGTGACCGCTTTTCGCGATCATGACCGTATCCAGCACGACGCAGCGCGGCGCGTAGTGGGCAAGCCGCCCGGCAACCGCCTTGATGATCGCTGCATTGGCCAACATGCCGAGCTTCACCGCATCGATGCGAATGTCGTCGAAGACCGCATCCATCTGCGCGCTCACAAAGGACGCGTCAGGCACGTGCAGGGCTTGTACGCCGCGGGTATTTTGCGCGGTCAGGGCGGTGACCACGCTGGCGCCGTACACACCGAATGCGGAGAAGGTTTTGAGATCGGCCTGGATACCGGCGCCGCCACCCGAATCGGATCCGGCAATCGTCAGGACGTTGAAGATAGTGTCGCTCATAAGGGCCGCGTCAATGCAGATCCTGGCTGAGCAGGGCGACCGAGTCGAAGCGTTTCTGGTTTTGCCGATGCCGATGAATAATCAGCACCATTATCGAGCAGACCGACGCGCCGAACATGATGATGACCAGCCACACCGGTAGATTCAACCAGATCATTACCGCATACACGCACAGCATCACCAGCACCGACAGATTCTCGTTGAAGTTCTGCACGGCGATCGAGTGTCCGGCCGAAAGGAGCACGTGCCCGCGATGCTGCAGCAGCGCGTTCATCGGCACGACAAAGAAGCCGGCCAGCGCGCCGACGATCATCAGGAATAGATAGGCGACCACCAGATAGATGGCGATGCGCACGTGGAACAGATGGAATACCCAATTGGCCGGGAAGATGTCGCGCGTGTAAAAGGCCATGATCATCACGCCCGCGCCCATCGCAATGCCGACTGGCAGTACCGTCAGGGATTTGTTCAGCGGCACGCGCGCCGCGGCGAGAATGGCGCCGACGGCCACGCCTACGGCAACGATCGCCTGCAGGATGGCGCCTTCGGAAAGGCTCATCGACAGCGAGCTTTCCGCCCATTTCAACACCACGAACTGCAGCGTGGCGCCGGCGCCCCAGAATAAGGTGGTGACCGCGAGCGAGATCTGCCCGAGCTTGTCACGCCACAGCGCCGAGAAGCAATCCGCGAAGTCCGAAACCAGCCGCACCGGATCGCGTTGCTGGCGCGGATAGCGTGCGCCGGTGTCGGGAATGCCGAGATTGAATAGCGCCGCCAGCACATAGATGCAGGTAATGACCACGATGGCCGCTTGTGCATAGCTGACCACGCCCGGCAGATGATAGGCAAGGATTGGTCGGGCGATATGCGGACTGATCAAGGCGCCGCCGACCACCGTGCCCAGAATGATCGAGCCGACCGTCGTGCCTTCGATCCAGCCATTCGCCGCAACCAGGCGGTGCGGCGGTAACAGTTCGGTAAGAATGCCGTACTTGGCTGGCGAATAGGCAGCCGCGCCCAGCCCGACGATGCCGTAGGCAAGCAGCGGATGCACACCGAACAGCATGGTCAGGCAGCCGAGCACCTTGATGGTGTTGGTGACGAACATGACCCGGCCCTTGGGCCGGGAATCGGCGAAAGCGCCGACGAATGCGGCAAGTACGACGTACGAAAGCACGAAGAACAGCTTCAGCAGCGGGGTCATCCATTGCGGCGCATGCTGGTCTTTGAGCACCGCGATCGCCGCGATAAGCAGCGCACTGTCGGCCAGCGACGAAAAAAACTGCGCCGCCATGATGGTGTAGAAACCTTTCTTCATCAGGTATAGGTGCTGTCCTCGCGGGAACGCTTGTCGGTTCGGCCGGCCACGCACCGGGCCTTCGAAAATACGGGCGGCCGAAACGGGGTTGTGCGCCCGGCTTTATAACATGAAAATGAGCGCTTCCCGCTGCATCTCGGTCTTTTGCCCGCGGCTGGCACAAGACCTTCCCGTGCTACGAAATTCTGCTCACCGCTCCGGCGATCTTACCCTTTTCATCCGATCTTCATGCCTCGTCCGATCCGTGCCACTGTTCATACCGCCGCGCTGGCGGGAAATCTCGGCGTCGTGCGCCGTCTCGAGCCTGCTGCGAAGATCTGGGCGGTGGTCAAGGCGAATGCCTATGGCCACGGGCTGGCGCGTGCGCTGGCGGGGCTGCGCGAAACCGACGGCTTCGCGCTGCTCGACTTCGATGAGGCGGTGCGGCTGCGCGAATACGGCTGGGCTGGACCGATTCTGCTGCTCGAAGGCATCTTCACGCCGGCCGATCTGGAAATCGTCGAGCGCTACAACTTGACCGCGACCGTGCATTGCGCCGAGCAATTACGCATGATCGAGAGCGCGCGCCTGGCGAAGCCGATCGCCGTGCATCTGAAAATGAACAGTGGCATGAATCGGCTGGGTTTTGCGCCGGCGCGTTTTCGTGCCGCCTGGGAGCGTGCGCGCGCCAGCGCGGCAATCGGCCAGATCACGCTGATGACGCATTTCTCCGACGCCGACGGCGACCGTGGCATCGCTCATCAAATAAGCGCGTTCGAGACCGCCGCGGCCGATATTCCGGGCGGCCGCAGCCTGTCGAATTCGGCGGCCGTGCTTTGGCATCGCGGCTTGCGGCAAGATTGGGTGCGGCCCGGCATCATGCTTTATGGCGCTTCGCCCAGCGGGCAGACCGCTGATATCCGCCACACCGGCCTGGCGCCGGCCATGACGCTGAGCAGCGAGCTGATCGGCACGCAGACCTTGGAGGCCGGCGAGACCTGTGGCTATGGTTCGACCTTCACGGCGCCGCGGCGCATGACCGTGGGCACGGTCGCTTGTGGCTATGCCGACGGTTATCCGCGCCACGCGCCGAGCGGCACGCCGGTGATCGTCGACGGCGTGCGTACCCGTCTGCTCGGGCGCGTGTCGATGGACATGCTGGCCGTCGATCTGGAGCCCTGCCTCCATGCCGGCCGCCAGCAGCGCAGCGGCGAGGGTGGGGCCGCCGGCAGCCGCGGCGCCGCCCAGGTCGGGGTAGGCACGGCGGTGGAGTTATGGGGCAAGCAATTGCCGATCGACGAGGTCGCGGCCGCGGCCGGCACATTGGGCTATGAATTGATGTGCGCGGTGGCGCCACGCGTACCCATGCGCGCGGACTGAGTGTTGGCTCCTTTGTCGTAACCGTTTCGAGGTTCACCCATTGGCGAAAGCTAAAACCATTTATGTATGTACTGCCTGCGGTGCCGAGTCGCCCAAGTGGCAGGGGCAATGTCCGGGCTGCGAGGCTTGGAACACGCTGGTGGAGAGCGTGCCCGAGAGCGCCCGCACGCATCGCTTCCAGGCGCTGGCCGGTGCTTCGCCGGTGCGTGCGTTAAGTGATATCGAAGCCGCCGACGTGCCGCGTTTCTCCAGCGGCATCGGCGAGTTCGATCGGGTGCTGGGCGGTGGGCTGGTGACGGGGGGCGTGGTATTGATTGGCGGCGACCCCGGCATCGGCAAGTCGACCTTGCTGCTGCAATCGCTGGCGCGCATCTCGGTGCAGCGGCGAGCCTTGTATGTCAGCGGCGAAGAGTCCGATGCGCAAATCGCCTTGCGCGCACAGCGGCTGGGTTTGCTCGACCGGGCTGACGGCGCACCGGGCTTGCGACTGCTGGCCGAGATCCAGCTGGAGAAAATCGTCGCGGCGATCGAGGCCGAGCGGCCTGACGTGGCGGTCGTCGATTCGATCCAGACCTTGTATTCCGATGCGCTGAGTTCGGCGCCGGGCTCGGTGGCCCAGGTGCGCGAATGCGCCGCGCAGCTCACACGGCTGGCCAAACAGTCGGGCGTGGCCATCATCCTGGTGGGCCATGTGACCAAAGAGGGCAACCTTGCCGGCCCACGGGTGCTCGAGCACATCGTCGATACGGTGCTGTATTTCGAAGGGGATACGCATTCGTCGTTCAGGCTGGTGCGCGCCATCAAGAACCGCTTCGGCGCGGTCAATGAGTTGGGCGTGTTCGCGATGACGGAGAAGGGCTTGCGCGGCGTCGCCAATCCTTCGGCTTTGTTCCTCTCGCAGCACTCGGAGTCGGTGCCCGGCTCTTGCGTGTTGGTGGCGCAGGAAGGTACGCGGCCGCTGCTGGTGGAAATTCAAGCCTTGGTCGATGCCTCGCACGTGCCGAATCCGCGGCGCCTGGCGGTCGGGCTCGAGCAAAACCGACTGGCCATGTTGCTGGCGGTGTTGCACAAGCACGCCGGCATCGCGTGTTTCGACCAGGACGTATTTCTGAATGCGGTGGGCGGCGTAAAGATCGCCGAACCCGCCGCGGACCTCGCGGTGCTGTTGGCGATCCATTCGTCGATGCGCAACAAGGCCTTGCCAAAAGGGCTGGTGGCATTCGGCGAAGTCGGCCTGGCCGGTGAGATCCGCCCCTGTCCAAGGGGACAGGAGCGTTTGCGCGAAGCGGCCAAACTGGGCTTCTCGCGCGCGGTGGTGCCCAAGGCCAACGCGCCGAAACAGCCGATTGATGGGCTTGAAGTGTTCGCGATCGAACGTATCGAACAGGCGATCGACGTCGCGCGAGCCGATTAGGCGTCGGTGCGCGCCAGCTCTTCGTGCGCACTGAGCCAGTCGGTCTCCAAGGCATCGATGCGTGCTGCCACTTCGCCGTGGCGCTTGAGCGCGTCGGCCAACTGCGTGCGTGCGGCGTCTTCGTAACTGCTGGGCGCGGCAATCCACGCATCCAGTGTGGCGCGCTCATCCTGCAAGCTCTTCAAATCACGTTCGAGTGCGGCAATGCGCGTTTGTATCGGCTTGCGCAGCGCGGCCAAGGCCTGGCGTGCCGAGGCATCGTTGCGCCGCTTGTCGCGCCGCGCAGCTGGGTCGTCGATGCGCGAGGCATTGCTGTTGGCGCTTGCGTTTGCCGGCGTGCCGTTCGAATTTTTGCTGGCGCCGTTGCCCTTGGTGGAAATCTTTTCGGCTGGCGCCGCGGCAGATTGCGGCAATACGGGCGTTGTCGTGTCGGACGCAATCGAGGCCGTGCTTGCAGCCGTTGCGGCGGCGCCCGCTACGGCTGCCGTGCGTCGCGCTTGCGCATTGGCCAGCAGCCAGACGCGGTAATCGTCCAGGTCACCATCGAAAGGTCCGAGTTTATGGTCGGCGACCAGCATGAACTCGTCGCTGACCGCGCGCAGCAGATGTCGATCGTGCGACACGATGATCATCGTGCCGTCGAATTGCGCGAGCGCTTGCGTGAGTGCTTCACGTGTATCGAGATCGAGATGGTTGGTCGGCTCATCGAGCAACAGCAGATTCGGCTTTTGCCAGACGATCAACGCCAGCGCCAGTCGAGCCTTTTCACCGCCCGACAAGGGCGCGATCGGATTCAGCGCCATATCGCCACGGAAATTGAAGCTACCGAGGAAATCACGCAGTTCCTGCTCGCGCACGTCCGGCGCCAGTTTCATCATATGGCCGAGCGGGCTGCGCTCCGGCACCAAGGTTTCGAGCTGGTGCTGCGCGAAGTAGCCGATCTTCATGCCCTTGCCGGCCACCAGCTTGCCGGACAGCGGCGCGAGCTCGTCGGCGAGCGTCTTGATCAGGGTCGACTTGCCCTGGCCGTTTGCGCCCAGCAGACCGATGCGTTGGCCGATTTGCACCGACAGCGTGACGCTGCGCAAGATCTCGGTACGCGTGCCCGCGTCATCCTGATATCCGCACGCCAGGTCGTCCAGCACTAGCAGCGGATTCGGCGCGCGATCCGGTTCACGGAACGAGAACGTGAAAGGCGATGCCGCATAGATCGGCGCCAGCATCTGCATGCGTTCAAGCATCTTGATGCGGCTTTGCGCCTGGCGCGCCTTGGAGGCCTTGGTCTTGAAGCGATCGACGAAGCTTTGCAGGTGTTCGACGGTCTTCTGCTGCTTCTCGTAGGCACTTTGGTGATAGGCGAGCCGCTGCGAGCGTGTGACTTCGAACTGGCTGTAGTTGCCGCCGTAGCGAATCACGTGCTTGTCATCGATGTGCAGCGTGACATTGCAGATCGCGTCGAGGAACTCCCGGTCGTGCGAAATCACGATCAAGGTGCCTGGATAGCGCCGCAGCCAATCTTCCAGCCAGACGATCGCGTCGAGATCGAGGTGATTGGTCGGTTCATCGAGCAGCAACAGGTCAGACCGACACATCAGCGCTTGCGCGAGATTCAGGCGCATCCGCCAGCCGCCCGAGAAACTGGCCACCGGATGCGAGGTTTCTTCCAGCGTGAAGCCGAGCCCCATCAACAAGGCTTGTGCGCGTGCCTCGGCGGTGTAGCCGTCGGCATCGGCATAGGCGGCATGCGCGTAGGCTTCCGCCTCGCCATCGTGAGCGGCCGCGGCCGCGGCGATGCGCGCTTCTGCCGCCCGCAGCACGGTATCGCCATCGAGCGCGTAGTCGAGCGCGCGCCGCTGGCTCGATTCGGTATGTTGCGCGACGTGGGCGATCTGCCAATTGGGCGGCACCGAGACCTCGCCGCCATCCGATTGCAGGTCGCCGGTGAGGGTGGCGAACAAGGTCGATTTGCCGCTACCGTTGGTGCCGATCAGACCCGCCTTCTCGCCCGGATTGAGCGAGAACGTCGTATCTTCGAACAGCGTTCGGGCGCCGCGCGCCAAGGTGAAGCGGTTGAAACGGATCACAACATTGCTCGCGAAAAAAAGCGGTAGTTTAGCGCTTGATGGTGAGTTGGCCGCAGTTGGCGAGCAGCACGGCAGCGCATCCTGACCGCGCCGCACGGCTTTCACGCCATCGCACCGCGCTGCCGCCTGATGCGGCGCGTGCCGATCGGCCGGCAGCATGATCGGCGTGGGTGCAATACACTGCCACTTTTGGCACGGCCGGGTTCAGGAGCTAACGTGACGCAAATTTATTCGTTCAACGCCGTGGCGCTCGATGGCAGGCCCATCGACTTCGCGCGCTACCGCGGCAAGGTACTGCTGATCGTGAATACCGCCAGCCAGTGCGGTTTTACCCCGCAGTATAAGGGTTTGCAGGAGTTGGCGGACACTTACGCGGCGCGTGGTTTCGAAGTGCTGGGCTTCCCTTGCAATCAGTTCGGCAAGCAGGAACCGGGCGACGCGGAGCAGATCGGCGACTTCTGCAAACAGAACTATGGCGTTTCCTTCCAGATGTTCTCGAAGATCGACGTGAACGGCGAGAATGCCGCGCCGCTTTATCGCTATCTGACGGGCGCGGCGCCGGGCGTGCTGGGCCTTGAAGGCATCAAATGGAATTTCACCAAATTCCTGATCGACCGCGAGGGCAACGTAGTGAAACGTTACGCGCCCATCACGAAGCCCGATGCCTTGCGCGATGACATCGAAAAGCTTCTGTAGCCGCTAAAGCACCGGCGCGAACAGGCGGGCGACATGCATGCCCATGCGCCGCAATGCTGCCTTGTGCTGATATTCGCTGACGTCGATTTCTCTCGACACGCTGAAGTCTTCTTCCAGCATTGCCGCCACATCGGCGGCGAAGCGTCGGTCGACCGTCAGCACGGTAATTTCGAAATTGAGTCGGAACGAGCGATTGTCGAGGTTCGCGCTGCCCACCGCTGCCGCGGTATCGTCGATCAGCATCACCTTCTGATGCAGGAATCCCGGTTGATAGCGAAATACCCGCACGCCGGCGCGCAAGGCATCGAACGCATACAGCGTGGAGGCCTCGAAGACGCCCCATTTGTCCGGCCGTGCGGGAATCATCACGCGGACGTCGACACCGCGCATGGCGGCCAGACGTAGCGCCGCGAATACCGCTTCATCGGGCACGAAGTAGGGCGTCGTCAACCATAAGCGCCGCTGCGCCGCGCCGATCGCCTCGACGAAGAACAGCGAGCAGGTTTCCTGGCTGTCGGCGGGCCCGCTCACCATCACCTGGCAGGCCATATCGGCATCGGACGCTGCTTCGCAATAAGCCACGCTCAACAGCCGCTGGGTTGCCCAATACCAATCTTCGACAAAGCTGAACTGGATGGCGTCGACCGCCGGACCCGCTACCTCGATGTGGGTATCGCGCCAGGGTGCCAGCGGTGGTTTCAGGCCCAGGTATTCGTCGCCCACATTAAGACCGCCGACGAACGCGGTGTGGCCATCGACCACCACGATCTTGCGGTGGTTGCGGAAATTCAGTTGCAGACGGTTGGCGAAGCGCTTGTGGGTCGCGAAGTCGTGCACTTCGATGCCGTCGGCGCGCAAGTCGGCAATATAGCGTCGGCTCAGCGTGCGCGAGCCGACGCCGTCGTACAGCAGATGTACGCGCACGCCACGCCGTGCACAGGCGCTCAAGGCTTGTTGCAGGCGCCGGCCAAGGCCGTCATCGCGAATGATGAAAAACTGCACCAGCACATAGCTTTCGGCTTTGGCGATGGCTTCGAAGATCGCCGTGAAGGTGCGTTCGCCGTTTACCAGTACGCGCACGCGATTGCCGTGCAGGCAGGGTGTATCGGTCATGCTTTCGAGCGCCCGCATGCTGCGATCACCGATGCAGGCGGCCGCGCCGCGCCGCTCGGCATGACTTCTATTCCAACCCGGCGGCGGCGCAGTCTCGCGCAGCATTCGTCCCTTGATGCGCCGTGCGTCGACATAGCCCGAGAAGCGGCTTTGCCCGAGGAACAGGTAGGGAATCAGCGTGACATAGGGCACCGCCACCAGCGAGACAGTCCATGCCACCGCCCCTTGGGACGTGCGCGCGGTCACGATCGCATGGCCGGCGGCGATGATGCCGAGCACATGTGCAAGCAGCACAGTCAAGCCCAGCGCCGTGAAGGTGTTCCACTGCATGACGATCAAGCCTTGAAAGCGTGCGGGTCCGGTAGATCTACCGCCTGGATCATGAAGATGGTGTCATCGCCGCCACTGGTAGTGGCCCAGGTGAGCGGCAGGCTGCCCAGCAGCGGGTCAGCTTCGACGTTGGCGCGTTCGTTACCGATTTCCACTACGAGCAGACCGGCGTCATGCAGATATGCGCGCGCACCTGCAACGATGCGGCGCACGATGTCCATGCCGTCGCTGCCGCCCGCCAGCGCCAGTACCGGTTCATGCTGGTACTCAGCGGGCAGTCTGGCCATCGAGCCGTCGTTGACGTAAGGCGGATTGCTCAGCAATAGGTCGTAGCGCGCGCTCTCGGGGAGTGGGGCATACAGATCGCCCTGATACAAGCTGACACGCGGTTCGAGTGCATAGTCGGCGAGATTGATGGCGGCCACCTCCAGCGCCTGCGCACTCAGGTCGACCGCATCGATGCGTGCATCGGGAAATGCGATGGCCGCGAGAATGGCGAGGCAGCCGGAGCCGGTGCAGAGTTCCAGTACGCTGCCCACCGCATCACCGTCGGCGATCCAGGGTTGCAGTCTTTCTTGCAGCAGCTCGCCGATGAACGATCGGGGTACGATCGTGCGTTCATCGACATAGAAGCGATAGCCGTGCATCCAGGCTTCGCGTGTGATGTAGGCCGCCGGTATCCGATCGACCGTGCGGCGCTCGATCACGGCGAGCAATGCTTCACGCTCTGCGTCGAGCAGACGCGCGTCGAGAAAAGGTTCCAGCATATCGAGCGGCAGATTCAGCGTATGCAGAATCAGATAGGCGGCTTCATCGTAGGCGTTCAGGCTGCCATGCCCATAGCAGACCTTGGCTTGTCCGAAGCGCGTTACCGCGTAACGCAGCAGATCGCGTAGGGTCGAAAACGGATGGGTCACGGAATAATCCTTGGTTCCGACTGCAACGGTTCATCGGGCACCGCGCCGCTTGCGGCCGGCCTCTAGCGAATCAAGGTTTCGAGCACCCGTCGATAGATATTCTTCAAAGGTTCGATGTCGGCCAGATCGATATGCTCGTCGACCTTGTGGATGGTGGCGTTTTTCGGTCCGAATTCCACCACCTGATCGCAGATGTCGATGATGAAGCGACCGTCCGAGGTGCCACCGCTAGTCGACAGCTCGGTCTCGACACCGGTTTCGCTGCGGATGGCCTCCGCCAGTGCGTCGGACAAGGCACCGGGCGCGGTGAGGAACGGCTGCCCGCCCACCGTCCAATCGATCGAATAATCGAGTTGGTGACTATCGAGAATGGCCGTCAGCCTTTGCTGCAGGATCTCGACCGTGCTTTCCGTGGAGAAACGGAAGTTGAAGTCGGCTACGAGATGGCCAGGAATCACATTGGTAGCGCCGGTGCCGCTGTGAAAATTGGAAACCTGCCAAGTCGTCGGCGGGAAATGCCGATTGCCTTGATCCCAGGCCGTGGCGCACAGTTCGGTCAGCGCCGGCGCGAACAGGTGCACGGGGTTCGCGGCCAACTGCGGATAGGCGATATGCCCCTGTATGCCGCGTACCGTGAGCTTGCCGGACAGCGAGCCGCGTCGACCATTCTTGATGGTGTCACCCAGGCGCGTGCTGCTGGTGGGCTCGCCGACGATGCAATATTGCAAGCGTTGGCCACGCTCGGCCAGGGTTGCGACCAGGTGACGGGTGCCGTGCGTGGATGGGCCCTCTTCATCGCTGGTGAGCAGGAAGCCGAGCGTGCCGCGATGTTGCGGCGCCGCCGCGATGAACTCTTCGGCGGCCACGACAAAGCCCGCCAGCGAGGTCTTCATGTCGGCGGCGCCGCGGCCGTATAGGCGGCCATCGCGCTCGGTCGGCGTGAACGGATCAGAGGTCCAGGCGTCGAGCGGGCCCGGCGGTACCACGTCGGTGTGTCCGGCAAATACCAGCGTGGGCGCCTGCGCGTCGCTGCCTGCGCGCCAGGCCCAGAGATTCGACACGCCGTTGGCGGGCAGGTTTTCACAGCGAAAGCCGAGACGCTCGAGCCGTGCCGCCAGCAGCGACTGACAGTCGCCATCGTGCGGCGTAACGGACGATTGGGCGATCAGCGCGCGCGTGAGGGACAGCACTTCGGACAGCATCTCGGACATCGTTTCAGACATGGATTTTCGTCAAGCGGTTCAGAGTGCCAGGCCGCGCCAGGTGTCGGCCGCAAAGCCGACGGCGGCCACCTGCGCATCGACTACCAGTACCGGGCGTTTAATCAGCGACGGATGGCTGGCCATCAATGCGATGGCCGCCGCTTCGTCGACGGCGCAAGCGCGTGCCGCGTCGGACAAGCCGCGCCAGGTGGTGCCGCGGCGATTCAGCAGCGTGTCGAGCGGCGTTTGGCGCAGCCAGTCGGTGAGGCGCGCCGCGTCGATGCCGTCTCGGCGAAAATCGTGGAAACGGTAGCTGACGCCTTGCTGGTCGAGCCAGGTGCGCGCCTTCTTGACCGTATCGCAATTCGGAATGCCGAATACCACCACTTCCATCAGTCGCCTCGCAACAGATCGTTCAAACTGGTTTTTGCGCGCGTCTTCGCATCGACCTTCTTGACGATAATGGCTGCCGACAAACTATAACGGCCGTCGGCCGAAGGCAGGCTGCCGGGCACCACGACCGAGCCGGCCGGTACCCGGCCATAGATGGTTTCGCCGGTTTCACGATCGTAGATACGCGTGCTCTGGCCGATGAAGACGCCCATCGAAATCACCGAGTTTTCTTCGACGATGACGCCTTCGACGATCTCCGAACGAGCGCCGATGAAGCAATTGTCTTCGATGATGACCGGGTTGGCCTGCAGGGGTTCGAGCACGCCGCCGATGCCTACACCGCCCGACAAATGCACGTTCTTGCCGATTTGCGCGCACGAGCCGACGGTGGCCCAGGTATCGACCATGGTGCCTTCATCGACATACGCGCCGATGTTCACGTAAGACGGCATCAGCACGACATTGCGCGCCAGGAACGCGCCGCGCCGCGCGACTGCCGGCGGTACCACACGGAAGCCGCCCGCCGCGAAATCCGCGTCGCTATAGCTGGCGAACTTGCTGGGCACCTTGTCGTAGAAGCGTGTGAAGCCGCCAGCCTCCTGGCCGACGTTGTCCTGCAAGCGGAACGACAACAGCACGGCTTTTTTCAACCATTGGTTGACGCGCCATTGGCCCGGACCACCAGTGGGCTCGGCCACCCGCAAGCTGCCGTCGTCGAGGCCGGCGATCGCTTGCGCCACGGCATCGCGGATTTCAGCGGGCGCGGCGGCAGCGGAGAGGTCGGCACGCTTTTCCCAGGCGTCGTCGACGATGCGTTGAATATCTTGCGTCATGAATGGATATCGGAATCTTGGAAGCTGAAATAAGGGACCGGTGCGGCCGCGAGACAACGAGCAACTCGGCTGGCAAGCGCCGCCGTCAGGTAAGCGAACGACAGAAATCGACAATGCGGCGGGCGCCTTCGACGCACTCTTCGCGGTCGGCAACGAGCGCGATGCGAACGAACCCTTCGCCAGGATTGATGCCGTGTGCGTCGCGGGCAAGGAAGGAGCCGGGTAAAACCGTCACATTATAGTCGGCGTATAAAGCCCGGGCGAAGGCGCGATCGTCCAGACCGGTGCGTGCGACATTCGCCCACAAATAGAAGCCGGCGTCGGGCAGCCGTACGTCGAGCACTGCAGCCAGCAGCGGCGTGACTTCATTGAATTTGTCGACGTACTGCGCACGATTCTCGCGAACGTGGGTTTCGTCCGACCAGGCCGCCACGCTTACCGTCTGCACCACGGGCGACACCGCGCTGCCGTGGTAAGTGCGATAAAGCAGGAATTTGCGCAGCAGCGCGGCATCGCCGGCCACGAAACCGGAGCGCAGGCCAGGCGCATTGGAGCGCTTCGACAGGCTTGAAAAGGCCAGCAAGCGGCTGCGATCACGGCCCAGCCGATGCGCCGCTTCCAGAACGCCGAGTGGCGGCTGCGCTTCATTGAAGTAGATTTCGGAATAGCACTCGTCGGAGGCGATCACGAAGCCGTATCGATCGGACAGCTCGAACAGCGCACGCCAGCCTTCCAGAGTTACGGTGGCACCGGTGGGATTGCCCGGCGAGCAGACGTAAATCAATTGTGTGCTGGCCCATTGCGCTGGCGTGATCTGGCTGTAGTCGCAAGCGAAATTGCGCGCCGGATCGCTGTTGGCGAAGATCGGCTGCGCGCCCGCCAGCAAGGTGGCGCCCTCGTAGATTTGATAGAAGGGATTCGGGCAGACCACTGAAGCTTTGCCGCCGCGCGGGTCGATCAGCGCTTGGGCGATGGCAAACAGCGCCTCGCGCGTGCCGTTCACCGGCAGCACTTCGGTTTTCGGATCGACCGGCGGCAAGCCGTAGCGGGTCTGCAACCAGTTGGCTATCGCGCCGCGCAAGGCGTCGGTGCCGCCAGTGGCCGGATAGACAGACAGACCGCCGAGCGCTCCCGCATAGGCATCGAGGATCACGCGCGGCGTGGGGTGCTTGGGCTCGCCTATCCCGAAACTGATCGGGCGCTGGCCAGGACGCGGCGTGACGCCCTGGAACAGGCTCTTCAGGCGTTCGAAGGGATAAGGTTGCAGCTGATCGAGTAAGGGGTTCATTGCGCTTGGGCCAAGGGCGATGCGGTCGAGGGCGATGCGGAAAAGGCGCCAAATTATAGCGCCAGCAGACCCTGGCGCCGCAGCAGTGGCGCGCGCAGCGGCAATGCCGGTCACCGGTTGCACGTGCCGCCCGTCGCTGGCGCCAGCGTCTCGTCCCTGAACGAGCCACGCGCCCGGCGGTCGGAAGCCCGCGATGGCGATGGTATGATTAGCGCGTCAAAAACGCGCGGCGCGCCGCGTGCCATGTTCCCAAGATATCCATCGATACTGCCGACGTGCGCCTTACATCGATAAAACTCGCCGGCTTTAAGTCCTTTGTCGACCCTACGCACTTTCACGTGCCCGGCCAACTGGTCGGCGTGGTGGGTCCCAATGGATGCGGTAAGTCCAATATCATCGACGCCGTGCGCTGGGTGCTCGGAGAGTCGCGCGCCTCGGAATTACGCGGCGAGTCGATGCAGGACGTCATCTTCAACGGCTCCACTTCGCGCAAGCCGGCCAGCCGCGCCAGCGTCGAACTGATTTTCGACAATGGCGAACAACGCGCAGGCGGCCAATGGGGCCAATACGGTGAAATTGCTGTCAAGCGCGTCTTGACGCGCGACGGCACCTCCAGCTATCACATCAACAATTTGCCGGCGCGGCGCCGCGATATCCAGGATATCTTCCTCGGTACCGGTCTCGGCCCGCGCGCCTACGCGATCATCGGGCAGGGCATGATCGCGCGCATCATCGAAGCGCGCCCCGAAGAACTGCGAGTGTTCCTCGAAGAGGCGGCGGGTGTTTCAAAATACAAAGAGCGTCGCCGCGAAACCGAAAATCGCCTGTCGGACACGCGTGAGAATTTGACGCGTGTTGGCGACATCGTGCGCGAGCTCACGTCCAATCTCGAAAAACTCGAAACCCAGGCGGCGGTGGCGGAGAAGTTTCGCGCGCTGCAGGCGGACGGCGAGGAGAAACAACGTTTGCTGTGGCTGGTGAGGCGCAATGAGGCGCAGGCCGAGCAGGACCGGCAACGCCGCGCCATCGACGAAGCGCAGCGCGATCTCGAAGCGCAAATTGCCGCGCTGCGCGAGGTCGAGGCCGACCTGGAGACCTTGCGGGTGGCCCACTATGCGGCCAGTGACGCTTTGCAAACCGCGCAGGGCGGCCTCTACGAAGCCAATTCCGACGTGGCCCGCCTCGAGGCCGAAATTCGCTTTGTTATTGATAGCCGCAATCGCGCGCAGGCACAACTGGCCTCGCTGTTGACGCAAGACGAGCAGTGGCGGCGCCGCGCAACCGATGCGCGTGCCGAACTGGCCGACGCCGATGAAGCCTTTGCGATGAGCAACGAGCAGGCGGAACTGGCGCGCGAAGAGGCAGCCACGCGCGAAGAGGCGCTGCCGGCGCGTGAGGCGAGCCTGCGCGATGCGCAGCAGCAACTGTCGGTAGAACGGGCGTCGATCGCACAGATCGAGCAGACGCTGAAGCTGGAAGCGGCGCAGCAGCGGCATGCCGCCCAGCAGATCGGGCAACTGGAACAACGCCGCGAGCGTCTCACTGACGAAGCACGCGGACTCGACGCGCCCGACGACGTCGCGCTGGAAAATCTTCGCGCCGAATTGGCCGAGCAGGAAGCACTGCTTGAAGAAGCGCGCGCGCAGTTACAGGATGCGGAAGCCCAGGCGCCGGTTGCCGATGAGGTGCGCCGCGCCGCGGAACAGCGGGTGCGTGCCGAGAGCGACAAGATCGCACAGATCGACGCGCGCTTGAATGCATTGCGTCAAATGCAGGAGCGCGTGCAGGCCGAAGGCAAGGTGCAGCCCTGGTTGAAAGCCCAGGAGCTCGACGGCTTGCCGCGCCTTTGGAAGAAGCTGCATATCGAAGCAGGTTGGGAAAACGCGCTCGAATCAGTGTTGCGCGAGCGCTTGGCGGCGCTGGAAATTTCGCAGCTCGATTGGGTGGCCGCCTGGGCGGCGCATGCGCCGCCGGCGAAGTTGGCGTTCTATACGCCGCCGCTCGCGGCCCGCCCAATCGCTACGCCAGTCGGGCTGCGTCCATTGGTGGCGCTGTTGCGCATCGACGATCCGGGCGTGCGCGCGGTGCTGTCGGATTGGCTGGCCGGTGTGTTTTGCGCGGACGATCTTGGCGTCGCGCTGGCCCAACGTGCGCAGCTGCCGGACGGTGCGTGTTTCGTCGTGCCCTCGGGCCACGTGGTAACGCGAGTCGGCGTGCAGTTATATGCGGCCGATTCCGAACAGGCCGGCCTGCTCGCGCGCGCGCAGGAAATCGAAAATCTGTCGCGCGAGTCGCGCGCGCAGAATCTGCTGTCCGAAGAAGCGCGCAACGCGGCGGCGCGTGCCGAGGCGGCATTCCGCCAGGCGACCGAGGCGCTGGCCGAGGCTGGCCGTCGCAGCGACGCCGCTACGCGCCGCGTGCATGCCTTGCAGCTCGAGGTGATGCGCCTCACGCAGGCGGCGGAGCGCTACCAAGCGCGGGCGCGCCAGATTGGCGATGAATTGTCTGAAATCGACGCGCAAATCGAAGAGCAACGCGCGCTGGCAAGCGAAGCCGAGGCGGCTTTCGAGCGCCTGGATGCCGATCTGGCCGAGGCCCAGGCGCGTTTTGAAGATCAGCAGAGCAGCACAGAAACATTGGGCGCGGCGCTCGACGAGGCGCGGCGGCTGGCGCGCGAAGCCGGCTTGAGCGCGCAGGAAGCCAGCTATCGTGCGCGCGAGCAGTCGCAGAAGATCGAGCGGCTACAGCAGTTGATCGAATCGAGCGGCGGCGAGATCGCGCGTCTCGAGATCGAACTTGAAGCGACGCGCGCCGAACTGGCCTCGATCGACGAACAAACGGCCGATACCGGTTTGCAGCAGGCGCTGACGGTACGCGCCGAGCGCGAGGCCTTGCTGGGCGCGGCGCGGCGCGAACTCGACGAGCTGGCCGCGCGACTGCGTCAGGCCGACGAGGGTCGTCTCGTGGCCGAGCGCTCGCTGAATCCGCTGCGCGAGCGCATTACCGAATTGCAATTGAAAGAGCAGGCTGCGCGTTTGAATCGCGATCAGTTTGCCGAGCAACTTGAAGCCGCCGCGGTCGATATCGAGGCGCTGCTGCCCAAATTGAGCGCCGACCTCAAACCGAGCTGGCTGCAGGGCGAAGTCACGCGTATCAATCAGTCCATCGATGCGCTCGGCGCGGTCAATCTGGCGGCGCTGGATGAGCTCACCGTGGCGCGCGAGCGCAAGCAATTTCTCGATGCGCAAACGGCTGATCTGCAAGACGCGATCGACACGCTCGAAGACGCCATCCGCAAGATCGACCAGGAAACGCGGCGTCTGTTGCAAGGCACCTTCGACGAAGTCAATCGGCATTTTGGTGAGTTGTTCCCAAGTCTGTTCGGCGGCGGTCAAGCCAAGTTGACCATGACCGGCGAGGAAATTCTCGACGCCGGCGTGCTGATCATGGCGCAACCGCCCGGAAAGAAAAATTCGACCATCCACCTTTTGTCCGGTGGCGAAAAGGCGCTGGCCGCCACCGCCTTGGTGTTTGCGATGTTCCGGCTCAATCCGGCGCCGTTTTGCCTGCTTGACGAAGTCGATGCGCCGCTCGACGATGCCAATACCGAGCGTTTCGCCAATCTGGTGCGCAAGATGGCGGAAAAAACCCAGTTCCTGTTCATTTCACACAACAAGATCGCAATGGAAATGGCGCAACAATTGATCGGCGTAACGATGCAAGAGCAGGGGGTCTCGCGCATTGTCGCGGTAGACATGGAAACCGCCGCCGGCTTCGTGCAAAGCGCCGCGTGAGCCGAGCCCGGCCGACACCGGCCTGTTGTTACCCCGTAAAAAGGAAATCCGTCGAGATGGAGGGTGCATGAACGATTTGCAACTCGGCTTGATCGCGGCGGGCATTGCCGTCGTGGTGGCTGTCATCGGTTACAACGCCTGGCAAAGCGCCAAGGTGCGGCGCCGGCTGCCGCGCTCCATGCCGGAGCGCGACGCGGCGCGCAGTAATCTGCAAGATGCGGCCGAGCTGACTGCGGATGACGAGCGTCCATTCATTGCGCCGATGCAGGCGCCGCGCCCGGCCACCGCACCGACCGCGCCAGTCGCCAGAGACGGCGGCCGCGCCGAGGTGCCGACCGAAAGCCGTCGCGAACCGAGCTTCGGGCCACCGTCCGGCGATGAGGCGGTAGACGATCGGTCCGAGCGCGACAGCGCCGCGTTGAGCGCCGCCACGCAGATGGCGATGTCGGCGGAAGCGGGCGCATCGGACGCCGGCGCCGCGGTGGGTGGCAGTGCCTTCGACGTGCCGGCGCCCGCGACGCAAACCATTTCAGCGGTGCCGCCCGCGCTGATTGATCGCCGCATCGACTGCGTGGTGCCGCTGCGCCTGGGCGACGCCGTGTCGGGCGAACGCGCCAGCGCGGTGACCCAGCGTCTGCGGCGTGCCGGCAGCAAGCCGGTGTTTTTCGAAGGCCGCGCGGCCGAACATTTCGAGAGCCTGCGCGCCGGCGCGCGCTATGACGAGTTGCGCGTCGCCGTGCAACTGGCGAATCGTTCCGGCCCGTTGAACGAGATCGAGTTTTCGGAATTCGTCAGCGCGGCGCAGGGCGTGGCCGATCAGCTCGACGCGACACCGGAATTTCCCGACATGATGGAAATTGTCGGCATGGCGCGTGAGCTCGATGGCTTCGCGGCGCAGTGCGATGCTCAGCTATCGATCAATGTGCTGTCCGACGGTGCGCCTTGGTCGGCCAACTATGTGCAGGCGATCGCGTCGCAAGACGGCTTGCTGCTGTCGCGCGACGGTACGCGCTTCGTCAAGCTCGACGCCAAGCAGAACCCGGTGTTCATGCTGCTGTTCGGTGATACGAATTTCCTGCGCGACGATCTGACTTACAAGGGTGGCAAGACGATAACCTTGCTTCTCGACGTGCCGGTTGCCGACGAAGACATCTTGCCGTTTCGCCTGATGTGCGATTACGCGGCATCGCTGTCGCAGCGCATCGGCGCGCGCGTGGTCGACGACCAGGGCCGGCCTTTGCCGGAGAGCATGCTGCTGTCGATCGAGAAGCAGCTGCTCACCTTGTACGCAAAACTTGAACAGGCGGGCATTCCCGCCGGCTCGGCCGCGGCGCGGCGGCTATTTTCGAATTGAAGCATCGATGTCGCAGTCGCATGACATTCCTCCCGCCGGGCGCGCTGGCGCGCCGGCCGCGCCAACCGCCGCGGCGTTACGCGTCGCGGCGTTGCGCGCTGAACTCGAGCGGCTGAACCATGCCTATTACGTGCTCGACAACCCGGAAGTGCCGGATAGCGAGTACGACAAGCGTTTTGCCGAATTGCTGGCGCTCGAGACTGAATTCCCCGAACTAGCAGACGCCGATTCGCCGACTCGCCGGGTAGGCGGCAAGGCCGATGAAAGTTTTCCGCCGATCGTGCATGCCCTGCCGATGCTGTCGTTGAACAACGCGTTCGACGAAGCCGAGGTCGAGGCCTTCGACCATCGTATCGACGACGAGCTGGATGTGCCGGCGGTTGAATACGCCTGCGAGTTGAAATTCGACGGCCTCGCGGTTTCCTTGCGATTTGTCGACGGCCGTCTGGTGCAAGCCGCAACGCGCGGTGACGGCGCGACCGGCGAAGACGTGACCGCCAACGTGCGCACCGTGCGTTCGATTCCGCTCAGGCTCAAGTCGGTGGCTGATCAGGCGCCGCCACACGTGCTCGAAGTGCGCGGCGAAGTCCTGATGCTCAAGCGCGATTTTGCCCGTATCAATGCCCATCAGCGCGAACTCGGCGAACGCGAATTCGTCAATCCACGCAACGCAGCGGCCGGCAGCCTGCGCCAGCTCGACCCCGCCATCACCGCAAAAAGGCCGTTGACGTTTTTCGCCTACGGGATCGGCGTGCTCGAGGGGGCCGCGATGCCGGCGACGCATGCAGCCGTGCTCGACTGGTTCAGAGCGCTCGGGTTGCCGGTGTGCCCGGACGATCTGCGTCCGGTGGTGCGCGGTGCGCAGGGTTTGCTGGATTTCTTCCATACGGTTGGCGCGCGTCGCGCCGATCTGCCTTATGACATCGACGGCGTCGTCTATAAGGTGAATCGGCTGTCCGACCAGCAGCAGCTGGGCTTCGTCTCGCGCGCGCCACGCTTTGCGCTGGCGCACAAATTCCCCGCCGAAGAGGCGCTGACCACGGTGCTCGGCATCGAGGTGCAGGTTGGCCGTACTGGTGCGATCACGCCAGTGGCGCGCTTGCAACCGGTGTTCGTGGGAGGCGTAACCGTTACCAATGCGACGCTGCACAATGAAGACGAAGTGCGCCGCAAAGACATCTGGCTGGGCGACACGGTCATCGTACGACGCGCCGGTGACGTCATTCCCGAGGTGGTTGCGTCACTGCCGGAAAGGCGGCCGAGCGATGCGCAGCCTTTCGTTATGCCGACCAGTTGTCCGGTGTGTGGCTCGGCTATCGAGCGTTTGCCCGAAGAGATCATCGCGCGCTGTACCGGCGGCCTGTTCTGCGGTGCTCAGCGCAAGCAGGCATTGCGACATTTTGCGCAACGGCGTGCACTGGATATCGACGGGCTGGGCGAGAAAATCATCGAGCAGTTCGTCGAGATGAACCTGGTGCGTACGCCGGCCGATTTGTTCAAGCTGGGGTTTCAAGCCCTGGTCGCCCTGGAACGCTTTGCCGACAAGTCGGCGCAGAATCTGCTGGCATCGCTGGAAAAAGCCAAGCACACGACCTTGCCGCGCTTCATCTATGCGCTGGGCATCCGGCATGTGGGTGAGGCCACCGCCAAAGATCTGGCTCGCCACTTCGGCTCGCTGGATGCCCTGATGGCGGCGAATCAGGAGGCGCTGCTCGAAGTCAACGACGTGGGCCCGGTGGTGGCCGAATCGATCGTCAATTTTTTCGGCGAGTCGCACAATGTCGAGGTGATCGAGCAACTGCGTGCGGCCGGTGTGCAATGGCCAGAAGCGGCGCCGGCGCCGCGCGCCGCCGTCACCGAGAGCGGTAGTAGCCCGGGCACAGATGGCGCCGCGGCCGCGAATACGGTAAAAGGCATATTAGCGGGCAAGACGGTGGTTTTGACCGGCACGCTGCCGTCGCTCACGCGCGAGCAGGCCACCGAGTTGCTCGAGGCGGCCGGCGCGAAAGTCAGCTCGTCGGTGTCGAAGAAAACGGCTTTCGTGTTGGCCGGCGCCGAAGCGGGCAGCAAGCTTGCCAAGGCCGAGGCACTCGGCGTGCAGGTGCTCGACGAAGCCGGCTTACAGCAGTTATTAGGGACGAAAACGCCATGATCCGCGAAATTCTGAAGATGGGCGATCCACGGCTGCTGCGCATCGCGCAGGAGGTGGAGCAATACGACACACCGGCGTTGCATGAGCTGGTGGCCGACATGTTCGATACCATGCGCGCGGCGAATGGCGCGGGGCTCGCGGCGCCGCAGATCGGCGTCGACCTGCAGGTGGTGATTTTCGGATTCGGCCGGCTGGATCGTTATCCCGACGCGCCGCCCGTGCCGGAAACCGTGCTGATCAATCCGGTGATCGCGCCGGTCTCACACGATATGGACGATGGCTGGGAAGGCTGCTTGTCGGTGCCGGGCTTGCGCGGTATGGTCAGCCGCTTCTCGATGATCCGTTACGAAGGCTTCGATCAATACGGCAATCCGATCGATCGCGTGGCGGAGGGCTTCCACGCACGCGTCGTGCAGCATGAATGCGATCATCTGATCGGCAAACTCTATCCGATGCGGATGACCGACTTTTCGCGTTTCGGCTTTACCGAGGTGATGTTCCCCGGCATGGTCGACGGAGACGACTGATCAGAAGAATTCGCCGGGGGCAAGGTAGCGCCAGCTACCCGGTGGCAGCGCGCCGAGCGCGACGCGGCCGATACGCACGCGTTTCAGGCCGATAACTTCCAGCCCCACCAGTTCGCACATCCGGCGAATTTGCCGTTTCTTGCCTTCGCGCAAAATAAAGCGCAATTGCTCGCCGTTCAGCCAGTCGACCCGCGCCGGCTTCAGGGCCTTGTCGTCGAGCGAGAGGCCCTCGCGCAACAACGCCAGCCGTTCGGCCGGAAAGCGCTTCGAAATATCCTGCTCGTGGCCATCGAAGCGCACGCGTACCAGGTACTCCTTGTCGATCGACGAATGCTCGCCGATCAGCTGTTTGGCGATGCGACCATCCTGGGTCAGCACCAGCAAGCCGGTCGAGTCGATATCCAGCCGCCCGGCAGGGGCCAGCCCAGCATGGAACGCCTGCGTTATCGCACGCGGATTCGGGTCTTCCGCCCAGCGGGTGTCTTTGCCAATCAGCGTCGCCGCGCTCGGATAACCATCTTCAGGCTGACCCGATACATAGCCGATCGGCTTGTTGAGCAGGATGGTGACGCGGTCTTGCTGATCGGCGTGCGCCGCCGGCAGGATCTCGATGGTCTGGTCTGGTCGGATGCGCGTGCCGAGTGTATCGATGACAACGCCGTCGACACTGACCCAGCCGTGCTCGATCCATTCGTCCGCTTCGCGTCGTGAGCACAGTCCCAGTTCGGACATGCGCTTCGACAGGCGCAACGTGCCTTCGTGGTCGGCCTCGTTGATGTTGACTGCGACCGGCGCAGCGGCCGGCTGGCGGGAACGCGGCGAATGGCTGGAAGGGCTTGCGGCCGGTACGCCTTCGGTCTGGCTATCGACCGCCAGTGACGCGGCTGGCGCACTGTCGTAGTCGCTGTTTTGATAGCGATCTTTTGACGTGTCGCGGCGGCGCATCGGTGCGCTTGGGTCGTTCGAGCGTTTCGGTGCGGATCGAGTGCCGGCGGATGTCGCGCCGCGTGGCGGTGCCGTGCGCGGCGCCGCCGGACGGGGTGAATTGGCGCCCGTGGATGGTGGGTTGCTCGAAGCGCCCGTGCGGCCGGCGAAGCCCATGCGGTTCGCGGATGCTGCCACATTGTGATCGCGCCGCGCAGCGGCGGCCCAGCCGCCAGGTCTCTCTTCGCGCGCCTTTGCAAAATGACCACTGTTGGCGGGGCGCTCGCCCGGTGCCGATCGCTCGCGACGGTCGTCGGGGCGGGCGTCACGTCGTGCATCGGGTCGTGCGTCGGATCGGACACTGGGTCGTGCATCGGGTCGTGCGTCGGGTCGTGCGTCGGATCGGACACCGGGTCGTGCCCCGGGTCGCGCATCGGGTCGTGCATCGGATCGCGCATCGGATCGCGTATCCCGGCGCGGCGGCCGATCGTTGTCGGTGCGACCGGGCGGCCTGGCGCCGGCCGGCGCCGAGCCTCTCGACGGCGCATTGCGCGTGACGCTACGTGCCCCACGTGCATCGCTGTCGCGCCGCGGCGACGCGTTGCTGCCTGAAGAGCTGGCGTCGCCAGCGCCGCTAGCACCGCCGAATTCCGGCCTTGGGCGTCTTTCACCACCGCTGCGGGGGTCATTTCGCGTACCGCTGCGCGGACCGCTTCTCACGCTTGCGCGCGCATCATCGCCGCGGGCGTCGTTCGTCCGCGCACCGGCGCGTGGTGGCCGCGCTTCCGCAGTGGCCCGCGTCGAAGACGACCGGGCGGGCGAAGACGATGCGGACGACGTGCGCGAACGCGGAATCTCGGCAGTCGGCTGGCCTGCGGCGGGCCGCGCCGCACGTGGCGCCGATGCAGGTTTCACGCGATTCTGGCCTGGCGTCGCACGCCTTACCGGGGCACGCCCCGGCGTGGTGGCGCGCGTATGCGACGCCGTCAGTTTTTTACGTTCAGTACTCATATTTCAATGGCTCGCAGCAGTTCGGTCTCGAGCTGCAACTGCACCTTGCTGTCGGAAAGACCGACACCCGCGACTAAGAAAATGTCCTCGACGCGTTCGCCGAGGGTGTTGATGCGCGCCGCGTGCAGGCCGATTCGATGGGCAGCCAGTACGCGGGCGATCGAGTACAACAGTCCGGGCCGGTCATTGGCCGACAGTGACAGCAAATAGTATTGGCCGCGCTCGTCCGGGCGCAGATCGACCCGCGGTGTGATGGGGAAGGTACGCGACAGGCGCGAGAGGCGCCCTTTGGACGGCTCGGGCAGTGCCGCGGCCGATTCCAATTGCGCCGCCAGTTCGTGTTCGACCAGATTGGCGATATCACGGTAGGCGACGTCGGGGTCGGACTGCGTGACGAGGAAGTTATCCAGCGCATAGCCGTGCCGCGTGGTGTGCACCCAGGCATCCAGCACTGAGAGCCCGCTACGATCGAGATAGGCGCAGATGCTCGCGAACAAGTCGGGCCGATCCTGCGTATACACCATGACTTGCAAGGACTCGCCGATCGGCGATGGCCGCGCGCGTACTACCGGCTTCGCGCTGTCGACCCGCGCATACAGCATGCGTGTCTGCCAGGCAATGTCGGCAGCGTCGTGCCGCAGGAAATAGCTGACGTCGAGCTTGTCCCAGAGCGCCTGATGCGCGCCTTCGGGCACCAGGTCGAGCCGCAGGCGCGCCAGCGCGTCTTCTTTGCGGGCGCCCACTTCGGTGCGCGGGTCGGGATGGGAGCCGCCCAGCACATTCAGCGTGACGCCATACAGGTTTTCCAGCAGCCTGCCTTTCCAGGCATTCCATACTTTTGGGCTGGTGCCGCGAATGTCCGCGACCGTCAGCAAGTAAAGCGCCGACAGGTGGCGTTCGTCGCCGACCAGCGTCGCGAAGCGTTGCACCACGGCCGGATCGGCGATGTCCTGTTTCTGCGCCACCTGACTCATGGTCAGATGCTGTTCGACCAGCCACACCACCAGCGCGGTGTCCGCGGGGTCAACGCCGTGGTCGACGCAAAAGCGCCGCGCGTCGACCATGCCGAGCACCGAGTGATCGCCGCCGCGGCCCTTGGCAATGTCGTGGAACAGCGCGGCGATGTACAGCACCCAGGGCCGCTCGAAATTCGCGACCAACTGGCTGCAGAACGGGTATTCGTGCGCATGTTCGGCCACCCCGAAGCGGCGCAGATTGCGCAGCACCATGAGGATGTGCTGGTCGACCGTATAGACGTGATACAGGTCATGCTGCATCTGGCCGACGATACGCCGGAAATTCAATAGATAGCGACCCAGCACGCTGGTCTGATTCATCAGACGCAGCGCGTGGGTGATGCCTTCCGGCTGCTGCAATATTTCGAGAAACTGGCGACGGTTGCGTGGGTCGTTGCGCCATTCGCGGTCCATCACGTTGCGCGCGTTATAGAGCGCGCGCAGTGTGCGTGCCGACAGGCCCTTTACGCCGCGGTTTTTCTCGTACAGCAGGAATGTTTCCAGAATCGCCGCAGGCTCGCGCGTGTAGACATCGTCGGCGACGATCTCGATCACCCCCTGCTTCTCGACAAAACGGTCGGACAGCACGCGTGAAATGCCGCTGGTGCTGGGACTGAGCCGCGCCTCGACGTTCTGGATCAGGATGGTCGCCAACTGCGTGACCGCCTTCGCCGACCAGTAGTAGCGGCGCATCAGCTGTTCACTGGCGCGTTTGGTCGGACTGGCGTGATAACCCAGGCGTTCGGCCAGCGGCGTCTGCAGATCGAAGGCCAGCACGTCCTGGCGTCGGCCCGCGACGATGTGCAGCCCCGCGCGCAGCCCTTTCAGAAAACGCTCATTGGTACGGAGGGCGGCGGCTTCGTGCGCCGTAATCAGCCCTTTGGCTTCGAGTTCG
This sequence comes from Janthinobacterium lividum, assembly GCA_050955105.1. Lineage (GTDB taxonomy): Bacteria > Pseudomonadota > Gammaproteobacteria > Burkholderiales > Burkholderiaceae > JBPBQZ01. The sequence goes on along the minus strand of JBPBQZ010000001.1, from coordinate 14,458 downwards.
CTCCAGCTGCTGCCGAAGCCCGCGGCGCGCGTCATCCAGAGGATGAGTTGCAGGTCGCGCAAACCGCCGGGACTTTCCTTGCAGTTCGGTTCGAGGCTGTACGGCGTGTCCTGGTACTTCGCATAGCGCTGACGCATTTCCAGCAGTTTGGCCTGGAAGAATGCCAGCGGATCGAGCGTCGGCGCGAAGCGCGCCTGGAATTCCTCGCACAAGGCGGTGCTGCCGAAAATCTCGCGTGCTTCCAGCAGCGCGGTTTGCACGGTGACGTCGTTAAGCGCCTCGACGATGCACTGCTCCACGGTGCGCACGCTGCTGCCGATCTCCAGGCCCACGTCCCAGGCCAGGCCGATAAAGCGCTCGAGCGCGGCTTCGAGCTCGGGCGCCGGTTCGCCTGGCAGCAAGATCAGGATGTCGATGTCCGAATGCGGCGCCAGTTCGCCGCGGCCATAGCCGCCCACCGCCATCAGCGCCAAGCTGTCGGGCAGCCCGCAGGCGCGCCATATTTCGATCAGCGCCTGGTCGGCGTTGCGCGACAGTGCGCGCATCAATGCGTCCACCTTGCCCGACGCCGTGAAGCGGTCGAGCAGGACTTGCTTGGTAGCCTTGTAGCGGCGGCGCAGTGCGGTGATGTCCTCTTGGCCAAGCGCCAGGGATGGGCGCGTTTCGCCGACGCTTTCGACCGTCGATGCCAGGGCAGCTTTCATAGGGTGACGGGAGTGCCGGTGAGAGTGGACGAGGGCAGGGGCCGGCGCGCTGGGCGCGCGCCGTAGGCCTCAGGGCCGGGTCAGGCTGCGATCGCAATATCAGCGGGCGGTGCCGGCGTGCCGGCCGACACGGTCAGCACGTCATAGCCGCTGTCGGTAACCAGTACCGTGTGCTCCCATTGCGCGGACAGGCTGCGATCACGCGTTTTCACGGTCCATTGATCCGGCATGGTACGGATATCCCGGCGACCGGCGTTGATCATCGGCTCGATCGTGAAGATCATGCCGGGTTTCAGTTCCAGACCGCTGCCGGGACGGCCGTAGTGCAGCACTTGCGGGTCTTCGTGGAATACCTGCCCGATGCCGTGGCCGCAATATTCGCGCACCACGCTGTAGCCCTGTTCTTCGGCGTACCGCTGAATTGCGTGACCGACGTCGCCCAGCCGCGCACCGGGACGCACCTGCGCAATCCCGCGCCACATGCAGTCGAAGGTGGTCTGCACCAGCCGGCGCGCCAGGATCGAGCCTTCGCCGACAATGAACATGCGGCTGGTATCGCCGAAATAGCCGGCCTTGATGACGGTGATGTCGATATTCAGGATATCGCCGGTTTTCAGCGTCTTGTCGCCGGGAATGCCGTGGCAGATCACGTCGTTGACGGAAATGCAGGTGGCCTTCGGGTAAGGGGGGTAGCCGGGCGGCTGGTAATTCAGCGGCGCCGGTATCGTATGCTGTTGTTCCAGCATGTACTGATGACATAGCCGATCGAGCTCGCCGGTGGTGACGCCGGGTTTGACGAAGGGACCGATGTAGTCCAGTACTTCGCTCGCAAGCCGGCAGGCGACCCGCATATTGGCGATGTCGTGATCGTTCTTCAGCGAAACAGCCATGGTGATGTGGCTCTGGGGAGCATGATGGTCCGGAAAGCGCGATTATCGCACCAAGCCGCCCCGCTGGTGCGATATCGGGCCCTCGTTCGAATGGCCAGGCACTCAGGCGTTCACCGCGTGCAATAAGCGTTGGCGAATTCGCTGCAGCGGGGCCAGCAGCCATTCGAGCACCGTGCGTTGTTCGCCGATGAAATCGACGGTGACGCTCATGCCGTCACGCAACGCGAGTAGTTCACGTGCCGGCCCCGTGACGGGATCGGTCAATGCAAGCGTAATCTGATAATAACTGCCTGTTTCCGGAAGCCGCAGGGGTGCATGCCGGATGTCGATCGCAGTGTGCGAGATATTCAACACGCGCGCCTGGAAGCTGCCATATAACTCGGGCGGGTAGGCATCGAACCAGACACGTACGCCACGGTCGGTGGCGATCGCGCCCATCGCCGCCGCGCCAACATAGGCAACTACGCGCGCGGCGGGCATCGATGGGGCCACGGTCGAGGCGGCCGCGCTGGAAGCGGGCATCGCGTCGCCCGATGGGTTCGTCGGTGCGATAGTGCGGGGCCGTTGCAAGGTCATAACGGTTTGTTGGTCGGGCAGTACGTGACCGCCCCGAATCAGACTAAGATCAGCCACACAGCCCGCCACCGGAGCACGCACCGTAACGCGTTGCGCCGCGGCATCGATCGTCCGCATGCCAGTATGGCGGGCGATGGTGAATAGCGGCGCGCCGGCATCGACTTGGTCACCGCGCCGCACATGGGTCGCCACGATCACGCCGGCAACGGGCGCTTTCACCGACACGATGCGCGCGGCGCTGAGGAAAAGGCCACGGCTGGGAAGAATCTGCGTGTGGCGCGCAAACGTCGCAAATACCAATAGGCAGATCGCCAGGGCGCTCAGCAGTGCCGCCGCGGCGCCGAGTCCGAAAGCCGGGCCGAGCGGCGATTCCGCGGCGTTGGCGGCGAGCGTGCGCTGCATTTGCGCCGCGCGCAGGCGTTTTTCCCGGCGCGCTTCCGAGCGGCTCATGTCAGTCCTCCGACCTGATCAAAAAAAACGGATAAGCGAGCCAGCTCAGCCACAAGCCGCGGCCCGGGCCTACAGCGCCGAATAGTTCGGTTGCCACAGCCGTCATCAGCGTGGCAATCGGCGGTTTATCCAGCAAATGGTGTTTGATGTGAATGTCGAGACCGCCGGCGGCGACCGAGCCCAACGCCGATGCGGTGAAGATCGACGCGCGCATGCGGCGCGCCAGCAAAAACGGATTGATGCACAAATTCAATACGCGAGCGCCGTCGGGCGCAGTCGCCACCGGCAGAGTCGGGCCATAAACTGCCCACAAATCGACCATCACCAGCACCGGCCAGTCTCGGTCGAGATGCGCGGCGATGCATTGCAAGGTATCGGCGGCGCCGGGCGCGACGAAGCGCAGCGGCAGGTGCGAGCGCCTGGCCAGTGCGAGCAGCGCAGCGCTGTCAAAGCGCATCCCGTTGGGCCGCCGCACAACCAGCAATTCGGCGCCGCGCATGCCAGCTGCCTGCGCGAGTCCCGCCACGCAAAAGAATAGATCGACCCAGTGAAGCGTGAAAATCAGCGGCCGGCGCGGATTCAGCGACAGCGCTGCGTCGTGCGTGCGCACATGGCGCGCCACGCGGGCTGCCACGCTTCCTCGGCTCGTGCGGCACAGGAGTCGAGTATAGGTGGCGATGTGCAGGTCGCAGCCTTGATGGTGGCGCCAATACGCGTCGATTACCGCCGCATCGATATCGGCGCTGCCTGCCAGGAACGCTTGCATTGCCGTATAGGTGCGCATGCCCGGCGGAGTTTCGCGACGCGCCGACATCCTCGACAGATGTTTCGACGCGGCACCCATCTGCCAAAAGATCGACTCGATGATATTCACGTCGCGCCCATTTGAGTGTCGGCCGCTCGTTTCAGCTGGCCCGCGCTCAAAATAAAACGCGGCAGTTCGCTGCTGAACAGCCGTGGATCGTGTGTGGCGAACACCAGCCCGATGCCAAGCGAGCACAGATTGGCGATCACTTGGCGCGCGGTAGCGTCATCCAGGTTGGCCGTGATTTCATCGCACAGCAGCAAATCGGGCTGCGCGTACAAAGCGCGGGCCAGCGAAAGGCGTTGCCGTTGCCCGGCGGAGAGCACCGACGTGGCGCGATTGATCAGGGTATCGAAGCCATCAGGCAGCGCATCGATGACCTGGTCGACACAGGCAAGCTGACAGGCTCGCTGCAACAAGGCGTGATCGACGGTCTCGGTAAGGCCGCAGAGATTTTCGGCGATGGAGCCGCGAAAAAAGCTCTCGTCGACGTGCAGCATGCGAATGCGGCGCCGCACGCTCTCGGGCGAAAAGAGCTGGATCGGTTCGCGGTCGACCGTGACGATGCCGGTGCTTGGCGGCGCCAGGCCGCCAAGTAGGCGCAGCAGCGTAGTCTTGCCCGAGCCGCTACCGCCGACAATCAGGCAGGCACTGTGCGCCTGGAGCTGAAGATCGATGCCATCGAATAACGGTCGATGCCGCCCCGGCGGCGTGAAGCCCAGACGTTCGGCACACAGTGCGCGCCAGGCCGGCATCGGTCGGGGCGATGGCGCCGAAGGGGAGAAGACTTGCTCGCCCGACCAGGCGTGCGCCGCGGCGTCGGATACCCCGTCGTGCCGGCCGTCGCGCTGGCCAAGCGACGCGCTCCTGTCCAGGTGCGTGGATTCGCCGAGACTCTCCAGCAAGGCCTGAATGCGTTCAACGGGCGCCGACAAGGCCGCATAGTCGAGCCAGCGTTGCAGCATGCGCCCGGCTGCTGCGGCGAAGAGCAATTTGTATTGAATAAATGCATACAACATGCCGAGGGGCATCTCGCCTTTGATGACCAGGCTAGCGCCGATACCGATGACGAGGACGCGTTCCAGCTGGATCACCACGTTGCTCCCGCTACTCAACTGCAGCGTGATTAATCCGCGTTGGTAGGCACGGTTCAAGTAATCACTTTGATGGCGGCCGATGCGCTGCGCAGCCGCCGCTTCCAGGGCGCCGGCTTTGATGGTCTGAAAACCGGTTTCAGTTTCGACCACCGTGCTTTCGAAGCTGGTTTGCGCGCTCAGTTCGCGGTCGAATGCCAAGCGGTAGCGTCCCTGCAAAAACAGTCGCAGTGCCATCAGCAGGAACAGCGAGCCAAGCGTTATGCTGGCCAATTTCACGCTGTAGGCGGCCATGAAAGCAAGACCGACCGCGAGCGAGAGCGCGCCGACGAGCATTTCGGTGAAGCCGTCGGCCAGGAACCTGGCAACGGCCGCAGCGGCTTTTTCGAGCAATAGCGCGTGCCCAGGCCGGCTGCTCGCCTGCGTGGCGAGCGAACGGTCAAGTAGTTTGCTGTGCAGCAGTTGTGAGATAGCCGACAAATGCCGCGCCTTGAGCGCGAGTTCTGTCCATCCGCGCAAAAATCCGGCGAGCGTATCGAACAGATAAAGCAAGCCGAACAGCATGCACAGCAAGAGCACGTGGTCGACGTTGCCTTGCTTGATGGCGTCGTCGACTATGCGCTGCACATAGGCGGGTGCAATCAAAACAAGCAACAGGCCGATGGCGGCGAAAGCACCGCTGGCCGATTGCAGACGCGACGCGGTCGGCGCGGTACTGGCCAATTGGCGTGGTGTGAGCGGCCTGCCGGCGGCTGCGGCCGATAGTCTTGCGAACGTAGGCGAGAGGTGTAGCTCCAATACGAAGCCGGTAAACAGCTTACGGGCTTCGTCGAGCGTGTAATCGAGTGTGCCGAGTGCCGGATCGTGGATGCGAATGCGCCGCGCCGACGCGCGTACCAGCACGACGAAGTGATGGCCGTGCCAATGCAGGATGGCGGGCATCGTCACGGTCTTCAGCTGTTCGACGCTGCCTTGCAGTGCCCGCGGCGCAAAGCCGAACTGGCGGGCGCATCGCGCCAGTTCGAACATAGACATGCCGGCGTCTGCCGCGACGGGAAACAAAGTACGTAGGCGAATCAGCGACGCGTAATGGTCGTGATGACGCAGCACCATGGCCAGACAGGCCAGCCCACATTCAGTGGGTTCGGTCTGCCGCACGAGCGGCGTCCTGCCGGTCGGAAAATCGGATCGCAAAGACATGCAGTCGGGCGGCTGTGAGAGAAGCGAATAAGAGCGGATAGAAGCGGATAAAACGCCCGCGAGCCGCCGCAAGAAGCCGGAACGCGGTCGCGGGCGCTTAGCTAGGCCGGTTAGGACCAGCCGGTGTTGTCGTCGATATCCCTGTAGATGCCCAAGGCGCCAGGGGGGCCATCGACCCACACCATGCGTCCGGCGCCGTAGATTTCCGCGGTGTCGTCCAGCGGAATTTCGATCATTTCCATCGAACTCTCCATTAACGTGGTAGGAGTGCTCATGCTATTAGGACGATCGTTCGGCCTAATATCGGCATATCGGCCGAGAGTATCTAAGGGTGGGTTTATTCCCGACTCAGGTGCGGATGTCGCCGCTTGACCGAGCCGCGAGGCCTGCGGCACCGACTGCGATTTGTTCAGATCTGAAACGGCTGCCGTGCTATACTTCCCGGCCAGGTTTTTGAGCGTTGCCATGCATATGGCGTAGCCGCGCTCTGCCTGGAATCGCTGACCGGCGCTCGAAGGGTGTCTCGCGTCAGGCAAGGGCCGAGTTTTCCGGCTCACGCCGCGCCAGATGTCGCAGCCGGTTTCAGACCCAAACCCTCGGAGAAATCTCATGGCAACTCTGCCCAGCATGCGTGACATGCTCGAAGCCGGCGTCCATTTCGGCCACCAGACCCGTTTCTGGAACCCGAAGATGGCGCCCTACATCTATGGCGACCGCAATCGCATCCACATCGTCAATCTGGACAAGACGATGGGACTGTTCGCCAATGCCCTGAATTACACCAGCCAGCTTGCCGCCAATCGCGGCACGATTCTGTTCGTCGGCACGAAACGCCAGTCGCGCGACACCATTCGTCAGGAAGCGCTGCGCGCCGGCATGCCTTTCGTCAACGAACGTTGGCTGGGCGGCATGTTGACCAACTTCAAGACCTTGAAAACCTCGATCAAGAAGCTCAAGGACATGGAAGCCGCGGTTGAAGCCGGTGAACTCGAGCGCATGACGAAGAAGGAAGGCCTGCTGTTCGAACGTGAAATGGCCAAGCTCGACAAGTCGATCGGCGGCGTGAAAGACCTGCCGGGCATGCCCGACGCGATCTTCATCGTCGACGTCGGTTATCACAGCAATGCCGTCAAGGAAGCGCGCGCGCGCGGTGTACCGATCATTGGTATCGTCGACACCAACCACTCGCCGGACGGCATCGACTACGTGATTCCGGGCAATGACGATTCGAGCAAGGCGGTTGCCTTGTATGCGAAGTATGTTGCCGACGCCATCCTGGATGGCCGGAAAAATGCCATCAGCGACGTCGCCGCCGGTGCGCGCGGTGAATCGGGTGACGAATTCGTAGAGGTCAGCGAAGAAGCCTAAGCTTTATTCGCCGACGGTAAAGGGGCTGGATTCGTCCGCCCTTTTTTTTCAACTGACGAAAGCCGAGACGCGCGTTGGCGTTTTTCGGTGAGGAACAAATATGGCTGCGATTACCCCGAGCATGGTGGCAGAACTCCGTGCCAAGACCGATGCACCGATGATGGAGTGCAAAAAGGCGTTGACTGAGGCCGAAGGCGATATGGAGCGCGCCGAGGAACTGTTGCGCATCAAATTGGGCAGCCGGGCGAGCAAGGCGGCTTCGCGCCTCACCGCCGAAGGCATCATCGTCGGCCACGTGGCCGGCGGCGTGGGCGTATTGGTCGAACTCAACTGCGAAACCGATTTCGTTGCCAAGAACCATGACTTCCTGACATTCGGTCGCGCCGTGGCCGAGCTGATCGCCAGCGACAAGCCGGCCGACGTGCCGGCGTTGTTGGCATTGCCGCTCGAAAGCACCACGGTCGAGGCGGCGCGCGCGCTGCTGGTCGGCAAGATCGGCGAAAACCTGACGGTGCGTCGTTTCGTGCGCTACGAGTCGGCGAAAAAGGTGGCCCTCTATGTGCACGGCACCAGCATTGGCGTGCTGGTCGAGTACGAAGGCGGCGACGAGCAAGTCGGCAAAGACGTGGCGATGCATATTGCGGCGATGAAGCCGGTATCGCTGTCGGTCGACCAGGTGAGCCCCGCATTGGTGGCGAAAGAGCGCAGCATCGCCGAACAGAAAGCCGCGGAATCGGGTAAGCCGGCCGAGATCATCGCCAAGATGGTCGAAGGCGGCGTGCAGAAATTCCTCAAGGAAGTGTCGCTGCTGAATCAACCGTTTGTGAAAAACGACAAGCAGACCATCGAGCAAATGTTGAAGGCCGCCGGTGCATCGGTTTCGGCATTCACGCTGTATGTGATGGGTGAAGGCATCGAAAAGCGTCAGGAAGATTTCGCGGCGGAAGTGGCTGCGCAGATCGCGGCGTCCAAGCAGGGTTAAGCCGGCGCGGGCCGTCTCGGCGCGCGGATTTCCCCGCGCGCTTATTTTTCTGCGAAGATCGATGCCGGCGCATGATGTACGGTGCGGTGCCCGATGATCGGCGGCGGCAGTGCCAAGCTGTGTCGCGTGTCGCTCGGGCGGCCGGCCGGTGCTGCGGCGCCGCGAAGCGTAAGCGCCGCCCGCGCAGGCAAGCGCATGCCAGTGCGTCTGGCTTGCCTGCGCGGCGGTTCCTCTCTAAAGTGCTAGCGTTGCCGATTTTCGTCGGCTCGCGGAACCCTCAAATGCCAACTCCGTATAAGCGGGTACTCCTCAAGTTATCTGGTGAAGCGCTGATGGGCGACGATGCATTCGGCATCAATCGCGCGACCATCGGCCAAATGGTGGCGGACATCGCTGAAGTCGTCAGTCTGGGCGTGCAACTGGCGGTAGTCATCGGTGGCGGCAATATTTTTCGTGGCGTGGCGGGCGGCGCCGCGGGTATGGACCGTGCAACGGCCGACTATATGGGCATGCTGGCCACGCTGATGAACGCATTGGCGCTGCAGGACGCGATGCGCCAGGCCGGGATTGCCGCGCGCACGCAGTCGGCGCTGCGCATGGATCAGGTGGTCGAACCCTATATCCGGCCGCGCGCGATCCGGCAGCTGGAGGAGGGCAAGGTCGTAATCTTCGCGGCCGGTACCGGCAACCCGTTTTTTACGACAGACACCGCAGCGGCGTTGCGCGGTGCGGAAATCGGTGCCGAGGTGGTGCTCAAGGCAACCAAGGTCGATGGCGTTTATTCGGCAGACCCGAAGACCGATCCTACCGCCAAGCGCTACGACCGCATCAGTTTCGACGAAGCGATCGGCCGCAATCTGCAAGTCATGGACGCGACGGCGTTTGCGCTGTGCCGCGACCAGAAGTTGCCGATTCGCGTTTTCTCGATCACCAAGCGCGGCGCGCTCAAGCGTATCGTCAATGGTGAGGACGAAGGCACGCTGGTGCATATCTAAGTGGCGCTGGCGAACAAGCAGGCAAGGTAGGAGATTTTCATGTCAGTGGCGGAAGTGAAGAAAGCGGTCGACCAGAAGATGCAGCGTTCGATCGAAGCGTTGAAAACCGAATTATCGAAAATCCGTACGGGCCGCGCGCATACGGGTTTTCTGGATCATGTGCAGGTCGATTACTACGGCTCGAATGTGCCCATCTCGCAGGTGGCCAATCTGACGCTGATCGATTCGCGTACGGTCGGCGTGCAGCCCTGGGAAAAGAAGATGGTGCAGGTGGTCGAAAAGGCCATCCGCGATTCCGACCTGGGCCTGAACCCGGCGTCGCAAGGCGATCTGATTCGCGTGCCGATGCCGGCGTTGACCGAAGAGCGGCGCCGCGATCTGACGAAAGTGGTGCGCAACGAGGGTGAAGCCGCGAAGATCGCGGTGCGCAACCTGCGGCGCGACGCCAACGAACAACTGAAGCGTTTGCTGAAGGACAAGGAAATATCCGAAGACGACGAACGTCGTTCGCAGGACGAAGTGCAGAAGCTGACCGATCGCTTCGTTGCAGAAGTCGATCGGCTCGTGCAAACCAAGGAAGGCGAGCTCATGACGGTTTAACGTCCGTCACTGACCGAGAAGGCGCTATGAGCTATCCGAGTTCCACCGTTACCGTGCCGGAAATTCCGCGCACCCCGCGGCACATTGCCATCATCATGGACGGCAATGGGCGTTGGGCGACGCGTCGCCGGCTACCGCGCGTCGCGGGTCATAATCGCGGCGTGGAAACGGTGCGAACTATGGCCGAAGCGTGCGCCAAGCGCGGCGTCGAATACCTGACGCTGTTTGCCTTCAGTTCGGAAAACTGGCGCCGACCGGCCGAAGAAGTGTCGTTCCTGATGCGGCTTTTCATTTCGGCGCTCGAGCGCGAAGTGGGCCGCATGCACGCCAACGACATCCGGCTGCGCGTGGTGGGCGACTTGTCCATGTTTGAGCCGAAGATTCAGCACCTGGTAACGCGCGCTGAGAACAAGACCGCCGGCAACAGTGGCTTGACGCTGACAATCGCCGCGAACTACGGCGGCCGCTGGGATATTCTGCAGGCCACCCGAAAAATCGCCGAGCGGGCCGCGGCCGAAGGCTGTGCGGTGCCGATCGACGAGGCGGATTTCGCGCGCCATCTTGCCATGGCGTATGCTCCAGAGCCGGATCTCTTCATTCGCACCGGCGGCGAGCAGCGCATCAGCAACTTCCTCCTATGGCAACTCGCTTACACCGAATTTTATTTCACCGACAATTTCTGGCCGGAGTTCGACGAGGCCGCCCTCGACGTGGCAATCGCTTCGTATCAAACGCGCGAACGCCGCTTCGGACGCACCAGCGGCCAATTGGCGGCGCAGGCGCCGCGCGCCGATTCGCTCTCGTGCTGACATTCCCGGTTTGGCACCTCCCAGCCGGGCGCGCTGCGCGGCATATTTCTGATACGGCTGCGTGATGACCCGTGTGCTGACCGCGGTCGTGCTGCTCGCAGTACTGCTCCCTGTTACCTTTTTCGCGCCGCTCGGTGTGTTCGGCGCAATGATCGCGTTCGTGATCGTACTGGCCGCATGGGAGTGGGGCCGCCTGCTCAAACTGGGCGCCACGGGCAGCCTGCTTTATGCCGCGCTGGCCGCGATGGCGGTGATCGCGGGCGCCGTCCGGCTGCAATTGGGGGCCCACGGGCTGTTCATGGCGTCGGCGCTGTTCTGGTTGCTGGCGGTGCCGTTTGCATTCATTCGTCGCCCACAGCTGGCCACGGGCGCCTGGCGCGTGTTCCTGTTGCTGGCCGGACTCCTGGTTTTTGTCGCTTGTTGGCAGGCACTCGTTTTCGCGCGCCTGAGCGGCGTGTGGTTTGTGGTTTCATTATTGCTGGTGGTGTGGCTCGCAGACATCGGTGCCTATTTCTCGGGTCGCCGCTTCGGGCGCCACAAGCTGGCGCCGTCGATCAGTCCCGGCAAAACCTGGGAAGGCGCTTGTGGAGGCTGGCTGCTGACGCTATTGGTGGCGTTGCTGGCGATTGCCGCGCATCGCTATGGCTATCTGCCGGCCGCCACCATCTTCAGCGCGCTGGACGAACGCGTCGGCATCGTGCGCGCGATCGTCTGGATCACGCTGCTGGTGGCCTTCAGTATCTCCGGTGACTTGTTCGAATCGTTGCTGAAGCGCCAGGCGGGCGTGAAGGATTCGAGCAATCTGCTGCCGGGCCACGGTGGCGTGCTCGACCGTGTCGATGCCTTGCTGCCGGTATTGCCGATTGCCTTGCTGTTTTTCGTCGGGAGGGGCTGATGCTCCAGCGCTTGACCTTGCTTGGCTCGACCGGTTCGATCGGCGAGAGCACTCTCGACGTGGTCGAACGGCACCCTGATCGTTTTGCTGTTTATGCGCTGAGCGCGCACCGCAACTGGCGCAAGCTTGCCGCGCAGTGCTTACGGGTGCGCCCCGAAGTCGCCGTCATCGGCAATGCCGAGGCGGCCGCCGCGCTGGCCGCGCAATTGCGAGCCGACGGCTTATCGACCGAGGTGGCGCATGGCCCCGACGCGCTGGTGGAAATTGCCCGCGCGGCGCGCTGCGATACCGTGGTGGCGGCCATCGTCGGCGCCGCTGGCCTGCCTTCGGCCTTGGCGGCCGCGCGCGCCGGCAAGCGCATCTTGCTGGCCAACAAAGAGGCATTGGTGATGTCCGGCGCGTTGTTCATCGAAGCGGTGCGCGAACACAATGCGCTGTTGCTACCGGTGGACAGTGAGCACAACGCCATTTATCAATGCCTGCCGCTCAAGCATCGCGAAACCGCCGGAGGCGACGCCGGCAGTCCGCACGGCGGCGTGGTGCGGCTGGTGCTGACGGCCTCCGGCGGCCCGTTCCGTGAACGTGACCCAGCGACGCTGGTGAACGTTACCCCCGACGAGGCATGCGCTCACCCGAACTGGGAAATGGGCCGCAAGATCTCGGTCGATTCAGCGACGATGATGAACAAGGGTCTCGAAGTGATCGAGGCGCATTGGCTGTTCGGCCTGGCGCCCGATAGCATCGAAGTGCTGATTCATCCGCAAAGCGTGATCCATTCGATGGTGTCGTATGCCGATGGCTCGGTACTCGCGCAACTCGGCAACCCCGATATGCGCACGCCGATCGCGCATGCGCTGGCGTATCCCGACCGTATCGCTTCCGGCGTCGCACAGTTGGACCTGGCGGCAATCGGCCGCCTTACCTTCGAAGCGCCGAATCCGGCGCGCTTTCCCTGTCTGCAGTTCGCCTTCGACGCGTTGCGCGAGGGCGGCACTGCCAGCACCTTGCTGAATGCGGCGAACGAAGTGGCGGTCGAGGCATTCCTCGCGCATCGCCTGGGCTTTGCCGACATCGCCACGGTGGTGGCGCACACGCTTGACGCGATTCCGGCCACGCGTGCGACGTCGCTGGACGCAGTGTTCGAGAGCGATGCCGCCGCGCGTCGCACCGCCGCCGCGGAAATCGATCGACGCGGCGGACGCGGAGCACGCTCATGAACGTACTGTTCGCAGTCCTGGGCTTTGTGGTGGCGCTCGGTATTCTGGTGGTGGTCCATGAGTTTGGCCACTACTCGGTGGCGCGCCTGGCGGGCGTGAAAGTCTTGCGTTTTTCCATCGGTTTCGGGCGTCCGCTATTTTCCCGGCGCGCCGCCAACGGTACCGAATGGCGTGTCGGCTGGCTGCCGCTCGGCGGCTACGTAAAGATGCTCGACGAGCGCGAAAGCGAAACACCGTTGTCGGCCGAAGAGTTGCCGCATGCGTTCAATCGCAAATCGGTTGGCCGCCGCTTCGCCATCGTGGCAGCCGGTCCGATCGCCAACTTCCTGCTGGCGATCTTGTTGCTTTCCGGAATTTACGCGGCCGGCGTGACCGAGCCGATGGCCGTTATCGCGCCACCTGCCGCGGGTTCGGCGGCGGCGCGCGCCGGCCTGGTAGGAGGGGAAAGCATCGTCGCCGTGCGGATGGCCGACAGTAATGCCGACGACACCGTCACACCGGTACGGTCATGGCCCGACTTGCGCTTCAAGCTGCTCGACGCCGCGTTCGATCAGCGCGACGTGGTGTTGATCGCCGCCGCCGGTAACCGTCGCGTCGATCATCCTCTGCATCTTGCCGGCGCTGACCCGGGCGCCCCCGATCAGGATTTCATGGACACGCTGGGTCTGCAGACCGGTGGCGGCCAGATTTACATCGCGGCGGTCGAGGCCGGCAGTCCCGCGGCCGCGTCCGGCCTCAAAACCGGCGATGTCATCAAAACAGTCGACGGCCGCGTGGTCGGCGACGCCAGTGCGCTGGTGGCGCTGGTGCGTACGCACCCGGGCAAATTGTTGCGCCTGGGCCTGCTGCGCGATGGCCAGCCGCTGACGCTGGCGATGACGCCCGTCACCCTGGGCGACCCGCAGGCCGGTCATTTGAGCGGGCGCATCGGCGCGGCGCTCGGCATGCATCTGCCGTCGGTCGAGGTGCGCTATGGGCCGCTCGAAGCCTTGCAGCTGGGGGCACGCCGCACCTGGGACATCTCGATATTTTCGCTGCGCATGTTCGGTCGCATGCTCGATGGCCAGGCCTCGCTGCGCAATCTGAGCGGTCCGGTCACGATCGCCGATTACGCGGGGCGCAGCGCGCGCATGGGGCTCGCGCCTTTCATCTCTTTTCTGGCACTGGTGAGTATCAGCCTCGGCGTGCTCAACCTGTTGCCAATTCCCGTGTTGGACGGGGGGCATTTGTTATATTATGCGGTCGAAGCTGCGACCGGCCGGCCGGTCTCCGAGCGCTGGCAGGCAATTCTTCAGCGTGCCGGGCTGGCCTGTATTCTGGCGTTGTCGGCGGTTGCGCTGTTCAACGATCTGACGCGTTTGATTACCTCCTGAAGCAGTGCGGCGGCCCAGCGCCCCCGCCGCCTGGCTGCTTCCGGTGGTTCCGATGGTTCTATTTGTATCCGGCTGAAACCGGAGCTTCGTAGTCGCTCATTCGAAAGTGCGGCGTTTGCGCTGTTGCGGATTGCCTGTGCGGCAGTCCGGCGCCACATTGGATTCAAGTTATTGGGGATGCATTTGTCCAAGCCTGCTCACCTCGTGCCGAAGGCCGCAGTCATTGCAGCGTCGGCGGTTCTCGCCACGCATAGTTTGATGGCCTTCGCAGTACAGCCCTTTACGGTGCAAGACATTCGCCTGGAAGGTCTGCAGCGGGTCGAGCCGGGCACCGTATTCGCCTATGTGCCGCTGAAGAAGGGCGATACCTTTACCGACGACAAGGGCTCGGAGGTGCTGCGTGCGCTGTATGCCACCGGCTTCTTCAACGACGTGCGGGTCAGCGCCGAAGGCAATATCGTCGTGATCCAGGTGCAAGAGCGGCCAGCCATCTCCGGGGT